>NZ_AZFE01000031.1:0-147850 GCF_001434315.1 Paucilactobacillus oligofermentans DSM 15707 = LMG 22743 | reverse complement strand
ATAGAGTGTCTGACTACGAATCAGAAGGTTGCAGGTTCGACTCCTGCTGGGTGCATAAAAAAAGAAGTTAAACTCAAAAGTTTAACTTCTTTTTATATGGATAAAATTATAATTTAAACGATTGATGCACCACCATCGACGGCAACGTATTGGCCAGTTACATAGCTAGAGGCATCAGAAGAGAAGAACAAAATTGTGCCATTTAATTCGCCGCGTTTCCCGGGACGAGAGGCTGGGGTTGAAGCGTTGTATGCCTGTAAAAAGCCTTCATTTTTAAATAAAGTATTTTCAGTCATTTCACTTTCAAAGAGACCAGGGCCAATTGAGTTAACGGTAATGTTATCTTGTGCGTATGAAGCGGCCATGCCAAGGGTTAAACCACGCACACCATCTTTGGATGCATTATAGTTGTGACGCCATAAAACAGGTACTTTATCGGCAATGATGGCATTAACTGAAGCAACGTTAACGATCTTGCCGTATTTAGCTTTACGCATCAAGGGAACTACGTATTTACTCATCAGGAAAGGACCTTTGACGTTAACGTCCATTCCTTGGTCCCATTGTGCTTCAGTTAGATCTTCAACCCCACCAGGGACGGCAATACCGGCGTTGTTAAGTAAAATATCGACCTTACCAAAAGTTTCAACGACTTGTTGAATACCGCTTTTAACTTGTTCTTCATTTGCAACATCGACAGCGATTGCTAATGCTTTACGACCCATTGCTTCGATTTCTTTAGCTACATTAGCTAGTTTATCAGCACGACGAGCAAATAAAGCAACATCGGCACCAGCTTCTGCGTAAGCACGAGCAGCATCGGCACCTAATCCTGAAGAAGCACCAGTAACGATTGCGACTTTACCACTTAAATCATATAAATTTGACATGTTTGATCTCCCTTCAACTAATTACTCATATTGTAACGCTAACAATAAGGTAGATTCAAAAGATATAGTATAAAGTTGACGTTTATTTTTGCAATGAAATAAATATTAAGATATTATATGCAGCAAATAATAGATATATTGGGAGACGATATGATGGCTGATGCGTTATTAGTAATAGATTTACAAAATGGGGTTGTAGCTGGCGGAGATGCAAGATATCTTATTTCAATGGTGGCTAAGATAAATAACCAAATAAATTTATATTCCAAAAATGGTAAACCTGTTATTATGATTCAACATAATGATGATCAATTAGTTCAAGGAAAGCAGGCATGGAAAGTGATTGATGAACTTCAAGTTCCTGCAAATGCTTATTTTATACAAAAGACACATGCAAATTCATTTTATAAAACTAATTTACAAGAACTACTTAATGATTTAAACATTCAGACTATTCAAATTTGTGGTGCACAAGTTGAATATTGTGTTGATACGACAATTAAAATGGCTCACGGAATTGGATATTCTCTAGAAATGCAGCGAGATACAACATTTACATTAGATAATGACTACATGGATGGTACTGAGACTAGGCATTTTTATGAAGATATTTGGAATGATAGGTTTTTGACGTTTATTTAAATTATCCACAATTAAACAGAGTAGATACTATGATTTATTTTTACGGTATTTACTCTTTTTTTGATATGAAATAAGTTTGAAGAATGGTAGCTAAATGGATAATTAATAAAAAATTCAGTCTAAATATCATGATTTTATAATGATTATCTAAAATTTACTAAGTCCTGTGGTATTGTGCTTAAACGATTGTTGATAGTGGCAACTATTATTAATAGCCACTAATTAGTTTTAATGTAAAGGGTTGACATTTAATACGGGTAACAGGTAAAGTAATAAACGATTCATGTCATTAATCAAAAAAACAAATATGTTTAAGGTAGAATGGAGGACGTTAAATGTTTAGTAATTTCGGGAATACCCGAGGTAAACGGATCGCGTATGTAGTACTTGCTTGTTTAATTCCAGCAGCTTTGCTGATTGCAATTTTTAATTTTATTCAATATGAACAAACAAATGCTACGAAAAACGTGCCGGTTGCCATTGTTAATCAAGATAAGTCGATTGAAAGTAATGGACAAGTTATTAACATGGGTGAACAGGTAGTTAGTACCTTAAAGAAGGACAAACAAGTTAAATGGGAATTTATGGATGAAGCAACCGCACAGAAGAAACTTAAATCTGGGGATGTTTATCTAGAAATTAAATTACCAAAAGATTTTTCAGCTAATGCTGGAACGGCAATGGAAAAAAATCCGAAAGTTAGTTTAGTTGATGTTTATAAATCTAAGAAAAATAACTATGTGTCATCAATGGTTTCAACGACAGTTGCGGAAACAGTCACTAACCAAGTTAAGACTGATTTACAAGAAGCATATAGTAAAACCTTGTTGAACGGTGTGAAGAAGTTATCAGATGGAACTAAACAAGCTGCTGATGGAACACAACAATTAGACGATGGAATGGTTAAGTTACAAGATGGTAATAGTCAAATTGTCCGTAATCTTGATTTACTTTCAACCAAAATGATTGAATTTAAGTCAGGGGCAACAACACTGGATGAAGGTGTAAATACCTATACAACTGGTGTGGACACCTTAGCCTCAGCTAACACGAAAATGTTAGCTGGAATTCAAGAGTTAGCTGCTAAGGCGCAACCACTTGTAAGTGGAACGGCACAATTAGCTGATGGCTCATCACAACTAAAGACTGGAATTGTACAGCTTCAATCTGGGGTTCCAGGTAGTACAGATCCTGATGCAGTTGGAATTGATAGTGCCTTTTCGCAAATTCAAGCTGGAATTGCGGCAAATGATGGCATTATTAGTAATGTTTCTAGCATGACTGCAACAATGAAACAAGCACAAACTGATACAGCTAAGTTAAAGGCGGATATGGCTGGAATGCAATCGGCATTGGCAACGATGAAAACTTTAGCGCCGTTACTAGGAACTTTAGAAACTGCAAAGGGTGATATTTCGTCGCTAAAAAATAATTTAGCGTTAGCAATGATGTTATCAAAGTCACAAGAAAAAGTAGCAACTGATACTGCTACCTCAACAACAGCGCAAGCTGCTTTAGATGCAGAAATTGCTAAGGTTACCGATCCAACACAAAAAGCTGCCTTAGAAACAGCAGCAACAGCTAATGCTACTGCAACAAAAACATTGGCGTCAGATGCTAAAACCAATGCTAGCATTTTGAAGATGGTTAATGATCAATCAACCACCGCTTTAGATAAGTTTAGCGATCAGTTAAGTGGAGCTAACTTGTCAGAAGATGATGCCAATCAAATGATTGCGCAAGTTGAAGGTATTATGACTGAAGCTAATAGCTTATTTGCTGAAACAGACGGCTTACTCAGTGATGATTCAATCAACCAGTTGAAAACAGTTGCTGGAAGTACCACGGTATTGAAGAGTAACTTAACACATGTTCAAGGTGTGATTGATACGGCCTTGGGTAAATTGATTAGTGGTGCAACTCAAGTTGCTGATGGCAATGGTTCATTGGCGCAATCAGCACCAACCTTAATTGATGGTGTTGGTCAATTGTTATCAGGAATCACGCAGTTGAATGCGGGTAGTTCTCAATTAACAACTGCTAGTCCACAATTACGGGCGGGAACAAGTCAAATTGTTACTGCCACTGATCAAGCAGCTAGTGGTTCTAAACAATTAGCTGATGGCTCTCATCAAGTTCAAGATGGTTTGGTGACTGCTGGTAACGGAACTAACAAGTTGAACACTTCATTACAAGATGGAGTTGCTCAATTGACACCAGTTAACGATACTAATAAGAATACTAATCATTTTGCAACACCGGTAGTGACGAAGAACATTAGCAATGATACTCAGGACTTAAAGAATACATTTGCACCATTAGTCTTAGCCCTAGTATTATTCTTAAGTGCAGTAGTGACACAACTTGGTTTGTTTATTCCTAAGAAACGTAAAGTCAGCTTATTACAAGAACCTTTACTTGCCATTGGAATTACAGCGGTTGTGCAAGCAATCGTGGCTTCAATTCTAATTGGAATTCTAGGAGTAACCGTAGCTAATTGGTTTGGATTGATTTTATTCACATTATTAACATCAATCTTCTTTACATTAGTTTGTATGCTGCTTTATCACGTATTCGGTCGCGTTGGAGTCTTGTTTGCAGTCTTGCTAGCATTACTTCAAGTAATCATTACGGGCCAGGTATTCCCTAATGCCATGTTATCAAGTTTCTATCAAGCCGCTGGAAATGTGCTACCAATGACATATGCAATTCATGGTTTTGAAAATTTGATTAATGGTGCTGATTATAGTGTCTGGTTTGCAATTGCAATGTTGACAATCTTTACAGCAGTATTAGGTGGAATTGCTTACCTTGTTGATATGATTTTAAACAAACGTGAAAGTGAAAATACATCTGATTCAAATGAATAGATAATTGAATTTAAAGAGAAAATAGTTGGCCAAAATTAAGGTTCAACTATTTTTTTACATAAAAGCGGTAATTAAGTTTAAATCATTTGCAATTCCTGATTATGTTTGTATAATATTAGTCAACATTAGTCAAAGATATAGGAGGTTAGTTATGGAAGGCCAAAATATCTCAGATGTCATTGAGAATTATTTAAAAAACATTTTGTCTGATTCTGAGCACGTAGAAATCAGACGTTCTGAAGTTGCTGACCTATTTGATGTCGTACCTTCACAGATTAATTACGTCATCAAGACTCGTTTTACCATTCAAAATGGTTATCTTGTTGAAAGTAAACGGGGTGGCGGTGGCTATATTCGAATTGAAAAAGTTAATTTGATGGATGATGTGGCCGTTTTAAACACATTAATTCAAGTGATAGGTGACGAAATTAATGAACGAGATGCAATTTCAATTATCCAAACATTATATGACGAAGATGTAATTACACGTCGTGAAGCAGATTTGATGGTAGTTACAGTTGCTAAGCAGACATTAGCATTTGATAATCGACAAATTGGCGATACGCTGCGAGCACATATTTTAATTTCATTATTAAACAGATTGCGATACGAAAGTTAAGAAAGAGGGGAATTGTATGGATAACTTATTTACACCAAGTGCTAAAAATGTACTCGCGTTAGCTCAAGAGCAGGCGAAGCATTTTAAACATCAAGCCGTGGGCACTGAACATTTATTGTTGGCCTTAAGTATCGAGCAAAACGGGATTGCTAGTAAGGTATTGCAACAATTTTCAGTTGGCAAAGATGATATTCGTGAAGAAATTGAACGATTTACTGGTTATGGAACGTTAATCGGTGCGGATAAAGATAGTTACCTACCATATTCACCTAAAGCAAAAGAAATTTTATCGGTTTCAGGGGAAGAAGCAAAACGACTTGGTTCATTAAAAATTGGTACTGAGCATTTATTATTAGCTTTACTTCTAGATGAAAGTATTCTTTCATCACGGATTTTATTAAATTTAGATGTTGATTTAAGTCAAGCACGTCGTATTGTGATGCGCCGTCTTGGAGTTTCAGATACACCTAAACGTCGACAAACGAGTAAGCAAAAAGCACCACAGGATGAAGGAACGCCAACTTTAGATTCATTGGCACGTGATCTTACTCAAAGCGCTCGTGAAGATAAAATGGATCCAGTTGTTGGCCGTGACAAAGAAGTTCGTCGGGTAGTGCAAATTTTGAGTCGCCGGACAAAAAATAATCCAGTTTTAATTGGTGAACCCGGTGTTGGTAAAACAGCGATTGCTGAAGGGCTCGCACAACGAATTATTAGTGGGGATGTTCCAGGTGATTTAGTGCATAAGCGGTTAATGATGCTTGATATGGGATCGTTAGTTGCTGGGACTAAGTACCGTGGTGAATTTGAAGATCGCTTGAAAAAAATTATTGATGAAATTTACCGTGATGGGAATGTAATTCTCTTTATTGATGAATTGCATACGCTAATTGGAGCTGGTGGAGCTGAAGGGGCAATTGATGCTTCTAATATCTTGAAACCGGCACTGGCTCGTGGCGAATTACAAACCATTGGGGCTACGACGTTAGATGAATATCAAAAATATATTGAAACCGATGCAGCATTGGAACGTCGTTTTGCAACGGTTCAAGTAGCAGAACCAACTGAAGATGAAGCGGTTCAAATTTTAACAGGATTAAAAGATCGTTATGAAGATCATCATCATGTTGAAATTACGGATGAAGCAATTCAACAAGCGGTTACGTTATCGTCACGATATATTAGTGATCGCTTTTTACCAGATAAGGCAATTGATTTAATGGATGAAGCTTCGGCTAAGGTCCGAATTGATTCGCAAGACCATCCATCTAAAAAAACGAAGAATATTGAAAAACTTGAAAAATTAAGTATTCAAAAAGAACAAGCAATTGAAGATCAAAACTTTGATTTAGCAGCTGAGTTAAGACAAGATGAATTGAAGTTGAAAGCTAAATTAAATAAGCAAGTAGCTCCAGCACAGACAAGTACAGCTAAGTATGATTTAAAGGTTAGCGGTGAAGATGTTGCTGAAGTAGTTTCTGAGTGGACAGGAATTCCATTAACTCAATTACAAAAGAGTCAAAGTGAACGATTAGTTAATCTTGAAGGTATCTTGCATAAACGAATAATTGGTCAAGCTAAAGCCGTTTCTGCTGTTTCTCGGGCAATTCGTCGTTCTAGTAGTGGCTTGAAAGATCCTAATCGACCAATCGGTTCATTTATGTTCCTTGGACCAACTGGGGTTGGTAAAACTGAATTAGCTAAAGCCTTAGCTGAATCAGTGTTTGGCTCTGAAGATAGTATGATTCGGGTTGATATGTCTGAATATATGGAAAAATATAGTACCAGCCGTTTGATTGGTGCAGCACCAGGCTATGTGGGCTATGACGAAGGTGGTCAATTGACTGAAAAAGTTCGTCAACATCCTTATTCAGTGGTGTTACTAGATGAAGCAGAAAAAGCGCATTCGGATGTATTTAACCTGTTACTTCAAGTGTTAGATGATGGTTATTTAACTGATGCCAAGGGTCGTAAGGTTGATTTTAGAAATACGATTTTAATTATGACTTCTAATCTTGGAGCCACAGCGTTACGTGATGAAAAAGAAGTCGGTTTTGGTGCTAAAGATATGCAGGATAATTATCAGGCAATGTCGAGCACGATCCAAGAACAACTAAAATTACATTTCCGTCCAGAGTTCCTTAATCGAATTGATGAAACCGTGATTTTTCATTCATTACAAAAAGATGAATTACATCAAATTGTTAAATTAATGACGAAAAACGTGATTAAACGCATGAGTGAACAAGGAATTGATTTGAAGGTAACGCCAGCGGCAATTGATGTCGTTGCTACTGCCGGATTTGATCCAGAATATGGTGCACGACCAATTCGTCGCGCTTTACAATCGAAGGTCGAAGATTTGCTTAGTGAATCAATGTTATCTGGTGAAATAAATGTCGGAGATACAGTGACAGTTGGGGCCCGTTCTGGTAAAATTAAGGTAAATGTAAGTGAGCAACACAAGGGGTTAGCAATGAAGTAAAATTGGGAGTTTAGGGGAGTCTTTTTCCTAAACTCTTTTTTAGAGAAATCGGTTGCTTTTGGTAGCTAATTTTCCGTAGTTGTGTTGTAATTTACACGTAAATCAAAAGATTGGAGTAATTTGATGGTTCAAGAGCAATCAAGAAGTGAAAAAACACGCGAACTAATTATTAATTCTGCCCGTAAAGTATTTTTAGAAAAGGGCTATGCCGAAACGTCGACACGTAATATTGCTGACGTTGCCGGAATTACTCAGCCAGCAATGTATCACCATTTTAATGATAAAGAAGCGGTTTACTTAGAAGTCGTTAATCGGGTTGGTAAAGATGTACGTGAAGTTATTGGTCAGGGCGTGCTGAAGCCTAGATTACAACCATTAAATCGAATTGACGAGATTACAAAGAATCTATTCGATATTCATCCAAAGGGTGTTGGTATCTTTATCCATGAAAGCTATGCTCACTTATCACCAGCGGGGCAACGTAAGCTGGGGATGCTTTATCGGATGTATTATCTTGACCCATTAACAGGTTATTTCAATTTACCAGAAGTTAAATTACGTAAAGAAGTCTTACCAGATGAAGCTGCTGATATTTTAATCTATAGCTTAAATGCGATGTTTAGCAGTTTTTATCGAATTGGTGGTCAATCAATTTCGACTCGCGATAAAGGTAAATTATCATTGAGATTAATCTTATTTGGAATTGCGGAAGAACCAGACGAACAATAGGCGAACTAGTTGACATTTAGCTAGTTTGAGGTACAATTGAATTTGTATATTTTCGAGTTCATTTGCGCAGTGTGATCTATTGTCCATACTGTGCTTCATAAATAACCCAAAAACAGCAATGGCTGTTTTTGGATTTTTTTGTGCTTAAAAAGGTCGTTTTGGTGCATTTGTAATCAAAACGTAACATTTGCAAGATGAACTCTGTCAATCAAAAACAGAGAGGTGAACAGCTTGGCAGGACATTTAGTTAAGTACGGAAAGCACCGTACTCGTCGTAGTTACTCACGGATTAAAGAAGTTCTAGATTTACCTAACTTGATCGAGATTCAATCTGATTCTTATCAATGGTTCTTGGACGAAGGTCTGCGAGAAATGTTTGATGATATCATGCCTATTGATGATTTCCAAGGAAACCTATCATTAGAGTTTGTTGATTATCAATTATTAGAACCAAAGTATACAGTGGATGAGGCGCGTGAACATGACGCTAATTACTCAGCTCCATTGCATGTGACACTTCGTTTGACAAACCACGAAACTGGCGAAATCAAATCGCAAGATGTTTTCTTTGGTGATTTCCCATTAATGACTAACCAAGGTACTTTCATTATTAATGGTGCTGAACGTGTTATCGTTTCTCAATTGGTTCGTTCACCAGGGGTTTACTTTAGTGAAGAAGCTGATAAGAACGGTCGCCCTAGTTTTGGCGCAACTTTTATTCCTAACCGTGGAGCATGGTTGGAATATGAAACTGATGCTAAAGACGTAACGTACGTTCGTATCGATAGAACTCGTAAGGTTCCTTTGACTGAACTAGTTCGTGCTTTAGGTTTCGGTTCTGATGATGAAATTATTGATATGTTTGGTAACAATGATTCACTTTCGTTGACCTTAGATAAAGATATTCATAAAAACAATGAAGATTCACGTGTTGAAGAAGCCTTGAAGGATGTTTACGAACGTCTTCGTCCGGGTGAACCCAAGACTGCTGATTCTTCACGTAGTTTATTGACAGCTCGTTTCTTCGATCCAAAGCGTTATGATATGGCTCCAGTTGGTCGTTACAAGACTAACAAGAAGCTTAATTTGAAGACACGTCTGTTAAATCAAACACTTGCTGAAACACTTGCTGATCCAGAAACTGGTGAAGTAATTGCTCAAAAGGGTGACGTGATTACCAAAGAAGTTATGAAAGATTTAGGCGAATACCTTGATCGTGAAGACTTCAAGACCATCACATACACACCTTCAGATCAAGCCGTTGTTACTGATCCTGTTATTTTGCAAAAAATCATGGTCTTCTCTAAGAATGATCCTGAACGTGAAGTACCAATGATTGGAAACGGTCATATTGATCTTAAATATAAACATATTGTACCTGCAGATATCTTGGCATCAATGAACTACTTCTTTGATCTTCAAGAAGGTATCGGAAACACCGATGATATTGATCATTTAGGTAACCGTCGTATTCGTTCAGTTGGTGAATTATTACAAAATCAATTTAGAATTGGTCTTTCACGGATGGAACGAGTTGTTCGTGAACGGATGTCAATCCAAGACCGCGAAACAGTTACTCCTCAACAATTAATCAATATCCGTCCAGTGGTTGCATCAATCAAAGAATTCTTTGGTTCATCACAACTATCACAATTCATGGATCAAACTAACCCATTAGGTGAATTGACACATAAACGTCGTCTTTCAGCCCTTGGACCTGGTGGTTTGACTCGTGACCGTGCTGGATATGAAGTTCGAGACGTTCACTATACTCATTATGGTCGTATGTGTCCGATTGAAACGCCAGAAGGTCCTAATATTGGTTTGATCAATAGTCTTTCTAGTTACGCTCGTGTTAACCGTTATGGATTTATTGAAACTCCATATCGTCGTGTTTCATGGGAAAACCATAAAGTTACTGAAAAAATCGATTATTTGACTGCTGACGAAGAAGATAACTATGTAATTGCTCAAGCTAACTCGAAGTTGAATGACGACGGTTCGTTTGTTGCGGATACAGTTATGGCTCGTGCGCAATCAGAAAACTTGGAAACTGGAATTGAAAATCTTGATTACATGGATGTTTCACCTAAACAAGTTGTAGCAGTTGCTACTGCATGTATTCCTTTCTTGGAAAACGATGATTCTAACCGTGCTTTGATGGGTGCTAATATGCAACGTCAAGCTGTTCCATTGCTCGATCCTCACTCTCCACTTGTTGGAACTGGGATTGAATATGATGCTGCCCATGATTCTGGTGTTGCTTTAATTGCCAAGAATGACGGTGTAGTTGAATACGTTGATGCTCGTAGCATTCGCGTACGTCGTGAAGATGGCGCACTTGATAATTACAAATTAATGAAATTCCACCGTTCTAATGGTGGTAAAAACTACAACCAACGTCCAATTGTTAAATTAGGCGACAAGGTTGATGCTAATGAAATTCTTGCTGATGGTCCATCAATGGAACAAGGGGAATTGGCTTTAGGTCAAAACCCAATTGTTGCATTCATGACTTGGCAAGGTTATAACTTCGAAGATGCCATCGCAATTAACGAACGTTTAGTTCGTGATGACGTGTATACTTCAATTCATATCGAATCATATGAATCAGAAGCTCGTGATACTAAACTTGGACCTGAAGAAATGACACGTGAAATTCCTAATGTTGGTGAAGATTCATTGAAGGATCTTGATGACAAGGGTATTATCCGTGTTGGTGCTGAAGTCCATGATGGTGACATTCTAGTTGGTAAGGTTACTCCTAAGGGTGTAACTGAATTATCAGCTGAAGAACGTTTACTCCATGCTATCTTTGGTGAAAAATCACGTGAAGTTCGTGATACATCACTTAAGGTTCCTCATGGTGGTGAAGGTATTGTTCAAGATGTTCAAATCTTTACTCGTGAAAATGGCGATGAACTTTCACCAGGTGTTAACATGATGGTTCGTGTCTTTATTGCCCAAAAGCGTAAGCTACAAGTTGGTGATAAGATGGCTGGACGTCATGGTAACAAGGGTACTGTTTCCGTTGTTATCCCTCAAGAAGATATGCCATATATGCCAGATGGAACACCTGTTGACATTATGTTGAGCCCCATGGGTGTGCCTTCTCGTATGAATATTGGGCAAGTTATCGAATTGCATTTAGGTATGGCTGCTAAAGAACTCGGAATTCATATTGCAACACCAGTTTTTGATGGTGCAACTGATGATGATGTTTGGGCTGCTGTTGAAGAAGCTGGTTTACCATCTGATGGTAAGACTGTCCTTTATGATGGTCGGACTGGTGAAGCATTTGATAATCGTATTGCCGTTGGTGTAATGCATTATATGAAACTTGCCCACATGGTTGATGATAAGATCCATGCTCGTTCAATCGGACCTTACTCATTAGTTACGCAACAACCACTTGGTGGTAAAGCACAATTTGGTGGACAACGTTTTGGTGAAATGGAAGTTTGGGCTCTTGAAGCTTATGGTGCCGCTTATACCCTTCAAGAAATCTTAACTTACAAGTCTGATGATGTTGTTGGTCGTGTAAAGACCTATGAAGCAATCGTTAAGGGTGAACCAATTCCAAAGCCAGGTGTTCCTGAGTCATTCCGTGTTCTAGTTAAGGAATTACAAGCACTTGGATTAGATATGAAGGTTCTTGATTCAGAAGATGAAGAAATTGAACTTCGCGATATGGATGATGAAGGGGACGACGTTGTAAACGTTGATGCCTTAAGTAAGTTTGCTGCTCAACAAGAACAACAGGCTCAAGAACAAGCTAATGCAACGGAAGCTGCATCAACGCCTGTTGATCAAGTTGCATCTCCAAAAGAAACTCAACAAGATTAATTTCATTTAAAAACTGTAGAATTAAAATAAGGAGGATCATCCTTTGATTGACGTTAATAATTTTGAAAGCATGCAAATCGGTCTGGCATCTCCAGATAAGGTTCGTAGCTGGTCATTTGGTGAAGTTAAAAAGCCAGAAACCATCAACTACCGTACTTTAAAGCCAGAAAAAGATGGATTGTTTGACGAACGGATCTTTGGACCAACAAAAGACTGGGAATGTGCCTGTGGTAAGTACAAACGAATCCGTTATAAGGGTGTTGTTTGTGATCGCTGTGGGGTTGAAGTTACTCGTTCAAAAGTTCGTCGTGAACGAATGGGTCATATTGAACTAGCTGCTCCAGTAACTCACATTTGGTACTTCAAGGGTATCCCAAGTCGGATGGGACTTGTCTTAGACATGAGCCCTCGTTCATTGGAAGAAATCATTTATTTCGCTTCATACGTTGTTATCAACGGTGGAGACACACCAATGGAAACCAAACAACTTCTTTCAGAAGCTGATTACCGTGAAAAGAAACTTGAATATGGTAATCGTTTCACTGCAGCTATGGGTGCAGAAGCAATTCAACAATTGCTGGAAAATGTTGATCTTGAAAAAGAAGCTAACGAATTAAAAGAAGATTTGAAAGAAGTTTCTGGTCAAAAACGTACTCGTGCAGTACGTCGTTTGGATATTTTAGAAGCCTTTATCAAATCAGGTAACCGCCCTGACTGGATGGTAGTTGACGTTGTTCCTGTTATGCCACCAGATCTTCGCCCAATGGTTCAACTTGAAGGTGGCCGTTTTGCCACTTCTGATTTGAATGATTTGTATCGTCGGGTTATCAACCGTAACAACAGATTGAAACGCTTGTTAGACTTAAATGCTCCTGGAATTATCGTTCAAAATGAAAAACGGATGCTTCAAGAAGCCGTTGATGCATTGATTGATAATGGTCGTCGTGGCCGTCCAGTTGCTGGTCCTGGTAACCGTCCATTGAAATCACTTTCTCATTTACTTAAAGGTAAGCAAGGACGTTTCCGTCAAAACTTACTTGGTAAACGTGTTGATTATTCTGGCCGTTCAGTTATCGATGTTGGTCCATCACTTAAGATGAGCCAAATGGGATTACCTGTTCAAATGGCAATGGAATTGTTCAAACCATTTATCATGAAAGAACTTGTTTCACGCGAATTAGCTTCAAATATCAAGAATGCTAAACGTAAGATTGATCGCCAAGATGATGATGTATATGACGTCTTAGAAGACGTTATTAAGGAACATCCGGTTCTATTGAACCGTGCCCCTACATTGCATCGATTGGGAATCCAAGCTTTCGAACCAGTTCTTGTTTCTGGTAAGGCTATGCGTTTACATCCACTTGTTTGTGAAGCTTATAATGCCGATTTTGATGGTGATCAAATGGCTATCCATTTACCACTTTCAGATGAAGCCCAAGCTGAAGCACGTTTGTTAATGCTTGCTGCTGGACATATTCTTTCACCTCGTGATGGTCAACCAGTGGTTACACCTTCACAAGATATGGTTATTGGTAACTACTACTTAACGACTGAAGAAGCTGGTCGTGAAGGAGAAGGTATGGTCTTCACTGATATCAATGAAGCTCGTACTGCTTATCAAAATGGCTATGTGCATTTACATTCACGTGTTGGGGTTTCAGTTGACTCAATGCCACAAAAACCATTTACTCCTGAACAACGTGGAAAAGTTTTAATCACTACTGTTGGTAAGTTACTATTTAATGATATTCTTCCTGAAGGATTGACTTATTTGAACGAACCAACTAGTGAAAACTTAACTGAAGGGATTGCTGATACTGACTTCTTGAACGCTGGAGAAGATCTTAAAGCTCGCCTTGCAGAAACACCACTTGTTCCACCATTCCGTAAAGGTTTCTTGTCAGATATTATTGCTGAAGTTTACAAGCAATATAAAGTGACAGCTACTTCATTACTATTGGATCGGATGAAGGATTTAGGCTATTATGAATCAACTATTTCTGGAATTACCGTTGGTAGTGCTGATGTTCCGGTTTTAAAAGAAAAACCAGAAATTATTGATGCCGCTCATAAAGAAGTTGCAACAATCACTAAGCAATTCCGTCGTGGATTGATTACTGATGACGAACGTTATGAACGTGTTATTGGTGTTTGGAATAACGCTAAGGATGAAGTTCAACAAAAATTGATTGATGATATGGATCTCCATAACCCAATCAATATGATGAGTGATTCTGGTGCCCGTGGTAACATCTCAAACTTTACACAACTTGCTGGTATGCGTGGCTTGATGGCTGCACCTAATGGTAAGATTATGGAATTACCTATTATCTCGAACTTCCGTGAAGGACTAAATGTTTTGGAAATGTTTATTTCTACCCATGGGGCTCGTAAAGGTATGACTGATACTGCTTTGAAGACTGCCAACTCAGGTTACTTAACTCGTCGTCTAGTTGATGTTGCTCAAGATGTTATCGTTCGTGAAGCTGATTGTCATACTGATCGTGGGCTTGATGTTGCTGCTATTACTGATGGTAACGAAATGATTGAACCATTGTATGATCGAATTCTAGGTCGTTACACAATTAAAACCGTTAAGAATCCTCAAACCGGTGATGTAATTATTGGCCGTGATGAAATGATTGATGAAGATGTTGCAACAGCAATTATCGATGCTGGTATTACCAAAGTAACAATTCGTTCTGCATTTACTTGTAACACTAAACATGGTGTCTGCGAACGTTGTTATGGTCGTAATGCTGCTACCGGGGACCGTGTTGAAGCTGGGGAAGCTGTTGGTACAGTTGCCGCTCAATCAATCGGTGAACCCGGTACTCAATTGACCATGCGTAACTTCCATACTGGTGGTGTGGCTGGTAACGAAGATATTACTCAAGGACTTCCTCGTATTCAAGAAATTGTTGAATCACGTAATCCTAAGGGTAAAGCTGAAATTACCGAAGTTACTGGTACAGTTGAATCAGTTGAAGAAAATCCAGCTGAACGTACCAAAGAAGTTACGATCAAGGGTGAAACTGATACGAGAACATACACATTACCAATTACTTCTCGTATGAAGGTTGCTGAAGGTGATTATATTCATCGAGGCGCTCCATTGAATGATGGTGCCATTGATCCTAAAGAGCTTCTTCAAGTTCGTGATGTACTTTCAACTGAAACTTACTTGCTAAGTGAAATCCAAAAGGTTTACCGTATGCAAGGTATTGAAATCTTGGACAAGCACGTTGAAATCATGATTCGTCAAATGATTCGTAAAGTTCGTGTCATGGATCCGGGTGATACTGATGTCTTACCTGGTGCTTTGATGGATATCAATGACTTCCGTGATGAAAACTACAAGACTCTTGTTGCTGGTGGAATTCCTGCCACTGGTCGTCCTGTAATTCTTGGTATTACTAAGGCTGCCTTGGAAACTAATAGTTTCTTATCAGCTGCTTCATTCCAAGAAACAACACGTGTCTTGACTGATGCCGCTATTCGTGGGAAGCATGATCCACTTGTTGGATTGAAGGAAAATGTTATTATTGGTAAGATTATTCCTGCCGGTACAGGAATGGGCGAATACCGTAATATTAAGCCTAAATCTGTCAAGGTTGGTGCTACTGATGGTGTTTATTCAATCAAGTCAACTAGTGAAGTTGAACAAGAATTAAATAGTAAAGATTAAAGCTAGTTAATGCTTTAATTTTAAAAGGTCACTACCTCAGGTAGTGACCTTTTTTACATATAAAATAAAAATTGGGTTACACAGATAAAGCCAAGCGATAAGAATGGAACAAACGCAATGCGTTGCTGTTTATGAATAAATATGAGTAATAATATGGCTAGCGAAGAGGAAATTAAAATGATTTGTAGAGTAGCGTAAAAACCAACTAACATTTCAAAAATTAAGATTAGTTCAATATCGCCAACACCTAAACCATTAGTTAATTGCGATAACAAAAGTAAAAATACTAAAGTGGCTACTAATGAGATTAATAATGCTAAGGTCCAATGATGATGTGAACTAAATAGTGAAATTCCAGGCAAGAGGCCAATTAGTCCAAATGAATAGAAAAATTGTTGCTGCCAGTCAGTAGCAGTAATGAACAATAATGCCGAATAAAATAAGATGAATGCAAATAAATTAATTAAATGATGATAAGGCGCATGAATTGCAATGAAACCGGCAAATAATTCAAGTAAAGTTGAAAGTGGCGTAATTCGTTGCCTGCAATCATAGCACTTGCCTCGTTGTAAAATGAATCCAATAATTGGGATTAGTTGCCAGTAGCGGAGTTGGTGATTACATTGATCACAATAGGACCGTGGATAAAAGATAGAAACGTGGTTTGGAATTCGATATGCACATAAGGTAATAAATGATGCTAAAATTGTTCCATATAAAAATAAAATGAATGACATTGATAAAGTCTCCTTTATAAAATAGTTACGGCGATTTTTATAAATTAAATTAATTAAAAAAGTTAAGTGGTTTTGGTGGAAAGCGTGTTGACACATCTATAAACACATGCTATTCTTGTAAAGGTGCTTTTTCACAACACAGTTATTCTGTCGATTGACAGTTATTACTGGCGTCGACGGGTATCGCAAATTAAAACACGATTCTTGTGTCATTTTTTTATAACAAAAAATGAACCACCTGGATGTGTGGACTTAAAATTCGGAAGGGGAACATTTTAATGCCTACTATTAACCAATTAGTACGTAAGGGACGTAAGTCTCAAACATCAAAGTCAAAGGCTCCTGCCTTGAGCTTTGGTTACAACAGCTACAAAAAAGCAGCTATTGTTAACCCATCACCACAAAAACGAGGAGTTGCTACTCGTGTCGGAACTATGACACCTAAAAAGCCTAACTCTGCTCTACGTAAGTACGCTCGTGTACGTCTTTCAAACTTGATTGAAGTTACAGCTTATATTCCAGGTATCGGACATAACTTACAAGAACATAGTGTTGTCTTGATTCGTGGAGGCCGTGTTAAGGATTTACCAGGGGTTCGTTACCATATCGTCCGTGGTACTTTAGATACTGCCGGTGTTGATGAACGTCGTCAAAGTCGTTCTAAATACGGAACAAAAAAACCAAAGGCTTAGGAGGAAGTTAATTAATGCCACGTAAAGGTCATGTACAAAAAGCAGAAGTTATTCCAGATCCAATGTACAATTCAAAGCTAGTTACCAGCTTAATCAACCGTTTGATGATTGATGGTAAGCGCGGAACTGCTTCAAAAATTATCTATTCAGCATTTGATTTAATTAAGGAAGAAACTGGTAACAATCCCGTTGAAGTTTTCGAAAAAGCAATGGAAAATGTTATGCCAGTTCTTGAAGTTAAGGCTCGCCGTGTTGGTGGATCTAACTATCAAGTTCCGATTGAAGTTCGTCCAGATCGTCGTACAACTCTTGCACTTCGTTGGATTGCTCAATACTCACGTTCACGTGGGGAACATACTATGACAGAACGTCTTGCACGTGAAATCATGGATGCAGCTAATGAAACTGGTGCTTCAGTTAAGAAACGTGAAGACACTCATAAAATGGCTGACGCCAACCGTGCATTCGCACATTATCGTTGGTAAGATTCAAAATTATTGGTTTAATCCAATAATATCTTTTAAAAGTGGCTGTTATATGTGTTCATATAGGAGCCACTTTTTTTCAGAAGTTAATCTAATTATTCAAAATTTGGAAGGAGAACTATTTTCAGATGGCAAACAAACGCGAATTTCCACTTGAAATGACTCGTAATATCGGTATCATGGCCCATATTGATGCTGGTAAAACAACTACAACAGAACGTATCTTGTACTATACTGGTAAAATTCATAAAATTGGTGAAACTCATGATGGAGCTTCACAAATGGATTGGATGGCCCAAGAACAAGAACGTGGGATCACAATTACATCAGCTGCTACTACAGCTGCATGGAAAGATCATCGTATTAACATTATTGATACTCCTGGACACGTGGATTTCACTATTGAAGTTGAACGTTCACTTCGTGTTCTTGATGGCGCCGTTGCTGTGCTTGATGCACAAGCCGGTGTAGAACCTCAAACTGAAACAGTTTGGCGTCAAGCATCAGAATACAATGTTCCTCGTATCGTTTTTGCTAACAAGATGGATAAGATGGGTGCTAACTTTGATTTTTCTGTTGAAACAATCAAAGATCGCCTTCAAGCTAATGCTTTACCAATTCAAATGCCAATCGGTGCCGAAGATGACTTCCGCGGTATCATTGATTTAGTTGAAATGAAAGCTGATCTTTATCATGGTGATGATGGTGCAGAATGGGATACAGTTGATATTCCTGAAGAATTTGCTGAAGAAGCAAAGAAGCGTCATGATGCTATGGTTGAAACTTTAGCTGACATTGATGATGGCATTATGGAAAAATACCTTAACGGAGAAGAAGTTTCTAAAGCAGAAATTAAAGCTGCTATCCGTAAAGGAACTTTGGAACTAACATTATTCCCTGTTCTTGCTGGTTCTGCCTTTAAGAATAAGGGTGTTCAAATGATGTTAGATGCCGTTGTTGACTATCTTCCATCACCATTGGATGTTCGTCCATACAACGCAACAGATCCTGATACTGATGAAAATGTTGAACTTGAAGCTGATGATACTAAGCCATTTGCTGCCTTAGCATTTAAGATTGCAACTGATCCTTTCGTTGGTCGTTTAACATTTATCCGTGTTTATACTGGTACACTTGAATCAGGTTCATATGTATTGAACACAACTAAGGGTAAACGTGAACGTGTTGGTCGTTTGCTACAAATGCATTCAAATCACCGTCAAGAAATTCCAGAAGTATTCTCTGGTGATATCGCTGCTGCGATTGGTCTAAAGAATACAACTACTGGTGATTCATTGACTTCACCTGATCATCCATTGAAACTTGAATCTATGGAATTCCCTGATCCCGTTATCCAAGTTGCCGTTGAACCTAAATCAAAGGCTGACCAAGATAAGATGGATATTGCTTTACAAAAGCTTGCTGAAGAAGATCCTTCATTTAAGGCTGAAACTAATCCTGAAACTGGTGAAACATTGATCGCCGGAATGGGTGAATTGCATTTGGATATCATCATTGACCGTATGAGACGTGAATTTAACGTTGAAGCTACAGTTGGTGCTCCACAAGTTGCCTATCGTGAAGCCTTCACAAAACAAACTTCTGCTCAAGGTAAGTTTGTTCGCCAATCTGGTGGTAAGGGTCAATATGGGGACGTTTCAATCGAATTTACACCTAATGAAGAGGGTGCTGGATTTGAATTCGAAGATGCTATTGTTGGTGGGGTTGTTCCTCGTGAATATATTCCTTCAGTTGAACAAGGTCTTCGTGAATCACTTGAAAATGGTGTTCTTGCCGGATATCCATTGGTTGATTTGAAAGCCAAATTATATGATGGTAGTTATCATGATGTCGATTCATCTGAAGCTTCATTTAAGGTTGCCGCTTCATTAGCATTGCGTAATGCTGCTAAGAATGCCGGTGCTGTTATCCTTGAACCAATTATGAAAGTTGATATCGTTATCCCTGAAGAATACATGGGTGATATCATGGGACAAGTTACTGCTCGTCGTGGACGTATTGATGGTATGGAAGAACGTGGAAATGCACAACAAGTTCATTCTTATGTTCCTCTATCAGAAATGTTCGGATATGCAACAACTCTTCGTTCAGCATCACAAGGTCGTGGAGTATTTACCATGACATTTGATCATTACGAAGCTGTTCCTAAGTCTGTTCAAGAAGAAATCATCAAGAAAAATGGTGGTTCAAACATTAAAGAATAATTCTTAAATGTAAAAAATCTCAAAATCTGATTATTTTTCAGATTTTGAGATTTTTTTGTAGAATTAATAAAAATATCTGTCATGAAAATGTAATAAAAAAAAAGCAATAAATTGTGAAAAAAGCTTGTGTTACCTTGATAATTCTAGTATTATGGATAAGTACTTGAGCTTTCGAAGGGGTGAATGCTGCCCTCGGGTGGGCTTAAGACAATGAAGAGCGTTGATGCGAAAGATTGCGACACACCCGGACGCTTTGCCACAGGATGTGGCGGTAACTTTCACGGAGCTAGTCAAATTTTAAAAAATTGACGAAGGAGGGAACAAAATGGCAAACCAAAAGATTCGTATTCGTTTGAAGGCTTATGAGCATCGTATTTTAGACCAGTCTGCTGACAAAATTGTCGAGACTGCGAAACGTACAGGTGCATCAATTTCAGGTCCGATTCCGCTACCAACGGAACGTACTTTATACACGGTGCTCCGTTCACCACATAAGCATAAGGATTCACGTGAACAATTTGAAATGCGTACTCATAAGCGTTTGATTGACATCGTAGATCCAACACCTAAGACAGTTGATTCATTAATGAAACTCGACTTGCCTAGTGGTGTAGATATCGAAATCAAGCTTTAATCTAGAAAAAAATTACAAAATATTGGAGGTGTACTCATGACCAAAGGAATCTTAGGTAAAAAAGTCGGTATGACACAAGTATTTACTGAATCTGGTGAACTAGTGCCTGTTACTGTTGTGGACGTAACACCTAACGTTGTTTTACAACTTAAAACAGTTGAAAATGATGGTTATAAGGCCGTTCAATTAGGATTCGACGATAAGCGCGAATTTCTAAGCAACAAACCCGAACAAGGTCATGTAGCAAAAGCAAAAACTACTCCTAAGCGCTTCATTAGTGAAATACGAGACGCTGAATTAGGAGAGGATATCACAGTTGGTGGCGAAATCAATGCTTCACTTTTTGAAGCTGGTGAAGCCGTTGACGTAACTGGAACAACAAAGGGACATGGTTTCCAAGGTAACATCCATAAAGACGGACAACGTCGTGGACCTATGTCTCATGGTTCTCGTTATCATCGTCGTCCTGGTTCACTTGGTGCTGTTATTAACCGAGTGTTCAAGGGTAAGGCATTACCTGGTCGCATGGGTGGAAATACTGTTACAGTACAAAACCTTAAGATCGTTCGTGCCGATACAGACAACAACGTATTGTTAATCAAGGGAAATGTCCCTGGTGCTAACAAATCATACGTTACAATTACAAACTCAATCAAAGCTTTCACTAAGAAAAATCTTAGCAAGCAAGCAAATAAAGCTTAAGGAAGGAGGAACTAGATAATGACAACAAGTGTTGCATTATATAAACAAGATGGTAAAGAAAACGGTTCAGTTGATTTGAATGCTGATGTTTTCGGTATCGAACCAAATGAAAGTGTCGTTTTCGACGCAATTCTACGCCAACGTGCTTCATTGCGCCAAGGTACACATGCGGTTAAAAACCGTAGTGCTGTCCGTGGTGGTGGTAGAAAGCCATGGCGTCAAAAGGGAACTGGTCGTGCTCGTCAAGGGTCAATCCGTTCACCACAATGGCGTGGCGGTGGTATCGTCTTCGGACCTACACCACGTTCATACAGCTACAAGTTACCTCAAAAGGTTCGCCAATTAGCTATGAAGTCAGTACTTTCACAGAAAGTTATTGATAACGGCCTAGTAGTCGTTGATTCACTTAAGCTAGACGCTCCTAAGACAAAAGACTTTGCAGCTGTTCTAAACAACTTAAAAGTTTCTGAAAAAACTTTATTAGTACTTGATGAAAGCAGTGAAAATGTTGAATTATCTGCACGTAACTTACCAAACGTTACAGTAGTTAGTGCATCTGGTGTCAACATTTTAAATGTAGTTAATAACACTAAGTTAGTAATTACTCAAGCAGCTCTTTCTCAAGTAGAGGAGGTACTCGCATAATGGAAGCACGCGAAATTATTTTACGTCCAGTGATTACCGAAGCATCAATGGCAACAATGGATGACAAGCGCTACACATTCGATGTTGATGTACGAGCTACCAAGACACAAGTTAAAAAAGCTATTGAAGAAATCTTCGAAGTTAAAGTTGTGCAAGTTAACATCATGAATGTTCGCGGTAAATTAAAGCGCCAAGGTCGTTACGCCGGTTATACTAAGAAGCGTCGTAAGGCTATTGTTACTTTATCTGCCGATTCTAAAGAAATTAAATTATTCAACGAAGAATAATTAATAATTAAGATAGGAGGAAAAAATAGTGGGAATTCGTAAATACAAACCAACCACTAATGGTCGTCGTAATATGACTGGTTCTGACTTTGAAGAAATTACAAAGACAACACCAGAAAAATCATTATTGGCACCATTAAGTCACAACGCTGGTCGTAACAGTTATGGTAAAATTACTGTTCGTCATCGTGGTGGTGGTACAAAACGTCAATATCGTATTATTGACTTCAAACGTATCAAAGATGATGTTCCAGCAACCGTTAAGGCAATCGAATATGATCCAAACCGTACAGCAAATATTGCATTGTTAGTATATGCTGATGGTATCAAGTCATACATCGTTGCTCCTAAGGGATTAGAAGTTGGCATGCAAGTTCAATCTGGACCTGATGCTGATATCAAAGTTGGTAACTCATTACCATTATCAAACATTCCTGTTGGTACAGTTGTACACAACATCGAATTAAAACCAGGTAAGGGTGGTCAACTTGCTCGTTCAGCAGGGGCCTCAGCTCAATTACTTGGTAAAGAAGGTAAGTACGTCCTTGTACGTCTTGCTTCAGCTGAAGTTCGTATGGTTCTTTCAACTTGTCGTGCTACTATCGGTTCTGTTGGTAATGAACAACATGAATTGATTAACATTGGTAAGGCCGGTCGCAAGCGCTATTCTGGTCAACGTCCTCATGTTCGTGGATCAGTAATGAACCCTAACGATCATCCGCATGGTGGTGGTGAAGGTAAAGCTCCAGTTGGTCGTCCATCACCTCTATCACCATGGGGTAAGAAAACTGCTGGTAAGAAGACTCGTTCACATAAAGCACGTTCAAGCAAGTTCATTGTTCGTGGTCGTAAACGTGGTCCACATACTCGTTAATAAGTTATTGATAACTAAACGTCCGAGAGGAGGATACAAACAATGGGTCGTAGTTTAAAAAAGGGACCTTTTGCTGATGCTCATCTTTTGAAAAAAGTTGAAGCTCAAGCTGATTCTGAAAAGAAAACGGTCATCAAGACATGGTCTCGTCGTTCAACAATTTTCCCAAGTTTTATTGGGTTAACATTCGCTGTATATGATGGTCGCAAGCACGTACCAGTTTATGTTCAAGAAGATATGGTTGGACACAAGCTTGGCGAATTTGTACCTACACGTACTTACCGTGGACATGGTACAGACGATAAGAAGACGGTTAAAAAATAAAGGAGGGTGAATTAATATGGCAGAACAAATTACATCAGCAAAAGCTGTTGCACGTACTGTTCGCGTTTCAGCACGTAAAGCTAGTTTAGTACTTGATACTATTCGTGGTAAGAACGTCGCTGAAGCATTTGCAATTTTGAAGTTCACTCCTCGTGGTGCCGCTTCAGATATTGAAAAAGTTTTAAAATCTGCTGTTGCAAACGCTGAAAATAACTTTGATTTAGATCGCGAATCATTGGTTGTTAGCGAAACATTTGCAAACGAAGGACCTACGCTTAAGCGTTTCCGTCCTCGTGCAAAGGGTTCAGCTTCACCAATTAATAAGCGTACAAGTCACATTACAGTGGTTGTATCAGAAAAATAGGAGGAACAGCTAGTGGGTCAAAAGATTAATCCAACGGGTTTCCGTGTTGGTGTCATTCACGATTGGCAAGCCAAATGGTATGCTGAAAAAGAATTCGCCACATATTTAAATGAAGATTTAAAAATCCGCAAATATATCACTAAACGACTTGCAGAAGCCTCTGTTTCAACCGTTGAAATTGAACGTGCAGCAAATCGCGTTAACGTTTCAATTCATACAGCCAAGCCAGGAATGGTTATTGGTAAGGGCGGTGCAGAAGTTGAAGCACTTCGTAAAGAATTAAACAGTCTTACAGGTAAGAGAGTTCATATCAACATTATTGAAATCAAAAAGCCTGATTTAGATGCTCACCTTGTCGGTGAAAGTATTGCTCGTCAATTAGAAGCACGTGTTGCTTTCCGTCGCGCTATGCGTGGAGCAATGCAACGTACAATGCGTTCTGGTGCAAAGGGTATTAAAACCCAAGTTGCCGGTCGTTTGAACGGTGCTGATATGTCACGTGTTGAATCATATTCAGAAGGAACTGTTCCTTTACACACATTGCGTGCTGATATTGATTATTCATGGGACGAAGCAATGACAACATACGGTAAATTAGGTGTTAAAACTTGGATTTACCGTGGGGAAATTCTCCCTGAAAAGAAAGGCGTTCATAAAAGCGCTGCAGAGCAAGGAGGGAAATAAACATGCTAGTACCAAAACGAGTTAAGCATCGTCGTGAACATCGTGGACATATGCGTGGTGAAGCCAAAGGTGGCAAGACTGTTACTTTCGGTGATTATGGTTTAGTTGCTTTGGAATCTCATTGGATTTCAAACCGTCAAATCGAAGCCTCACGTATCGCTATGACACGTTACATGAAACGTGGTGGGAGAGTTTGGATTAAAATTTTCCCTCACAAGTCTTACACTGCTAAGGGTGTAGGTGTTCGTATGGGTAATGGTAAGGGTGCTCCTGAAGGTTGGGTAGCTCCAGTTAAACGTAGTACTGTAATGTTTGAAGTTGGTGGCGTTTCTGAAGAAGTCGCTCGCGAAGCATTACGTTTGGCAGGCCACAAATTGCCAGTACGCGTTAAGATCATAAAACGTGAGGAAGTAGGTGGCGAAACAAATGAAGACTAAGAATTTTGTCCAAGAACTTAACGGATTAACCACTGATGAAATGCTTGCAAAAGAAAAAGAATTGAAAGATCAATTGTTTAACTTGCGTTTTCAACTTGCCACAGGCCAATTGGAAAACACTGCAAGTCTCAAGCAAGTTCGTAAAGATATTGCTCGAATTAAAACAGTTATTCGTCAACAAGAATTGAACAAATAGAATACGAAAAGGAGGACTAACGCATGAGTGAAGAACGTAATGCTCGTAAAACATATCAAGGTCGCGTTGTTTCAGATAAAATGGATAAGACAATTACTGTTGTTATCGAAACATATAAAAGTGATCCTGTTTACGGTAAGCGTGTGAAGTATTCAAAGAAATTATATGCGCATGATGAAAATAATGACGCCACTACCGGTGATATTGTTAAGATTATGGAAACACGACCTTTGTCCGCTAAAAAGCGTTTCCGTCTCTTATCGATTATCGAAAAAGCAGTTATTATCTAAATCATCACTGAAATTCGTATTCTGATATGAAGATGGAAGGAGGACACTAACCGTGATTCAACAAGAAAGTCGGTTGAAAGTTGCCGATAACTCAGGTGCCCGTGAAATTTTGGTAATCAAAATTTTAGGTGGCTCACGTGTCAAAACAGGTAACATTGGTGACATTATCGTTGCTACTGTAAAACAAGCAACACCAGGTGGCGTTGTCAAAAAGGGAGACGTTGTTAAAGCTGTTGTCGTTCGTACAAAAGCTGGTCTTCGTCGTAACGACGGTTCATACATCAAATTTGATGAAAATGCAGCCGTACTTATTAAAGATGACAAGAGTCCCCAAGGAACACGTATCTTTGGACCAATCGCACGTGAACTACGTGATGATGACTTCATGAAGATCGTTTCATTGGCTCCTGAAGTGTTGTAAAACTCATCTAATTAATAAGGAGGTGCACATCACAATGTTTGTAAAAACTGGTGATAAAGTCCGCGTCATTGCAGGTAAAGATAAAGGCAAAGAAGGAACAGTAAAACAACTCTTTGTTAAAAATAACCGCGTAATCGTCGAAGGCATTAATATGATTAAGAAACATCAAAAACCAAGTAACGCATATCCACAAGGTGGAATGATCGACATGGAAGCTCCTATTAACGCATCAAATGTGATGCTTATCGACCCATCAACTAACGAACCTACTCGCGTAGGCCATTCAGTTATTGACGGCAAGAAAGTACGAGTTTCTAAAAAATCTGGTCAAGCTATCGATTAATTTTTAAAGAAAGGAGGACCTACTTTTCATGGTAAACCGTTTGAAGGAAAAATATGTTAATGAAATTACACCTTCATTAATTGAAAAATTCAACTACAGTTCAGTAATGCAAGCACCTAAGATCGAAAAAATCGTTCTTAACATGGGTGTTGGTGATGCGACTACTAATGCAAAGAATTTGGATGAAGCTGTTGAAGAATTAGGTTTAATCTCAGGACAAAAACCTTTGATTACAAAAGCTAAGAAATCAATCGCCGGATTCCGTCTTCGTGAAGGAATGTCAATTGGTGCTAAAGTCACATTACGTGGCGAACGCATGTATGACTTTCTTGACAAACTTGTTAATGTTTCACTTCCTCGTGTTCGTGATTTCCGTGGTGTCAGCAACAAAGCATTTGACGGCCGTGGTAACTACACACTTGGAGTACGTGAACAATTAATTTTCCCAGAAATCAACTTTGATAATGTTAATCGTGTTCGTGGATTGGATATTGTTATTGTAACAACTGCTCAATCTGATGAAGAATCACGTGAACTTTTGGCACAACTAGGTATGCCATTTGCTAAATAAATAAGGAGGTTCCACACATTGGCAAAAAAATCTCAAATTGCTAAGAACAAGCGTCCAGCTAAGTATTCAACACAAGCTTACACACGTTGTGAACGTTGTGGTCGTCCACATTCTGTTTATCAAAAATTCCATTTATGCCGAATTTGCTTACGTGATCTTGCCCATAAGGGTCAAATTCCTGGTATGAAAAAGGCCAGCTGGTAAAAATAAAACACAAACAGAAGGAGGATAAACTTCGATGTCAATGACAGATCCTATTGCAGATTTCTTAACTCGTATTCGTAATGCCAACATGGTACATCACGAATCACTTGAAGTTCCTGCATCTAAAATTAAAAAAGACATTGCTGAAATCTTGAAAAACGAAGGTTTCATTCGCGATGTTGAATATATCGAAGATGATAAGCAAGGCATTATCCGTGTATTCTTGAAGTATGGTAAGAATAACGAACGCGTTATCACTGGATTGAAACGTATCTCTAAACCAGGTTTACGTTCATACGTTAAATCAGATTCTGTTCCTAAGGTTCTTAACGGACTGGGAATTGCAATCATCTCAACATCAGAAGGTGTTGTTACAGATAAAGAAGCTCGCGCCAAGAAAATTGGTGGAGAAGTTATCGCTTATATTTGGTAAAAAAGTCTATTAAGTAAGGAGGTGCACAAATGAGTCGTATTGGTTATAAAGCTATTGAATTACCAGCCGGTGTTGAAGTTAAACGCGACGGTGATATCGTTAGTGTTAAAGGACCTAAGGGAGAATTAAGTCGTGCTGTTTCATCAATCATTCCTATGACTGTTGAAGGAAACGAAGTTAAGTTCACTCGTCCAGATGATAATAACAAGACTCGTGCTATTCATGGTACTACACGTGCCAATGTGAATAACATGGTTGAAGGTGTTGTTAATGGTTTCTCAAAAACATTGAAGTTAGTCGGTGTTGGTTACCGTGCACAATTACAAGGTAAAAAGTTAACATTGGCTGTGGGTTACTCACATCCAGTTGATTTTGATACACCTGAAGGATTGTCACTTGAAGTTCCTGACAACACTACAATTAAAATCGCAGGTATTGATAAGCAAGCCGTTGGAGACTTCGCTGCTGAAGTACGTGCAATTCGTTCACCTGAACCATATAAAGGTAAGGGTATTCGTTACGAAGATGAAGTTGTTCGTCGTAAGGAAGGTAAGACTGGTAAGTAGTCTTATCTAGAAAAATTAAAATAAAGAGGTAAATTGTTGTGATTTCTAAACCAGACAAGAATCAAACCCGCCAACGTCGCCATATGCGCGTTCGTGGAAAAATTTCTGGTACTGCTGAGCGCCCACGCTTAAATGTATATCGTTCTAATAAAAACATCTACGCTCAATTAATTGATGACGTAGCGGGTGTGACGCTAGCAAGTGCCTCAACAATCGATAAAGAAGTTAGTGGTAACACTAAGTCTGAACAAGCCGCTTCTGTTGGTGCTTTAATTGCCAAACGCGGTACTGAAAAGAAAATTTCTGACGTAGTTTTCGATCGTGGTGGATATTTATATCACGGCCGTGTTCAAGCCTTGGCTGAATCTGCGCGTGAAAACGGACTTAAATTCTAAAAGAAGGAGGAAGACCCGTAATGGAATTCATTGATCCCGCAAAATTAGATCTTGAAGATAATGTAGTTGCAATCAACCGTATTACAAAGGTTGTTAAAGGTGGTCGTCGTCTTCGTTTCTCTGCTCTTGTAGTAGTTGGAGACAAACATGGAATTGTTGGCTTTGGTACTGGTAAAGCTCAAGAAGTTCCTGAAGCAATTCGTAAGGCTATTGAAGCCGCTAAAAAGAACTTGATTAAAGTTCCGATTGTCGGTACAACATTGCCACACGAAATTCTTGGTGTTTACGGTGGTGGACGTATCTTATTGAAGCCAGCCGTTGAAGGTTCTGGAGTTGCTGCTGGTGGTGCCGTTCGTTCCGTGATGGAACTTGCAGGTATCGCTGACGTTACTTCAAAACGTCTTGGTTCAAATACACCAGTTAATGTTATTCGTGCAACATTCGAAGGACTTAAAGGTCTCAAGAATGCTGAAGAAGTTTCAGCATTACGTGGTGTTTCACTCGAACACTTAGCGAAATAGGAGGACATTATAATGGCTCAAGTAAAAATTACTTTAGTACGTAGTGCCACACATCGTCTTCCCGCTCAACGAGCAATCGTTAAGTCACTAGGGTTGGGACGCGTAAATAGCTCAGTTATCAAACCTGATAACGAAGCAACTCGTGGCGCTATTTTCAAAATTGCGCACTTGATTTCTATTGAAGAAGTTAAGTAATAACTATTAAACAAAGGAGGTGCCTATAGTAATGAAGTTACATGAATTAAAACCTACTGAAGGTTCACGTGGCGTTCGTAATCGTCTTGGACGCGGAACATCATCTGGTAACGGTAAGACTTCGGGCCGTGGCCAAAAAGGTCAAAAGGCTCGTGGAAAGACTCGTGTCGGATTTGAAGGGGGCCAAATGCCTCTTTACCGTCGTATTCCAAAACGTGGATTTACTAACATTAACCGCAAGGAATATGCACTTGTTAACTTAACAATGCTTGACCAATTTGATGATGGTGCAGAAATTACACCAGCATTATTGATTGAAGCAGGCGTTGTAAGTAAAGAACGAAATGGCATCAAAATTCTAGGAAACGGTCAATTGTCTAAAAAGCTTACAGTTAAAGCAAGCAAGTTCTCTGCTTCAGCTGTTGCTGCAATTGAAGCCGCAGGTGGTAAAACTGAGGTGATCTAATGTTTGCAACTATCAAGAATTCATTCAAAGTAAAAGAAATTCGAGGAAAGATTTTATTTACTTTGTTTGTACTGATTGTGTATCGACTTGGCTCATTTATCACTGTTCCCGGTGTTAATGCTGCTGC
The DNA here is from genome assembly GCF_001434315.1 of Paucilactobacillus oligofermentans DSM 15707 = LMG 22743. Classification (GTDB taxonomy): domain Bacteria; phylum Bacillota; class Bacilli; order Lactobacillales; family Lactobacillaceae; genus Paucilactobacillus; species Paucilactobacillus oligofermentans. The sequence goes on along the minus strand of NZ_AZFE01000031.1, from coordinate 118,260 downwards.
ACTACAAGAAATTTCATCAACTGGACTTGCTTCAATCTTGAACACGTTTAGTGGTGGTGGATTGCAAAACTACTCATTGTTCGCAATGGGGGTTTCGCCTTATATCACAGCTCAAATTGTGGTTCAACTTTTACAAATGGATATTGTTCCGAAATTTGTTGAGTGGAGCAAACAAGGTGAGGTTGGACGAAGAAAACTAAATCAAGCAACACGTTGGTTGACGATTGTTCTTGGATTTGTTCAATCAATCGGGATTACGGCCGGATTTAATTCCCTCAGTACTCTTAAATTGGTTGAAAATCCAAGTACACAGACATACTTAACAATTGGCTTGATTTTAACAGCCGGAACTATGCTTGCCACATGGATGGGTGATATGATCACAGAACGAGGACTTGGTAATGGAGTTTCCATGCTAATCTTCGCTGGGATTATTGCGCAAATGCCAACAGCCATCAAACAATTGTGGGATGATCAAATTGCCGGTGCATCTGGGACCGACTTATGGATTGGAATTGGATTTGTTGTATTAGTCGCTGTAGCAATCTTGATTGTTGTCACATTTGTCACTTGGGTTCAACAGGCAGAACGCCGACTACCAATCCAATATACACGACGGACAACCGTTGCTCCTGAAAGTAGTTATTTGCCACTTAAAATTAATGTGGCCGGGGTTATTCCAGTTATTTTTGCTGGATCATTTATCTCGACACCGCAGACAATTTTAATGGCCTTTCAACAAAATCATAGTGGCGATGGTTGGTACCAAGTTATGACTAACATCTTTAGTATGCAAACCACAGCTGGTAGTTCGTTGTATATCTTGTTAATCGTTGTCTTTACTTTCTTCTATGCATTTGTTCAGGTTAATCCTGAAAAATTGTCAGAGAGTTTGCAAAAACAAGGTAGTTATATTCCTGGGGTTTGGCCTGGTAAAGGTACCCAGGATTATATCTCATCATTATTGATGCGTTTAAGTACAATGGGAGCATTATTCTTAGGTTTTGTTTCCTTAATTCCACTCGTTGCTAGTAACGTTTGGAACCTAAGCCAATCAATTGGTTTAGGTGGAACAAGTCTTTTGATTGTTGTTCAAATTGCACTTGATGTTATCAAACAACTTAACGGTTTGATGATGAAACGAGAATATATTGGATTTATCCATGATTAATTATTTAGCTTGCTAGGAGGATTTGAGAATGAGTACAATGAATCTCATTTTAATGGGACTCCCTGGTGCCGGTAAAGGCACCCAGGCAGATAAGATTATTAAAGAGTTTGATATTCCACATATTTCAACTGGCGACATTTTCCGTGCCGCTATAAAAAATGAAACCCCTATGGGATTGAAGGCTAAAGGTTTCATTGACAATGGTGAATTAGTTCCTGATGAAGTAACTAACGGTATTGTTAATGAACGATTGGCTGAAGATGATACTAAGGACGGATTCATGCTTGATGGTTTTCCACGTAACTTGGTTCAAGCCAATGCTTTGGATGCAATGTTAGCTGAATCGGATCGTCAATTAGACGCTGTTCTAAATATTGACGTTAATCCGGAAGTCTTAGTTGACCGTTTGTCTGGTCGCTTCTTGTGTAAAAATTGTGGAACTGCATATCATCGTTTGTACAATATGCCTAAGGTTGAAGGTACTTGTGATGTTTGTGGTTCTCATGATTTTTACCAACGCGAAGATGACAAACCTGAAACTGTTAAAAACCGTCTGTCAGTTAACATTGAGATGAATACCCCACTTGTAGATTTCTACAATGATAAAGGGATTCTTCATACAATTAATGGCGAACAAGATATTGAGGTTGTCTATCAAGCTGTTCAAAAAGTATTAACTAACATCTAGTAAAACTGTCATTCTTGCGTTGCACTTTATCGTGTGGTAAACTATTCAAGGTTTATGCGTAAAAATGATAGTGGACTTGGTCCACTATTTTGTGGTGATATTTACTTTACAGCAAGGAGGAACTATTTCTTGGCAAAAGACGACGTTATTGAAATTGAAGGTAAGGTTACGGAAACTTTACCTAACGCTATGTTTAAAGTTGAACTAGAAAACGGACATGAAATATTGGCACACGTTTCTGGTAAAATTCGGATGCATTATATCAAAATTTTACCCGGTGATCGTGTTCAAGTTGAAATGTCTCCATATGATCTCTCAAAGGGTCGTATTACATTCCGCTTTAAATAGATTAGTGTATTTTTATATTTAAACTTTCTAGGAGGTCATTCAAATGAAAGTACGACCATCAGTTAAGCCAATGTGCGAACACTGTAAAGTGATCAAACGTAATGGCCGTGTTATGGTAATTTGCTCTGCAAATCCTAAGCACAAACAACGACAAGGAAAATAATTTTTTAATTTAGAAACGGAGGTGTATTTTAATGGCTCGTTTTGCAGGTATTGATTTACCACGTGATAAGCGTATCGTTATCGGTTTAACATACATTTTTGGAATTGGTGATACTACTGCACAAAAAATCTTAGCAAACGCTGGCGTTTCAGAAGATGTTCGTGTACGTGAATTGACTCCAGACCAAGAAGACAAGATTCGTGTTGAAGTTGATGCATTAAAGGTTGAAGGGGATCTTCGTCGTGAAGTTTCACTTAACATCAAGTCACTTCAAGAAATCGGTTCTTATCGTGGTATGCGTCATCGTCGTGGATTGCCCGTTCGTGGACAACACACAAAGAATAATGCCCGTACTCGTAAGGGTAAGGCAGTAAGTATTGCCGGTAAGAAGAAGTAATAAATCGTAAGTAAGGAGGTAAGATATCTTGGCTACAAAAAAAGGTACGCGTAAGCGTCGAGTAAAAAAGAATATTGAATCTGGTGTGGCTCACATCCATTCAACATTTAACAATACATTAGTTATGATTACTGATACGCAAGGAAACGCCGTTGCTTGGTCTTCAGCTGGTTCTTTAGGTTTCAAGGGTAGTCGTAAATCAACTCCTTTTGCTGCTCAAATGGCTGCAGAAGCTGCTGGTAAAGCATCGATGGAACATGGTATGAAGACTGTTGAAGTTGCTGTTAAAGGACCTGGTTCAGGTCGTGAAGCCGCAATTCGTGCACTTCAATCAACTGGGTTAGAGGTTAGCGCCATTCGTGATGTTACTCCTGTTCCCCATAATGGTTCTCGTCCTCCAAAGCGTCGTCGTGTTTAATTTAATGCATTTTGGTGATAAACACTTCACTAATTGTACATGTACTATTTAATAACGAACCACGTTTTGAAAGGGGTAAATGACTAGGATGATTGAATTCGAAAAACCAAACATTCATATTATTGAAGAAAATGATGGCTATGGTAAGTTTGTTATCGAACCATTGGAACGCGGATACGGTACAACTTTAGGAAACTCGCTTCGTCGAATCCTACTTGCATCACTTCCCGGTTCATCTATCACAAGTATTCAAATCGATGGTGTTTTACATGAATTTTCAAGTGTTGAAGGTGTGACTGAAGATGTTACTCAAATCATTTTGAACATCAAGAAAATTGCATTGAAGATAGATTCAGAAGATGACAAGACCTTGGAAATCGATGTTAAAGGCCCAGCAGTTGTTACTGCAGGTGACATCCAAGCCGATGGCGATGTTACGATTTTGAACCCTGATTTACAGTTAGCTACTGTCGCTGATGGTGTTGAATTGCATATGCAAATGACTGCTAATACTGGTCGTGGCTATGTTTCAGCAGACGATAACAAGTCTCGAATGGAAGATCTACCAATCGGTGTATTGCCTATTGATTCCATTTATACCCCAATCGAACGAGTAAACTACAACGTTGAAGATGCTCGTGTTGGTCAGCGTAATGATTACGACAAGTTGACACTTGATGTATGGTCTGATGGATCAATTACACCAAGCGAAGCTATTAGTTTGGCCGCTAAGATTTTGACAGAACATTTAGCTATGTTTGTTGATCTAACTGAAACTGCCAAGAATGCTGAATTCATGGTAGAAAAAGAAGAGACACATAAAGAAAAGATGTTAGAAATGACTATCGAAGAACTTGATTTATCAGTTCGTTCTTATAACTGTCTCAAGCGTGCTGGAATTAATTCTGTCCAAGAATTAACTGACCGTTCTGAAGCTGATATGATGAAGGTTCGTAATTTAGGACGCAAGTCGTTAGAAGAAGTTAAGGTTAAATTAACTGATTTGGGATTATCACTTCGTAAAGAAGATTAATATTCACTCGAAAAGGGAGGGAAATTTACATGAGTTACCGTAAACTACAACGTACTAGTTCTCAACGTAAAGCTTTATTACGCGATTTAACTACTAATTTAATTGTTAACGGTCGTATCGAAACTACCGAAGCTCGCGCTAAGGAAGTTCGTCGTACTGCTGAACAAATGATTACGTTAGGTAAGCGTGGAGACTTACACGCACGTCGTCAAGCTGCAGCATTCGTTCGTAATGTTGTTGCTGATGTTAAAGAAGAAGACGATAATATCCGTGTACAATCTGCACTTCAAAACTTATTTGAAGAGATCGCACCTAAGTTTGCTGATCGCAATGGTGGATACACACGTATGTATAAGACAATGCCTCGTCGCGGTGATGCCGCACAGATGGTTGTTTTAGAATTCGTTGACTAATCTAACAACAATTAAATAGCTGTAATAAAGAATCACTATGATCGATGATATAGAGCGTTATGATGGTGGAGTAATCCTAGTCTAGCTTGAATGCGAATTTATTCGCGCGTCTCGGTCGTAAGTGATTTTTTTATTTCCATTTTTCTGGTAAGATAGCTATTAGATTATACGTGAAGGATTATTAATAATGATTGAAGTAAAAAACATTACATATTTATATCCCGGCAATGAAATTCCCGCCTTAGAGGATGTCTCCGTAACAATCCAAGATAATGAGTGGATTGCACTCGTGGGTCATAATGGAAGTGGTAAGAGCACAATTGCGCGTATCATGGATGGCTTAGTCGATGACTATCAGGGAACTGTTGTCATTAACGGGATTGAGTTAACAGATGATACGGTTTGGGATATTCGTGATCAGATTGGATTTGTGTTTCAAAATCCAGATAATCAGTTTGTTGGGGCAACGGTACAAGATGATGTCGCCTTTGGTTTGGAAAACCGAGGCGTGCCACGACCCGAAATGATTGAACGAGTTAAGAATGCATTAACAGTCGTTGGCATGAGTGAGTTTGCAACTCGAGAGCCTTCATCATTATCTGGTGGTCAAAAGCAACGCGTTGCATTGGCTGGAGCACTGGCATTACAACCTAAAATTTTAATTTTAGATGAAGCCACTAGTATGTTAGACCCTCAAGGTCGCAAAGAAGTCTTAGATATCTTAGTTAAAATGAAACAAAAGTTTTCATTAACGATTATTATGATTACACATGATTTAGCTGAAACGGCAATGGCTGAACGGGTGTTATTGATGAACAAGGGTCATTTAGTGGTTGATGATGTCCCAGAAAAGTTATTTTCACAACCCGATATTATTAAAGCAAATGGTTTGGAATTACCGTATTCGGAGCGATTAAAACAAGAATTAATTCAAGATGGTGTGAAAATGCCACAAGAATATATGAATGAAGATCGGATGGTGGAATGGTTGTGGGACAAATTGAAATAACAAATGTTGATTATAAGTATCAACCAGATACTCCATTCGAATCGATTGCATTGCAAGAAATTAATTTTGCAGTTGAACAAGGAACGTACACGGCGGTTATTGGGCATACTGGGAGTGGTAAGTCGACGTTAATCCAATTAATTGATGGCTTAATTAAACCAACAACTGGCGAAGTGACGGTTGTAGATAAGCACGTTACCCCTGATAGCTCAGGTAAAGAATTGGATCAACTACGTAAAAATGTGGGAATCGTTTTTCAGTTTCCGGAGAGTCAATTATTTGAAGAAACCGTTATTAAAGATATTGCGTTTGGCCCAAAGAATTTTGGTAAGTCAGATACTGAAGCAAATGAGATTGCATCAAGGGCGATGAAATTAGTTGGTCTATCGGATGATTTTGCTGAGAAATCACCATTTGATCTTTCTGGTGGACAAATGCGGCGGGTTGCGATTGCTGGGGTGTTAGCTTTAGAACCAGACATTTTAATTCTGGATGAACCAACTGCAGGACTTGATGCGGCAGGACAAGAACAAATTATGACTTTATTTAAAGAGTTGAATGTCGAACATGGAATTACCATTATTTTAGTCACTCATAACATGGAAGATGTTGCGAAGTATGCGGACCAAGTTTATGTACTTAATCATGGCAAGATTGTTAAGTCAGGTGGATCACGAGAAATATTTGCGGATCAACAATGGCTAAACGACAATTATTTAACTGTGCCTGTAACAACGAGAATCGCTCAAAAATTAATCAATAAAGGTTATCATTTTGATGAATTCCCATTAACAGTCGAGGAATTAAGTGCAAAATTATTGCCAAACTTAAAGGGAGAAAAATAATGTTTACTAAAGTTATTTTCGGTCGCTACGTGCCGATTGATTCAATCATTCATCGACTCGACCCTCGTTCGAAGCTAATTTTGAGCCTTTATTTTATTGTGTTGGTGTTCTTTGCAACTAATTGGCAATCTTATGCGTTTTTAGGGGCTGCAACGCTTGGAACGATCATTCTCACTAAAGTACCATTAAAGTTCTTTTGGGAAGGGATTAGACCGCTAATTTTCATTATTATCTTGACGGTGTTGCTACAGATTATTTTTAGTGCGGGTGGAACGACTTATTGGCATTGGGGCATTTTCTCTATTACATCAGGGGGACTAATCAATGGTATATACGTCTTTTTAAGATTTTTCTTAATTATTTGTATGTCGACTGTGTTGACCTTAACGACAACGCCATTATTAATTGCAGATGCAGTGGAGTCTTTGATGAAGCCACTCTTAAAAATTAAGGTGCCAGTGTATGAAATTGCCTTGATGCTATCAATCGCTTTACGTTTTATTCCAACGCTAATGGATGAAACACAAAAGATTATGAATGCACAACGAGCTCGTGGGGTTAATTTTAGTTCGGGTAGTCTATTAAAGCGGGTGAAATCAATTGTTCCGATTTTGATTCCGTTATTTATAAGTGCCTTTAATCGAGCCGAAGATTTAGCCACAGCAATGGAATCACGTGGCTATCGTGGCGGTGATAATCGGAGTAAGTTTCGAATTTTGAAATGGCGACATGCTGATACACTGGCATGTATGTGTATGGTCGCAGTGACAGCTGGATTATTTTTATTAAAAATATTGTGAGAAGAATAAATGACATATCGATATAAAATTACATTTGCATATGATGGCACTAATTTTGCCGGTTTTCAGGTACAACCAAAACAACGAACAGTTGAATTAGCACTGACCAATGCGGTGAATAAGATTGCCAAAAAGCCAACACCACCGATAGCAGTATACGGGTCAGGTAGAACTGACTCTGGGGTGCATGCATTAGGACAGGTCGCACATTTTGATTTACCTTATCAAATTCCAAATGAGTCATTGCGCAAAGCATTAAATAGTATTTTGCCACTAGATATTTTAGTGAATGAAGTTGAAATGGTAGATGAAAATTTTCATGCACGATTTAATGCCCATTTTAAAACGTATCGGTATCGGGTTAGTTTAGGTGAGTTTGTCGATCCATTTAAACGTAACTATACGGGACATTGTAAATATAGCTTGGATATAGCGAACATGCAGGAAGCGGCTAAATCATTAGTAGGTGAACACGATTTTACAAGTTTTGTAGCTTCTGGGAGTGGAACTAAAAGTAATGTTCGCACGATTTATGCGGTTAAAGTTGAAGCAGATGTAATTAATCAAGAAATCATTATGGAATTTACTGGTAATGGATTTTTATATAATCAAGTTCGAATTATGACCGCTTTTTTACTAGAAGTAGGGAGCGGACAACGAACTGTGGATGCGGTTGAAAAGGTGATCCTTGCGAAGAATCGGGACTTAGCTCGTGGGACTGCACCCGCAAGTGGACTATATTTAGTTAATGTAGACTATGATTCGTAGCTTTTTTAAGGTAAGAATTTGAATGACAGATATCGATGATAGTTAACAAAAAGCATTGACTGAAACTCAAATGTTTAGTACACTTATACATGGTATTTCTTTGAAACCGAATAAGCCCCGGAAACTTAATCTAACTCGAAGAAAACAAGACAATGGAGGAAATTACATTGAGAACGACATATTTAGCAAAGCCAGGCGAGATTGAACGCAAATGGTATATTGTTGACGCCACAGACGTACCAATGGGACGTTTGTCAACAGTAGTTGCATCAATTTTACGCGGTAAAAACAAACCAACATTCACACCTAACGTGGATACTGGTGACAACGTTATCGTCATCAACGCATCAAACATTAAATTAACAGGTAACAAGGCTAACGATAAGATGTATTATCGTCATTCAAATTATCCTGGTGGATTAAAGGCACAATCTGCAGGTAACTTGCGCGCCAACGCTCCTGAAAAATTAATTGAATTGTCTGTTAAAGGTATGCTTCCACATAACACGCTTGGTCGTGCAATGGGAATGAAGCTACATGTCTACGCTGATGCAAATCACAAACATGAAGCACAAAAACCTGAAGTTCTAGACATTACAAACTTAATTTAAGGAGGACATAACATTGGCTCAAGTACAATATAGCGGCACAGGCCGTCGTAAAAACTCTGTTGCTCGTGTACGTTTAGTACCCGGCTCAGGAAAAATTATCATGAATGATAAAGCAATCGAGGACTACATTCCATTTGCAAACTTGCGTGAAGTTGTTTTACAACCATTCAACGCAACTGAAACAAACGGAAACTATGACGTTTTAGTTAACGTTAATGGTGGTGGTTTCTCAGGTCAAGCTGGTGCAACTCGTCACGGTATCGCTCGTGCATTGCTTACAGTTGATCCTGATTTCCGCGGTCCTTTGAAGCGTGCTGGTCTCTTAACTCGTGACCCTCGTATGAAAGAACGTAAGAAGCCAGGTCTTAAGAAAGCTCGTAAAGCATCACAATTCTCAAAACGTTAATATCCTTTATATCAACGTTTACAAACACTTCGCAATTATATTGCGAGGTGTTTTTTTGTGTTCACTAATTAATTCATTGTTTTTATAGCAAATAAATTTAGGTAATTTTTAAAGATATTAAAAAAACTAAATAAATTATGGAACTATTACTTCTTGGCCGTATTGTGGCCAATGCGATTATTATAATGAAAAGGTGAGTATAAATTAAGAATCACGAGATTATTCAACAAGGGTTTACGGTCATATACCAAATGGCATTAAATCTTAATGGGAGGATGTTTATGGAAGTTTAGGTAACTGGTATTAATGGAGTTATGTGGTACGACAATAATGGATATATATAATATAGGGGAGATTTAATCATGGATAAAACAGATATTACGAGTACCATAGCAGGACAAACACAGAAAGTTATTTTCGCATTATCAACAATCTTTTTTTGGGTTAAGGGATCAATTAAAGTTGACTCACGATTTGTCAAAGTAGAAACAAAAAATACAATCTTAGGTGTAATACCAGCTGGTCAAAAGAATCGAACTTTTCCTTTGAAAAACTTACAGGAAGCAAACTTATCATCAAGTTATGATGTAAAAGCAATGTTTTTCGGACTAGTTATACTTATTATTGGTTTTTTTGTGATGAAAGCCAATTTTTTGATTGCACTTATTCTGATGGTAATAGGAATTGCAGTATTTTGTGCTGGAATTAAAACAGTACTAGTTATTGTATCAGCAGGTTCTGAATATGCAGTCGATGCACCATTCTTTGAAAAAACAAAAATGAACACGATTAAAGATGCTATTGACGAAGCATTAGCATATGATACTGATAAAACAGATTTGAATTTACATTAATCATTATCAGACGTATACAAATTGTTATTAAAAAGGGTTCAGCTTAAGCTGAACCCTTTTTGGTTATCAATTTGTGTTTAATAACCATATCTAATACTGGATAAGTTAGTTAATTCTTTTAATTTTTGAGATTGAAATTCTGTTAAATTTATCTTATTGTTCCTGATGGTTTTGGCAATATCTAAATTCATACGGCTTAAAATTAGTGGGACAGAAGTATCCTTGCGCTCTAATTCTTTAAGATAACTTGTTAACACTTTTTGTAGTGGAGCTGTCCTTAATTCTGATGGTAGCTGGTTTAATAAATCATGGATAATAGTTTCCGCTTGGTCGCTGCGTTCGGTTCCACCAGAAAACCAATTTAATTTTCGCATAGTAATCTACTCCTTAACTTAGCTGAAATGAGGTATCTTTTGTGAGTATAGCATGAAAATTGGTTACAATTAATATAAACCAAAAAGTAACTAGACAAAGGTGGTTTAAAAGATTTATGCTGAAGCATATATGATATTACGAATTGTATGTCATATTATGATTTTTTTGCTGATAGCATTCATAATTTTTGAAAGCGCTTTAACGGAATGTTTGATGTGATTGTTATTAAATAAATTGATAAGGAGAATAATATGAATCCTTTAATAGATTGGTTGGATGATCCAGCGGTATTTAGTATTGGTAATGAACCAGCCCATAGTGATCATCAATACTATAAAACGATTGATGAAATTGAACAAAAAAGTAGTTTTACCCAAAATTTAAATGGAAACTGGTTATTTAATTTTGCTCAAACGCCACAAGTCAGATTAAAAGATTTTTTTTCATTACAGTTTGATGCAGATAAAATGGACACGATTCAAGTACCACAACATATTGAACTAGCAGGGTATGAACAAATTAAGTATATTAATACGCTGTATCCATGGGAGGGGAAAGAGTATCGCCGCCCAGTTGGAACTGATTCATATGAAAAAAATAGTTCGAGTTTATTTTCAACCAGCGAGCTAAATTGTGTGGGTCAGTATCGAAAACAATTTGATCTTGATGATAGTCTACAAGGCAAACGAATTAAATTACGGTTTGATGGGGTTCAAACTGCCATGTATGTGTGGATAAATGGGCACTTCATCGGCTATGCAGAGGATAGCTTTACGCCATCTGAATTTGATATTACGAAATGGGTTCATGGAACTGGAAATGTAGTTGCGGTTGAAGTTTTCAAGTATAGTAGCGCATCATATCTTGAGGATCAGGACTTCTTTAGGTTCTTTGGCATTTTTAGGGATGTCACATTACTTGCAGAGCCTAACACACACGTAGCTGACCTTAGTTTAGTGCCCACGGTTACGGATGATTTTAAACAAGGAAACTTAGCAGTTAAACTTAAACTAGCTGGTGACCAGTTAGAAAAAACTAAGGTTCGAATTACGGTTTTTGATAGTTCAAAAATTAAATTATTAGAATGTACCGTAGCTTCAGAGAAACTAATTAATATTGATCATTTGCAGATTGATAATGTTCAGTTATGGAGTAACCAACAGCCAACGTTATATAACTTTCAAGCTGAAGTTATTGATGAAAATGGGGATCTTATTGAAGTAGTTCCATATCGTTTCGGATTTCGAAAAATTGAAATTAAAAACAATGTTATTTTATTAAATGGTCAACGGTTAATTATTTCAGGTGTTAATCGACACGAGTGGAATTGCGAAACCGGTCGTTGTATTAATGAAGCCGACATGCGTGATGATTTAAAAACGTTTGATGAATTAAATATTAATGCCGTCAGAACTTGTCACTATCCAGATCAGGATTTATGGTATTACTTGTGTGATGAACATGGGACTTATGTGATGGCTGAAAATAATTTGGAAACACATGGCTCTTGGCAAAAAATGGGATCAGTTGAACCGTCATATAATGTTCCTGGTTCGGTGAAAGAATGGCAAGAAGCAGTTCTAGCACGTGCTAAAAATAATTATGAACTATTAAAAAATCATCCCTCAATCATATTTTGGTCATTAGGCAATGAGTCATTTGCGGGTGAAAATATTGCTAAAATGAACCAATATTATAAAACAATGGATCCATACCGATTGACTCATTATGAAGGTGTCTTCCGGGATCCCAAATATCGCGATCAGGTATCAGATGTTGAAAGTCGGATGTATGCATATCCGGCAGAGATTGCTGAATATTTAGAATCTAATCCAGATAAACCATATTTAAATTGTGAATACATGCATAGTATGGGCAATTCGGTTGGTGGAATGAAGAGTTATGATGATTTAATTAATAAATATGACAGTTATCAAGGTGGCTTTATTTGGGATTTCGTTGATCAGGCCTTATTAGTTTCTGACGAAGTAACTGGGAAAAAGGTGTTGAGATATGGTGGTGATTTTGATGATCGTCACTCTGATTATGAATTTTCTGGGGATGGCTTACTGTTTGCGGATCGTCAGTTAAAACCAGCATCACAGGAGGTTAAATATTTTTATGGAAAATACAAGTAATCAACTTCAAGTTATTTATGGAGATGCAACGCTAGGTGTTTTGAGTGATCATGCTAAATATCTTTTTAGTTATGAACGGGGTGGGTTGGAATCATTATTAATTGATGGCAAAGAGTGGCTTTATCGAGTACCTAAACCATTACTTTGGCGAGCTACGACTGATAATGATCGTGGTAATCACTTTTCTGAAAAATCTGCAATGTGGCTTGGGGCAGATCAGTTTAGTGTATGCGATGAGATTGCAATCGAGATTGATGGGAAAATGATTGAGCTACCCATTGCGCCAATTAATAATCAGTATTCTAATCATGAAATGGCAAAAACGGTGAAAATTTGTTTCACTTATTTAACCAATACAGTACCACAAACCAAAGTAGATATTACCTACCAAGTTGATAGCAGTGGTCGATTATTACTTTCATCAGAGTACCATGGTCAGCCAGGATTACCTGAATTACCAGCCTTTGGGATAAAATTGGTGATACCAACGCCAGCAGTAGCATTTGAATATACTGGCTTATCAGGTGAAACCTATCCAGATCGAATGGTTGGGGCAACTACTGGTCATTATCGGGTTAATGGAATGCCAGTAACTTCTTACTTGGTTCCACAGGACTGTGGGGTGCATATGGAAACTAGCGATTTAATGATTACTCGAAAGCAAACGTTGAATAATGCCGATCACGATAAACAAGAATTTAGCTTATATGTTGAAAAAAATAGTGATAAGTTTGCTTTTAGTTGCTTACCCTATACAGCAGAAGAATTGGAAAACGCGACTCATTGCGAAGAGTTACCAGTACCACGACGCACAGTACTTTCTATTTTGGGAGCAGTAAGAGGAGTTGGAGGCATTGATAGCTGGGGAGCAGGTGTTGAAGAACCTTATCATATTGCCAGTGATGTTGACCATTATGTGTCGGTAATGATAAGTCCAAAATGACAGTATTTTTAAGTTATTCACAAAAATATGTTAAACTAAATATTAAGATTTTTCTATTTTATAATTAATTTATTAAAAAAAAGATATTTATTTACACTTTTTATCGATAATTGATTTACAAATCGGCGGAAATGCCCTATTATTAAGGCATATAGAAACAAACATCTTTTGAGGGACCATTTGAACAACAGATATATTCCGTTTTAGCTTGATATTGGGAAATAAGTTATGTGGACAATATAAATTCATAAGTAAACCTTGTGAATTAATCGCCTTCAACTTTCAAAGCTCACTTTAACTAGTGAGTTTTTTTCTATCGTTAAAATCTTGTGCTATACTTATTACGATTTTTACATAAAATAGCTATTTTAAAATGGAGTGAGAGAAATGATAACAAACAATGAAACTGAATCCTTGATTTTAAATCATCGGTCAATCCGTGATTTTAAAGAACAACCAATTGATGATGAACGTGTTGATAATTTATTGGCATTGTCGCAACACACCGCTAATTCGCAATTTATGCAATCATACTCAGTAATTAGAATTAAAGATCGCAACCAGTTGGCTAAAATGACTCAATTAGGGAATCATGATTTTAACGCTGGTGAAGAGCTAGTGGTTTTTATTGCTGATCAAAAGCGCAATGTTGATTTAGCGCTAAAAGCTGGTGAGAGTATTAAATACTTAACTAACTTTGATCGCTTTTTAGCAGGCTTTTATGATGCTACTTTGGCAGCGCAAACTTTTGCCTTGGCAGCTGAAAGCGAAGGCCTGGGGTCGTTGATGATGACTTCATTTTTAGATAACACGGAAGAGATGATTGCGGCGCTTGAATTACCTCAATACACTTTTCCAGTGATGGGGGTTGTTATTGGCGAAGCTCTAGAAGTGCCAGAACTTAAGCCACGATTACGGCAACCACTGATTAAAATGACTGATAAATATCAAGCTGCAGCCGATTATGACGAACAAATGGTAGCTTATGATCAACGAGTGTTTGAATATTACAATACTCGCACTGGTTCACCGCGTCAGGAAAAATTTAGTGATATGATTGCTCGCTTTGCGGGTCATGGGAATCCTAAACGTGATAACATTTTTAAGATGATTAAGCGGCAAGGATTTAAAGTAGAATAAGTTAAATTTATTAAAAAGGTTTAATCCAGATGACAATATTGGATTAAACTTTTTTTGACGCAACAGATTAAACCAGTCCAAATACTAGTTAAAGCTTCAAAACGTGATATTATCTAGCTTAATTGATATATACCAATTTCAAATTTAACTTGCGTCCATGACCTTAAACGTGTAAAATCTTGTCTATTGGGCATAAGGGGAGAAAATTAATGAAGACATATTTACAAAAAATGGGTAGATCTTTGATGCTACCTGTAGCAGTATTACCTGCGGCGGCATTATTAATCGGGATTGCAATGTGGTTGCCACAAAATTGGCTATTTGCTAAATTCTTGAGCGCTGGTTCGAACGCGATTTTGGGTAGTTTACCAATTCTATTTGCGATTGGACTTGCGCTTGGAATGTCAAAAGGCAATGACGGGGCGGCAGCTTTGGCTGGGTTAGTTGGATATTTAATTCCAACTAAAGTCCTGACACCAGAATCAGTCGCAACCTTAACGGGCATGAAAGTTGCTCAGGTTGATCCAGCGTATGCTAATGTTGGTAGTAATGTCTTTATTGGTATCCTAGCCGGACTAATTGCGGCAGCATTATATGATCGTTTCTTTGAAACTAAATTACCGATGGCACTATCATTTTTTAGTGGAAAACGTTTAGTCCCAATCGTAACTGCAGCTGTAATGTTAGTCATTACAGCCATTTTAATGGTAATTTGGCCACCAATTTATGAAGGACTAGTTGCCTTTGGTAAATTTATCGTGGGACTGGGTGCTACTGGGGCCGGATTGTATGGGTTCTTTAACCGATTATTAATTCCAACTGGATTACATCAAGCCTTAAATTCAGTTTTTTGGTTTGATACTGCTGGTATCAATGATATTGGTAAGTTCTGGGCTAATAAAGGACCTAAAGGTATTACTGGAATGTATCAAGCTGGCTTCTTCCCCGTAATGATGTTTGGGTTACCTGCAGGAGCCTTGGCAATGTACCGTAACGCTCGTGAAGATCGTAAAAAACAAGTTGGTGGTTTATTAATGGCCGGGGCCTTTGCTTCATTTTTCACTGGTGTAACGGAACCATTAGAATTTTCATTTATGTTTATTGCATGGCCACTATATCTACTTCATGCAGTGCTAACAGGTTTATCATTAGCCTTTGCTGCTTTCATGCATTGGACAGCTGGATTCGCATTTAGTGCCGGTTTAGTTGATTATTCACTGAGCTTCCATATGTCGATTGCTAATCAACCATACATGCTATTGTTGCAAGGAATAGTGATGGCTATTATTTATTACTTTACTTTTGACTTTGCGATTAAAAAATTTAATTTAATGACACCAGGACGTGAACCTGATGTGGATGAAGTCATTGATGAAGTCGCTACAAATGACTCTGATGACAAATATATGATTCAAGCTAAAAAGATTTATGCCGCTATTGGTGGTAAAAATAATATTAAAATTATTGATAACTGTACTACGCGTTTACGTCTACAATTGAATGATTCAAGTAAAGTTAATCAAGCAGCGGCTAAAGCTTCAGGCGCTGCCGGGGTTAATATTTTGGATGATACCAATGTGCAGATAATCGTTGGTACTGAAGTCCAATTCGTAGCGGATGCGTTGAAACAATTGTTTGCGGAAGGTGCTGAAATTGGCGAAGTTAGTGAAGCAACTAATACCGTAACAGCGAAAAATAATTTAAATGTTACTTCTGGGATTGTTGATAAATTTTACAGTGTTGCTAATGGTAAGTTTATGAATATCGAAGCGGTTGATGATGCAACTTTTGCTCAAAAACTGTTAGGTGATGGCTATGCAGTTACACCAACTGATGGTCAGATTGTTTCACCAGTTGATGGTGAAATTATGTCAGTATTTCCAACTAAGCATGCAATTGGAATTAAAACAGATGCGGGGTTAGAAATTTTAGTTCACATTGGTATTAACACAGTGGAATTAAAAGGTGAGCCGTTTGAAGTAGTCGTTGAAGCTGGTCAAAAAGTAGTGCACGGTGAATTGTTAGCGAACGTTGATTTAGCGGCAATAACTGAGGCTGGCAAAGTGACCACAACAATGGTAATTATCACTAATATGGCAGACGTTGCATATATGAAAATTAGTGCCAAGGAAACGGTAGCTAATGATGAACAAGTTGCAGAGATTATGACAAAATAAATAATTTAAGAGTGAACCTAATGAATATTGGGTTCGCTTTTTGTTTAATTTATAACATTCGCTTAAGTATCGACAACTTATTAATAATTTTGATGCGATAACTTGAAATGAAACTAATTAAATCGCTATAATGAATGGTGACTATAAATAAAATTAATTGATATAGCTAAGCTCATATTTTGGTAGTGGTAATTGATATAAGAGGTGAAACTGGGTGGCCAAACGAAGGCGAAAAAAGTATCGTGGAACTAATTTTTTATTTAATCGTGGCCATTTAAAGTGGAAGAATTTATTTGTATTATTAACTGCATTCTTTTTAGTGGGTTATGGTGTGTATGAATTACATCAAATTCGGTTAGAACAAGAAGCACGCGAAAAATTACCGACAGCAAAAGAACAATTTATCGCTTCGGTTAAACCGGAAGCACAAGCAATGATGCAACAACATCATGTGTATGCGTCAATTACAATTGCCCAATCAATTTTGGAATCTAATTGGGGTAAAAGTACCTTGGCTTCAAAGTACTACAATTTATTTGGGGTTAAAAGTGATGATCCGAATAATAGCAAGGTATTAAAAACGCAAGAGTATGTAAATGGCGAATGGATTACAATTAATGGGCGCTTTCAGTTATACTCAAGTTGGAACGAATCAATTGAAGAGCATGCAATGTTAATGGTGAATGGAACGACCTATAATAGTGCGCAATATGCAGACGTAATTTCGGCCACGACTTATCAAGCCGCGGCGCAGGCATTGCAAACTGATGGATATGCGACTGATCCAACCTATGCAAGCAAAATTATTGAAATTATTCAAAAATATAAATTAGACCAATATGACAGTTAGGAGATTATCATGAAGGCATTAGAGGAACGAATTAAACAAGACGGGGTAGTATTATCGGGGGATGTTTTAAAAGTTGATCAATTTTTAAATCATCAAATGGATCCAGATTTGATGTTTGAAATGGGCCAAGAATTTGCACACCTATTTCAAAATCAAGGAATCACTAAAATTTTAACCGTTGAATCGTCTGGAATTGCCCCAGCGATTATGACTGGTTTACAAATGCATATACCCGTTGTATTTGCTCGTAAGCACAAGAGTCTAACGTTAACTGATAACCTTTATTCATCGTCTGTATTTTCATTTACAAAACAAACAGAGAACCAAATTACGGTTTCACAAAAGTATATTTCTACAGATGATAAAGTATTGATTATTGATGATTTTCTCGCCAATGGACAAGCTGTTTTTGGCCTAATTGATATCGCCAAACAAGCTGGAATTGAATTAGCTGGGGTCGGAATCGTGATTGAAAAGAGTTTCCAACCAGGTGCAGATAAAATAAAAGCGCAAGGTATTCAGTTGGAATCGTTAGCTAGAATTAAGTCATTGACCGATGGTAAAGTAACTTTTATGGACGAGCATTAAAATAAACTTATGAGGTGTTTATAATGAGCAATCAGCCATTTTATCCAGGACAAATATTAGGCGTTATCGGTGGAGGCTACTCTGCATTACGATTAGTGATGGCTGCCAAACTAATGGGATATAAGGTTGGAGCGTATGGCCCGTCACCGTCGGATGATGCTTTGCAGCTTGCTGATTTTATGATTATCGGAGCACATAATGATCGTGAGCAATTAAAACATTTTGCTGAAGAATGTGATTTTGTTGCGTACGTAGGTGATATGATTGATTCATCAGTCATTGAATTTATTAGTCAATATACTAATGTGCCACAAGGTCAAAATATTCTTGAGATTATTCAAGATCGGTTATTAGAACGAGCTTTTTTTGATCAAATTAATGTTAATATTGCCCCTTATGTAACTATCGTTGGCTTAGATGATGTCTATGGGTCCATTGATTCCATTGGTTATCCAGCTGTAATTCGACCAATTCAACATGTGCGTGATGATGATTCATTGATAATTAGTCGTTCATCAGATATTTCTAAAGCCGCTGATTTTATTGATACTGGAACGTTCGTACTGGAATCATATATTCCACATACTCGTGAATTTTCATTAATTATTACGAAGGGGAATACGGATGTTGCCTTTCCAATTTTAGAGAAATCCGTGATTGATAACCAATTAGTATCGGCCAAGTTAGCACAGTTAAACCAAGCAGTTGTTGATGAGATGACGCGGATTGGCACTGAAACGGTCAATGGCCTAACGGGACTAGGAAGTATTGAAATTGAATTTTATTTAACTGATACGAATGCACTGTATCTTAAAGGAATTAAGCCCGGAATTTGTTTACAAGCTAATTTATTTGATACGGTAGCCACCGTTGATCAATATACTCAATTTTTAACTGCAATCTCAGGGGCACCTTTAAAAGAAATTAAGATTATGCAATCGGCCGTCTTAAAAACTTTTGAAGTTAGTCAAATGAAGGACTTAAAAACCCAATGGGTCCTTAAAAGTAATTGGTTTTATTTTATGTATCCAGTACCAATTAAAACAAAGGTTGGTCATATTATTGTCACCGGCGATTCAGTTGATAAAATTGAAATGCAAATTGATAATACTGAAATGTGGTCATTTAAAAAGGAATCCGAATAGGATTCCTTTTTCTTTTAAAATAAAAGTTTGACTTGCTTGATGTTCAGTAGCATGTCATTATTAAAATAAAATTTTAGGGGTGAAGCGCTTGATTACATTTTTGATTGTGTGTCCTCTGGTATTTTTAGGTGGCTTTGTAGATTCAATTGCTGGTGGTGGCGGGTTAATTTCTTTACCGGCATATATGATGACTGGAATGCCCATTCATTTTGCGATTGGAACTAATAAATTATCTTCAGCAATGGGAACGACGGTATCGACTTTGCAATTCGCACGCAACGGTTATATGAAGTTGAAGTTGTCTTTAATGACAATTATGGCAGCCTTAGCAGGTGCTTTTTTAGGTGCTAGAATTGCGTTACATATTTCTGATTATTATTTCCAGATTATTTTACTCGTAGTTTTACCTGCAACTGCATTATATTTAGTATTTAATAAACAAGCTCTTAAAAATAATAAATTTGCTGAAAGACTAGTTGGTAAACAAGTTTTATTATCACTTGTAATTGCTTTGGTACTTGGAATATATGATGGCTTTTATGGCCCAGGAGCGGGAACATTTATGCTGCTTGGACTAACTGGAATTGCTAAGTTACCGATCAATTTGGCAGCCGGAACAACCAAAATTATTAACTTAACCACTAATATTACAGCGCTGTTAGTATTTTTATTTAGTGGAAAAGTATTCTTAATTTTAGGATTAACGGCTGGCATCTTTGGTATTGCGGGGAATTATTTAGGTGCAATTTATTTTAAACGTGGTGGGGCTAAAATTGCTAAACCGATTATCTTAATCGTACTTGCAATTTTCTTTGTAAAATTAATTTTTGATTTTATTAAATAGTTAATAAACGGTTCAAGCATTGGTGAGCCTGGCTTGACGTCGTTAAACCAACTAATTTGGTCAGTGAAGTGGTGCCATTGAGTGCATAAATTTGATATAATATTTAATGATTGAATTAAGAGGGGATTGACATAAAAGTGGCAAATTTACCATTGATAAAAGGAATGAACGACCGTCAGTCAGAAGCGGTTTTAGCAACTGAAGGACCACTACTTGTAATGGCGGGTGCTGGATCAGGTAAAACACGGGTCTTAACACATCGAATTGCTTATCTAATTGAAGAAAAAGATGTTAATCCATGGAATATTTTAGCGATTACGTTTACTAATAAGGCCGCTAAAGAAATGCGCGATCGAGTTGGTAAGTTATTACCTGAAGGTGCACGTGATGTGTGGGTATCAACTTTCCATGCTCTTTGTGTCCGTATTTTACGACGGGATATTGAACAAATTGGTTACAACCGAGCCTTTACGATTGCTGCCACAAGCGAACAAAAAACGCTGATTAAACGGGTTTGTGCTGACTTAAATATTGACACAAAGAAGTTCGATCCACGTGCGATTACATCCGAAATTTCTAATGCTAAGAATGCTTTAAAAACACCGGCAGAATACGAAGCTGAAGCCGCATCACCATTTGAAAATATTGTGGCGAATGTTTATAAAAATTATCAACGTGAATTGCGGGCTAATCAAGCCGTAGATTTTGATGATTTAATCATGTTAACGATTGAATTATTTGAAAAAAATGCAGAAACTTTATCGTTTTACCAAAATAAATTTCATTATATCCATGTTGATGAATATCAAGATACGAATGATGCTCAATATAAATTGGTCAACATGCTAGCTAAAAATTTCAGAAACTTGTGTGTGGTTGGGGATGCAGACCAAAGTATTTATGGTTGGCGTGGCGCAAACATGGAAAATATTTTGAACTTTGAAAAAGATTATCCTGATGCAAAAACAGTTTTGTTAAATCAAAACTATCGTTCAACGCAAACAATTTTAGATGCTGCTAATGGGGTCATTAAAAATAATACGATTCGTCGAGAAAAAGATTTGTGGACTGATAACGGTGATGGAGAAAAGATATCTTATTATCGTGGCCAATCAGAAAATGACGAATCTCATTTTGTGGTGTCTAAAATTCAAGAAGGTATCAAAGACGACCATAAAAATTATAATGATTTTGCCATACTATATCGGACCAATGCCCAATCACGTGTTATTGAAGAAACTTTTTTGAAGGCCAACGTGCCATATACGATGGTTGGTGGACACAAGTTTTATGACCGTAAAGAAATTCGTGATGTGCTTTCATACTTAACGTTATTAGTTAATCCAGCTGATTCAATGAGCTTTGAACGAGTAGTTAATGAACCCAAACGCGGACTGGGAGCAAGCAGTATTGATAAACTCCGCGCTTTTGCGGGTGAAAATAACTGGTCAATGTTGGAAGCTTCACAAAATGTGTTGTTAAATAATGGTCTTTCAACCCGTGCCCGGAATTCACTTGATGAATTTGGTCGGATGATGGCTGAATTACAAAAAATGACCGAATTTCTGTCAATTACTGAAATAACGCAACAAATTTTGGAGAAAACGGGTTATACAGCGGCCTTAGCAGCTAATCCTACGCTTGAAAATCAATCAAGAATTGAAAACTTGGATGAATTCATGTCAGTTACTCAAGATTATGATAAGAATCATCCAGACGATGAAGTTGAAAATAAGGCAGAAAATTTAATCAACTTCTTAGCTGATTTACAATTAGTTTCAGCTCAAGACGATGTTGATGAAACTGCGCCGTCAGTGACATTAATGACTTTACATGCAGCTAAAGGACTTGAATTTCCAGTAGTCTTCTTAATGGGACTTGAAGAAGGAATTTTTCCACTTTCACGGGCCATTATGGAAGATGACGAATTGGAAGAAGAACGTCGCTTAGCTTATGTTGGAATTACGCGTGCGAAGGAAAAGTTATACCTAACGAATGCTTATTCACGGATGTTATATGGACGTCATCAAAATAACCAAGCGTCACGATTTATTGATGAAATTGATGCGGAGTTAATTAAGAATGAGAACGTCAATGTCGGCGGTGGAGCTTCTGGAGCACGGCAAGTACCATTTGCACAACGAAACGCGACTGCAACTACTTATCGTGCTGCGACAACTTCAACTAAGGTGGTTTCATTTGATGGAACTGGGGCTGACAAAGTTGCTTGGAAAACGGGCGATAAAGTTAACCATAAAAAATGGGGCCAAGGTACCGTTGTTAAAATCAATGGTGCAGGTGACGATATGGAACTTGATATTGCCTTTCCAGCCCAAGGTATTAAACGCTTGTTAGCTAGTTTTGCTCCGATTGAAAAAGCTTAATATATTGCAGTAACAAAGGTGAATCGAATGAATGATTTAAAACCAATTGAACAATTAACGAGCGACGAAGCTAGGACGGAAGTTAATCAAATAAAAGCTGATATCATCAAATGGGGAGCTGAGTATTATGAACAAGATCAACCCTCAGTTGAAGATTTTATTTATGATCAAACGTATGCCCGGTTAGTAGCGCTTGAAGCGAAGTTTCCGGAGCTACAATCGCCTGATTCGCCAACACAACAGGTCGGTGGTAAGCCCGATAGTAATTTAGCAAAAGTTGAACATGAGATTCCAATGTTATCAATGGGGGATGTGTTCTCAGTTGACGAACTAATGGAATTTAATGAGCGCGTTTATAAAAATACGAAGGATCACTTAGAATTTAATTTAGAATTGAAAATTGATGGACTTGCCGTGTCAATGGTTTATGAAAATGGTAAGTTTGTCCAAGGATCAACTCGTGGCAATGGAACAATTGGCGAAGATATTACTAAAAATCTTAAAATGATTAAGTCAGTGCCCCAACAATTAAGTGAACCATTATCGATTGAAGTTCGTGGTGAATGTTACATGCCAAAAGAAGCATTTGCTAAGTTAAACTTACAACGTGAGACCGATGGTGAAGCCGTCTTTGCTAACCCGAGAAATGCGGCCGCTGGTAGTTTACGTCAACTAGATGCGCAAGTTACTGCTGATCGTGAGTTAAGTGTGTTTGCTTATTATGTCCCTGAATTTGAAGGTGTTGGGGTTGATACTCAAAGCGAGATGTTAGCGCGGTTGAAAGAACTCGGCTTTTCGATTAATGAAAATTATCGTAAAGTTCAAACAACTGATGAGATTAAAGCATATATTGATTATTATACGGAACGACGAAATCAACTGGAATTTGGGATTGATGGAATTGTTGAAAAAGTAAATGACTTACATTTACAAGCAGAACTTGGTAACACGGTGAAAGTTCCTCGCTGGGAAATTGCGTATAAATTTCCACCGGAAGAAGAACAAACGATTTTAGAAGCGATTGAATGGACAGTTGGAAGAACTGGAACGGTCACGCCAACTGCAGTAATGGAACCAGTTCAGTTAGCTGGTACAACCGTGGCCAGAGCTTCATTGCATAATCCAGATTATTTAATCGAAAAAGATGTCAGAATTGGTGATACCGTTTATTTGCACAAAGCTGGTGATATCATTCCAGAAATTTCTCACGTTAATTTAGATAAAAGAAAAGCAAATAGCGAACCGTATATTATTCCAACTCATTGTCCTGAATGTGATTCGAAGCTAGTTCATTTGGATGAAGAAGTGGCATTACGTTGCATTAATCCAATGTGTCCAGCCCAAATTAAAGAAGGTTTAGCTCATTTTGCTTCTCGAAATGCAATGAATATTGATGGTTTAGGACCACGAATTGTTGAGCAATTATTCCAACTGGAATTAATTAAGGATGTGGCCGGATTATATCGCTTAACCAAAGATCAATTATTGGTCCTGGATAAATTTGGTGAAAAATCGACTGATAATTTATTAATGGCAATTGATGCGAGTCGGCAAAACTCATTAGAACGTCTATTATTTGGTCTTGGAATTCGCCACGTTGGTGCAAAAGCAGCCAAGCTGATTGCGAGCAATTTTGAAACGTTATCCGAATTGATGACCGCTGATAGTGATGAAATTAGTGCCGTTGAGTCGATTGGCCCAACGATTGGTGATAGTGTAGTTACTTATTTTAGCAACGAGCAAGTGCAACAATTAATCAGGGAACTACAAGCAGCCGGTGTAAATATGACATACTTGCGAGCAACCGATATAATTGAAGATAGTGAATGGTCAGGACAAAAAGTTGTGCTAACCGGGAAATTAGAAGCATTTACACGCAATGATGCTAAAGCATGGCTTGAAGCTCATGGGGCTAATGTTGTTGGTAGTGTATCGAAAAATACTAATTTGTTGATTGCTGGAACAGATGCCGGTAGTAAATTAGCTAAAGCCCAAGATTTAGGAATTGAAATTTGGAACGAACAACGATTTGAAACGGCAATGAAGGAGGATTGATTATATTGAAATTGAAAAAATTAGCGGCTGTTATTGCAGCTTTGTCAGTAACACTAATTTTAGCTTCATGTAGTTTTGGTAGTTCTAAATCTAGTAGCAGTTCTTCAAGCTATACCACAACTGGAAAAGCTGAAAGTGGCACGTATCAAGGTGTTATTAAAAATGGTAAGTACCAAGTTAGCAAATCTCGTGGGGTTAATGTTGGTCAAAATGATAATCAATTTAACTTAAAAAGTTTTGAAACTGGATTATTAAATGTTTCAAAAAAGGTCTATTCAACTAAGTCGTATGTCTTTGAAGAAGGACAATATTTAACCACTGATACAGTTGAAAATTGGTTATCACGGAAATCAAGTAGTAACGCCTCCGGATTGAATCCAGTGAAGGGTAAAACTAACGGCACTCGTAACCCAATTTATATTCAACAAATTGAGGAACAAGATTTCATGAGTCAAAGCGGAAGCTCACTAAAACTTCACGGAATTACAATCGGGATTGGCTTGAATTCAATTGACTACTATCAAAAGACAACCGATGGACCAACCTATAAGCAAAAAATTAGTGATGCTGATCTGAAAGCCTATGGTGAAAAGGCAGCACAAACGGTTTTGAAGAGATTACGTAAAAATAAAGCACTGAAAGATGTACCGATTACAATTGCGTTATATAAGCAAGCTGCTAATGATAGCTTAGTTGGTGGAACATTCTTTGAATACAGCTCAAATAGTGGCACAAACCTTAGCAGCTGGAAACAAATGAATGTGAAGAATAAAGTTTATCCAAAGTCCGCTTCAACTAGCAGTAGTAGTGATGACCAAGATGATAACGATACCTTCTCAAACTTTAAGAGTCAGGTACAAGGATTCTTCCCTAATTTAAGTGGTGTAACGGCGCAAGCTCAATATACGGATGGTAGTTTATCTGGGATGCATATTACCGTGACGACCCAATTTTATAGTCAAACCGAAATTACTAGTTTTACTCAATATATTACGCAAGCCGCTAATAAGTATTTACAAAAAGGGATTCCAATTGATATTAAAATTCAATCGGCAACTGACTTACAAGCAATTGCTTTCCGTGATTCTGGTGATAGTAAGTTCACAACGCATGTGTTCGATAGTTACTAAAAATGACAGATAATTATAGCTAATAATAATCTGGATGATTTGTATTTAAAATCATTCAGATTTTTTGATATTTGTCTTAAAAAATAAGTAAGATAAGTAAAAAAAAATCATTGATATGGTACAATATTACGGTATGAACAATTTGAAAAGAGGAAAATAAAATGGCAAGTCAAATTGATGAGCAGCAAGTGCAACATGTCGCTTCACTAGCAAAATTAAAATTTACTGATGCGGAACTTTCAGAGTTTACTCCACAACTAGAAAGTATTATCGACTTGTTTGAAACACTCGAAAAAGTAGATACAACTGGTGTTAAACCAATGACATCTGCAACTGACCAAGTTAATGTAATGCGAGAAGACGTTGCGGTGAATAGCAATCAACGAGAAGCACTCTTAAAAAATGCTCCGGAAGCTGAAAATGGATACATCAAGGTTCCAGCAATTATTGATGAAAGTGGGGATGCTGAGTAATGAATTTTTATGAAACTGATTTAACTCAATTGCATGACGATTTAGTTAACAAAAAAATTAGTGCAACTGAATTAACAAAGGCTACCTATGACAACATAAAGGCTAAGGATGATCAAATTGAAGCCTTCTTAACGTTGAATGAAGAAAATGCTTTAGCTGAAGCCAAAGCATTAGACGAACAAGGAATTGCCGCTGACCAATTAGTTGCCGGAATTCCCTTGGGAGTTAAAGACAACATTGTTACGAAAAATATTCGGACTACAGCTGCTTCAAAAATTCTTGATAATTTCAAGCCTATTTATGATGCAACGGTAATTGAAAAGTTAAAAGCGCAAAACTTTATTAATGCTGGTAAGTTAAACTTAGATGAATTCGCCATGGGTGGATCAACTGAAAATTCAGCTTATCAAGTAACCCATAATGCTTGGGACCTAACTCGTGTACCTGGTGGTTCTTCAGGTGGTTCTGCTGCCTCAGTTGCTGCTGGTGAAGTACTAGCCGCTTTAGGAACTGATACTGGTGGTTCAATTCGCCTCCCAGCTTCATATAATGGTGTTGTGGGAATGAAACCAACTTATGGTCGTGTATCTCGTTGGGGAATCATTGCCTTTGGCTCAAGTTTAGATCAAGTTGGTTGGTTAACAACGAGTGTTAAAGATAATGCATTATTGACTTCATTAATTAGTGGTCATGATGAACATGATTTAACTTCATCAACCCGTGAAGTACCTAATTTTGGTGCCCAATTAAATGATGACACTAATGTTAAAGGATTACGGATTGCTGTGCCTAAAGAATACCTTGGAGAAGGGGTCGACGAAAAAGTTAAGACCGTTATCAAGGATGCCTTAAAGCATTATGAATCATTAGGTGCAATTGTTGATGAAGTTTCATTACCTCATACACAATATGGCGTTGCTGCTTATTACATCATTTCATCATCTGAAGCCTCATCTAACTTACAACGTTTTGATGGTGTTCGTTATGGTGTTCGTACTAATGATGTTAAAAATCTTGAAGATGTCTATGTTAAGTCTCGTTCTGAAGGCTTTGGAGATGAAGTTAAACGTCGGATTATGTTAGGAACCTTCTCACTTTCAGCCGGTTTCTATGATGCTTACTTTAATAAAGCTAGCCAAATCCGGACTTTAATTCGTCAAGATTTTGAAAATGTCTTTAAGGATCATGATGTTGTTATGGGACCTGCTGGCCCTACCGTTGCCTACAAGATTGGTTCAACTATTACGGATCCCAAAGCAATGTATATGAATGATGTCTTAACGGTACCTGTTAATATGGCCGGACTACCAGGAATGTCAATTCCTGCAGGTTTAGCTGATGGTATGCCAGTTGGACTTCAAATTATTGGGAAACCATTTGATGAAGAAACCATGTACAAAGCAGCTTATACTTTTGAACAATCAACTGATTTTCATAAAGCACAACCTAACTTAGGAGGACAAAACTAATGAATTTTGAAACAACTATTGGTCTTGAAGTCCATGTTGAAATGAAGACGAACTCAAAAATTTTCAGTCCATCACCAGTTCAATTTGGGGCAGAACCTAATGCGAACACTAATGTAATTGATTGGGGATACCCTGGGGTATTGCCAGCAACTAATAAAGGTGTGGTTGAAAACGGAATTCGCGCTGCACTTGCATTACACGCCGAAATTGAACCACATCAACATTTTGATCGGAAGAACTACTTTTATCCTGATAATCCAAAAGCTTATCAAATTTCACAATCTGTTAGTCCATTAGGACATGACGGTTGGGTTGAAATTGAAGTTGAGGGCGAAAAGAAAAAAATTGGGATTGCCGAAATGCATATTGAAGAAGATGCTGGTAAAAATACCCATAGTCCTAATGGTTATTCATATGTCGATTTAAATCGTCAAGGAACACCATTGATTGAAATTGTTTCAAAGCCAGATATTTCATCAGCTGATGAAGCTTATGCCTATCTTGAAGCACTTCGTGAACGAATCCAATTTACTGGAATTTCCGATGTGAAGATGGAAGAAGGTTCAATGCGGGTTGATGTTAATATTTCAATTCGTCCAGTTGGATCAGATAAATATGGTACTAAAACTGAACTTAAGAACTTGAACTCATTTAATTATGTGAAAAAAGGACTTCTCTTCGAAGAACAACGTCAACAACGAGTACTCATGTCAGGTGGAGAAATTGGCCAAGAAACGCGTCGTTATGATGAAACGACTGGTCAAACCATCTTAATGCGAGTTAAAGAAGGTTCCGATGATTATCGCTACTTCCCAGAACCAGATCTACCATCACTTGAAATTAGTGACGCCTGGATTAAAGAGATTGGCGATGCAATGCCACAAATGCCAAACAATCGTCGTGAACGTTATATCAATGAACTTGGTTTAACTGAATACGATGCCATGGTATTAACTCAAACTAAAGAAATGTCAGATTTCTTTGAAGCAACCGTTGCTGATGGTGCCGATGCGA
The DNA here is from genome assembly GCF_001434315.1 of Paucilactobacillus oligofermentans DSM 15707 = LMG 22743. Lineage (GTDB taxonomy): Bacteria > Bacillota > Bacilli > Lactobacillales > Lactobacillaceae > Paucilactobacillus > Paucilactobacillus oligofermentans. Next base: position 89,611 of record NZ_AZFE01000031.1, on the reverse strand, counting down.
AACTAGCATCTAACTATTTACAAGGTGACGTGAACGCTTATTTGAATGATGAACAAGTTGATTTGGCAGATACCAAGTTAACTCCAGCTAATTTAGCCGGAATGATTAATTTAATTAATGATGGTACTATTTCATCGAAGATGGCGAAAAAAGTTTTTAAGGGAATCCTTGAAGGTGAAAATCCAGCTGAATATGTTAAAGCGCACGGACTAGTGCAACTTTCTGATCCAGCTCAATTACAACCAATTATTGATGAAATACTTTCAAATAATGAACAATCAGTAGCTGACTTTAAAAATGGTAAAGATCGTGCGGTTGGTTTCTTAGTTGGACAAATTATGAAACAAACTAAGGGACAAGCAAACCCATCTGTTGTTAACCAACTTTTGATGAAGTCGTTACAAGCACTATAAACGGTAAGGATGGGACTAAATATGTCAAAAAGAGCTCGTGTTATTTATAACCCAACTTCAGGACGTGGTGCTTTAGTCGGCGATCTTGTTGAAATTCTTGCAATTTATGAACAAGCAGGATATGAAACTAGTGCGTATGCTACGGTTCCAGAGCCTGGATCAACCGAAGCTGAAGCTAAGCGAGCAGCAAAAGATGGGTTTGATTTAATCGTTGCTGCTGGTGGAGATGGAACGATTAATGAAGTTGTTAATGGAGTCGCGGGTTTACGACGCCGGCCAATGATGGCAATTATTCCTGCCGGAACGACTAATGATTATGCACGTGCGCTTGGGATTCCTCGTGAAGATCCGGTTGGTGCTGCTAAGGTGATTTTGAAAAATAAAACACTAATGATGGATATTGGTCGTGCTGGTAAGAAGTATTTCATTAATATTGCTGGTGGTGGTTTACTAACTGAATTAACATATGATGTACCATCACAAACTAAGTCATTATTTGGTTATTTAGCTTATATCGTCAAAGGGGCTGAACTTTTGCCTCGGATTAAGCCAATCGAAATGGACATTAAGTTTGATGGTGGTGAATATCGAGGTAAGGCCTCAATGTTCCTATTGGCATTGACTAACTCAGTTGGTGGTTTCGAACAAATCGTTCCAGATGCATCTTTGGATGATGGCAAGTTCACAATGATTATTGTGAAGACTGCGAATGTCGTTGAAATTATGCAACTATTAACTAAAGTATTAAATGGTGGACGACACGTTGATGATCCACGAATTATTTACCGTAAGACTTCAACGGTAACTGCAAAGCCCGTTGATGATCGAATGATGATTAACTTAGATGGTGAATATGGTGGGGATGCCCCCATGAAATTTGAAAATCTAGCACGTCATATTCGAACAGTAGCTAATTTAGATGTGATACCTTCATTAACGGCTGAAGAAATGTCGGCTGAGTTACAAGAAGCTGAAGAAAAATTTCTTGCCGGGGTTGAACAATTACCAGCTGATGAAATTAAAGCAGCTGAAAATGCTGATAAAATGTAATTAAAAAGAAACTAAACTTATGTTTAGTTTTTTTTTTTGTCCGAAATCAAACATTCTTTGCTAAAAAGAAAAAAATTGTTCAAATTTTTAATGCAAAATAACTATATTAGATTAAGTTGAAAAGAGGACAAATGATGGAAAAAAATGGTAACTCATTGGTATTTAAGTACCAAACATTATTTTATAACAATCGCCAAATATTAAGTTATGCAACGAATGAAGCATTTGCATTTATTGGGCAAGGTGATGAAAATATAAAGATGTACCGCGGCAATTTTAAAATTGAAGATTATGTAATTAGCCGAATTCCCCTGAATCATTTTGAAATTACAGAAACTAGTGATAGTTTTATTTTTAATTTAAGCTCAAATGGACAAGAGTCGTTATTGAAAATCAAGGCCTCATTAGATTCGTTTGGACGATTAATCCTTAATTTAACAGTAAGCGAGGATTCTTACAATCGACTATGGCTTAGGTTACCAGCACAAGCAGAGGACAAGATTTATGGTTGCGGTGAACAACTATCGTATTTTAATTTGCGTGGCCAACATTTCCCATTATGGACTTCAGAACCTGGTATTGGGCGAAATAAGAATACGATGACAACTTTTAAAGCCGACACCCAGGATCAAGCCGGTGGGGATTATTATACGACTAATTTTCCTGAACCAACTTTCATTTCCACTGAAAAATATTATTGTCATACTAATTCATATGTTTATGCCGATTTTGATTTTCGTAATGCTGATTTCCATGAACTACAATACTGGGGGATTCCAGAGTCATTAATCTTTGAAACAGCTGAAACTTATAAGGATCTACTAGTAAAGCTAACCAATTTATTGGGTCGTCAACCAGGATTGCCAGAATGGACTGATCAAGGATTATTGTTGGGAATTCAAGGCGGAACAGCAAGAACGTATGAAACCGTCGATAAATTACGAAAGGCAGGAGTGAAAATTGCCGGAGTATTTTGTCAAGACTGGGAAGGTACACAACAGACGAGTTTTGGAAAACGTAATTTCTGGAATTGGCAATGGGATCCGAAGCTATATCCTGGCTTAGATACTAAAATTAATGATTGGAAAAAGGAAGGAATTAGATTCTTATCGTATATTAATCCGTATCTAGTTAATACAAGCGAATTATATTTGGAGGCCGCTAATCATAACTATTTTGCTAGGAATCATGATGGTGATATTTATCTCGTTGATTTTGGTGAGTTTAACTGTGGGGTGGTTGATTTTACAAATCCGGCAGCGTTTAACTGGTTTAAAAATTTAATTAAAACTAATCTAATTGATTTTGGGTGTGATGGTTGGATGGCAGATTTCGGTGAATATTTACCGATTGATGTCGTTTTATATGATGGCTCTGATCCGATGATTCGCCACAATCAGTGGCCAATGCTATGGGCAAAATGTAATTATGAAGCAGTTAAAGAGTCGGACAAGCTGGGCGAAATTGTTTACTTTATGCGGGCTGGGACAGCTGGCAGTCAACAATATTGTCCCATGCTATGGGCTGGTGATCAAAGTGTTAATTGGAGTCTCGATGATGGATTAGCGTCAACGATTCCTGCAGCACTATCAGTTGGAATGACTGGGATGGGATTAACCCATAGTGATATTGGAGGTTATACAAGTTTACATGGTAATGTTCGGACACCCGAATTATTTATGCGTTGGGCAGAGATGGAAACTTTTTCGCCATTTATGCGATCGCATGAAGGTAATCGACCAACTGAAAATTTTCAAGTTTGGGATGATGATGAAGCAATACATCATTTAGCTATGTGTACGAATGTTTTTACTGATTTAACATCATATCGTCAGGCTGTGGTTCGGGAAAATACAGAATTAGGAATCCCTGTAAAAAGACCACTTTTTATTGAATACGAAGCCGATAAAGCGGCTTATGATATTAAATATGAATATTTATTTGGACCGGATGTATTAGTCGCTCCAGTTTACGATGAATGTCAAGCCACTTGGGATGTTTACTTACCAGACGATAATTGGATTCACCTTTGGTCGGGAGTTGAATATCAAGGCGGTAATTATACGATTGAAGTACCGATCGGACAACCGGCAGTCTTTTATCGTAAAAACTCTGCTTATGCTGATGTATTTGAAACTATTACTGATAAATATTAAACAATTAACAATTCTGAATCGCTTTTTAATTATTGGCAGTGTATAATATATTAGTTGCCTAAATATGGGGCATAATTAAAATCGTGAGCGTCGAAAAGCTCAGAGGAGAAAATATGAAATTTCAAGCACCCGTTACAAAAAATGAAACTTATACCGGTATTGTTACTGATCTAACTTATCAAGGCATGGGTGTCATTAAGATTGATAAGTATCCAATCTTTGTTGATAATACACTTCCAGGTGAAGAAATTCATTTCCGTGTAATCAAAGTTTCAAAGACTTATGCATTTGGTAAGCCAATTAATTGGATTAAAACTAGTCCAGACCGAGTTGAAGTAAAGGATAAGCAATATACTCAAACCGGAATTGCACCTTTACAACATTTAGCATATTCAGCTCAACTAACATTTAAACAACATCAAATTGAAGAATTACTTAAAAAAGAACATCTTGATATTCCAGTTTTAGCAACCATTGGAATGGAAACACCATATCATTATCGAAATAAAGCACAAGTTCCAGTTCGTGACATAAACGGGGTTGTTGAAACCGGCTTTTATAAGCGTGGTAGTCATAACGTTGTGCCAATTGAAGATTACTATATTCAAGATCCTAAATTAGATGAAGCAATTATTGTCTTGCGTGACATGATTCGTAAGTATCATATCAAGCCTTACAATGAAGCTACCAAAAAGGGTGTTGTACGAACAGTAATGGTTCGTCGTGGTTATTACAGTCATGAAATGATGGTTGTCTTTGTTACTAATGGTAAAAAGTTACCAATCAAAGAACAACTAGTTGAAGATATTCGTGCTGCATTACCAGAAGTAAAAAGTATTTTCCAAAATATTAATGCAGAAGATACTAATGTTTTACTAGGTCGTGAAAATCGTAAATTATGGGGAACTGATACCATTGAAGATCAATTACTTGGTTTGAACTTTGCAATTTCACCATCATCATTTTATCAAGTTAATCCACAACAAACTGAAAAGCTATATGCTAGTGCCATTGAACAAGCCGGTTTAACTGGTAAGGAAACGGTTATTGATGCGTATAGTGGAATTGGTACTATTTCATTAGCAATGGCTAGTCATGCTAAAAAAGTTTATGGCGTTGAAGTTGTTTCTTCTGCAGTCCAAGATGCAAAATTAAATGCCAAAAAGAATGGTATCAAAAATGCTGAATTCGTCGTTGAAATGGCCGAAATCCAAATGAAAAAATGGGCTGAAGATGGACTAGATCCAGATGTATTGGTAGTTGATCCACCACGTAAGGGTCTTGCACCAGAATTTATTGAAGCTACCGGTGAAATGAAGCCAAAGAAGATTGTGTATGTCAGTTGTAATCCAGCTACTTTGGTTCGGGATATTACTTTGTTGAAAGACCAAGGATATTCAGTTAACCAACCAATTCAACCAGTTGATCAATTCCCACAAACAACACATATTGAAAGTATTACAGTACTAGAACGTTAAAAGTAAAACATCTAATCTTAATTGATTAGGTGTTTTTTTGTAATCACTTGTTTACATTTTGAAATTTGAGAGTTATACTTCAGATGTAAACAAGTGATTACATTTAGTAAAGTAGGTGTTACATTGATAAAGAACAAAGTTAAAGTATTTCGTGTTGGTAACAACTGGACCCAGGCTGATTTAGCAAGTCAGTTGAATATTTCTAGGCAAGCGGTAATTTCAATTGAAAAATATAAATATTTACCGTCATTAGAATTAGCTTTTAAAATTGCTAAAGTGTTTAATTCTCAAATTGAAGAAGTTTTTTATGAGGAGGAAGAGTAATGGTATACAAAATTAGTATGTTAATTATGTTAGTGGTAGTGGTTTCACTTGCGATTTATGCAAAAGTTACGGTACAAAAACTACAAAATGAATATCAAGATGATGAGCGTTGGCTGCAGATTAAGTTAATGGCTGGAAATGCCACGAAAAGATATTTTGAATATATATTAATATTGGTAGCTTTGATACAGGTGGTTTTGTTATTTAGTAATTCGTTGGTTATGGTTAGACTTGATCGCGTTGCATCGGTCGCACTATTATTGATTATTTTTGGTCATGTAGTTGAGTATCTGGTGATTATTCATTTTGATAAGCATATGTAACTGATTTATTATTATATTTATTTTAATACTACATAAATATTTAGCTCATAGCTAATGATTCTCGTTAATAATGGTTTGAATAATATTAATCTAATTTAACGTGGTGTGTTTTATTAACCGTTTTTATATTGTGATAAAGATTTTCATTTTAATTGATTCATTTTTTGGAAAATATTTTAATTGGATATGGTTAATTAAATAACAATGAAAGTATGTTGTTTAATATTAAGGTTAGTTAATAGATAGCTTTAAGACATGATTGTTAAAGAGGTTGACAAGATATCCGCTTAATTAATATCCCCACGTTACGAAATATTCAGGTATCTTTATTGAATGATAAAATAATATGATGATTAAGTGTGTGGTAGCTATTCAAGAGTGTATGCCATATACTTTTTTTGTGCAATTATAAACAAGTAGCGGTAAAATAAAAGATAATATTGTGACGATTTTTAGAATGTATATAAGGAGAAAGTAATGCTCACGTATGGGGAAAAAGAATTTGTAATAGGCAGCTTGGTGCTGTTAGTTATTTTTATTGTGTTTGCAATTGTTTTTGTTGGGTTTCAACGAAGAGTATTAGCAAGACCGGTAAATTTACGGTATGTCATTCAAACACGAACAGATTGGTATCAACAAAATGTCGGTTCTGAATGTATCCTACAGCGAAAAAATGAAAATGGTCAGTGGGAAAATAGTGATGATGAATCAATATCATTACATCAAATTATGTTGTTGCTGCAAGAATTATCTGGTCAATCAATTGAATCGCAAAGAGCATTTATCATTAATCTTAATTATCACCAAATTATGAGTTCTGAATTTATGTATTTTGTTCGTGATGCTATTAATAAAATTGGAACACGTGAATTAATTATTGAATATACGCCACAAGGTAAAATTAATAAAATGCAAGTATGGCGTTTGAAACAAAAGTTGTATAAGGCACGAATACTTGGGGTCACTTTATCATCTAATATTACTAAGTTAACACCAAAAAAAGTGAAAGCAATTAAAACGTTAATACCTCTGACTGATATAATGAAATGTTCATTGTCAACAGTGCAACATAGTCACTGGTTCCAAACTAATGTTGATCAAATTGTTCGTGAATTAAATAGGTCTAATCATCAGACTAGATTAATTTTAATTGGCAAGGATGATCAAAAAAATCGACATTTTATTAAGCAATTAAATTTTGAAGATTCAAATTTAATGATGGTAACGTCTTTGCAAACTAATAAGGAGTCCGTAGCCTAATATGAAAAAAAATAATTCACAATTATATACTGATGATTTTTTTGATAAAGGCCATATGGGACTCAAGACGCGAGAAGGAATTGTGGTTTTGATCAGTTGGATTGTAGCAATTGTTCCAATTACGATTACAATTTTGTCATTTACCGGTTTTTATCATCATGAAGTTTTTCGATTTTGGAAATCTAAAGTCGGAATATATGAAATTCATTTTTTTGGTACTATTTTATTTTGTACTTTTTTAGTGGCTGGATTTTATGCAATTACCATGGCAATTTTGCAAAATCATAAACGTAATCGTGTGGTTGATAAGTGGCCAACCTATGATCCAAATGAACAAATTCGTCGGCGAAAATTAATTCGTAAATTAATGAACGACCAGTTTGGTGCTGACTGTAAAAAGTATAGTTATTATCGAGTAGAACCGGATCAAAATTTAGATGATAACGAGTTTCTTAAGCTTTTTAAGCAGGGGGATCAACAAGATGATTGAGCAAATATTTGGGAATGGCCTACTGAGCCAAATAGTAAGGATTGCCTTATTAGTGTTGTGTTTATATCCGATTGGTGGAGCTTTCTTTTGGTTTTGGGGTGCACTATCATATAAATATATTAAAACGAATAAGCGCGATGATAACTGGACGAACCTTGATCCATCTCAACAACCATTTGTAACAATTATGATTCCAGCTCACAATGAAGAAATTATGTTGAGTGAAACTATCACTTATTTATTTGATAACTTGAATTATACGAATTTTGAAGTGTTAGTTATGAATGATGGTTCAACTGATGAAACAGCGAATATTATTCAGAAATTACAGTATAAATATCATCGTCTAAGAACGGTCGAAATTGTTAAAAATAAAGGTAAGGCACATGCGTTTAATATTGGAATTCATTTCGCACGTGGTGAGTATATCCTAAGTAACGATGCAGATACGATTCCAGAACCAGATGCATTAATGAAATACATGAATTTCTTTATTCATGATCAAGATCTTAATACTGCTGCTGTAACAGCTAATATGGATGTACAAAATCGCTCGTCATTATTAGGGAAATCACAAACAGTTGAATTTTCTAGTATTGTTGGAGTAATTAAGCGAAGTCAAACCGCTATTAACGATTCAATGTATGCATATAGTGGTGCTAACACTTTATATCAAAAAGATTTCTTGATAGGGGTTGGTGGCTTTCGTCAAGATCGTGCAACAGAAGATATTAGTATTGCATGGGATCATCAAGTTAGTGGTAGTGTTCCGCGGTTTGCACCAAATATCATTTTCCATATGAATGTTCCAGAAACACTCGGTGATTTGTTTAAGCAACGTAAACGTTGGGCACAAGGTGGAACGGAAGTCTGGTTAGCAAATATCCATAGCTTCTTGTTACATCCAATTAAACGACGCTATCAAATGTCGATGTTTATCGATGCAACTCTGTCAGTTGTATGGGCATTTTTCTTTGTTATTTCAACAGTTCTCTTTTGGGCGGCCATTATCTGGTTCTTGATACAAGGTGATTATGATCAAGCAATATTAACCGTTTATCTATCATTTATTTTGGTAACGTTTGAATTATTTGCAGGATCATTACAGTTATTAACGGCATTAATACTAGATCACAGTGGAGCTAAGTTGAAGTATTTTCCATTTGCACCACTTTACATGTTAGGTTATTGGATGGTTAATCCATTAACGATTATTGCTACCTTTATTCCGGCTGTAAAGACTGTTTTAGGTAAAGGATCAGGAACTTGGGAAAGTCCTAAACGCCAGAGTATAGTTAAATAATTAAAAATAGCTTTCAATCAATTATGATTGGAAGCTATTTTAAATTACTATGTTATTCAATCTTGATCGATGATTTTGTTTAAAATGGTTGTACTTAAATTTGTACAAGTTGCATCAGTCCGTGGATAAGCAAGTGGATTTTCAAATGTAGCCTCAATTTTATTATTTTTAACAACGTAAATTCGATTAGCCATTTTAGTAGCCTCGTGAACGTCATGAGTTACAAGAATGACAGTCATTTTTCGTTCTTGCCAGAGGTCAAGAATCAGTTTCTGCATTTTAGAACGGGTTAAGGCATCTAGAGCACCTAATGGCTCGTCTAACAACAAAATTTCTGGATTAACAAAAAGTGCTCTTGCTAATGCCACACGTTGACGTTGACCACCTGATAACGAAGCCGGATAGGCATCGGCAAAACCTTGAAGTTCAACTCTTTCTAATAATTGATTAACCACTTCAGCTGTTTCTGAGTTTTTAGGCTTTTTAAAGGTTATATTTTCACGGACAGTTTTCCAAGGCAGCAGGCGATCATCTTGGAACATTACACGAGTATTGGAATTAATACCATGGATTAATTGATTGTTTTGACTAATGGTACCAGATGTCATTGGTTCAAGCCCAGCAATTAAACGTAATAATGTACTTTTACCACCACCACTTTGACCAACGAGCGCAACAAATTCACCATTCTTAATTTTTAGATTCGTGCTATTTAAAGCTACTTTTCCTTGATATTTTTTGGATAAATTTTCAATTGAAAGAATTGTATCAGCCATTAATCATGCCCCCTTTTATTTGCCAATTAAGCAGTGAGGTTTCTAGTGATTTCGCCATTAAATCAGATAATTTTCCAAGAAGGGCATAGATCATAATACACATTAATATTGTCGACATATCCATAAAACTTTGAGCGTTGGTTGACATGTATCCAATGCCAGCGCTAGAAGCTAACGTTTCTGAAACAATTAAGGTTGTCCACATTACACCTAGTGCATAACGAACGCCCATGAGAATAGTGGGTAATGCTCCAGGAATAATAATGTGCCAAAATAATTGCCATGAATTCAATTGGTAGGAGTGCCCCATTTCAATCAAATTGCTGTCAACGGATCGGATACCGTGATACGTATTAATATAAATTGGGAATAAGACACCGATTGTAACGAGTGAAATTTTTGATGATTCACCAACGCCAAACCAAAGAATTACAAGAGGAATTAAGGCTAGATGTGGAATGTTTCGTAACATTTGAACTGAGGAATCAAGTAATAAGTTAAGGGTTTGTGAAAGACTAGTACAAAGTGCTAGTAAGAATCCGATACTACCACCAATTACAAAGCCACTAAGAGCACGATATAAGCTGATTGCCATATTTTGTTCGAGAACGCCAGATTGTAAACTAGTAATGGTTGTTTGAACTACCTGCCAAGGGCTAGGCAGAATGGTTGATTCAATTAATCCGTTTATAGAGGCAAGTTGCCAGCTGATAATAATCAGAGTTGGAATTGTCCAAGGTAATAGATAGTGTAGAAGATTAGTTAATATTTTAGCTAGATTTATTTTAATATTATGGGGATTCTCTTCAAGAGTTTGCATATATTTTCTCCTGTTTATTTAAGATTAAGTACGTATTTTGAAATCTTAACTTTCTTTTTAGTGATGCCATCAGTGTAAAATGAATCTGAAATTGCTTGTTCTTCACTAGTAGCTTTTGTCGATACTGCTTTTAGGCTATAAGAGCGGCGATTAACCATTCGCTCGACAACTTTTTTGGGTAGTTTCAAAGATTTAGTCATCATTTTTACTAATTTGGTTTTATGAGTGTTGGCCCAGGTCATATCCTGCCCAAGATATTTAATGAGAGCTTTGCTTGCGGCTGGGTGATTTTTAGCATAACTACCAGAAATAATGTAGTCACGGTTTGATGCACCAACAGTAGTACCGGTAACAATCATAGCGCCACTATAAGTTAGTTCAGCTGAAGATGTATAAGGGTCCCAGTTGGTCCAAGCGTCAATTTTTCCTTTGGCGAATGCAACTGAAGCATCTGATTGGCTCATATCAACCAAGGTGACATCGGATGTTGATAAACCGGCTTTTTTGAGAACTTGCATAATCATATATTGTGAACTGGTATTTGAAGTATAAGCAATTTTTTTACCCTTTAAGTCACTAATTGATTTGATGCCGGAACTTTTAGTAGCAACAATCCCGCTTCCTTTAGCTTTTGAAGAACCAGCAGCTACAAAAGTAATACTACTACCGCTAGCTAGAGCTGTGACTGGTGGCGTATCACCAGTTCGAGCGTAGTCAATGTTACCAGATGCCAAAGCTTCCATTTCAGCTGAACCATTTTGAAATTGCTTAAAAACTACTTTATAACCAGCTTTTTTCATTTTTTTAATAAATTGTCCTCGTGTTTTGGCAATATCGATTGGATCACCAGCTTGGTATCCGATAGTGATGGTTTCAAGTGAACTTGAGCTATCTTCCCTAGTTAAGGTGTATCCCCAAACTGCGGAGGCAATAATGAAAACTAAAAAGATAGTGCTGAAAAGACGTTTAACTAACTTATGCATTGGGACTCCTTTTGTTAATTTATTCTTGAATTTTTGTAGAATCAAAATTATTGTTTGAACTGATGATTTTCCTGTGTAACTTTAATTTTTGATGATTTGGTCGGCCAACTAGAATCCCAAATGGTGGAATTTGCATACAGAAATAAGATGTTAACCAGGCGCCTCCTAAAGCGAAAATATAAGCAAAAGGTAGAATAAGAATTAAAGTCCAATTAGGCAAAGTAAATAGTGAGAGAATTGCAGTAAGAATCATTAAAGATAGTGATTGAGATAAATAAATCCCAAATGAAATTTTTGATGACATCGCGACAAATTTAGCAAACGGTTGCCAGTTTGCCTGACTGCGTCGTTCGGCGTATTTGAGACTAATCAAGAAGACGGAAATTACCATAAAACTAGCATAAAAGAGCAAGTATGGTTGGTGGACTAATTCGGTTAGATGTTCACTAAGCTTTAAAATATGCCAGTTGTAATAAAACAGACCAAATGTTCCGAGAGCTAATAAGCCAGTGATTGAAAAAATAATCCGTTGGTATTTTTTTAAGAAAGAAATGGTCGTTTCGTAATGAGCGGAAACGAAGGCACCAGCAATAAAATAAAATTGATATGATAATACAAAATTGCCATAGTGGACAAACATATAAGGCCAACCCGCATGACTAATGTATGGATAGGTATATTTAGTGAAAAATAAGAAAGCTAATTGAATTAAAAAGCTAATGCTGAGTACGATTAAATGATTTCGTAATGTGATGGTCTTCTTAAATAGCATAATCAATAATGGAAAAATTAAATATAATTGGAAAACTACTAAGATATAGTACATATAAAAATGATCGCCATGTAAAATAGCACCAAGCCATTGAGAACCAAATGTACCTAATGATGAAGTAGCAATCGCAGTAATTAATAATAAAAATGCATTCCAGAAGAGGTATGGAATACCAGATCCTTTATATCGTTTTAACCAAAATGACCAGTAGTTAATACTAGGCTTTTTGTAGTAATTTAAAAATAAGACCAGGCCGGTAATGAACATAAAACCCATTCGAGTGAAGTGTAATAACAGGTGGGTAGATAGTAGTGCATACCAGGGACCAGAGCCTTTAACCATTTGAGAAATAATAACTGAGGTCGCATGATTAGCGAGCACGCCAAAAATGAAAATAACGCGCATGAGGTCGACTTCATATAAATATTTCTTTTTTTTCGTAGTTGATGCCATGATAGTTCCTCCTAAACCTCTATTTAATCGAGATTAATAAATTTATCTTTTTATATTAATCTTCGAATATGACTTTTTTAGGGATTATTTTAGGAAAATATCATGAATATATTTATCCATAGTTGATTATGCTTGTAGGGCATAGATTAAATGAATTTAAGTATTTCACAATTCGAATCGTTGCTTATAAAATGAGAATTGTAAGTTAGATGAAAAGAGGAAATTAAGATGATTAAAGATAAAGTTGTCGTGATTACTGGTGCTTCAAGTGGAATTGGCGCCGCAGCCGCTAAATTATTAGCAGCAAAAGGTGCCAAAGTTGTTTTAGGTGCCCGTCGAGAAGATAAGCTGAAGAAATTAGCTAATTTAATTACAACAGCGGGTGGCGAAGCAGCCTATCGTGTAACCAATGTTGTTAATCCCAAGGATATCGAAGCTTTAGTTCAATTGGCTAAAGATAAATTTGGTAAAGTTGATGTGATATTCTTGAATGCTGGATTGATGCCAAGTTCACCTTTATCAGCGTTAAAAATGGATGAGTGGAATCAAATGATTGATGTTAATATTAAGGGTGTGACTAATGGAATCGCAGCTGTTTTACCCACATTTAGGCAGCAAAAATCAGGTCATGTGATTACGACGAGTTCGGTTGCTGGTTTGAAAGCATATCCCAATGGTGGTGTTTACGGAGCGACTAAATGGGCAGTTCGTGAGTTGATGGAAGTATTACGAATGGAATCAGCCGCTGATAGCATGAACATTCGGACGGCCACGATTTACCCAGCTGCAATCAAGACCGAACTATTGAATACTATTTCAGATCAAGGGGCTGCAGCTGGGATGCAAGAGCTGTATGATACGTATCAAATTAGTGCTGAACGAATTGCTAGTGTGGTAGCATTTGCAATTGATCAACCGGAAGATACTAATATTAGTGAATTTACGGTAGGACCAACTAATCAACCGTGGTAGAAAAGCAAGATTAATTTAAAATTGGATAAAAAGTTGATATAAACATTAAGTTTGTATCAGCTTTTTTCGTATCATTGGCCACAAATTAGTTGATATGATAACATGACACTAAATTGATTAAGGTAGAAAATATGATAGATGATAAAAGATTAACGGCACTAAACAATTTAAATGCGCACTATGGCCCACAACATTGGTGGGAACAAAAGAATAAAATTTATGTTTTAGTTTCAATGATTTTAATTCAAAGAACCACGTCTTTAAATGTAGACAAGGCACTTAAAAATTTAACGGGTAAATTATCAGTTGATGATTTAAGAGCAATGTCATTGGAAGATTTACAAATTGCAATCCAACCAGCTGGGTTCTATAAACAAAAATCGGGATACATTAAGAACATTATGAATTGGATATTTGATCATGGTAATCAGATTGATAATTTTATCGATATTCCTACCGACGAGTTAAGAAAAGATATTTTAACGATTAAAGGTGTAGGCAATGAAACTGCTGATGTAATGTTACTTTATATCTTTGAACGGAAAGTCTTTGTTGCTGATACATATGCTTTACGACTATTTGGTCGCTTAGATTTGGGAACGTTTGATAGTTACATGGAGATGCGAAACGAATTTCAACATTACACTGATAATCTAAATTATCAAACTGTCAAAGAATGGCATGCAACGATTGATGAACACGGCAAACGTTTCAGACATGATTCAAAAATGGACGAGAGTTGGCTGCTAATTAAGGAGTGATAGTGATGGACATCGGAAGCTATGATGCGATTCAACAAGTATATAATCAAAACATTCGCTTACTGCAGTATCGTTTGCCTAGGCAAATTGAAAATGGAGTAACGACAATTTTTGATGATGAATTGATTAAATTAACGATTGTAGTTAGTAGTCAGTTAGTCGAAAAAATTACGATTACGACAACTAAATCACATTCCGTTGAGTATCAACAAACTTTTGCAGGATTCCAATTTGGTTTTGCTGAGGGTCCGAATGAAGATAAGCAACATTCAGAAGTGATAGCTAATGGTATTTTAGCAAAATACGAGAGAGCAAATGATGGTGTTTTAACGGCAATTTTAACAAGAACCAGTGGAAAAGCAATTGAATGAAAACTGATTTGGCAATTTGCTGAATCAGTTTTTTACTTTAAATTTTTAACTAGTATAATCATCACTGAGAGTGATAGAATGTAGTGATGAAAGCGTCTAGATTATGATGATCATTTCGATAATATATAAGTAATTATGGACTTAATAAAATAACAAGGTGAATAAGATGACTGAAAATTTTGGTTTAAAAATTAAAGAGTTGGGATTAACTAGTAAGTTATTTGAAGGCTTTTTTGGCTTAGAGCAAGAAGAGCACCGAGTAATGGCGGATGGTCGTATTAGTCGTTATCCATATCCTGAAAAATTTGGCTCACGAATAAATCATCCGTATCTACAATCTAATTTTACGGATAGTATGTTGGAATTAATTACCGAACCAACCAAAGGTAGTCGTGAAGCAGTTAAAAATTTGAAAATGTTACAACAAATTGTTAATGCGGAATTACATGATGATGAACGAATTTGGCCTTTAAGCATGCCACCTCAGTTAGAAGAAGATGATGAAGAGTTTATTCATCAAGATTTCCATCGGGAATGGTATCGCGAATATCGTGATTATATGGAACAAAAATATGGAGCAGAGTCCGAAATTATTGTCGGCTCGCATATTAACTTCAGTATCAATGATACGTTGATTTATCAATTGTATCAGGCTGATAATGGTGATGATTTCAAATCAGTTGCTGAATTACGCAATCATATTTATTTCAAATTATCACAAAGTTTTGTAAGATATCGTTGGTTGTTTACGTATCTTTATGGAGCCTCCCCAATTACTGAAAATAAGTTAAGTCATTTACCAGCAGACTTAGAATTACCAGTCAGAAGTATTCGATGTAGTAGTCTTGGTTATGCTAATCGCGAAAATGAAACCATTACCTATAATTCTTTGAATGAACAAATTGATCAATTAAAGCAATCGCTTGCCGATGGGACATTTTGTTCGTTACAGGAATTCTATGGTCCAGTTAGACTGAAGGGTTCATTACCTAATGATTTGGATGAAATGCTAGAAGAAGGCGTTACTTACTTAGAATTTAGAGCATTTGATTTAGATCCATTTTCTCGCGCCGGGGTTAGCGATGATACTTTAGATTTCTTAGAATTGTTTATGGGATACTGTTTAGTTGCAGATGTACCTGAAAATCTGTCACAAGAGCTCATACAAGCTGCTGATAAGAATGATGAAGTAGCCTTACAAAATCCTAAAGAACAACCAGCATGGCTAATGGATGAAGCAACAAAATTATTAGATAAGTTAAGTGATTTTGTAGCAGAATATGATGCACCTAAGAAGTACAACTTTGCGATTGAAATTGCACGTAAACGAGTTAATAATCCAGCGTTAACCATTAGTGGGCAATTATTAAATCGAATTGAGGATGATTCATTAGAATCATTTGGACTAAAAATTGCTAATGATCGCTATCAAAAGTTACATGCGTTAGAATTACCAATCCAAGTGATTTCTGATGAATATTCAGTTGTGGCGCAAGAGTTAATTAAAGCCGCCATTTTGTTAGGAATTCGGGTTAAATTATTTAATGGAATTAAATTAACTTACGATAATCGACATGAATGGTTTGATAATAATCCACGAATTGAGTTCCCTAATGGGGCTCGTGATTATCTATTAAAAATGTTTCCGGAGCTAAATAAATAGAAATTGGGCACCTGATTAATTTCAGGTGTTTTTTTATTAAAATTATTCTTGATAATTTATTCCAAAATGATATAGAAAAAATAATTAAAATTTTTAATTTTTTAGTAATTGATGATTTAACAGCTAGAATGTGGATGCTATCAGGATAGTTGGCAATAAACGGTTACATATAAAAATATATAAAGTTAAATATGGAGGGCTTAAAAGTAGTAATTTTTTAGTAATTTTTTGTTTACTTTGAAACTTGCTGATAATCTTTAACTTGTAAAGAAGTGTAAATAAATTATGAAATATAATCACATTAAGACTTTACAAATAAAGGATAAGGCAAGGAGTAATCAGTATGACTAAAAATTATGAAACAGAAGCCCCTGGCTATACCATGACAACCGTAATGGAAGAAGCTGCACGCTGTCTTTTATGTCATGACGCGCCATGTTCGCAGATGTGCCCAGCACACACTGATCCAGGTAAATTTATTCGAAGTGTTCGCTTCCGTAATCTCAAAGGAGCCGCCGAAACGGTTCGTGAAAATAATGCAATGGGTGCGATTTGTGCTCGTGTTTGTCCAACTGAAAAATATTGTGAATTAGCTTGTTCACGGACTGGAATTGATAAGCCAATTGATATCGGTGGTATTCAACGATTCGTGACGGATTTTGAACAACAATCTGAAATGGATATTTTGAAAAAAGGTGAAGCTAATGGTAAGAGTATCGCGATTGTTGGGAGTGGACCTGCTGGTTTACAAACAGCCACAACGATGCTTGAACGTGGTTATGCCGTTGATATTTATGAAAAAAGTGAAAAAGCTGGTGGATATTTAACTTATGGAATTCCAGAATATCGTTTGCCTGCAGACATTGTAGATTATGAAATTAAACGAATTATTAATCTAGGTGCTAAGATCCACTATAACGTAACTATTGGTAAAGACATGATGATGGATGAACTTAAAGCTAATAATGATGCTGTCATAGTTGCAGTTGGTGCAAGTGAAGCCAAAGTATTACCAATGTTTGAAGGCAATCAGTACGTTGAATCAGCAGTTGATTTCTTAGCACGTGTAAAAGAAGCCAATGGTAATATTAAAGATTTACCAACTAGTGCTATCGTAATTGGTGGTGGGGATGTAGCTATGGATGTTGCAACCACCCTTAAACGTTTGAATGTTGAACATGTGACTGATGTAACCTATGAACAATTTGATGAATTCCGTGCTTCTAAGAAGGAATTAGAGGGTACTCAACGTGTCGGAGTAACCATCGTTGACGGATATGTTCCAGATTCAATTGAAGGTAATGCGGTGACATTTAAAGCACGTAATATGGATAGCAAATTAACTATTAAGGCAGAAAAAGTTATTTTAGCCATTGGGCAACAAGTCAATGCTGATAACCTTGGAATTAATATCGAACACGGTGTTGTGCCATATGCTGGTTATAAAACCGATGATCCAAAAGTATTCGTTACTGGTGATATTGCTCAAGGTGATCAAACTGTTGTTTGGGCAGTTCGTAAAGGTAAAGAAGTTGCTGATTTGATTGATAGTGAATTGATGGGGGTACAAAATAATGATTAAAAAAGATTTATCCGTAGATTTTTTAGGAGTTCATTTTGAAAATCCATTCTTGTTATCATCATCTCCTGTAGATAACTGTTATGAAATGTGTGCTAAAGCCTTTGATGAAGGCTGGGGCGGG
Organism: Paucilactobacillus oligofermentans DSM 15707 = LMG 22743; assembly: GCF_001434315.1. Taxonomy (GTDB): domain Bacteria; phylum Bacillota; class Bacilli; order Lactobacillales; family Lactobacillaceae; genus Paucilactobacillus; species Paucilactobacillus oligofermentans. The sequence continues at coordinate 71,540 of NZ_AZFE01000031.1, read as the reverse complement.
GTAGTCTTTAAGACTATTGGCCCTAAACACTTTGTTGTTGACGAAGTTTCACCACGGTTTGATGAACTCACAAAAGAGGGGACACCTTTTGTTGGTTTTAAAAACATGGAACAAATTGCGGAACATTCTCTTGAGGAGAATTTACATGATTTAAAACAATTAAAAGAAAATTATCCGAATAAAATTGTGATTGCTTCAATTATGGGGACTAATGAGCAAGATTGGGAAGAACTAGCTCAATTAGTTACAGAAGCAAAGGCAGACATGATTGAAATGAATCTTTCATGTCCACAAATGACTTCACATGAAATGGGATCAGATGTTGGAACAAATCCAGAATTGGTTAAGAAGTATTGTGCAGCGGTTAAACGTGGCTCTGATTTACCAATGATGGCTAAAATGACTCCTAATATTACGGATATGATTCCTGCAGCTAAAGCAAGTTTAGCTGGTGGAGCTGAAGGTATTGCTACAATTAATACAGTTAAATCAATTTCAAATATTGATTTAGATAAACGGGTTGCCTTACCAATTGTGAATGGAAAATCATCAATATCTGGTTTTTCAGGAAAAGCGGTTAAGCCAATTGCACTTCGCTTTATTCAACAATTACGTGTAGCTGCCGGTTTAGAACAACTACCAATTTCAGGGATTGGTGGTATTGAAACTTGGCAAGATGCCGCTGAATTTATTCTTTTAGGGGCAACAACATTACAAGTTACAACTTCGGTTATGCAGTATGGATACCGAATTGTTGAAGATATGAAAAATGGCTTGATGCATTACATGGAAGATCAAGGAGTTGATCACCTTTCTGAATTAATTGGTTCTGCTAATAAGAATATTGTTCCTGCAGAAGATTTAGATCGTGATTATAAAGTATATCCAAAAATTGATTGGGATAAATGTATCGGTTGTGGTCGTTGTTATGTATCATGTTTTGATGGTGCCCATCAAGCCATCACATGGGATCCTAAAACTCGTCGTCCAAGTGTTGATACTAGCAAATGTGTTGGTTGTCACTTATGTAACTTAGTTTGTCCGGTTGGAGCTATTACTACTGGTGAAAAAGTTATGAAACCTGGTCGTAAAGGAAATGCAGAAGATAAACAGGTTGAATCAGTTCGATTGACTCATTTTTAATTAATTATAATAAACTATTAACCATTGAAATAGCGTTTGTCTACAGCAAGCAATGATTGGTTAGATAACAAGGCTGGCCCATTTGATTGGTACCAGCCTTATTATTTTTAAATTTAAAACAACTTCTATATAATTATTAAACAGACAGGGGTTAGTTATTATGAAAATTAGTAAAAAAGTTTGGTTCGATTCGATTGGCGTTGGATTATTTACATTAGTTTATAGTTTAATGATGACTGGTGGCGGTCTTTGGATGGGATCAGCGGCATTTATTGCAGTATCTTATTTCTTTGGTGCAGGGTTTCCGAAGGATAAAATATGGAATATTTTGGTTAGTTTCGCTTTAGGAATTGGCTGGGGATTAATTGCATTTTATTTTTTGCATATTTCATTTATGTCTGGCTTGATTGGTTCATCGATCATGTTTGGTATTATGACGTTTATTGTTTTATTTTTACAAGGAACCATTATGAAATTTACAATCGTGCCAGCTTGGCTGATTGCTTGGGGAACGACGATGTTAATTCTTTCCAATATCACCATTCATAGTTGGGGATTATTCGTTTTCCAATTATATTTATCAATGTTATTGGGGATTTTTGTCATTGGATATGCGTCAGATTATTTTAAACAATTGATGCTTCGTTACTTTCCAGAAGAAAAAGAGAATCAAGATCATAAATAGAGAAAAATAAACCACTAGATTCAGAATTTTGAATCTGGTGGTTTTTTTAATGAAAAAATGTTATTTAATATTTTTTTTAATCTGACAGTTGCAATCTTTGCCAATTGGACATTGATTGGTTCCTGATTTTTTAATGTTATGAAAAATAATTAAAGCTGCAATACCGATAATTATTAGTATTACAACGATATTAACCAACAAGCTCATCAATATTCCTCCTTAAATAAATAGTGAACCGACTTGATAAATTATCATTGAAATCGCAAATGCGAGAACTGTGTTAGAAATCAAGGAATATATTGCCCATTTGATTGACCCGGTTTCAGCTTTAATTGCTGACAATGTGGAAAAACAAGGGGCATATAATAAGATAAAAATTAAAAGGCAATAAGCTGACAAGGGTGTAAACAATGTGCTAAAGGTAGCAATTAATCCAGTTTGGCCACTTAAATGAAACAGGACAATCATGCTTGAACTAATGACTTCTTTAGCGAAAATTCCTGTTAATAGGGCACTAACTGTCGCCCATGAAGTCACACCAATTAATTTAAAGATTGGTAATGCAGCTTGTCCAATTAAAGCACAAAAGCTGGCATTGATATTAGTAACTACTCCTTGGGGTCCTAAATTAGAAAGTAACCAGATTAAAACCGTTCCAGCAAAAATAATTGAACCTGCGTTTTTAATAAAGCCTTTGCCTTTATCCCATGTACCCATAGCGATGATATCTAATCTGGGTAAATGATATTTTGGTAATTCAATAATAAAGACTGAAGTTTCTTTCACTTTAAAAAGCCATTGATAAACTTTAGCCATTAATAATGCCACGAAAATACCGATGAAATAAATTGATAGTACTACAAGAGCCTGATGCTTTTGAAAAAAGGCGGCGACAAATAATCCATAAATAGGCAGACGAGCTGAACAACTGACAAACGGTGAGATTAATGTGGTGATCAGACGTTCTTTTGGTTGTTCAATTGTTCGAGCAGCCATAATACCGGTCACGTTACAACCAAATCCAATAATTAGGGGAATAAACGCTTTGCCGTTTAGTCCAAATATTTGCATTAATCGGTCGGTCACTAATGCAGCGCGTGACATATATCCTGAATCCTCTAGTAAGGAAATACAAGCAAATAAGATAAAAATTTGTGGAATAAATGTCAGTACGCCACCAACACCGGCAATTATTCCATCAACAATTAACGACTTTAAAAACGGGATTGCACCAAGTTGAGTTAATAGGGCAGCTGTGGCTGAGGATACCGGGCCAGAAATGAAACTGTCTAATAAATCAGAGAGGGGTGTTCCCAACCAGTCAAATGATAATTTAAACATTAAAAAGAATATGCCAATAAAAATTGGTAATCCAAGTAGTGGCTGTGTAATCCAGTGATCGATTTTGGCAGTTATATTTTGATGACTTTTTGATGATTCTTGTTGAGTGGCTCTGTCTAAAACTGAGTTAATAAAATCCAAGCGAGTGTTAAAAATTTGTGATTCGTAGTTATGACTATCAAAAATGGTTTCTTGACTGGTTAATGGATGTAAATGATGATCAGTCGCATATTGTCTCACTTGAAGATTCTTGTTCATAAACTGAATCGTTAACCAACGAGCAAAAGGTTCTGTGTAATTGAATTGTTGCATGAGCTGCATGCTGGTGAGGGTAATAATATTTGATATCTCTACTGGATAATTTAAGTGTAATACAGCAGCTTTTTTAATTGGTGAACTTATTAATTCTGATTTTAGTTGTGCTAGTCCGTCTTTGTTACGGGCATTGGTACTAAAGAAACGACAACCTAGAGTCTCTGATAAAATATCGAGATCATAATTAATACCACTTCGTTTAAGGTCATCGATCATATTTAATGCAATGACCATTGGTTGACCAAATTCTAAGAGTTCGACTGACAAAAGGAGATTACGTTTGAGTTGGCAAGCGTTGGTTACATTAAGAATAATATCAGGAGAGTCATTTAGTAAACAATTAATTGCGACGGATTCATCCTTAGTAATTGGATTTAGCGAGTAAATTCCAGGTAAGTCAATAACCAACAATTCAGAATGGTTAATTTTACCAACCTTTTTTTCAACCGTTACGCCTTCCCAGTTACCAACGTATGAGTATGTATCTGTGAGGCCATTAAATAACGTTGTTTTACCAGTGTTGGGATTACCTAATAAAGCGACAACCGGCATGTTAGTTACCTCCAATCAAAGCTAAAAAGATTGAATAACGAATTCCAATTCTTTGAGATTCATATTCAACAATAACTGGTCCATGGAATGGATACTTACGTAGTACAGCTAATTCACATCCTGAATGAATACCGAGGCTATGTAAACGTGTGGCTGTGGGCTTATCTATTTGTTCCATTTGATGGACGGTAACGGTTTGATGGGATGGTTCTGCGTAGTTAAGCTGCATCATCAACAGACCTTTCATATATTTAAAGCGCTTTCTTTATATCTTGATGGTTTCAGTTTATCATGTTCCTAGTTTCACAAACATTAGGGAATTGCCTAATATTTTTTTGTGAATATTCCTGGGTATAATAGCTGCAAGGGCTTTCAACGGTAGTTTTGCAATGCTTGATTGAGAATATTCATGAATATTCCCATAAAGATTATGAACACTGAGATCGTCCATAAGTACACAATGTATTTTTTACTTAAAAATAATGGAGGCTACTTAATAATGGGAATACTTGAAATTAAAGATTTACATGTTTCAGTGACTGATGATGAGACACAGCACGCAAAAGAAATATTAAAAGGTGTTAATTTAACAATAAAAACTGGTGAAATTCATGCCATTATGGGACCAAATGGAACGGGAAAATCAACATTGTCGGAAACAATTATGGGGGCAGCTGCATATCAAGTAACACAAGGTGATATTTTGTTGAATGGTGAAAGTATTGTTAACATGCCAGTTGATGAACGAGCCAGAAAAGGGTTATTTTTGGGGATGCAATATCCAGCAGAAATTCAAGGAGTAACTAATGCTGAATTTCTTCGGGCAGCGATGAATGCTCGTCGTTTAGAAGATGATCAAATTTCGGTTATGAATTTTTTGAAAGAACTAGATAAGAATCTTGATTTACTTGATATGAGTGAAGAGATGACGGAGCGCTACCTTAATGAAGGCTTTTCTGGTGGTGAAAAGAAACGTAATGAAATTTTGCAATTAATGATGATTAAACCAAGTTTTGCTTTGCTTGATGAGATTGATTCTGGACTTGATATTGATGCCTTGAAGGTTGTTTCAAAGGGTGTGAATGCAATGCGTGGAGATAACTTTGGCTCACTAATAATTACACACTACCAACGACTTCTAAACTATATTGTGCCAGATGTTGTTCATATTATGATGGACGGTAAAATTGTTAAAACTGGAAATGCTGAGCTCGCTAAAACACTTGAAGTTGAAGGCTATGCCGGCCTACGTGATGACTTAGATTTAGATGTTGCACTGGTAGATGAAAATTAGGAGGCATGCTAATGAAAACTGTTGAACAAATGATCAGTGCTGATGAATTATCTGAATTCGCTCGTCAAAACATGGAACCTGATTGGTTAATTGAAAAACGTTTATTAGCTTGTGAACAAATGAAGACTCTCAATTTTCCTAACGTATTACGATTTAATTACCGAAATTGGCAAATGACAAGTGATTTATTAGCTTGGATTAAATCTGATAAAAACTTACTTAATTGCGATTTGAATAATAATAGTTTAGTTCAGTTCGGTCAAACCACGCTTAGTGTTAATTTAGCAACGGAGCTTAAGCAACAAGGGGTCATTTTAACTGATTTGTTTACGGCTGCTCGTGATTATCCAGAACTTGTTCATGATAATTTTATGACAAAGGCGATTCAGACGGATGATAACTTTCTTGCTAGTTACCATGCTGCGTGTTTAACTTCTGGTATTTTTTTGTATGTACCAGATAATGTTGAATTTAAGGAACCAATTGAATTAAATCTTATTCAAGATAGTACCCAAGTTTCACCATTAGTCAGCCATACTTTAATTGTAGCTGGTGCTAACACCAAATTTTCTGTTATCCAGCAGATCCATACTAAAGGGAGTCAAGCTAATTTAGCTAATGCTTTTGTTGAAGTAATTGCTCAAGAAAATAGTCATGTAAATATGTCATCTTTGGATGAATTAGGCGAGAATACATTAGCTTATTTACAAAGACGCGCAGCAGTTGGACGCAATGCTCATGTTAATTGGGCGATTGGAATGATGAATGATGGGGATACCGTTGGTAATTTTGCGCTTGAATTAAATGGGGATGGAGCGCAAGCAAAGGCAAAAGTAGTGGCTATTACTAAACATCGACAACGCGTGGGCATTAATACTGGAATAAAAAATGTGGGTAAACATACCGTTGGCGACATTTTACAACGTGGAGTAATTTTAGATGATTCACAATTAGTTTTTAATGGAATTGGTGATATTGTTCATGGGGCGTCAGGCTCCGAATCGGAACAAGAAAATCGTATTTTAATGATGTCAAATAATGCATATGGTAATGCTAATCCAATTTTATTAATTGATGAAAATGATGTTCTAGCTGGTCACGCGGCAAGTGTTGGTCAAGTCGATCAATCACAATTATATTACCTAATGAGTCGCGGATTAAGTCGCGTGCTTGCTGAACGTTTAGTGATTCGAGGGTTCTTAGGTGCAGTTCTAACGGCAATTCCGTTAAAAACAGTTCAGCAAAAATTAATTAAAATTATTGAGAGGAAACTAGCAGATGGACACGAAAGTGATTAACGTGCAGGCAGATTTTCCAATATTAAATCAACAAGTAAATGATGAACGGTTAGTTTATTTGGATAATGCAGCGACTGCACAAAAACCATTGGTGGTTACTGAAAGTTTGGACAAATTTTATCATACGGATAATGCGAATGTTCATCGGGGTGTTCACACGCTAGCCGAACGCGCGACAGCGGCATATGAAGCGGCACGTTCTAAAGTTAAAAATTTTATTAATGCTAATGAAGCCGCAGAAGTTATTTTTACCAAAGGGACAACTGATGGTTTAAACATGCTTGCTAGTACTTATGGCGAACAAAACATTCATGAGGGTGACGAGATTGTTATTTCAATTATGGAACATCACAGTAATTTAATTCCATGGCAACAGTTAGCAATTCGTAAGCATGCCACGTTGAAATATATTGGGCTGACAGCTGAAGGTGAACTCGATTTAGTTGATGCAGCAGCTAAAATTACAAATCGTACGAAAATTGTTTCAATAGCACATGCTAGCAATGTGATGGGTACGATTAATCCAATTAAAGAGCTTGCTAACCTGGCGCATGAAGTTGGGGCCATTATCATCGTTGATGGAGCTCAGGCAATACCTCATATAGCCGTCGATGTACAAAAACTTGATGTTGATTTTTATGCTTTTTCTGGTCATAAGATGATGGGCCCAACTGGAATTGGGGTCTTATATGGTAAACATGAATTACTTGATCAAATGAATCCTTATCAATTTGGTGGAGAAATGATTGATTTTGTTTATCAACAAAAGAGTACTTGGACACAGTTACCATGGAAATTTGAAGCAGGAACACAAAACATTGCTGGCGCAATTGGTTTGGGCACAGCTGTTGATTATTTAACTGATATTGGGATGGAATCCGTCGCACAACACGAACAACAAATTGTTGATTACTTATTACCTAAGTTAGTTGCTGATGATGCTATCGAAGTTTATGGACCAAAAAATCCACAAAAGCATTCGGGTGTGATCGCATTTAATCTTAAAGGAATTCATCCGCATGATTTAGCTACAGCATTAGATATGGAAGGTGTGGCGGTTCGAGCTGGTCATCACTGTGCTCAACCACTAATGGAGTATTTGGGTGTCGTTGCCACTGCTAGAGCAAGTTTTTATTTATACAATACAAAGGAAGATGTTGATTCCTTTTTGAATGCATTGACTGAAACAAAGGAGTTCTTTAATCATGGGACTAGCAAAGCTAAATAATTTATATCGAGAAGTAATTTTAGATCACTCAGATCACCCCCATCATAAAGGGCAGTTAGCTGTCGATGATGTTTCGAATGAAATTACATTAAAAAATCCAACTTGCGGGGATGTTATTAACTTAGAAATTAAGTTATCAACTGATGATATTATTGAAAACATTGGCTTTACGGGTGATGGATGCACGATTAGTCAATCATCGGCAAGCATGATGACGGATGCAGTTTTAGGCAAAAGTAAAGATGATGCGTTAAAGATGGCTAAAACATTTTCCGATATGGTAATGGGAAAGCAACATGCACAAGCTGATTTGGATGAGTTAGATGACGCAGCGATTCTTTCGAGTATTGTGAGTTTTCCAGCAAGAATTAAGTGCGCTACTTTAGCTTGGTGGGCATTGCAGCGGGCATTATTAAATCAAAATGAATCGGGGAAAGACAATGTCAAAAGCAGTTAATCAAGTTATTAAAGATGAAGATTACGAATTTGGTTTCCATGATGATATTCAGCCAGCGTATTCTACTGGTAGAGGTTTGACTGAGGAGACGGTCCGTGAAATTTCAGCGGAAAAGAAGGAACCAAAGTGGATGCTGGATTATCGGTTACATGCATATAAAGCTTATAAAAAGTTACCAATGCCATCATATGGTCCAGATTTATCAAAACTTGATTTAAAAAACATGCACTATTACCAAAAAATGACTGATAAAAAGTATCGTGATTGGGATGATGTACCAGAAGATTTGAAAAAAACGTTTGATCGCTTGGGAGTTCCTGAAGCAGAACGGAACTATTTAGCTGGGTCGTCTGCACAATATGAATCAGAAGTTGTCTATCATAATATGCGAGATGATTTTGCTAAGTTAGGGATTATTTTTACAGATTCTGATACTGCACTTCGTGAATATCCAGAATTGTTTAAAAAGTGGTTCGGTAAATTAGTGAAACCAACCGATAATAAATTTGCAGCACTTAATGCAGCGGTCTGGTCTGGGGGATCATTTATTTACGTACCTAAAGGGGTTGAAACTAAAACCCCAATTCAATCTTATTTTCGACTTAATTCAGAAAACTCTGGTCAGTTTGAACGTACATTGATTATTGTTGAAGAAGGGGCAAAAGTTGATTACGTTGAGGGTTGTACTGCACCAAGTTATTCATCAGATAGTTTACATGCTGCGGTAGTTGAAGTGAACGTTGAAAAAGATGCTTATTGTCGTTATACGACCATTCAGAATTGGTCAGATAATGTATATAGTTTGGAGACTAAGCGTGCCGCAGCTGCTGAAAATGCAACCATGGAATGGATTGATGGTAATCTTGGATCAAAAGTAACGATGAAGTATCCTTCAGTTTATTTAAACGGCGAGGGTGCTCACGGAACGATGCTTTCAATAGCCGTGGCTAGTAATGGAATTCATCAAGATTCCGGGGCGCGGATGATTCATAATGCCAAAAATACTTCAAGTACGATTGTCTCCAAATCGATATCAAGAACGGGTGGTTCAACTGATTACCGTGGAACAGTACGTTTCGGGAAACATTCTGATGGCTCCAAAGCACATGTAGAATGTGACACCATTATTATGGATGATCAATCTTCTTCTGATACGATTCCGTTTAATGAAATCTCAAATGCCAATGTCTCAATGGAACATGAGGCCAAGGTTTCTAAAATTTCTGAAGAACAACTATATTATTTGATGAGTCGCGGCATTACGGAAGCTAAAGCAACTGAAATGATTGTAATGGGATTTGTGGAACCATTTACTAAACAACTACCAATGGAATATGCAGTTGAATTAAATCGACTAATTAGTTTTGAAATGGAAGGATCAATCGGATAAAAAGGAGGAGCCAAAGATGCCACAACAAGAAACATTAACTAATATTGAAAGTGACGTGTTTGAATCATTAAAGGAAGTTATTGATCCGGAATTAGGGATTGATATCGTGAATTTAGGTCTAATTTATCAGGTAAAGGAATCTGAAGGAATTTGCCACGTTACAATGACATTAACTACCATGGGCTGTCCACTTGGACATATGTTAGATGAAAATGTGACTAAGGCCACAATCTCAGTTGATGGTGTTAATGAATGTCAAATTGATTTAGTCTGGGAACCAGCTTGGAATATGGGCATGATGACACGCTATGCTAAGGTTGCGCTTGGCATTCATGAATAGGGAGTATCAGTGCTATGGATATTAGTATTTTTGTTAATCGTAGAAAAGAATTAAAAATTTCACAGGTTAAATTGTGTGATGGAATTTGTACACAAGCTACTTTGAGCAAATTTGAAAATAATAGTCGTGTTCCTTCACTATCTATTCTCAGTAAACTTTGTGTTCGGATGGGGATGACGGTTGATGATATGTATCAGGAAGATAGTTGTTCTGATGCAAAAATAGCAGAAAAGCTGAATGAAACTGAAAAAGAATTAATGGTAGAAAATTATCAAGAAGTTTTGAGGAAGCTTGAATTAATTGATCAAAGTCAAATTAATTCATTGCCTGCTAAAATGCAATTTTGTTATTTACATGGATGCGTGAATGCTTTGATTAATAAACAAACGGATGAAATATTATTTGATTTTTCACGAATCTTAAATGATCTAGATGAGCATCATCAAACTATCTATACTCAGCTTGCTTTTCTTGGATCAGGAATTATGTATGCAAGACACCGTGAGTTAAAGCAAGCAGCTTTTTACTTTGATAAGGTAGCAGAATATATTCGTAGTAATCAAACTGACAATCAGGTACAAGAAGATAATTACTTTTTAAGAATTTTAACTTTGATTTTTTATACGGCAGAATTTTTTTCGGAGATGGAAAATTTTAAAATTAGTAATCAATTAATTAAACTGGGAGTCAAGATTTGTTCAGACAATCGGGTGACTTATTATTTACCAAGACTTAAATTTCTATCTACGCAAAATGCTTTGAAACAGCATAAACATCCTGAATTAATTCAGCAATTAATTGAAGAAACTCAGGTATTTGCACGAATTAATCAAAATGATGTTGTAGTTGTGAAATTAGCGGCATTGAAAATTAGATTTCAACGATCACTAAAAACAAAGGAGCTATGAGAAAGATTTTTCTCATAACTCCTTTGTTATTTTAAAATTCAATTAATTTATGATGAATCGCATACCGGACTAAATCGACATGTGATTTTAAAGCTAACTTTCGCATAATACTAGCTTTATGAGCCTCAACCGTTTTGGTTGAAATATGGAGATTTGTTGCAATTTCCTTGTTTGAGTAGCCGAGTGCGATTAACGGCATAACTTCACGTTCACGTTTGGTGAGGTGATTGTGGCCCCATAAGTTCGTACTAGAACCATCGGCAGTAATTTCCTTAATATCGGATTTTAAGAGAATAACATTTTCGTCAACATACTGTTTACCAGTAGTAATTGTGGTGATTGCATTAATTATTTCGGTATCAGGAGAACTTTTAAGAACATAACCAACCGCACCGTTATTGATGGCTCGATCGACATATTCTTCTTCACCATGCATTGATAAAATTAAAATTAATACCCTTGGAAATTCAAGGTGAATACGTTTAGTTGTTTCTAAACCATTTTCTCCAGGAGGCATACTAAGATCCATGACAACAATATTGATATCACCTTGTGAAACTCGCGAAAAAGTATTATTTCCATTATCTGCTTCATCAACGACTGTAAAGCCTGGTAGTTGGTTAATCAAATAAGTTAATCCTGAGCGTACGACCGCATGATCATCAGCGACTAAGATGTTATACATGATGGCACCTCCTTAACGTCAATAGTAACAGGAAATTTAACGGTAATAGTTGTTCCAACGGATAGTTCAGAATGAATGTTAAAAATACCATTTAGTGATTTAATCCGGTCTTTCATAGTATATAAACCTAAGGAATTACCATTAAATTGTGAATGTTCAGAAAGATTGAATCCAATTCCGTCATCAATAATTTCAAGAGTAATAAAATTAGTATGTTCAACTAATAAAATAATGATTTCAGAAGCTTTGGCATGTTTTAAAACGTTATTAATTGATTCTTGAGCAATGGTATACAAGGTGTTTTGAACAATATCAGTTAATTTTTCAGGATTGGCATTACCGGCAACAATAACATTGATCCCTGAGTTAGTCTCAATTCGTTTTGCTAAGGTTCTTAATGCTGAAAAGAGACCAAAGTTGTCTAAAACTGCCGGCCGAATTGCGAGCGCCATATCTTTGATTTCGAGAAGGGTATTATTCAGTTGATCAATAATTGATTTTGAAAGTTCATCAGTTTCTGATTGAGTAAGACATGAGTTAGTTAAACGTTTTACCCCCATGATTGACGAATAAATATTTTGTGAAATAGAATCATGTAAATTAGCAGAAATTTGTTGTCGCTCTTTTTGTGCTGCATCTATGGTAATTTGATTATTTCGTTCACGAGTTGCTTGACGGGTAACTTTATTAATTGAATTTTGATTTTTAATCGTTAGTGAAACAATACCATGGTCCTTGTTAATTACTTTATAAAGCATGTAATATTCAGTTCTATTAGGATTATTTGTATCGGTAATAATCGGAATTGCGAGCTCACTTTGTTGTTGGCAGGCACTACAATCAGAGCAGCCCATTATTTTAGAATTATGATTGTCGATGACAGATTTTGCCATATCTAATAAGTAACTTGGATCCAGATTAAGTTCTTGTTGAACTTTAGTGGCTAAATTATTGGAAACTAAAAGAGAACCATTTTGAAATATTATAATGGCAACCGGTGCATTATTAAAATAAGAGTTAATCCAATCAAATTTATTCAAAAAAGCCACTTCCTATACGAATCATAGATAAATTATAACATCAAAGCAATCCTGGTGAAAGCGGTTTAATATTTGGGCGAAAAGTAATTTTAATTCACAAAAAATAACCTGCCGAGTTTCGACAGGTTATTGTGACTATATTTTTAACTTATTTAACTGAATTAGCACTGAATTTACGTTGGAATTCAGCAATATTAGCGTATTCAGTTTGTAATTGGCGACTTAGACGAATAAAGATAGGAACTAATTCGCGGTAAGCAGCATAGTTTGCTTCATTTGGTTGGTAAGTGTTGGTTTCACCGATGTAATCTTTAATAACTGAAAGATCATCAATTAATCCTAGACTTTGTTTGGCAAGGGTAACGGCAGCTAAAGCACCTGATTCGAAAGCGGTTGGAATGGTAACAGGGCTTTCGAAGACATCAGCAAGCATTTGACGCCATAGTTCTGAGCGAGCAAATCCACCAGTAGCCATGATTTCTTTAGGTGAGCCAGCGACTTCTTCAAGGGCAAGCATCACGTTATAAAGGTTGTAAACAATCCCTTCAAGCGCAGCACGAACCATATGAGCACGAGTATGATTTCTAGTTAAACCAAAGAATGATCCACGCGCATTAGCATCCCAGATAGGAGCACGTTCACCACCAAGATATGGATGGAAAATTAAACCGTCTGAGCCAGCAGGAACTTCGCCAGCGATTTGAGTTAACATATCGTAAGAGTCAACGTTCATCATTGAAGCAGTAATCTTTTCTGGGGCAAACAATTGGTCACGTACCCAACGGAAGACAATTCCACCGTTATTAACTGGTCCACCAATGACCCACTTGTCCTTAGTTAGAGCATAACAGAAGACACGGCCTTTAGGATCGATGACTGGCTTTTCAACAACCGTACGAACAGCGCCAGAGGTACCGATTGTTACGGCGACAACACCAGGTTCAATTGCATTAACTCCTAAGTTAGATAAAGTTCCATCAGAAGCTCCCATAATGAATGGGGTATCAGTTGGAATACCAATCACTTTGGCATATTCATCATGCATCCCAGTAACTTGTTCAGTTGGTTCAACTAATTCTGGTAATTGATCACGAGTAATTCCGGCTTCTTTTAAAGCACCTTCATCCCAATCAAGTTTAAAAATGTTGAATAAACTAGTAGCTGACGCAATTGAAATTTCTTCTTTTAAGACACCGAATAAACGGTAGAAAATATATTCTTTGATACCAACCCAGTATTTTGAGTTATCAAAAACATCTTTGTGTTCATTACGAAGCCAGATTAATTTATAAAGTGGTGACATTGGATGGGTTGGGGTACCAGTACGTGAATAAATTTCGAACCCTTTACCATTCTTTTTATATTCATTGGCATATTTTTCAGCACGATTATCAGCCCAAGTAATAACTCGGGTAGTTGGTTTATGGTCAGCATCAAGACCGATTAAACTATGCATAGCTGACGAGAATGAAACTCCTTGTAACTTACCGTTCTTTAAGTCAGCTTTACGTAATACTTCAGTCAATGCATCGACAACTGCATCAAATATTTCTTCAGGATCTTCTTCAGCCATATCTGGTTGATCTTGGTAAAGTGGGTATAGCTTGTTAGCATATCCCAGAACATTACAATCCATATCATAAAGCACAGCCTTGGTACTAGTTGTTCCTAAATCCATTCCAATCATGTAATCCATAAATAAATCTCCCTTGCCTTTATCAAATCGTTGCTAATAAAAATAAACAATTTCATGTAAAATATACATATAGTATTATATGGAAATCGGTTACAATTAGCAACCGATTCCATTTAAAAAGAAGGCAAATTTAAGAATATAATTGAGTTTTTTTGAAAAAATAGTAAAATAATTCGATAATAAAGTTATTTTGAATTTATGATAAAATCCGACTGGAAAAAATAATGGAAAAAGACAATTTAAAACCGATTTATAATGACACGTTTCAAAAACGGTCAAAGCCAAAGAAAAGTCATCGGCATCGCAATATTTTGATTACGCTGCTTATTAGTCTGATCTTAATTGGTGGTGGTAGTTATTTTTGGTATGTCCATAAGTCTTCAAGTATCTCTTCGTATCAAGTGCGAGGAGCAATGATTACGCAAGATGATGGATATGTAGATTTTCAGCAACTTCAAGATAGCAGAATTAAATTTGTTTATTTAAAAGCAACTTCAGGTGCATCCTATAAGGATGATCAATTTGAGAATAATTATAATCGGGTATCTGGCTCAGATGTTCAAGTAGGAATTTACCATGATTTTAGCTTTACAACGAGTGCAAAAGAACAATATGAATATATTGTTAGTCAGATAAAAAAAGAGAGCGGGACATTACCAATTGTCGTTCATGTAACGTACTATCAAGGAAAGACGCCAAATACCGATACGCAAGGAAAGAAGTTAGCTAGATTGTTAAAAATGTTAGCTAACCATTACGATCAAGATTGTATTGTCTGGGCCAGTCCCTCGATTCAAAAACAGATGGTTGATCCATTTGTAACTAAGAGTAAACGGATGTTAACCAGTGATAAGCTACATTCTAAACGAAGCGATGTGAAATTCATTCAATATGTGGGTAAAGATAAATTAAGGATTAATCGGAAAAGTTCCAACTTGTTACCAGCTGTTTTTAACGGGAACACCAAAGAATGGAAAAGTTATTCAAAATAAATAGCTGTTATTCGATATGTATTTATTGATAAACGATAAAAAGTTTGGTATTTTAAATATGAGGTAAAATATATGAAAATCAGAACATTCTTTTTAAAATTTAGTTTAGCATTAGTAACTGGAATTGTTTTACTATTTAATATCTACCTGTTTCCTCGATTCCCATTACATGTTATTCAAAATTACTTTTTTATTGGAGCTTTATATACGTCGGCATTATTATTTTATTGGCTTGTTTTTGAAGCCTTTAAAATTTTATCCTTAGTTGAACGTAATCTAGCTTTTTCTGGTAAATGTTTAACAGCAGTTCGTAATATTAAATTAGCTGCGGGTGGGATTGGCATAGCCTATATTGCTTTGTTACCACAATTTTTTGTGGTAGCTAATGAAGAAGATGCACCGGGGATGGTACTAATTGGGGTAGCAGTAATGATGTTACCATTTATTATTTCAACATTTGTGGCGGTACTGCAACATCTGTTACAAAATGCAATTGAGTTAAAACAAGAAAATGATTTTACAGTGTGAGGTGGAAAATGGCAATTAATGTAAATCTAGATGTCATCCTTGCACAACGAAAAATGAGTGTGACAGAACTGGCTAGTCAGGTAGGGATTACGATGGCGAATGTTTCCATTTTAAAGAATGGAAAAGCTAAGGCGGTCCGATTTTCGACATTGGAATCAATTTGTCGAGTACTAGATTGTCAGCCAGGCGACATTTTAGAATATCAAGAAGATTAAAATAAAGGTGAGCAAAAACAAATGTTTTTGCCCACCTTTATTTATGGTAATTATTTAACCGAATTAATAATGTATACTTGATCATCTGCTTCATCCATCATTTGAACCGGACGTGATTCATTAGCAGTGAAGGTAATATGATAACCAAAGCTATCAATAAAAATTAAGTTATGTGAATCAACTAATTTAACTTGTGCCTCGATTGGTCGTTGATCAATGGTTAATTTAAGCTCTTGTGAAATCTCAACGTAGTGAATCCGATTGCGATTTTCATCCTTATATTGCCAAGTGCCAGCATACAGCAGTGGTAAAAGAGTTTGACTCTGGTGTTGTTTGTGCGATTTCGATACTTTCCCCAAAGAGCTCGAAAGTCCAGCAACTAATCCAGTGCCAAACAATAGCCAACTTCTTTTTCTCAATTCCAAAGTCCTCCCCCCCATTTCTAGTAAATATTTGAAGACGAATGTACTATACTGTCGAGTATACAACAATCGTCAATAAAATTTGGTTACAAATATGTAAAATATTCAAAAATCTGGTAAACTTAATGTAACAATTCAATAATAAGTCGATAAGGAGCGAGATTATGCTGAAATTAGGAATTATCGGGACAAATTGGATCACTGATCAGTTTATAAATGAAATTAAAGATGATGGTCGTTGGGAATTAGCATCAGTTTATTCTAGGACCGCTGAAAAAGCGGCTGCGTATCAAGTTAAATTTGGGTTTAAAGAATCATTTTCAGATATTAATCAGTTTTTTGAAGAAGGGCTCTTTGATGCAGTGTATATTGCATCGCCAAACTCAATGCATTATCAATATGCTCGGCAAGCAATCAGCAATGATAAACATGTGATTGTTGAAAAACCGGCATTTACTAATGTCGATGAATTTGCTCAAATCGAAGGATTATTGCAAGCTCATCCTGATGTTAGATTGCTTGAAGCCGCACGTCATGTCCATACACCGTTATTTAAAGCTGTCCAAGCTAAGTTGACGGAAATGGACAAAATTCAAGGTGCCACATTGACTTATATGAAGTATTCATCACGTTATGACAAAGTATTAGCGGGTGAAAAGCCAAACGTGTTTACTTTAGATTTTGCTGGTGGGGCACTCTATGATTTAGGTGTCTACCCAGTTTATGCAGCCGTTGCTTTATTTGGTGAGCCAGAAAGTGTCGTTTATTTTCCAACCTTGATTGAGACTGGGGTCGATGGAAAAGGAATTGCTATTTTGGGATATGAGGACTTTGAAGTTACCTTAAACTTTGGGAAAACGACTAACTCACATATGCCATCTGAAATTTATGGCTTGAAAGATACCATTGTTTTAGACAACATTGCAGACTTTTCTAAAGCATCATATTTTGATGATCAACAAGTAGAACATGCATTAGCGGTTGAAGCAGCTGATAATCCAATGAAATATGAAATTGATGTGTTTACACAGATTTTAGAAGATCCAACTAACGAAACTCAAATCAAGAATTATCAAAAGTGGTTCTTAATGAGTAAGCAAGTTAATGGTCTTTTATTTACATTGCGTGAATCAGCTGGAATAGAATTTCCAGCTGATAACCAGTAGGGGGAAACAATTTGATTGAAGTTTTTCAGAAGCATTTTGAACAATTAGGATTTAGTGAACAAACGGCCATTCAAACGGCCGTTTTTAGTGCGTTAAGCGAAGATACATCAGTTTTGGGAATTGCGCCAACCGGATCAGGAAAAACAATTGCGTTTACTTTGCCAGTGTTACCTAAGTTAATGCCGAAGCAAGGGGTTCAAATGTTGGTGTTATCACCATCACAAGAATTAGCGATGCAGACCACGAGTGTAATTCGGGACTGGGCAAAATTGCTTGATTTAAAGGTACTTGCAGTTACTGGTGGGGCTAATGTTTCCCGCCAAACAGATAAATTAAAGCAACATCCAGAAATTGTTGTCGGAACTCCAGGACGAATTTTACATTTGATTGATGAAGGTAAATTAAAACTTGGAAAACTTGAAACAATGATCATCGATGAAGCTGATGATATGTTGCAAGATGAAACATTGGCAGTGATTGAAGATATTGAACGAACAACACCAATGACTTCACAACTTGGTTTCTTTTCAGCCACACGAACTAAAGTCTTAGATGATTTAACGATGATGTTTGGTCGTGATATTATCGAATTTGATGTGCGAAATGAAGATCATACACAGGGTGTGGTTAAACATACTGGGTTAGAAGTTGGTAATGAAAAACGGGTTGAAATTTTAAAACGCTTGAGTCGGGTTAAAGATATGCGCGCCTTAGTCTTCTTTAACCAATTAAAAACGATGAACTATGTCGCCTCACGTTTGAAACATGAACATGTTCAAGTAGGTGTACTGGGTGGTCAACAGCGTTCAACTGATCGTGAAAAATCAATGCGGATGTTTAGAAATCGCCAATTAAAATTATTGCTAACGACGGATGTAGTTGCGCGTGGATTAGATATTGCTAAGTTGCCAACGGTTATTAATTTTGACTTACCAACTAATGCAATCACTTATACGCATCGTGCTGGTAGAACTGGGCGACAAGGTGAACCGGGATTAGTAATTAACTTAGGAAATGATCATGATTTACGTGACTTTAAAAAGTTAATTGCCGAAGTTGATTATGAATTAGAACCAGTTTACTTTGATAAAAGTAAGTTAACTAGTGAACGTCCAAAGTCAGTTGCGCATAAAGCAACCACAATCCAAGAGACTAGTAGTAAGCAAGTTCGTGAAACGCAAAATAAGGATACAAGTGAAGTAACGAAGCGAGTGCATAAAACGCTTGATCCAAAACATGCGAGTTTACCAAAAGCTAAACGTCGTAAGAAAAATAAGAATAAAAAAGACAAGGGAATTCGATTAAAACGCCAGCGTCAAGCTGCGAAGAAAGAATTCGAATAAACCTTTACAGAATTAAGTAACAATGAGAAAATATTTCTTATTGTGTTCTTATAGCATAACTGGATAGTGCACCCGCCTCCTAAGCGGATGATCTCGGTTCGATTCCGAGTAAGAACATCTTTGTTAGTTTAACTAAATATGTTGTAACACCTAAAAAATACGTGTTTATAATTGAAATTAAAAGTAGTCAATAAAATACACTTAACAATATAAAATGTTAAGTGTATTTTAGGAATTTAGTTAATTTTTTTTAAGGTAATACTTTTTAAATTAGAATAAAGCACTTCACCTCGATAAAGTCTCGTAGTGATTTTGGTAACTTCGTCAATATCTGGCTGTGCGTCTTTACTTAAATTTTGATTTAAAGAACCATTATTATTAATTAGTAAACCACGACCTTCATTAGCATAGATAACATATTTTCCAGGTTTTATATCTTTGCCAACTACCCAAGAACCTGCAGATAATTTTGTTTGATATTTTCTTTTTGCATTTGTTGGTGAAAATTTTGTAGTTACAGGTGATTTTTCTTTTTTTTCATCATTTTGATATTGAGTAAGAGTTATTTTTTCTCCTTTTTTTAAAGTTACTGTATAGGAATCAACTGTTCCCAAGTCGTTGTTAACATATTTTCCAAGGATGACGTTTATTAAACTTGTCTCATCATTATCGCTATTAAAAAGATTGCCACCATCAACGTTTTCTGTAGTTACGATGTATCTACCGGCTTTTATAGCTGAACCAACTTTATAGGTTCCGTTTGCTAACTCTACCACGTCTTTTGAACCTGAAATATTATTTTTGATACCATTAAAAAATAGGATGATAGTAATTAAAACTAAAAACAACAAAAAAATATTTCGATGTTTTTTTGTTATTTTATGCGTTGGCATGTTTTATTCCTCCAAGCAATTTATTTTATTATATGTATCCCACGTGTAGTGGGGGTGAAACTAAAAATAGCAAAAGATATTAATAAGTAGCGTCACTAATTACGGCGTTGATGAGTGTTGCAAACATTAAGAAGTACGCTATGACAACAATAATTGTAAGGATAAATGCGACTAAACCAGCACGGTTCCAAGTTGCTTGAACGGCTTTAAAAGTAGCGACATCTTTATAGCCACCTTTTTGCCAAGCCCATGCATTACCTTTAAAGCCAACTACAAATATCCAAATGATATTAAATATGGGGATTAATGTTAATAATGGTAAATATGATTTATTTCCAATTCCCCAATAGATGTTAAACATAAATGCTCCCCAGTTCCAACCTTTAACTTCTTGTGGTACTACTACACCATTTTCTTCCATAATATAACTCCTCCAAAGTCAGCTTTTTAACGTCATTCAGATTTGGACGTATACTCACACTTATAGAATTAATATCATGCGCTTTGTAGCATGTCAAACAGCTTAAAAGTTTATATTTTACAAATGTTTACAATATTTCATTTCTTATAATGAATTTGTTTGCTTTTATTTATTTTTTAACATATTAGTATAAAAGCGTGTAAATATTTAAAATATGTCCAAATATAATCAATATTCGTTATTTAAAATGAAAATATAAGTTAGTTAGCGCAGTTTACAAATACTATTTCGATAATTTATAATGTGATAGTTATAGTATGATTATAAGCAGTTAGAGGTAAATTATTCGGGGGGAATAATGATGAAATTAAAATCGATCAGAGTAGGATTAATT
Organism: Paucilactobacillus oligofermentans DSM 15707 = LMG 22743; assembly: GCF_001434315.1. Classification (GTDB taxonomy): domain Bacteria; phylum Bacillota; class Bacilli; order Lactobacillales; family Lactobacillaceae; genus Paucilactobacillus; species Paucilactobacillus oligofermentans. Next base: position 50,794 of record NZ_AZFE01000031.1, on the reverse strand, counting down.
ATCTCTAGTTTATCAATTCTGGCAGTCTTGGGGATAACTGCAGTAACCATAATAATTCAGTAACCAATAGTAATAATAATGTATCAGATGATAAGTTAAATATAAAAAAATAGGTAACATACGATCAGATAACTGATTGTATGTTGCCTATTTTTTGCATTTTATTGGAACAAGATAATGATGAATGAAATTATTCCTGCCAGTGCACCCAGTAAATTCCACCAAAAATGCACAAAGATGTTGAACCAAATATTTTTAAAGTAGAGTGATACAAAGTGGAACATCATTCCTAATAAAAAATAAAAGATTAACATGTAAGGTGAAAAATTTAAAGCGTAGACATGAAGCGCTGCAAACAGCACGTTACTTACAATAATTCCTAGCCATAATTTGGCTTTAGTATCCGTAAATTGTTCAGAGATTAGATAATGAACAGTTAGTTCTTCTGAAAAAGGTGCTGTTAATGGAATTAAACTACCTAATAACAGACTTGTACTAGTATTTAAGGTAACTGCTGAAGCAGGACCCATCACGATATTAAGAAGTGGCTTGAAGATAACGTAAGCAATTAATTGAATTCCAATAAAGAGTAATAAGGTAATTGCTAAATTTCGCCATAGATGCTGTTTAAATGCACCCCAGTGGCGACCCATAATGCCATTACTAGCTTTCCAAATGAAATAAAATGCAATTAGCGGTAGTGGTAATGTCAAAGCTAATCGTAGCCATGGTGTTTCTAGACCATCGCTACCAGGTACCGATTCAGGAATATGCAGCATGTTTGGCACTGTATAACCAACAAATAAGACAATTCCCCAAATCAAAATCGGAAAGAGTAGGTGCCAGAAACTTAATTTTATTTCACCTTGATAGGGTTGGAACATTTGTTTAAAACGATTTTTCATTGTTATTTCTCCATTTTGTAGGGGATAAAAGATAAGTGTAACAACTAAAAATCCTATCATAGACGCTTAAAAATATATAGTTATATGCGCTAATAAACTAAATTCCAACACTAATAAATTTTTGTTTATCAAAATCGTACAGTCCTTGGTCAGTGATTTTAATCGATGGAATAACTGGTAGAGTTAAAAATGATAAAGTTAAAAATGGATTGAAATCCTGATTTGAACTGATCTTGTAGTATGCATCCGTTATTGATTTAAGATCGATTAAGGCATCTGGATATTTTTTTGCTGACATCAGACCACCAATTGATAAGGGCATGACTGCTAGGGTATTTTTGTTATCCACGACTGCGATACCACCACCAACCGCAGTAACTGCTTGAACTGCACGAAAGATTGCTTTGTCGTTGGTACCAGTAGCGACTAAATTATGTGAGTCATGGGCAACGGTTGTAGCGATTGCGCCTTCATTAAGTTGGAATCCTTTAACTAGTCCAACGCCAACGGTACCTAAATTGTGGTGACGTTCGATGACCGCAATCTTGATAATGTCGTCATGTGAATTAGATACAAATTGTCCATTTTCTATCGACACGTTTAATTTTAAATGGTCCGTGACAATATGATTAGGTTGAATGCCAATGACGTTAGCTAAATCAGTTTTAAGTGGCAGCTGTAAATCGGAAAGCTTTAAATGATGATGAACGGTTGAGGCGTCAGGTGATAATGGCGTTGTCGTTAAATCAGAAATTAAGTTACCATTTTTGATAACACAATCAATATCGACGGTATTTAAATCATTTAAAATAACTAAATCAGCTTGGTATCCAGTAGAGAGTGCACCAACATCTGACAAATCATGAGCAATGGCCGCATTGTAGCTAGCAATAACATAGGCTAATGCTGGTTTTATTCCAAGGCTAATGGCTAACTTAATAGAATAATCAATTGAACCTTCATTTAGAATATCGTCAATGATTTTATCATCAGTACAAAATGAAAAGTTATGAGCATTTTCAGGGGTAACTGCATCAATGGTATTGGCTAAATCACGCTCCACAGTACCTTCTCGTAAAAAAATTGAATAACCAGTTGCTAATCGGTCGTTGGCTTGCTGAATGTTATTAGCTTCATGGTCAGTATGGATATGATTTCGACGAAAGACGTCTAATTGGTTGATGTTTAAACCAGCACCATGACCATCGGCATGATAACCGGCAGTGATTGAATCGTTAATTTTAGCGATGATATCTGGATCACCAGCTGCAACAGCAGGGTAATCCATGACCTCGGCTAACCCGTGGACTTCTGGATATTTATATAATGGTTTTAGATCAGCCGCTTTTAAAATCGCACCGGAATGATCAAACGGAGTACAAGGAACGGATGATGGGAGCATATAATACACGTCTAAGGGCGTTTGCCGAGAATCTTTAATCATGTATTCAATACCATTAATTCCTTCGACGTTGGCTAATTCATGTGGGTCAGCGACGATTCCAGTGACGCCATGTTGGAGTAATACTTTACCAATTTCACTAGGTGTGACTAATGAACTTTCAATGTGCATATGAGCATCGATGAATCCGGGGACGATATACTGATCAGTTGCGTCAATTGTCTTATTGGCTATGTAATTAGGCTGTTCGCCAGTAGCGACAATTTTACCATCATTAATCCATAAGGTGATGGCTTCAAATTGTCTAGTAAAGACGTTTAATACTAATCCATTTTGAATACTAGTTTCGACCTGTTTCATCTGCAGATGCCTCCGATTAAATTGTTTATTTAATGTTACATTAAATGACACTCAACATATAAAGTCAACACCAGTTACTGAAAATGTTTCTGAATATGTAATATTGTTATATGCAATTAAAAATTTAAAACTCATCACGAAAATAATTGCTATATGCAATTTAGCGTTTTAATAGAGTTTGAGTTTTTAAAAAGATGGTGAGTGCATCACCTTGATAAAAAGTGTAAAATGTTGATTAAAGGGGGGATTTAGTTGACGAAAGTACATAAAGTAATGTTAATTTTTGGTACACGACCAGGAGCAATTAAAATGGCACCGATTATTAAAGCCATGGAAGCTCAAGCTGATCGGTTTGAGCCGGTTGTAGTTGTTACTGCACAACATCGAAAATTATTGGATCAAGTATTATCAATATTTGATATCCACCCCGATTTTGATTTGAATTTAATGGCACCACGAGAAAGCCAATCAGAACGAACGAGTAAAATGTTGCATCATTTAGAAAATATTGTAAATGCATCACAACCAGAAATGATATTGACGATTGGCGATTCAACGACGACCTTGGTAGCTAGTTTATGTGCTTTTTATCATCAAATCCCGATTGGCCATGTAGAAGCCGGATTACGGACACATGATAAGTACGCACCGTTTCCTGAAGAAATGCATCGTCAATTAACTGATGTTTTGAGCGATTTATATTTTGCTCCGACTGAACAAAGTAAGCAGAATTTATTAATTGAAAATAAAAATACGGATCAGATTTTTATTACTGGTAATACTTCGGTTGATGTATTGAATTATACAATTGCTGAAGATTATCAACACCCGGTGTTACGAATGATTCCGGCTAAGCACCGAGTGATTCTAGTCACGGTTCAACGCAGTGAAAATATGGGAGAGCCAATTAAACGTGTTTTCCATGCATTACGAGATGTCGTTGAAACTAATCCAGATGTAGAATTAGTTTATCCAGTGCACCCAAATCCTGAAGTTGAAAGTTTAGCTGAAACTATTTTAGGTGGACGTGATCGCATTCATTTGGTTGAACCAATGGATGTGTATGATTTCCATAATTTTGCGGCACGAAGTTTTTTGATTGTCACTGACTCTGGTGGAATTCAAGAAGAAGCACCCTCAATGAATGTTCCGGTATTATTACTGCGTGATGAAACTGAACGACCAGAAGGTGTTACTGCTGGAACAACTAAAATAGTTGGAACAACCATTGAAGGTATCCAACAAGGAATTTTTCAAATGTTACATGATAAAAAAGAGTATCGAAAAATGGCACATGTAAAAAATCCATTTGGGGATGGTCATGCGGCTGAACGAATTTTGAAAGAATTAGACGAATATTTGGAATGAAAAATGTGAGCAACTTCGATATACAAGAAGTTACTCACATTTTTATTTAGATCGTTTTTTTGAAAATATACCATTTTGAAAAGGCATAATTAATCACAATTACGACAACGTTATCAATGATTTTAACGATAATTGAATTACCATCGAGCAAGGTGATTCCGACGTACATAATAATAATATCAATGACTAAGGTTAAAATACGGAAGAAGAAAAATTGAGATATCTCAATAATGAAATCTTTAACCGTTGTGTAGTGAGATGAAAATACCCAAACTTTATTAGTTAGGTATGCCACTAAGACGGATAAGAACCAAGCGATTACGTTAGCTACTTGGTAATTCCAACCTAGCCAGTCAAGACCAGCAAAAACGCCGATATTAACAATGGTGGTTACACCGCCGAAAAATGCATAGGCAATTAGTGATTGATACTTTTTAAATAGTTTGTACAAAATGTTTCCCCTTATTACTTATCAGTAGCTGCCTTGACTAAGTCAGCCGCGAATGCATTTAAAGTTTTAATATCATCTGAGTCAGGATCCAGGTCAATCTTAACTTTTTCAGTACCACTCTTGGCACCAGCTTTTTCAAAGGCGGCAGCAAATTTATCAACGGACACATTGTAATCATCTAAGTAGAAGGTATCGCCAGAACCGGCAACACCAAAAAATTTACCGGATAAATCAAGTTCTTGTAAATCTTCATAGAAATCAAGTCCTTCTTCAGGGAGGGCACCTTCATCATAGGTATAAGGACAGACCACACAGATATCAACGTCTTCAAAGTCTTCCGCGTCAGCTTGAGTAATTTCAGTTTCTTCAACGTCAATGTTTAAGTCTTCCAATGCTTCGGTAACGATATCAGCGACGTCTTCATTATTTCCAGTAATTGTTGCAAACACGACTAGTGCACTTGCCATTATTGTTTCCTTCTTTCGAGTAGTTTATTCATAGTAGTATAGCAGAAATATAGAATTATGCGTATAAAGCTAAACAAATTTGTAGATAAGAGTATAATGATTTAGTAAGTAATTTTTGGACAAAGAGGTAGATAGACTAATGATTAGTATAAAATCACCACGTGAAATTGAAGCAATGAGAAAATCAGGGGCAATTATTGCCGGAATGCATATTGGACTACGCGATATTATCAAACCAGGCATTTCTAGTTGGGTAATTGAAGACTTTTGTCGTGACTACATTGAAAGTCACGGAGCAGTAGCCGCTCAAATCGGTTTTGAAGGTTACGAATATGCAACTTGTGTAAGTATCAATGAGGAAATCTGTCATGGCTTTCCACGCAAGCATGTGATGTTAAAAAATGGCGACTTAGTTAAAGTTGATACAGTGGTAGAACTTGATGGCGCCTTTAGTGATTCTTGCTGGAGCTATGCAGTCGGTGAAGTTAGCGATGAAGTTCAAAAGCTGATGGATGTTACTAAAAAATCATTGTATATGGGAATTGATCAAGCCGTGATTGGTAACCGGATTGGTGATATTGGTGCCGTTATCCAACATTATACGGAAGATGAAAATGGTTTCGGGGATGTTCGTGAATTTGTTGGCCATGGTATCGGACCTACAATGCATGAAGATCCTTCAGTGCCTGCCTATGGTGAAGCTGGTCGTGGACCACGCTTGAAGGAAGGAATGACCATTACTATCGAACCCATGATTAATATGGGAACTTGGAAAGCTGATGTAAGTGATCCTAGTGGTTGGCTTGCAGTGACTGAAGATGGTGGTTGGAGTTGTCAGTATGAACATACACTAGCAATTACCAAAGATGGCCCTAAAATTTTGACATCACAAGATCCAGAATTTGACGCAAAATATCTATAAAACTAGTTAAATATTACTATCAAGCAATTGATACTTTTAATAGTATGATTGCTTTTTTTATGGGGTAAAAACTACCTTAATTTTAATTGATTACTATATTATGAACTTTCATTTTTAAATACTTCGTGTATAATTTCAGAAGGTATTAAAACGAATAGGAGGAGAGACGGCTCAATGAAACCAACGTTATTTCAAAAAATAAAAATTTGTATTTCAGAATTTATCAAACATTATTTTATGGCGCAAGTCTCAGCCTCCGCTAATGTATTGGCCTATTATTTACTGTTATCAATTTTTCCAGCATTAATTGTATTGGGAAACATGCTGCCAATTGTTGGGGTTCACGCAACTACACTTCTAAATTATCTGGCAACTATTATTCCAAAATCAGTTTTTGAATTTATCAAACCAATTGTTGAAGATTCGCTTTCAACTGGAAGTGGTGGAATCTTAACTGCGGGGGCATTGATTACTTTGTGGTCAACTAGTAAAGCCGTAGCAGCATTTCAGCGAGGCGTTAACCAAGCGTATGGTGTCGGAAAAGATCAAGATCCAATTACAAATAGAATCTTGTCATTTTTATGGATGCTATTAGTAATATTAATTATGGGAGCGCTGATTCTATTCTACGGAGTTGGTGAACTATTAATGGTTCGCTTCAAGAGTACCTTCAATATTGAAACTAGTTTAATTGACGCAGTTAATCAGCTTCGTTGGCCAGTTGCCTTTTTAGGGGTCTTTGTCGCCTTAAGCTTATTGTATTACTTTGTGCCCAACGCCAAGGTAATGTATCGCTATGTATTTTGGGGAGCATTGATTGCAACTATCCTATGGATGTTATTATCACAAGTTTTCTCAGTGTATACAGTAGTCTTTAGTACCGCGGTAGCCACCTATAAAACCATGGGTGCGTTTGTGGTATTCATGATTTGGTTGGACATTTCGGGGATGGTAATGATGATAGGAGCAGTGATTAACGCCACCTTGCAGTCATTACGACAAGGGGAGATTGTTGAGAAACAAACTTTTTGGAAAAGAAGGGTACTAAAAAAGCCTCGCAATAAGCGAGACTTAGAAAAATAATTATGCAGTTACTTTAGCAGCTGTAAAAATTGGTGTTGTAATTGTTTCAACATACTTAGCTGAAACCGGTGTAGCGTAAATATTTTCGCCTTCAGAACTGAACATCTTCATTTCTGATAATTGCTCCATTGCAGATTTAATTACGGCGGAATCTAAACCGTCATTAGCATAAGCTAGTTTCAAACTGTGAGATTTTCCAAGACTACCTGTGAATGCAAGATTTAATGATTTCATATTATAATAACTTCCTTTCTAGTTGAGTGAGATTATTTTTTATCGATACGATATGATGAGATTACGATGGCGTTTTCGAACTTATCACTAGTGATGGTTTCAAGGATAGTACCAAGCTTTTGGATTTGATCATCAGTTGCATTTTCGTCAATGTGACTAAATGAGCGATTAATGCCATCTTCATGGCCGTCACCAACCATTAGTAATTGAACTTTTGCAGTTTTGAATGTACGAATCATATTTAGATCTCCTTAGTATATTTATTTGATAAGTGGCGGCCGCTGCTTACATACATAATTAAGAATTGAGATTAAAAATGTAAACTAGAAAATTGAAAGGAGTAAAATTTTGGTTAAAAAAATTACAATGATTGAAGCACAAAAAAAGCATGCAGGTCGATATAATATCTACTTAGATGGAGAATATGAATTTGGTGTCAGTGAAAGTGTACTAATTAACTTTAAACTGATGAAAGGTATGGAGATTGATAAAAATATGCAATCTGATATTACTAAATCAGATAGTGTGTCCAAAGCATATTCAAAAGCTTTAGATTATATTTCTCATCAATTAAGAGCTGAAAGTGAAGTCATCGAAAAGCTAAAGAAATTAGAAGTTGATGAAGCAACGATGGCTGAAGTGATGGCTAAACTATACGAACAAAACCTGCTTAATGATCAAAAATTTGCTGATAGTTATGTTAGAACCATGGCAATTACGTCCGATAAGGGACCAACTGTAATTAGACAAAATTTAAAAGCAAAAAAAATTGACGATAATATTATTGAAAACGCGTTGGCTGAATTTGATAATAATACGCTAGTTGAAAATGCAACTAAAGCAGCAGAAAAGTCCATGAAACATTATCATCGAATTCCAGAAAAAATGAGGCTACAAAAGGTTAGAGTAGCCTTGATGACTAAGGGATTCAGTACTGACTTGATTAATCAAGTATTGAACGATTTGGTCGTAGAGACAGACGAAGAGGATGAATGGTATAATTTAACCGTGCAGGCCGAAAAAGTTTGGCAACGTAATCGAAAATATGATAATCGAACGAGAATTATGAAAACTAAACAGAGCCTATTTGGTAAGGGCTATCAAATGGATGATGTAAATCGGTGGATGGAAGAAAATAATTATTAAAATCTTGATGTTGGGGAACTATTTATGACTGGAAAGCAAAATAGAGTTAAGAGTTCAATATTAATAGTTGGTCTATTTTTATTAATAAGTACAATAATGATGATTCCGTTTTATTTAAAGAATGAGCTAATCAGTGGTTATGATATGCAATTTCACTTAAATAGAATAAACGAGTTATATAATCATTTATTACATGGAAGTTGGTTTTCTTTTGGATCTGTATATTCTTTTAATGGTGTAGGGACTCCAACAGAGCTAGTATACCCAAGCTTATTTATTTATCCATTTGCAATAATTCGACTTTTTATTAAAAATCCTATTGCTGCAACTTATATGGGTATACAGTTAATTATTTTTCTTTCGATGATAATTTCGTTTATTACTGGAATGAAATTTTGGAATGGAAATAAAACTAAAAGTATAATTTTTTCAGTTATGTACAGTGCATCAGCACACATGTTTCAGTTGTTATTTGTTGGATTTTCTTTTGGAGAAGTTACGGCTTCAATTTTTCTACCATTAGTTGTTTATGGAACTTATTCTATTTTTTTTGAGAAATCAAAAAATTGGCTTTATTTAGTTGTAGGGATGACGGGAACGGTTTACAATCACGTTTTAAGTGTTGCACTTTTTTCATTTGTAGTATTTATTATAATTGTAGTTGCTGCAGTTGTTACTGATGATTTTTGGAGGAATTGTAAATATTTAATTTTCGCTGTTGGAATGACACTATTATGTAGTGCGTTTTTCTTAATTAATTTTTGTACAATGATGTTAAATAATCATATGAATGTTACGGCAGTATTTGATTTAGAGTCAAGAGCGATACAATTGGGTGCAATATTTGATGCCAGTTTAAATAATGGTGGGATAGGTGTTGTCCCTATTATTTTAATAATTTTTTCTACAGCTGTCTGGAAAAATATAGCTAAAATGATTAAAGTTATTGGTATAATTGGTTTATTGTTACTTATTTTTGGAACAAGTGTATTTCCATGGTCTGTATTACAAAATACACCTTTTAGTGTTATACAATTTCCGCACAGGATTTTTACAATTGCTGTTATATTTTTGACTGTTTTTTGTACTGAGATAATATCGATAAATATAGTTAATAAAAGTATGAAATATAAAGAGTGTTTGACGGTAGTATGTATATGTTTGATGGTGATAACTTTTACAGGTAGCAGTTATAAGTTTTTTAATGATACTAATACTAATGCAAATGTTAATTTTACCCCTAGTGAAGCTAAGTATTTTGATTCAACACATTATAAAGTTACAGAAAAGACTTTCAATAATTTATTTGCCTATAATAGTGGAGTGGGCTCAACTGATTATTGGTTATCTGAAAGTACAGCGCACTTAAGTTATTTTGCAAACCATAAAATAAAGACAGATAAAGCTAAGATTAAATACGTAAGAAGAGAAATAAAATCAAATTATATTATTTATAAAGTTTATGTTAATAAAAAAGATAATATTGATTTACCTATTATTAATTATAGTAATACTAGAGCTTATGTTAATAAAAAATTAGCTAATAAAACGTCATCTTATTACGGTGGTATTAGAGTTAATGTAAAAAAAGGTATCAATACAATTAAAATTAAGTTTGTGGCACCGCAACTGTTTATCCTGTCAATTATTATTAGCATGACTGGTTTTATACTATATGTTTATATATATATTAAAAAGAAAAAAATCAAGATATAATTATATGAGGAGATCAATATGGACAAACTATCAATTATTGTTCCTTGCTTTAATGAAGAAGAAATGATACCTGTTTTTTTTGATGAAGTTCAAAAGAACATTACTAAACTAACCAATGTTATAACAGAATATTGGTTTATTAATGATGGATCTTCCGATAAAAGTTTAGAAAAAATAAAAGCTATTTATTTAAATAATAAAGACTTTGTTCATTTTATTGATTTTTCACGGAATTTTGGAAAAGAAGCAGCATTATTAGCAGGGCTTGAGAATGCTACTGGTGATTATGTTGTTGTAATGGATGTTGATTTGCAAGATCCTCCTGAATTGATTGAAAGAATGTTAGCTATCCTTAAAGAGGAAGACATTGATTGTGTTGGAACTAGAAGAGTGAATCGGGATGGAGAACCTGCGATTAGATCGTTCTTTGCTAATATGTTCTACAAAGTGATTAATCTTATTTCCAGTACTCCTATAGTTAATGGAGCACGTGATTTTAGATTGATGTCACGAAAAATGGTAGATTCTATTTTACAATTAACGGAGTATAATCGATTCTCTAAAGGGATATTCAGTTGGGTGGGTTTTAAAACAAAGTATATTGAATATACTAATGTGGAGAGAAAAAAAGGGGCTACGAGTTGGTCCTTCTGGTCACTTCTTAGATATTCAATAGATGGCATTACCGATTTTTCTGAGGCGCCATTATCAATTGCATCTTGGGTTGGATCTCTGTCATTTATTGGATCCATTCTTGGAATTATATTTATCGTTGTTCGTGCATTAATTATCCCAGGAAGTAGTGTTTATGGTTGGGCATCACTTATTTGTGTGTTCCTACTATTTGGTGGGATTCAGCTGTTGTGTTTAGGAATTGTGGGTAAATATATTGGTAAAATATATTTACAAACGAAAAACCGGCCTATTTTTATAGTAAAAGAGAAAAGTGAGTAATCTAATTCATAGAACATTTAAAAAATGTTACTTTAGCATTACATGGGGGTAACAATTTAATTTAATTGAAAACAATCATTAAAGAATGTGGTATTATTCATTAATAAAGAAAAATAATAAAAGTTTAAAAAATGAGGAGTATTTAGAATGAAAGAAAGTCCTAGATTTAAGATGTTTAAAAAAGGAAAAATGTGGTGTGTTGCAGCAGCTGCAACAGCTTCAATGGTTGTAGGAATTAGTGCAATACAATCTGATGTAAGTGCTGATGAAGTTGCTAGTTCTACTGATAACAGTGCAGCTATTATTAGCAATGTTGATAATGTCACGCAAGGTAGTTCTGTGGTATTGGGAAACACAGATACAACTGTAGCAAGTTCTGCTGACTCTTCTGCAACATTAAGTGCCGATTCAGAAGTAGCCTCAAGTACAACATCAAATGCTGCTTCAGAAGTAATCGCGAGTGCAACAGATACAACATCAAACGCTGCTTCAGAAGTAGCTTCAAGTGCAACAGATCAAACATCAAGTGCTAACTTGAATTCAGCTTCAAGTGAAACGGACAAAACAACAAGTTCCGATTCAGATGCTGCTTCAAGTGTAACAGATGAAACATCAAATACCGATTCAGATGCTGTGCCAAGCGATGATTCTATTAATGATGTACTTGATGCACTTATAATGAGTGATGCAATTAAAAATGGGTTAGTTAACGAAGATGGTCAAACTTACTATTATGTAAATGGTCAAAAAGTAAGTGGTAAACAAACAGTTAATAATAGTACTTATTATTTTGATGATTATACCTATAGAATGAAGACAGATTTTTTCTATACAGATAATAATGAAGTTTATTATTTTGGTTCAGATGGGAAAATGTATAAAAGCCAATTTTATTCAAATTGGGGCAATGTATATTATTTTGGCGATAACGGGTCTCGGTATACTGACGATTTCTACTCAAATTGGAACAATGTGTACTACTTTGGATCAGATGGAGCAAGATATACTGATAAATTTTATACGAATTGGGGAAGTACGTATTACTTTGGAAATGATGGTGTAAGATCTGATAACCAATTTTATTCAAATTGGGGTAACGTATATTATTTTGGATCAGATGGAGCAAGGTATACTAATAATTTCTATTCAAATTGGGGTAATGTATATTACTTTGGATCAGATGGAGCAAGATATACTAATAATTTCTACTCAAATTGGGGAAGTACGTATTACTTTGGATCAGATGGAGCAAGATATACCAATAAGTTTTATACTAACTGGGGCAATATATATGCTTTTGATGGTAATGGAGCATTGAAAAAGAATCAAGTTGCTGATTCTGGTGATGGATATTTACGTTTTAATAATGATGGAGTTTTAACATTCCATGACAGCAGTTTGTCTACTGCTAACAACACATTCATGAATAAGATTTTATATGGAGCGATTACGGAATGGGTAAATCATAAAATTTTACCATCATTAACAGCTGCCCAAGCTATTATTGAAAGTGGTTGGGGAAACTCTGATTTAACAACTATGGCAAATAATTTATTTGGTATTAAAGGTAGTTATAATGGTAATTCTATAACAATGGCAACTGGTGAGTATTATAATGGGCAATATGTAACAGTTAATGCTCAATTTAGAGCATATGCTAGTTATGCTGAAAGTATGTCTGATCACTCACAATTTTTATTAGATAATTCACGTTATGCAAATTTGATTGGCGTAACTGATTCAAATATTGCTGCAATGTTAATTCAACAAGATGGATATGCAACTAGTCCTACGTATGCGAAGACATTAATGAATACCATGAATTACTATGATTTAACTTCATGGAATTGGATTGCTTTCTATATGTAAAATAAAGTAACGGTTGATGTGAAAACATCAACTGTTTTTTATTTAAAATAACTCAACTTTGAAGGAGATTTAATAGTGGTTGTTAAGAGAAAAAGAGTTGATTGGATAGATATTGCAAGAGGAATTGCAATAATTTGTGTAATTGTCGGACACTCACTTGGGACCTATTGGCCAAACTTTCTTGCGGAATTTATTTTTGTTTTTCATATGCCAATATTTTTTGTTCTAAGTGGATACTTATATCGACCCAAAAATAATTTCACACTAACTAAAAGTAATATTTTTAATTTATTAATTCCGTATATTACGACTGTTTTATTAGAAGTAATCGTAATTATTATCTGTCGAATCATTCCAAATGGTGTGTTATATAGTCGAATTGGATCAATTAAACAGTTACTAATTTCAGGAAGTTATGGAATTGGTATTGGTACTAACTTCTTTGGAATCTCGATTATGTCAATCGGAGCTATTTGGTTTTTATTGGCGATGTTTTTTGGTAGTTTGATATTTAATATTGTTATGAAATTGAATATTAAGAAATATGATTTATTGTGTAAAGCAATCTTGTCATTGCTGCTGACACTTATTGGAATTATTATGGCGACAAAGTTTGTGCTCCCATTTTCTCTAAATTCTGCGTTAGGTTCACAAATATTTTTCTTTAGTGGATATTTAATTAAAGAAAAAGACATTATTCAAAAAATTAAATTACCGTCTGTTGTTGTATTAACGGGAATCTGGATTTTTGCTGCGACAGTAGGTATTTTTGGAATGGTTAATATGACATCACCTAATATTTATGTAAGTGTATTAGGTGGTATTGTGGCAAGTATTGTTGTTATAAAATTTTCTATCTATCTTGATGAAGTATTGAAAAATAATTTTGGAATTTGGATAAAGAAAAGTTTAGTTTTCTTTGGTGCTAACTCTCTTTTGATGCTTTGTTTTCATTTAATTGATTTAGATTCAGTTAATATATGGCCAAAGGTAGTTGAATTCTCTTCAGTTCATTTTCCATACTTAGTTGCGATTATTATTGGTATTATGTATAGAATTATCTTTGTGATAATTGCAACGTTAATCGTAAGTAAAATACCGGTAATAAACAGCTTATATATGAATCGAAAGTACCCTATTAAGAACCTTTTCAAATCAATTCGATGAAATTATAAAGAATTGTTATTGTTTATTCAAGATAGTTGCGAGATACTTAAATTATGGTAAATTAGTTAGAGTGAAGTATTGTTATACTTAGTATCTAATATGATTTGATTGGTGAAATAAATGTTGGAAGAAAAACAAAGTTTAATTTATTTATTTTTTAAAAGAACTGTAGATATTATTTTATCCTGTTTAGCGTTGATATGTTTAAGCCCTGTATTTTTAGTTATTTGGGGATTATATGCGTTTGGTAGTGATAAGGGCCCAGTTATTTATAAACAAGAAAGAGTCGGTAAAAATGGCCGACACTTTTTTATCTATAAATTTAGGTCAATGATTGTTGATGCAGATAAGGTTTTACGCAGTGATAAAAAACTATATGAGAAGTATGTAAAAAATAGTTATAAACTTGAACCTGGTGAAGATCCACGTATAACAAACTTTGGTGAATGGTTGAGAAAAACTTCTATGGATGAAATGCCTCAATTTGTTAATGTATTACGGGGTGAAATGTCATTAATTGGACCAAGACCAGTTGTGGAAGAAGAATTACAAGAATATGGTGATCAGATAGAAAAATTTCTATCGGTTAAACCTGGAGCAATGGGTTATTGGCAGGCTAGTGGTCGAAGTAATATTGGATATCCAGAACGTAGTGAAATTGAATTATATTATGTAGATCATGCATCGTTTTGGTTTGATGTTAAAATATTATTCCAAAATTTACTGAGTATCGTTAAATCTGATGGTGCTTATTGATAATTAATATCGGAGGAAATATAATGTACGATTATTTAGTTGTTGGCTCTGGATTGTTTGGAGCAACGTTCGCATATGAAGCAGCGCAACGTGGAAAACGTGTAAAAGTTATTGAAAAACGTGATCATATTGCAGGAAATATTTATACGCATGAAGTTGATGGCATTCAAGTTCATCAATATGGGGCCCATATTTTTCATACCTCAAATAAAGAAGTATGGGATTATATTCAACAGTTTGCTGAATTTAATCGTTATACTAATAGTCCGGTTGCCAATTACAATGGGGAAATGTACAATCTTCCGTTCAATATGAATACTTTCAATAAACTTTGGGGCGTCAAGACACCGGCAGAAGCAGTTGCTAAAATTGAGGAACAAAAAAAAGCGGCTAACCTTTCTGGCGAACCAAAGAATTTAGAAGAACAAGCAATTTCTTTAATTGGAACTGATATCTATGAAAAGTTAATTAAAGGATATACAGAAAAACAATGGGGCAAAAAAGCAACAGAACTTCCAGCCTTTATTATTCGTCGACTTCCAGTTCGTTTGACTTACGATAATAATTACTTTAACGATACTTATCAAGGTATTCCAATTGGTGGTTATACACAAATTGTTGAAAAAATGTTAGCTAGTGATTTAATTGATGTTGAAACTGGCGTTGATTTCTTTGATAACAAAGATGAATATATCAAAGAATATCCTAAGATTATTTTTACGGGAATGATTGATCAATTCTTTAATTATGAATTAGGTGAACTTGAATATCGTAGTTTACATTTTGAAACTGAAGAAATGGATGTTGATAATTATCAAGGTAATGCAGTGGTAAATTATACCGATGCAGAAACGCCATATACACGTGTGATTGAACATAAGCACTTTGAATATGGTAAAGGTGATAAGGATAAAACAATTGTTACGCGTGAATATCCAGCTAACTGGAGCCGTGGTGATGAACCATATTATCCAATGAATGATGCCAAGAATAATGAATTATATAAACAATATAAGAAATTAGCTGAAACCGTACCAAGTGTTATGTTTGGCGGTCGATTAGGTCAATATCGTTATTATGATATGCATCAAGTAATCCATGCGGCCTTAACTACAATTTCTCAGGAGTTTGATAAATAGCGTATGAAAGTTATTAAAAATTATTTGTATAACGCGAGTTATCAAGTTCTTGCGCTATTAGCACCACTAATTACGGTTCCGTATGTTGGTCGGGTGTTAGGTGTCCATGGTGTTGGTGTAAATGCATATACTAACTCATGGGTTACCTTTTTTTTGTTGCTCGGTCAGATGGGAATTTCATTATATGGAAATCGAGAAGTTGCCTATCATCGGGATGATAAAGAAGCTCGCTCAAAAATATTTTGGGAAATTGAAGGATTACAAAGCTTAACAATTATCTTTGCTTATATTGTCTTCATTATTTTCTTGTTTATCTTTAGTCATGGATATCGTGGATATTTCTTGATTCAGTCGATTTTAATTATCGCTGGTGGAATGGATGTGTCCTGGTATTTTATGGGGCTAGAAGATTTTAAAAAGATCGTTGTTCGAAATATGATTATTAAGGTTTCATCGATTGCACTTATTTTTATTTTTGTTAGAACCCCCGATGATTTAGGTAAATATATATTCTTACTTGGTATGTCACAAGTTGTTGGTAATCTTACCTTATGGCCATATCTTAAGGGAAGTGTAAAAAAAGTTAAAATATCACTATTGAGACCATTTAAACACTTTTATCCATCGCTATTATTGTTTATTCCGACAATAAGTACTCAGGTATATTTAGTTGTTAACCGAATTATGCTGAGAATGGCAGATACTGAAGCAGTGGGACAGTTTGATTATGCAGATAAAATCACTAAAATTATTTTAGCTGTTGTGACGGCGACCGGCTCCGTGATGTTACCACATATTGCTAACAAATTTTCAAATGGTGATGTTCGTGGTATTAGAAAAAGTTTGTACAACTCGTTTGATTTCGTTACGGCACTATCGATGCCAATGATGTTTGGATTAGCAGCAGTTGCTACTAAATTTGCGCCCTGGTTCCTTGGAGCAGAGTTTGGTCCAACTGCTAGAATTATGATGATTGAATCTCCAGTTATTTTGTTCATTGCTTGGAGTAATGTAACGGGGACGCAATATTTAATGCCCGTTAACAGGGTCAAGGAGTATACCGCATCAGTTACAATAGGGGCGATAGTTAATGTGATTGTTAACTTGTTCTTAATTGAAGCCTTTGGTGCTAATGGAGCAGCTGTTTCAACCTTGATTTCTGAATTTTTAGTTGCTGCATTACAAATATACTTTATTAGAAATACGATTAGACGACGCCAGTTGTTTGCTGTAACTTGGAAATATTTATTGAGTGGATTAGTAATGTTCATCGTTGTTTATCGAATGAACGAGATTATGCAAATGAATTTTGCTAACCTAACTTTACAAGTGATAGTTGGAATGATGATTTATGTATTAGGTATTATTATGTTAAAAACTCCCGTTGTAGATCAAGCGCGTGATATAATTTCATCTAGAATTAAGAAAGACAACTAGTTAACCTAGTTGTCTTTTTTTAATATTATCTAAAATTAAACCGCTTAGTCTGATGACGATTGTATTTAGTGCATTCTTTAGGTATAATTTTAAGTGATATTATATAATTTATAATGATTTTTTGGGGTGGAAAAGTGAATACTAAAATTATTGTGGCGGCACATAAATCTGCAGAAATGCCAACCGATTCAGAACTATATTACCCAGTTTTTGTGGGTAAAGCTTTGCATCCAGAATTAGATCTACCATATCATTCAGATAACGATGGATTAAATATCTCTGAAAAGAATCCTAATTATAACGAATTAACTGCTGTATATTGGGCATGGAAAAACATTGATGCGGAAGCATATGGACTAGTGCATTACAGACGATACTTGTCACTAAATAAGAATAAAAATTTAAATTCTATTTTAACTAAAGAACAGGTTGACGATTTACTAGAAAAAAATGACATAATTTTACCTAAAAAACGTAATTATTTTATTGAATCTAATTATTCGCATTATATTCATAGTCATCAGCAAGAACCAATTGATTTAACAAGAATGGTTATTGCTGAAAATTTCCCTGAATATTTAGCTTCATTTGATAAAGTTATGAAGAAAACAAGTGCTCATATGTTCAATATCTTTATTATGAAGAAACAGCCATTTAATGAATATTGTGAATGGATGTTTGATATTCTTAATCAAGTAGAGTCAAGAATAGATATTTCCGAATATGATGCTTATGAATCAAGGGTTTATGGCTTTATTAGTGAATTATTATTAGACACTTGGCTTAATGTTAATTCAAGTTATCAAACAACTGAAGTTAACTTTGTATATATGGAAAAACAAAATTGGCTAAAAAAAGGTTTTTCTTTCTTATGGAGAAAGTTTAAATATGTTTTTAGTAAAAAGTAGGAGATGAAAGTTCTGATTTCATTAAAAAAATTAACCATATTTATATGGAAAAATATATTGGTGTTTATTGCATTAGCAATTGTTGGTAGCGGAGTTGGATATTGGATTGGTAAAGTATCATATCAACCATACTATATTGCAACGAGCCAAATTACTTTTCATCCCGAACACATTAAGAAAGTAAAAAATAAAGCTGATCGAAAATCTAATCAAGTAATTGCTAATGCATCAGCATTAGGTGTTCATCGAGTTCAAGCAATTGATAATAATACGCTTAAACTGATGATTAAGTATGTTGCTAGTAAAACAGGATATAAGGTTACGCAACAACAAATGAAAAATATGCTAACTTTTGAGGGAAGTCCGGATTCATTAATTATGATCATTCATGCACGAAGCGCAGACCCGAAATTTGCTACTGCAATAACTAATTCAATGGCCACTTTCTTTCAAAAACGTGTGCAAGTTTATAATCGATCTTTAAAGCATGCTTATCCAACAGTATCTGAGTTAGCAACTGTGCCAGCCGTTCCAGCTAATCGGCCTAATACTACTAAGTATGCAGCTTATGGTGCAATTTCTGGAATGCTAGTTGGAATGATTGGAATGCTGATAATAAAACGAAATAAATATTTTAGTAAGTTAGAAAGGTAATTCAAAAAATGGAATCATTGCTACTTCCTTTTTCAATGTTTACAAAGCAATACTTCAGAATGCTACCAGGAAATTTTTCTGAAATTTCAACATGGTTGATTTTTGCATTTGGATTGTATTATTTTTTTAAAAACAAGAATTTTAAAGATGAAAATATAATTAATTTTAAAGCTCTTATTTTCGCGTTATCAATCAATGTTATTCAATTAATCACGATGGTTTATTTTCAACCTCGAATTGCAACTTTACCAGCCAGCGCCGCTAATCCAGGCGTGTTTCATGCGTGGCTAGATTTTACGGTGGTTGAATTAATTATTGTAATGATATTTTTAATTGTTAGACAAAATATTTATTCTGATAAAGCTCTAATTAAATTTTTTAAAGTGTTCATTATGACCTTTATTATTTATATGGTAGCTGTATTATTGCCGCAATTAATTGGTACTTTAACTAAAGTAATTGATCCATTACTAAACGTTATAGGTAAATTATTTGAACAGCGGTGGCAAGGTCGGAACTTTTATGTTCATGGTAGTTATGTGACAAGTTTACGAAGAATTAATGGATTTGCACCTGAAGCTGGTTACTTGGCCTCACAGATTGGAATTGTGTTTATTCCAGTTATACTAGCTTGTATAAAAAATGAATATGACTTTTTTGGTAAATATTGGCACAAGGTAAGAATGTATTGGATTTTACTAATTTTATCGATTATCGTGTTATTTTTCGCTAAAACTTCAACAGGATTTTACATTATTGGGATTACAGCTTTAATGTTGCTGTTTTGTATTAGTAAGAAAGATCGACATATCGTTTATATCTTTGCTGGTGTAGCAGTAGGTATACTCTTAGTTGGATATATCTTTGTTTCACCAATTAGAGATTTAATTGATCAATATTTATTCCATAAGACAGGTACAAGTAACCGAATTGGTGGGACTAAAGGATTATTATATACATTCTTACATTATCCAATTACGGGCGTTGGAAACAGTATGACTAACTACTTCTTGTTGAAGTACGTCCCATGGAGCACAAGATTTAACTCGGAATATTTTGCAGTTTATTCTGCTTCAGGATACCCTATTTTAAGTAACTTTATGGGCTGGTTTGCTCAATTTGGATTAATTATTATGGCACCAATCACTGTTTATATTGTAAAAAAAGTTAAAGATGCACGCTTAATTTTGAGTAAATCGAATGATATTTTAGATGATTCAACTCAAAAATTGTATCGTACAGTTATGAATAGTTTTGTATTCTTTTTAATTATGTATTTATGTTTATCACCATTAATTTTTACGTGGAATGAAAATTATTATGTAATTATGTTCTTTGTTTATGTGGTAACAATTAGCCGCTTAAAAAGTAAGTTAGGACTAAAGTAATGAAAAAAGTATTAATATTAACGCCATTTATGTCTGGATCTGGTGGTACAGAAACGGTAATGACTAATTTTTTTGAAGCCTATAAGCAACTCGATGAAAAATCATTTGATATTAAATTAATTAATATTGGTGGAACTAATCATGAAGAGTGGTTAAAAGGTATAAATTATCAATTAGTAAACCTACCATTTAAAAATAATAAAAAATTGCTAAGTTTGGAATACGCATTATTTTTACCATTAATAATGTTAAAGCTTTTAAAGCAAGAAAAGCCGGACATCGTCGTATCAACGAATCCGGTTATTTGGATTATTGCAAAATATTGGCGTAAATATTATAACTCGAAGGTAAAAATAATTGCATGGTATCATTATTCACTTTCAAAAAAGCCATTATCAAAACGGGCACTTGAGAGTGCGGACTACTTTTGGGCAATTAGTGGTGGCATTAAACAACAATTAAAGCGACAAGGAATTTCAGATGAAAAAATATCATTAATATATAACCCGATTAATACCAATGACTACCTAGTCAAAAGAAGTCAAGATTTGACTACAACCTTTGTGTATGTTGGCCGCTTAATGTTGCATGGCCAAAAAAATTTGAAGGATTTATTTGATGCTTTAGCTAAAGTAACTGGTAATTGGAAGTTAGAAGTGTTTGGTGATGGGATTGAGTTATCTTTATTAAAAGATTACGTAAATAATTTAGGAATTCAAGATAAAATTGTTTGGCGTGGCTTTAACAAGCAACCATGGAAATCATTAAAAAATGGTGATGCCTTAGTTATGACATCTAAATATGAAGGTCTACCAATGGTGTTAGCTGAGGCAGCATCGTATGGCATGTTTATGATTTCATCAGATATTGAAACTGGTCCTGCCGATATAATTAAAGATGGTGAAAATGGTTATTTGTATCAAGATGGAAATATTTTACAATTAGCTACTCAGTTACAACAAATTGTAGATGGTGAATCGTTACCAAGTCAACATATGATTCAAGATAGTGTTAAATTTCTAGAATTAGATGCATATATATTACGAGTTCAAGCAAGTATCGACAGAATTTAGTTAGGGGAATGTATTATGTCAGAAACTGAAACAGTTGCGATTGATATATCTACGTATAATGGTGAAAAATATTTAGCTGATCAAATTACGTCTATTTTGAATCAGACATATCAAAATATTCATGTATATATTCGTGATGATGGGTCAACGGATAAAACAGTAGATATTATCACTGCAATGGTGACAAATGATGAAAGAGTTACATTTGTTAATGAAGGCAATATCACTAATATGGGCGTAATAAATTCCTTTGTTAATCTGTTACAACATTCGGCCGAGAAATACGTAATGTTTTGTGACCAAGATGATGTGTGGTTAGAAAATAAAGTTGTTGATACACTGGACTTGATGAAGAAAAATGAAAATCCAGTAAAGCCACGATTAGTTCATACAGACTTAATGGTTGTTGACAACGAGTTAAATGACCAAGGATTAATGTATGGTAATGAATATGCCAATTCTTTTAAGGATGTCCTTTTCTCTAATAGCGTTACAGGGTGCACGATGATGTTAAATGAATCTTTAAAAAATATGATTTTAGATAATCCAATTGATAAAGATCAAATTGTAATGCATGATTGGTGGTTTGCAGCTATTGCTGCCACTTTTGGTAGTGTTGAATTTGGAAACTTCGCACCAATTTTATATCGACAACATGGTGATAATACTTTTGGAGCCGACGTTTCAAAGCTCAAAAAGTTTAAGCGGTTATTCAATTTAGATAGTGAAACAGAACGTTTTAAGTTAGTTTTAAAACAAGATAGCTATTTGCTTGATGTATTCGGTGATCAAATGGATACAGATAAAAAGTCGCAATTAATTGCTATTTCAAAAATGACGAGTGGATCAGCGTCAGCATTTAAAAACTTAAAAACATTAATGAATTATAAAATCAGAAAAAGTTCATTAAAAGGAACTGTATTTATGTGGTTTATACTTACTTTTAATTTTAAAAAGGTTAGGTAATCAAATGGAAAAGTTTGGCGTAGGGATTGTTTTATATAATCCGGAAATTAAAAGATTAAGTCAAAATGTGGATACATTGCTTAAACAATGTGAAAATATTCTATTACTTGATAATGGATCATCCAATATTGCAGCAGTTGAATCGTTGTATGGAGATAATGAATTTGTAACAATTAAGAAATTACCTACTAATGAAGGCATTGCTAGAGCACTTAATGAAATCATTAAATATTTTGTAGCTGATAATGTTGATTGGGTATTAACGATGGATCAAGATTCAATGCCACCAAAAAATATGTTGTCAGAATATCAAAAATATACTGATTTAAGTGATGTATCATTAATTTCACCTGTAATTTGGGATTTAAGTGAAAATGAAAATGATCCTGAACGTACTGATAAAGAAATTGATGAGATTCAAAACCCAATTACTTCAGGTTCATTAATTAAAGTTAAAGATTGGAAATTAATTGGTGGGTTCGATGATGAAATGTTTATTGATTTAGTTGATTTTGATTATTGTCGTCGATTACTTATTAATCACAAAAAAATTATTCGGGTTAACAGTGTTGTCCTGCGTCAAGAGATTGGTCATAGTAAGCAGGTATTTGTTTTCGGTCGTAGAATCCCAGTGGATAATCACTCTGCATTCAGAAAGTACTATCAAGCAAGAAATAGTATCTATTATTATAAAAAATACAAAAAGCTAAGTGATCGAAAAGTTTTATGGGATGAGATGAAGTTAGTTATTAAAACAATATTATTTGAGGACAATAAAGGTTCAAAGTTAAAATCAATTTTTAAAGGTATCAAAGACGGAATGTCAATGCCAGTTAAGGCAGATTGGAAGGTGAAGAATCATTAATAACGAGAAACTAACAAGTGCAATTGTCGTGACCTATAACCGGTTAGACTTATTGAAAGAATGTGTTTCTGCACTTTTAAACCAGACTAATGTAGTTAGTCATATTGTTGTTGTAAATAACAATAGTAATGATGGAACGAAAGAATACCTAGATACTATTAAAAGTAGTCAAGTAATTATATATAATTTAACTGAAAATCTGGGTGGCGCTGGTGGCTTTAGTTATGGATTGAAGCAAGCTGTTGAAGAAACTAGTGACGAATATTTTTGGTTAATGGATGATGATACAATTGTTGACCTAAAGTGTAATGAAATGCTAACTGATGTAGCAATTAAGCTAGAAAATAAATTTGGATTTTTGGCATCTAACGTTCGTTGGAAAGATAATACTCCTACAAATGTTGCTGAAGTTACCGATGATTGGCCAGACTTAATTGGTGAAGGATTAGTAAAAGTTAAAACAACTACCTTTGTGTCATTCTTTACGTCAAGAGATAACGTAGTTAAAGGTGGACTTCCAATTTCAGAATTCTTTATTTGGCAAGATGATGTTGAATATTGCCTTAGAATGAATCAATTTGGGCCATCATACTTTGTTAAAAAAGCCATCGCTATTCATAAATCTAATTCAAAGCCAGGGACATTTTTAGTACAAAATGATACTGTTGATAGAATTCCGCGTTATTTTTATCAATTTAGAAATAATATGTATATTACAAAGCACTATCGTGGAAATAAGAAGTTTAGAAAGATGATTCGGGTTAATTTGGTTGATGTAATTCGAGTTTTTGTTAAATCTAAAGATCATCGTGTTAAACGTGCAATGGCTGAATTAAAAGGTACTTTAAGCGGTATCGGATTTGATCCTGAAATTAGAAAAGTGGGTGATCAAGTTGACTAAAAAGATTGCATTATTTTTGATGATGGTTTGTTTCGTTAGTGTATCGTCTGTGTTAGTTGTTAAAGCTGATGCTGTAAAATTATTGATATCAGCTAAGAACAGTGATCAAGTTAGCGATTCTGGAGATATTTATCGTAAATTTAGTGGTAATAAAATCATCATTGAGGGTAAGACCACTAAAAAAGCTAAACTCATATTAGAAAATCAAAAAAATTATAAAGACTTTAAGGTTAAAGCTGATGCTAAAGGTAATTTTAAAGCAACTATCAAAGTCAAAAAAAATGTAAAAAAAGCTGTTTATGATATTGAATCAACTAAGAAAAAGCATGAAAAGAGTAATTATATTCGAGTACATTTGACAAGAAATTAGTATGGTCACAGTAGGGGTAAGTAATGGATAACGTAGCAATTTTAATACCAGTCTATAATGAAGAAAAAACGATTAGCAAGGTTGTTAAGGATTGTTTGAATAGTTTAAAAGGCATCAGTAATTCGTATGTCTATGTGTATGATAATAATTCTAATGACAATACAGTTGTACTAGCTGAAGAAGCCGGAGCAGTCATTCGACATGAATATCGACAAGGTAAAGGTAATGTTATTAGAAGAATGTTTCAAGAAATTGATGCAAATTGCTATATCATGATTGATGGTGACGATACTTATCCAGTTGAAAATATTCCAAGTATGGTTGAAAAGGTTTTGAATCAAAATTCAGATATGGTTGTTGGTGATCGATTATCTTCAAGTTATTTTGAAGAGAACAAGCGATTTGGTCATGGATTTGGAAATAAGCTAGTTAGAAAGAGTATCAATGTATTCTTTAAAAATGATATTCGAGATATTATGACCGGTTATCGGGCATTTAGTTATCGCTTCGTTAAAACCTATCCAGTTTTATCCAAGGGGTTTGAAATTGAAACTGAGATGAGCATTTTGGCAATTGAAAATAATATGCAAGTGGATAATGAAATCATTACTTATCGTGATCGACCTGAAGGTAGTGAATCTAAACTTGATACTTTCTCAGATGGCTTTAAAGTATTAACGACTATCTTTAAATTATTCAAAAATTACCATCCATTTAAGTTGTTTTCAATTATCGCAGCAATTCTAATTGCAATTTCAATTATTTCATTTATTCCGAGTGTTTGGTTACCATATTTGAATACTGGAATAGTAGAAAAAATTCCAACCTTGATTGTGGATGGATTTTTATTGTTAACAGGTATTTTATTAATTTCATGTGGATTGATTTTAGATTCCATCGTTCAAAAAGAAAAACGTGAGTTTGAATTTAGACTACAAAACGTTATTTTTCAAAAGTTGAATATACTTAATAGCAAAAAATATAAAGAATAGTAACTGATTTAAGCTTTTATTCAGATAAATCATGTTTAATTTGGGTAGTTGAAATGCCATCTGTTCGTTCAAGATAAATAACATCTACGTATTCTTTTAAGTTATCGAATTTCCCAGCCCAATCATTTCCGATTACAAAAATATCGACATCATATTTTTGTATGTCATGAATTTTTTGATTCCAATTATTTTCTGGAATTACTAAATCGACATATTTAATTGCTTCCAACATATATTTTCGATCTTCAAAATTAGTATATGCACGTTTTCCTTTTTGATTAATATTGAACTCGTCAGTAGAAAGACCGACAATTAAGCGATCACCCATTGAAGCGGCTCGTTCCAATATTTTTACATGTCCTTTGTGCAATAAATCAAACGTTCCATAAGTTAATACTGTTTTCATTTACGTCAGTCCTTTCACGATATATTAAGTAATAGACTACCATATTTTTATTAATAAGTGATTATAAATGTCTTGTTTTAAAGTTTACAAAAGTATTAAAATCTTGTGTTTTGTTTGACGATTTAGTGAATACAATGATAACGTTGTGTAAGTTAATTATAGAATATTGAGGATAAATCATGGATGAAGAAGAAACTAGAACCTCACGTCATCGAGCACCACGACGTAAGCGGCATTGGGGACGATGGATTACAATAATTGTGGCACTTGTACTGTTATCAGTTGGTGGTTATGAGTACTACAAAATTCATCAGACTGCTGAGGGGATTTTTGGTAACAGTTCAACTAAAGTAAGTAAAAAGCTACGAGATGGTAAAGCAGTTAATGTTTTAATTACGGGGATTGATTCAGGAGCAATTGGTAGAAATAAGACTACTTATGGTGTTGGAAATACAGATACACTTGAAGTTGCAACTATTAATCCTAAGAAAGAAACAATTACATTTACCAGTATTCCGCGGGATACGTTGGTTAAATTAAAGACAGATGATGGTGACGATTACGTTAAAATTAATGCTGCTTATTCAATTGGTGGGATTAAAAAGACTAAAGCTGCAGTTGCTGAGTTATTAGATATTAAGATTGATTATTATGCAAATGTTGATATGGGAGCACTTGAAAAAGTTGTTGATGCTGTTGGTGGTGTAACTGTTAATAATCCATTTGCATTCACCTATGAAGGTCATACATTCCCTAAAGGGAAACAAACCTTAAACGGAGCCAATGCTTTAAAATATTCACGTATGCGTTATGATGATCCTAATAATGATTACGGACGTCAAAAACGACAACAACAAGTTATGAAGGCTGTTATTAAAAAATTCAAGTCAGCAAGCTCAGTAACAGCAATTAATAAGTTGCTAGATGTTGCTAAAGATGGATTAAAAACAGATGTTCCGATTAATAGTATCGCAACGTTATATGCTAATTATCATACAGCAATGAATAATGTTGTTACTAATCAATTCCAAGGTGAAAATGCAACTATCGAAGGAACTTCTTTCCAAATTGCATCAACTAAAGAAATTAATCGTGTTTCTAAGTTGATTAAAAAAGCTCAAGGTCTTGAAGCTACAACTGTAACTAATTATGAAACTAAAATGTATAATGCGCAGACCAATTTTGATGGTTATAATAATGTAACTTTTGTACTTCCTAATGGAGCTTCATATAACTCCCCAGGTAGTGGTTACAGTAGCTCTTCAAATAGTACAGATAGTTACTATTAATAATTAAGTTTAAAAAAGCTGCTAGTTTTCATAAATGAAAATTAGCAGCTTTTTGTATAATAAAATTTATTTATAATTTAGTAAGTAAAAGGATGTGATGTTGGTTATAATTATAGCATTAGTTACTTTCAAGAATTATATATTTAATATGATAAAAAGGATGATTATAAGTTGAATTCAATTAAAAGTTTTTTTAAGGTAATTTCATTATTATTAGTTAGCTACTTTGTACTCATGACTGTAGTAATGATACCTAATAATAATATGGTTAAAAATAATGTTAGTGAAAGCTCAACATTAATTGCTAGCGAAGGAGTATATCCAGAGATATTTGATACAGTCGCCAAGTCAGCTTCTAAAATTGATAATTATACAGATAATTTTATGATTAATGCAGCAAAAAAAGATCAAAGTAATCCTATTAAAGCAGGGATGTCGATAGATGGATATAGTAGATATTGGCATGGGTACTTAGTTATACTTAGGCCAATATTAATGCTTTTTTCTTTATCATCAATTAGATATTTTAATATGTTTTTTATGTTACTAATTTTTGCATTTGTTGTTCATTTATTAGCTAAAAAAATATCAACTCTTGTAGGATTGTCATTTGCTGTTGCAATGTGTAGTATATCTTTTATGGTGATTCCGTTTTGTTTACAGTATTCAAGCTTGTTTTATATTTTAAACTTTAGCATTATCTATTTACTAACTAATAAAAAGTTACATAAAAATTTGGCTTTATTTGGAGCAATTGGTTCAATAACTAATTTTTTAGATTTATTGACGTATCCAATTATTACATTAGGAATACCGTTAATTGTTGTATTATTACTTAATTTAAAAGAAAAAAGATATAACCAAAGCTTTTTTGAAAGCTGTAAGCAAATCTTACAGTCAGGTATTGGTTGGTCACTTGGATACGGGATAACTTGGTTCAGCAAATGGATTATTGCTTCTGCAATTTTAAAAAAGAATGTTATTTTAGATGCTTTTAATGCGATTGTTTTAAGAACTGAAGGATCAGGAGATACTGCAATTTCAAACAACAATCCAGTATTAAATAGATCATTTATGTTGAAAGAAAATATGCAGTTGGTTTTTTCAAAACAGTTCCTTGCTATTTTAGCTTTTATTTTTATTATTTGGTTATTATTATTCATTTGTTTTAAAAAACAATTTAAAACAATTCTTAAAGCATCACCAATTTTGATAGTATCAACTTTCCCATATATTTGGTATTTGGTACTAGGAAATCATTCACAAGTCCATTATTGGATGACTTTTAGATCTCAAGCAATAACAGTATTTGGTATCCTTTGTTTTGCAATAACGTGTATTGACTGGAATCAAGTTAAACAAAAATTTAGTAAATAAATAGAATATCTCTATGAATTTAGGCAGAATTAGTTACTGTCTAATGTTTATGGAGATTTTTTATTTTAAAAATATAAATGATTATTTATTGGCTTAAATATTAATTTCAAATTTTGTTTTACATAGACTTTAATCGTTATCTATATTAAAATTAGAAGGAATGATTTTTTGAAAGAGGACATAAAATAAATGAATAATGCTGAATTAGCAAATGAAGTAAATAAGCGAAGAACGTTTGCCATTATTTCTCATCCGGATGCTGGTAAAACAACAATTACAGAACAAATGCTCTTATTTGGTGGAGTTGTACGTGAAGCTGGGACTGTTAAAGCTAAAAAATCTGGAACGTTTGCCAAATCAGATTGGATGGAAATTGAAAAAAAACGTGGAATTTCAGTTACTAGTTCAGTGATGCAATTTGATTACGACGGTAAGCGAATTAATATCTTGGATACCCCTGGACATGAAGATTTTTCTGAAGATACTTATCGAACTCTAATGGCCGTTGATTCTGCTGTCATGGTTATTGATGCAGCTAAAGGGATTGAACCACAAACTAAAAAGCTATTTCAAATTTGTAAAATGCGTGGAATTCCAATATTCACCTTCATGAACAAGTTTGATCGTGATGCAAGAGAACCCTTGGATTTACTATCTGAGGTTGAAGATGTTCTGGGTGTTGAAACATATCCAATGAATTGGCCAATTGGAATGGGTCGTGGACTAAAGGGACTTTATGATCGCTATAATCACCGTGTAGCTTTAACACATCCCGAAGATGAAAATAATCCATATATCCAATTAGATAAGGATGGACAAATACCTGCAGATCATCCGTTACGTCAAGATAGTATCTGGCAAGAAACATTAGATGAAGTGGAATTAATTGAAGCCGCTGGAAATAGTTTAGATGAAGATAAAATTGCTACTGGTGATTTAACACCAGTATTCTTTGGATCAGCTTTAACTAATTTTGGGGTCGAAACATTTCTTCAAACATATTTAAATTATGCACCTAAACCAAGTAATCATAAAACTTTAGATGAATCTATTATTAAAGCAAATGATACTGTATTTTCAGGATTTATTTTTAAGATTCAGGCTAATATGAATCCACAGCATCGAGATCGAATTGCATTTGTAAGAATTTGTTCAGGTGAGTTTGATCGCGGAATGGATGTTACATTAGGCAGAACCGGTAAAGGGATTAGGCTTTCAAATTCTACCCAGTTTATGGCTGATAGTCGTGAAATTGTTGAGACTGCTGTAGCCGGAGATATTATCGGTCTGTATGATACTGGTAATTTCCAAATTGGAGATTCAATTTACTCAGGTAAAAATAAAGTTGAATTTGAAAAGCTCCCACAATTTACACCAGAATTATTTGTTCGAGTAATGGCTAAAAATGTTATGAAGCAAAAGTCTTTCCATAAAGGAATTGAGCAACTTGTTCAAGAAGGTGCCATTCAATTATATAGAAGTTACAATAGTAATGAATATATTTTAGGTGCAGTTGGTCAGCTTCAATTTGAAGTTTTCCAATTTAGAATGTTGAATGAATATAATTCTGAGATTGTAATGGAATCATTAGGACATAAAACCGCTCGTTGGATTAATCCGGATCAACTAGACGAAAAAATGGCGTCAACACGTAATTTATTGGTTAAAGATCGTCAAGATGCACCACTGTTCTTATTTGAAAACAAGTTTGCAGAAAACTGGTTTAAAGGAAAGTATCCTGATGTTGAACTAACGTCTAAATTGTAATTTAAATATTGGGGGGAGTTCGATTGAAAAATATAAAAGAAAATAAAATGTTTTTTTGGACAATTGAATTATTGGCAGTCGCTGCCTTAATTTTTGTTTGTACTAAAATTAAATTTGTTTTTGAACCACTGTTCACATTCGTGTCAGTGGTTTTTGTACCATTTGTGATATCTGGATTTTTATTTTATATGTTAAATCCACTTGTAACAAAATTATCAAAATTAAAGTATAAGAGAATTGGTCTGAATCGAAGCTTTGCTAGTTTATTTATCGTTTTAGTATTGGTATTAATTGTAGTGGGTGGAATTGCGTTGTTAGTTCCAACCATTATTAGCGAATTCACATCATTAGTTAAGGCAATTCCTGATACCGCTAGTCAAATGAATACGGTGGTTAATAAAATTAGCCATTCACAGATTTTTAAACATATTGATGTTGGAACTTATTTAAGTAAAATTGATTCACAAATTGGTACCTATGCTGAAACGTTCTTAACCGGATTATCAAAAAGTTTAGGAACAATTATTAGTACAATTACTAGTGTGACTATAATTGCAATTACGGTTCCCGTGATGCTGTTTTACATGCTTAAAGATGGTCAGAAATTAATTCCAAGCATTCAAAAAATGGCACCAGGAAAACGCAGTGAAGAAGTTAGTGGATTACTGCAAAAAATGAGTGCTACATTATCTTCTTACATTTCTGGACAGGTAATTGAGTGTTTATTTGTTGCAGTATTTACTACTATTGGGTATTTAATCATTGGTCAACCACTAGGGGTTGTTTTGGGAATTATTGCTGGAATAGCAAATATTATTCCATATATTGGTCCCTATATTGGAATCGCACCAGCTTTGATTGTATCGTTAACAATGGCGCAAGATAAAATTATTTGGGTTATTATTATTGTAATTATCGTACAGCAAGTTGATGGGAATATTATTTATCCTAATATTATTGGTAAGAGTCTGAACATTCACCCGTTAACAATCATTGTGTTATTACTTGCAGCAGGTAATATTGCAGGGATTGCTGGGATGATTTTATGTATTCCATTTTATGCAGTTGTTAGAACAATTGTTATATATTTTTGGGATATTTATAATTTAGATAAGTCATAGTTTAAAAGGGATTTAAAATATTCATGCTAGTACAATTACAAAATATCCTAAAAAAAGTTTTAGACAGCTTAATAAGATTTAGATTTATAATTGGAATATTTGCGATAATTATAATTGTCGTTTTTAAAATTAATGGGTCTTCAATCAATGCTTGGCAAGATGTGTTTTCTAGTAATAATACGCAAATATCAGGTCAAACAAGAACGGTTAGAAGTGACGAATGGAAAGTTCAAACGCCATTAGCTTTAGCACAATATTATGATGATTTTAAGGTGCATAATAGTAATATTTCTAATGACGGGCAAAATATGATTTTACAATATAATGCGCCAGTTAAAGATATTTCGATTATTGGAAAACCATTTAATTGGGGCTTTCTATTTTTAAAACCCGATCGTGCATTGTCTTGGTATTGGGGAACAAAAGTAATTGGACTACTATTAATTTCGTTTGAAACATGCTTAATAATTACGCATAAAAAGAAATATTTAGCTCTTTTAGGAAGTTTATGGATTACTCTATCACCGGCAATTCAGTGGTGGTTCATGCAACATGTAGGTGATTTAGCATTCTTTACGCTAGCTATTTTTGTTAGTTACATGAATTACTTAGTTGGTGATAACAGTAAATTTAAAAAAATCGGGTTACTTTCACTTTTTGTATCAAGTAGTATTGGATTTGTTTTAGTTATATATCCTGCCATTCAAGTACCGATGGCCTATTTTTTAATTATTATGTTTGTGGTTACAATTAAAAAATATTGGAAATCAATTAAATTAAAAAAATTCGATTTCATTAGTATTTTTGTGAGTGTGCTGATAATTTTAATGGTGTTAATTCATGTATATTTAATTTCAAAAAATGATCTGAAATTATTAATGAATACTGCTTATCCTGGGCACCGTGTTAGTCTTGGTGGTGGCGCCACCTTGATGGATATGTTTGGATATCTATCTAATTGGTTAATTCCATTTAGAGATATAAATTTTTCCAATAATTGTGAAGTGAGCAATTATTTTAATTTCTTGCCAGTAGTCTTAGTTTTAAGTCCATGGTTGATGTTCAAAAATAAAAAAATTGATTGGATTGGGCTTGGATTAATTGTTAGTCCAGTGATTTTCTTAATCTGGTCATTTGTATCTTTCCCAGAGTCCATTGCAAAAATGACATTACTTAGCTATGTTACTTCAAGTCGTTCAATAATTTGTATGAATTTCTTTGGAATGTTGGCTTCGATTTGGTTTATTAGCAAATTGTTAACAGGTAAGGGATTTGGATTGAAATTATCGTTAATTGTTACTACATTGATGGGTGGTATATATTACTTTGTAATTTCTTCATCGTCGTTAGCATCATATTTTGGACCTAAAGGTAAATATCTAACTATTGTATTTTTTGCATTATTAGTATTTACACTGTTGTATAAAAAAATACGTAAACTATTTTATCCCTTAATGTTAATGCTAATTATTGTTGGTGGAATCTTCGTTAATCCGATTAATATCGGTGTAGGGGCAATTACGAAAACACAAGTTGCTCATGAAGTAAGTAGTATACGTAAATCTAATCCCAATGCACGATGGATTGGTTC
Organism: Paucilactobacillus oligofermentans DSM 15707 = LMG 22743; assembly: GCF_001434315.1. Classification (GTDB taxonomy): domain Bacteria; phylum Bacillota; class Bacilli; order Lactobacillales; family Lactobacillaceae; genus Paucilactobacillus; species Paucilactobacillus oligofermentans. The sequence continues at coordinate 17,750 of NZ_AZFE01000031.1, read as the reverse complement.
GGGACAGTCGTACAATTACCTGCCAGCTTTAGGCGTAAAAACATTTAATTCAGTTGATTTTTATCCTAATATGAAGACATGGAAACAGCTTGACCCAAAACAAAAAAATATTGATATATATAATAGATATGCGCATGTTCAAGTTGAAGTAACTAAGGGTGAAACTAGTTTTACCTTAAATGCACCTGATAATTTTACGATCTTTATGAATACTTCTGATTTATTACAAATGAAAATTAATTATATTTGTACTCAGGTAGATTTAACTAGTTTTAATGATTCTAAGTTAACCTTTAAACAGGTTTCAAATATCGATTCTCATGGTTGGAGAATATATAAATTAATTAATGTTTAATATTTAATGAATAATAGTAAGTTACTAAGAATTTAAACTTAGTAACTTTTTTATTTTGTATGAACGTTATGTATTAAGTTTTTTGTTATACTACTCTTATATATTTATTTGGAGGAGAAGATTTTATGAGGTTTAAGAAGCGATTTTTATTGTTAACATCATTTGTTTTTGCGTTATCTATTATTATATCTGGTGGATTTGTTAAAGCAGATGCAATTTTGGTAGATAATTCAAGCAGTGAAATTAAAAGTACTCCGGCAACTATCGTTAATGATGAAAGTTCAAGTAGTTCAGAATCTAATGCAAGTAGTTCAGAATCAAGCAATAGTTCTGAAGGTGATAATTCAGATTCAATCAGTGAAAGTAGCAGTTCAGAATCAAGTAGTAAAAGTAGTAATGATAATACTGAAGTTAATGAAACCAATAATACAGCTGAAAGTAATGCTGAAGTCACAGTAGAATCTCAAGCAGATGCGTCCAAGAATGGAATCGTGCAAGAAGGTTCATCGTTTTATTATTACTTTAATAGTGTAAAACAGACTAACTCTTTCTATTCAGAAAATAATAAAATTTATTATTTTGGAAATGATGGGAAAATGTTTAGAGATCAATTTTATTCAAATTGGGGCCATATTTACTATTTTGGATCGGATGGCACTAGATATGATAATAAGTATTATTCAAACTGGGGTCATAATTATTATTTTGGCTCCGATGGTGTGAGATATACTAATCAATTTTTATCTGCTTCAGGACATACTTATTATTTTGGTGAAGATGGGGTAAGATATACTAACCAATTTTATGCAAATTGGGGAAATGTTTATTATTTTGGAGCGGATGGCGCTAGATATGATGATCAATTTTATTCTAACTGGGGAAATGTTTATTATTTCAATAGCGATGGTGTACGTTTAACCAATAATTTCTATTCAAATTGGGGCAACATTTATTATTTTGATGGTAACGGGGTTCGTCTAACTAATTCATTTTATTCGAACTGGGGACAAACATACTATTTTGATGGTAATGGTGCTCGGTTAACAAATCAATTTTATCGTAATTGGGGGAATAATTATTTCTTTGGAAGCGATGGCTCGTTGTATAGAGGATATTTTAAATATCAAAAAACTGATATATGGGCTTATGGAGATGGAGTTATTTATTCAAGTCAAAATTCAAATACTCCATTAATTGGTCAACTGCCAAACTTACCTACCGGCTGTGAAATGACTGCTGTTACAATGATGTTGCAGTATGCCGGCGTTAATATTACTAAGGAACAGGTTGCAAATGAAACACCAAGAAGTAGTAATCCTAATTATGGATTTGTTGGTAATCCTTATAGTAATTCAGGTTCTGGTTTATGGGTTCTAGCAACTGGGATTGCTTCTGTTGTTAGTAATCACATTGGTTGGAGTAATGTTTTAAATGGTGCTTCAATAGATTCAATTAAGGACAAATTAAATCAAGGACATTTAGTTGTTGTATGGCAAGGTAATATGAACGGATTTGGTTCACATACTATTACACTAACTGGTTACGATCAAAAAGGATTTAATTATAATAATCCTTGGACAAATAGACGTGAAAATATGAGTTATGGTACTTTCTATTCTCATTGGAATTCTGATTATCAAAACGCGTTAAGTTATTAACTTTTATTTATCGTAATCAAAAACGCTTAATTCATTAAGAATTAAGCGTTTTTTGATGGTATAGTATTATTTTAATTTAACGTATGAGCCGTTAATAAATTCGTTTCCTTGAATTTTATACCAAGTCACACCGTTATCAGTAGATCTGGCAACGACAACAATCTCAGTACCATCTTCTAGTTCATTAGTGATTTTACCGTAAGGCTTGTTATAGGCCTGGATTTTCTTTCCAGGGATATAATCGATTTCAGCTTTTACTTCACCAACTGGTTCAAAAATTAATTGTTCACCAGTAGCAGAAAGTTCAATGTTTTCATATGGATTATTTGTGATTTCCATGTCCTTGTAAAGGACCCATTGGTCAGGGCTAATCTCATACCAGAACTCACCATCGGTAGTGGCAACTCGCTTAAATGCACGAATAGTCATCCCTTCAGGGAGTGAGCTGGAAGTCTTTAAGCCTTCAATGCCATCGTAGATTGTTGTATTTTCTTTTAACAAAAGATACATATCAACAGATTCCATTTCGGCCCAGTTTGCTTGGCGATAATAAAGCTTAACAATTCCTGGTGTATCACCAAAAGTTCCTGTTAGTTGGCCTTCAGATTCAATAAAGCGGAATTTATCAAAGGTAGTTTTCTCGACATCGTAATGTTGACCATATAAACCTTTTAGAAGTTGTGGGGCGAGGATATTTGATTGATCATCGATGTTAATGTAGTATGCCCAAACCGGCATTCCAAGTACTGGATTTTTACTCATAGTTTACACTTCCCAATTATTTTAATTTAGTATAGTCTTTTTTGAAAAACTTATTACTAGATGTTTCTATTTTTTTATCTTACACGTTATAATAATAACATTAAGTAGCCGAGGTGACCAAATTGAGAAAGAAAAAATCAACATATCATATCAGTATTTTAGCAATTTTAACTGCAATTATCATTTTACAAGATTTTATTCCTATGTTGGGCAACATTCCGATTGGACCGTTGAGTTTGACAACTTTGCATGTAACGGTGATTATTACGGCAATTGTGTTGGGTCCGGTTGATGGGGCTATCGTTGGTGGTGTGTGGGGTGTGTTAACTTGGATTAGAGCATTTGTCTTTCCAAGTAGTCCGTTAGCACCGTTAGTATTTGTTAATCCATTGGTATCGGTCTTACCCAGAATTATGATTGGTTTAGTAGCAGGTTGGACTTTTATTATTTTGTTTAAGTTTTTTAAACATTTACTTAGTTCAATGGTAATTGCTTCAATTCTAGGGGCACTTACTAATACAATTTTGGTGCTAGGATTCATTTATATCTTTTATCATACGCCGGAAGTGGCTAAGCTGTATGGAGTTAATGTAAGTAATTTATTTAAAGCCTTATCGGCTATCTTTGTAACTAATGGATTAGCTGAAATGGTACTGGCTGCAATTATTGCCCCAATGATTGCAATGCCGCTCAGAAAGATTTATCAAAAACGTTAAAAATAATGGATATAAAAAGAGGAATCTCACCAGAGATTCCTCTTTAATTGTTATTTATCTATTTCAATTGCTGTTGAAGTAGTGGTTGCATTTTCAATTGTAATCTCGCCATCAACAATCCGTGCATTTAAATTCTTAATTTTAGGATTATCAATCACAAAATCAGCAACTCGATCTTCGATTTGTTCCTGGATAACACGACGAAGAGGTCGTGCACCCATTGCTGGGTCATATCCTAATTCAACTAATTTATCTTTAACTGGATTAGTAACGTGGATGAATAAATCACGATCAGCCAACATTTTATTAACATCATCAATCATCAAACCAACGATTTTTGATAAATCATCTTTAGTTAATGCATTAAACTCAACAATGCCATCAAAACGATTTAAGAACTCTGGTTTAAAGTAGTCGCCAAGTTTAGACATTACAGAATGAGTTTCACCAGCCGCATCTGCGCCGAAGCCGACACTGACAACGGCATCGCCAGATCCTGCATTAGAAGTCATGATGATAATGGTATCTTTAAAGCTAACTGTACGACCTTGAGAATCAGTCAAACGTCCATCTTCGAGAATTTGTAAAAACATGTGCATTACATCCGGATGGGCTTTTTCAACTTCATCTAAAAGAATTAAACTGTATGGATGACGGCGTACCTGTTCAGTCAATTGACCAGCTTCGTCATAACCAACATACCCAGGAGGCGAACCAATCAATTTTGACGTGCTGTGTTTTTCCATATATTCACTCATATCAAAGCGAATCATGGAATCAGGTGATCCAAATAGTTCTTTTGCAAGCTGACGAGCAGTTTCCGTTTTACCAACCCCAGTAGGGCCAACGAATAAGAATGATCCAATTGGACGACCAGATTTGTTTAGACCAATACGGTTACGACGGATCGCACGCGTTACTTTATTGACAGCTTCATCTTGTCCAATAATATTGGCTTCGAGATTTTTATCCAGGTCCTTTAGTTGTGACTGTTCTTGTTTTTGCAGTTCACCAACCGGAATGCTAGTTTTTTCTTCAACAATTGTTTGCATATCTTTTTCAGTAACCGTAGCTGATTGATCAGTATGATTTTCTTCCGCATCTTTTTTCGCAGTTTCCAGTTTAGCAACTTGGTCACGATAAAAGGCGGCCTTTTCATAATCTTCATTATCGAGTGCTTGCTGCTTATGCGCTTCAGCGGTATGAATCTCATTTTCAATCGTAGCTGGATCAGCGGTCTTTAAAGTTAAGTTCTTTTTTGAGCCGGCTTCATCAAGCAAGTCGATTGCCTTATCTGGTTGGAAACGGTCTTGAATATAACGTGCTGATAACTTAACTGCAGCATCAATTGCCGCGTCAGTATACTTTACATTATGATAGTCTTGATAGCGTGATTGGATTCCTCGAAGGATTTGAAGCGTTTCTTCAATAGAAGGTTCATTTACTTGTACTGGTTGGAAACGACGCGCTAAGGCAGCATCCTTTTCGATTTTACGGTATTCATTTAAAGTAGTAGCTCCAATTAATTGAAATTCACCACGGGCGAGGGCAGGTTTAAGGATATTTCCGGCATCCATGCCACCTTCGGCATTACCAGCACCCATAATTTCATGGATTTCATCAATAAATAGGATTATATTGTCGTTTTTTGAAACTTCGTCCATTAACTTTTGAAGTCGTTCTTCAAATTGACCACGCATCCCGGTTCCTTGGACTAATGAAACAACATCTAATCGAATAACTTCTTTGTGAGCTAGTTTAGCAGGTACCTGACCAGCGATAATGGCTAAGGCAAGCCCTTCAACCACGGAAGTTTTACCAACTCCAGCTTCACCAATTAAAACAGGATTATTTTTAGTACGACGATTTAAAATTTCAATAACACGATTAATTTCTGCGTCGCGACCAATAACGGGGTCGATTTTACCTTGCTTAGCTTGATCAGTTAAGTTTAGTCCAAATTGAGCTAAGAGACTGTTGCCACCATTATTACCGCCACGTCCATTTTGACTTGGTTGTTTGTTTGACTGTGCTTGAGAGAATTGTTGTTGATTTTGTTGTTGAATGGCGCGCAACATTTCATCAAGACTCCCGAAGCCAAATTGGCCATTATTGTTATTATTATCCATATTGTTACCTCCAATATTTAAGAAGTTTTGTGTTTGTTTGAGTTGTTGATAACAGTTTTGACAGAGGTCAACTTGAATCTGCTCATTATTCATTGATACTTGAAGATGAATCGTAGCTGGATTTTGTTGACAATTTTGACACAACATTAAGTGAACCTCCTTTATAATTGGTCAAAAAATATTTTGACCTTCTTTGACCATTGGTTATATTATACATGCATTTATTTTGAATGCAAGTGATTTGTATTACACCTACATCTCTTGCTGGGTATGTGTTTCTAAGCCATCAATAATTAAAAAAATTTCTTGGTTTTAGTAAGCTAAAATCGTAAGTAATAATGAATTTCTGGTATAATGTTACTCAAGGGGGATGACGATGAATAAAGATTATAATCAATTGCTAGAACAGCTACGAGCTGGAGAGATTACTGAACTTTCAATCGAAGCAAGTGAGTTTTTAGAATTTCAATCAATTTTTCACGCATACGAATATCGAAAAAGAATTAAAGGACAGGCAATGCGAGGCGGTCAAATTATCTATCGGATGGTTGAAAACTAGCTAAATAAAACGTTTACATTATTTAACTTGAATTTAACGCTTACAATTGATAAAATATTAACAAACGAGAACTGTTTGTCCATAAAAGTGGAGTTCTCATTAATTTATACTCTTGAAGGAGATTGATATCATGGAAAAACAAGATTTTAACGTAACTGCAGAAACAGGAATTCACGCACGTCCAGCAACTATTTTGGTACAAACTGCATCAAAATTCAGTTCAGATATTACACTACAATATGATGGAAAAGGTGTAAATCTTAAATCTATCATGGGTGTTATGTCACTTGGTGTTGGCCAAGGCGCAGCTGTTACAATTTCAGCTGAAGGTACTGATGAAAAAGATGCTATTGCAGCTATTTCAGAAACAATGAAGAAGGAAGGTCTATCTGACTAATGTCAAACCAAATCAGCGGAATTGCTGCCAGTAATGGGATTGCAATTGCTAAGGTTTACATGTTAGTAGATCCCGATTTATCTTTTAAAGAGGTAACTATAACGGATACTAATCGTGAAGTCGAAAGGCTTCACGATTCGTTTAATGACTCAAAAAAAGATCTTGAAATTATTAAGCAACATGCAATTAAATCATTAGGTGAAGAAGAAGCCGAAGTCTTTGAAGCACATATTACAATTTTGGCAGATCCTGAATTAATTGGCGCTATTGAAACTAAAATCAATGACGAAAAGATTAATGCAGAATCAGCAGTTAAAACTGTAACCGACATGTATATTGGAATGTTTGAAGCAATGACTGATAATACCTATATGCAAGAACGTGCTGGAGATATTCGAGATGTTACAAAACGAGTAATGAGTCATTTATTAGGGGTAACATTACCAAGTCCCTCATTGATTGATTCTACTTCGATTGTCGTTTCTCATGATTTGACACCAAGTGATACTGCACAACTAGATCGTCAGTTTGTGAAAGCTTTTATTACTGATATTGGTGGTAGAACTTCTCATTCAGCAATCATGTCACGGACTCTTGAAATTCCAGCGATTGTTGGAACTGGTGATGCCACTACTTTGATTAAAGATGGTGACATGGTAATTGTTGATGGTAACACTGGGGATATTATTATTGATCCTTCTGATGATGAAATTAAACATTACCAAGCCGAAGCTGCCAAATTCGCAGCTGAACAAGCCGAATGGAAAGCTTTAAAAGATGCTAAGACGGTTAGTGCGGATGGAAAACATTTTGACATTGCTGCTAATATTGGAACGCCAGATGATTTAGCTGGGGTTGTTGATAATGGTGGGGAAGCAATTGGACTCTTCCGTTCAGAATTTTTATACATGAATTCTGCGGAACTACCAACTGAAGACGAACAGTTTGAATCATATAAAAAGGTCGCCGAAGGAATGAATGGCAAACAAGTTGTTGTTCGAACTATGGATATTGGTGGGGATAAACATTTACCTTACTTGCCATTACCAGATGAAATGAATCCATTCCTTGGTTACCGTGCAATTCGAATTAGTTTGGATCGTCAAGAAATTTTCCGGACACAGTTACGTGCGTTATTGCGTGCGTCTAACTACGGAAAAATTGCAATTATGTTCCCAATGATTGCAACAGTTAATGAATTTAAACAAGCTCGTGCAATTTATGATGAAGAACGACAAAAGCTTATAGATGAGGGTCAATCAGTTGCTGATAATATTGAAGTTGGAATGATGATGGAAATTCCAGCCGCAGTAATTATTGCTGATAAATTAGCTAAATATGCTGATTTCTTCAGTATTGGAACTAATGATTTGATTCAATATACATTTGCTGCTGATCGTGGTAACGAACATGTTTCGTACCTATATCAACCATATAACCCATCATTACTTCGTTTAGTTAAGCAAGTAATTGATACTGCTCATGCCGAAGGCAAATGGGCTGGGATGTGTGGCGAAATGGCAGGAGATCAGATTGCAGTTCCAATTTTAATGGGACTTGGTCTGGATGAATTTTCAATGAGTGCCACATCAATGCTTCAAACACGTTCATTAATGAAGCGTTTGAATACAGAAGATGTTAAGGTGCTAGCTGAAAAAGCACTTGAAGCCGAATCAAATGAAGAGGTTCAAAAGTTAGTTGAAAATTCTTGTAAATAATTCACATATTTAAAAAGCTAATTCTTAATTTTAAGAATTAGCTTTTTTTTGATGTTTAATAAAAGAATAAATAAAAATACCAACTAATATTCGTAATTGAATATTAGTTGGTATTTAGTTAATTACTAGCTTAAATATTTTTTTGAAGTTTTTCATTACGGTGTTCTAGGAAGAAGTAAACCGTGATGAAGACATAACATAGAGCTGGAACGATGAATGAAAATTGCATTGAACCAGATAAATCAGAAACAAGTCCTTGAACAAATGGCATGATTGCACCACCAATTAATGACATAACGATGATTGCACCAGCTGTTTCTGTATGTTGCTTTTCAGTAACTGTATCAAGAGTATGAGCATAAATGGTTGGCCATTCAGGTCCAAAGAAGAAACTAGTTAAGACAGCAGCATAAACAGCAGTAGCATTTGGAACCGTGAAAGTAACAACTAAGCAAAGAACACCAAGGGCTGAGAACCACGTTAAGACTCCCGTACTACTGAACTTAGTCATGAATACGTTAGCAACTAACTTACCAACAAACCAAGCAACGTAACTAAAGATCATAAAGGTAGCAGCAGCACTATCAGACAAGTGAATTAAATTCAATGCTAGTCGGATTGTAAATGACCAAACAGTGGTTTGCATACCAGCATAGATAAATTGAGCGAAAACACCTTTTTTAAAGCCAGTGTTTGACCAAAGATATTTGATTGTTTCTTTAAGGCTTGGTCTTTCTTCTTTAGCTTCACCGTCTGCTGAAACAGCAGCAGTAGTAGCTTTAGCATGTGGCATTGGTGTAATTGCCAAGATAACTAGCATGACAAGAAGAACAATCAAGATATACTTGTATGGTTGCAAAGTAAGTTGCAACATCTTTTCGCCATAGGCAACACGTTCGGCACCGTGCATACTAGCCATTTTTTCAGATAAACTACTGATCTTACCAAAGATCAAGTATTTACCTAAGACGATTCCCATGATGTCACCAAGTGGGATTAGTGTGTTAGCAATGTTTAAACGCATTGTTGACCATTTTTTAGGTCCAAGCATTGAAACGTAGGTATCACACGAAGTCTCTAAGAAACTTAATCCAACTGCAATTGCAAAGATAGCAACTAGGAACATGCTATAAGTTGCAAATTGTGATGCAGGGAAGAAGATTGCACAACCAAGAATGTAAAATACAAGTCCGGTCATAATAGCGATTTTATATGAACTCTTTTTAATAATTAGTGATGCTGGAATGGCAATTAAGAAGTAACCACCATAGAAAGCTGTTTGAACGAAAGCAGTTGATGCATCATTTAATGTAAAAACTGTTTTAAATTGTGTGATCAAAATGTCGTTTAGACTGGCAGCACAACCCCACATAGGAAAAATAAGTGAGATGATAATGAATTGTAGTAATGGGGTTTTATTTAAATACCCATCAGATAGTTGAGTCCAGCTATGTTTTTTGGCTGGTTTAATAGTGTTTTCCAAGATTCTTGTTTCTCCCTTATGCTTGTATATTAGTGAATAATCCGCTTACAAATTTGTTATAGTAGCTTAAAAAGTTACGCCAGATTCTAAAATAATGTTAGAAAATGGGGTCATTTCACCAGTTCGAACAAATGCATGCGTCTTTGAAAGGCTCTTCTTTAAATCTGTATGTGGCATGAATTCAATTTCGATTCCAGGTAAAACTTCTTTAATAGCAGTAAGTTGTTCTGGATTCTTAGTTTTGATTTCATCAGCCAAATAAATCTTTTGGACTTCAAGTTCACTGATGATGTTTTTCAATACATCAATGAAGCTAGGAAGGTTATTTGTTAAAGCTAAATCAATCTTTTCAGTATCAGCAGGAACTGGCATTCCAGCATCACCTATACTAAGCCAATCCATATGTCCCATACCGGCAATTACAGTTGACAAGTGTGAATTTATTACTGTGGTTTTCTTCATGTATCGTAGTACCTCCTGTGAATATAAATATAGATAAAACGTTTTACCTAGCAAGTAAAACTTTTAAAACAACATGAAAGATAATATCATTTATTGGAAACGATTGCAACCACCTTTTAAGGAAGTAAGTTAAAATTGTCACATAGTTTATGGTAAATATCAGCATTTGAAAACGTTGATATAGTAGGGATTGTATGCTTAAACAACTAAGTAGATTTTAATAAAAAAATAAAAATATATTGGCAATTAATTCGAGGTATGATAATATATTTTGTTGAAAACACGTTGTTATTTTATAACACGTAAAACGTTTTACTTAAAAATAAAATTTAACACTCAAGGAGATTCACTCATGTCAAACACAGTTACAGTTCTAGGAAGCTTAAATCTTGATACAATTGTCACAATCAAACGAATTCCACAACCTGGGGAAACAATTTCCTCTGCTGATAAGAGTAGCGCTGCTGGTGGTAAGGGTGCTAATCAAGCGATCGCTGCTGTTCGTGCTGGTGCCAAGGTTAACTTTATTGGTAAAGTCGGTAATGATGATGCCGGTAAATTTATGGTTAAGAGTTTAAGCGATGACAATGTTGATACCAGTAATGTTTCTAAAGATGATAAGGTTGGTACCGGTTCAGCAATTATCCTATTAGATGAAAATGGTCAAAACAGTATTGTGGTTTATGGTGGAACTAATCAAGAAGTAACTGGTGAAGATATTGCAAGTGCCCATGCGCAAATTAAAGAATCAAATTTCTTGATTGCTCAATTTGAAACGCCACAAGCTGCAGCGCTGGAAGCATTTAAGTTTGCTAAAGAAAATGGTGTTACTACTATTCTGAACCCAGCTCCAGCGGATTCAATTTTACCTGAACTTCTACAATATACTGATATTTTGGTTCCTAATGAAACTGAAAGTGAAACTTTGACTGGAATTAAAGTTACTGACGAACAATCAATGTTAGAAAATTTTGCTGCCTTTAGAAAAATGGGCGTTAAAAATTTAGTAATCACAGTTGGAGATAAAGGTGCATTTTACGCAAATGATACAGATCATGCATTTGTACCAGCGTTTAAGGTAAATGCCGTGGATACTACTGCTGCCGGTGATACTTTTATTGGTTCACTTAGTTCACAATTAACTAGTGATTTAAGCAACATGGAAACTGCAATTTCATTTGCTCAACGTGCAAGCTCAATTACAGTTCAAGGAATGGGTGCAATTCCATCAATCCCAACTTTAGCTCAAATTGAAGAAGCTAGTAAATAATTAATTGCATCGGAGGATAACTAAATGGATCAAAACGAATTAAAACAAATGGTTGGTAATGAAGCCGTTAAATATATTAAAAATGGCATGATTGTTGGACTAGGAAGTGGGTCCACAATTCGTTACATGGTAGATGCTTTAGGCAAACGAGTACACGATGAAAACATGGATATTGTTTGTGTTTCCACGTCAAAATTTACTGAAAATCAGGCACGTAATTTAGGTATTACGGTTAAAGCAATTGATGAAGTTGATCAAATTGATTTAACGATTGATGGTGCTGATGAAATTAGTGATGATTTTAACGGTATTAAGGGTGGTGGTGCCGCTCACCTTTGGGAAAAAATTGTCGCTATTAATTCAACAACCAATATGTGGATTGTTGATGATAGCAAAATGGTTCATCAATTAGGTAAGTTCCCATTACCAGTTGAAGTGATTCCATTTGGCTCAAAACATCTATTTGATAAATTACAAGCTAAGGGATATCAACCGGAATTCCGAATGACTGATGGAAACTATGTCTTAACTGATTCAGAAAACTATATTATTGATTTACATTTAGACAAAATTGATGATGCTCATGCCTTAGCAGATGAACTAATCAGCATGGTTGGGGTAGTTGAACATGGATTATTTTTAGATTTAGTTGATTATGTAATTGTTGGGACACCAAACGGAATTGAAAAAAGTACACGAAATGGTTTTGATTTTGAGCAACTTGGATAAGTTAAAACATTAAGTATTTAACATTGGCTACTAGTTCTTCATTGAATATGAAGGGTTAGTAGCTTTTTTATGGATAATAATATGTTTAACATTGGGTTAAGACGAAGATATAACTTGGGCTTTAGACAGGGATAAGACTATAATAATTGTCGATGAGCAAATTAAGTTATTTAATGAGATAGCAGTCTACAGATGGTACGATATTTTCCAGATATAAATGATTTGGAAAATCGGTGTAACTGCGATAAAATGATATAATTGTGTTTACGGTTGAATTGAATTTACAGCACACATTTAGTAGAATTGTAACTAGATTAATTCAAATTAATGCGTAGCTAACGAGACTGGAGGAGTAGAAAATTGAACATTGGGCTATTTACAGATACATATTTTCCACAAGTCAGTGGAGTAGCAACGTCTATCAAAACTTTGAGAGATGAATTGCGTGCGCAAGGTCATAATGTGTACATCTTTACGACTACAGATCCAAAAGTGGGACCAGAAGATGTTGAGCCAGGTGTTTATCGCTTTGCCAGTGTACCGTTTGTTTCGTTTTCTGATCGTCGAATTGCGGTTAGAGGTCTTTTTAAAGCGTATAAGCTTTGTAAAGAGTTAGAATTAGATATCATTCATACGCAAACTGAATTTTCATTAGGATGGATGGGTAAAGTTACTGCACGCTCATTAAAAATCCCATGTATTCATACTTATCATACAATGTACCAAGACTATCTACATTACATTGCTAACGGACGGATTTTAAAACCTCGTAACGTTAAACAAATGGTTAATGTGTTTATGATGAATATGACGGGAATTGTGGCTCCTAGTGAACGGGTACGGACAACGTTAACTGGATATGGAATTAAAACGCCCATGCGGGTAATTCCAACTGGGGTTAATTTGGATCGTTATGGAATCGAGCATAACGAAACGCAAATTAAATTGATGCGTGAACAACTAGGCTATACAGCAGAGACTCCAGTGTTATTATCATTGAGTCGATTAGCATTTGAAAAAAACATTCATGAACTAATTGAAGCACTACCGGATATGTTGGAATCTGAACCAAAGATTCAACTATTGATTGTCGGGGATGGACCAGCAAGAGAGACGCTAGAAAAGCAAGCGGCACAACTTCAATTAGCTGGGCATGTGACTTTTACTGGTGAAATTAATAATAATGATGTTCAAAAATATTATCAGCTAGCTAATGTATTTGTATCAGCATCTGATTCTGAGTCGCAAGGGTTAACTTACATTGAAGCATTAGCATCTGGATTACCAATTGTGGTGATGAAGAGTCCATATACAATGGAGCTAATTGACGATCCAGCAATTGGCGTTAACTTTGAAACCAAATCACAATTAGTAACTAGTGTGTTGCAATATTGTGGATCAAATTTTACTACAGAAGATAATGCCAAACGAAATGCCAAATTAGATGAGATTTCAGCACAAACATTTGGAACACGTGTAATTCAATTTTATAAAGATAGTGAAATTGAATTTGCTAAATCAGCACGTGAACCAATTAATTTATTTAGAGGACCACGAGGGTAGTTATGATAAAAATTACGATGTTTTCATCAGCCAATAAAGTTGCAGGACAAGGGGTTGGTAGTGCGTATGTTGAATTAGTTAATTTATTAAATGAACGTTTTAAAGATGACTTTGATATTAAAATTAATAAGTTGCAACGCTCTAAAATTAGCCACTACCATACGATTGACCCCCAATTTTTCTTGTCGACATTATTACCTGGGCGTGGTCGAAAAATCGGATATGTTCATTTCCTTCCTGAAACATTAGAAGGAAGTTTAAAAATACCACAACCATTTAAAGCAATTTTTTATTGGTACGTGCTTACCTTTTATCGCCGAATGGATCATATCGTGGTGGTTAATCCTTCATTTATTAGTAAATTAGAAGCGGTTGGGATTGATCGCGGGAAGATTACTTATATTCCTAACTTTGTTGATCCAGATAAATTTAGTGAATATACTACTGATCATAAAGCAGCAATTCGAGACGAACTTGGCTTTGATCAATCAAAATTTATGGTAATGGGTGCTGGCCAAATTCAAGAACGTAAAGGAGTTAATGATTTTATTGAATTAGCTCGACGTAATCCAGATATGCAATTTGTTTGGGTGGGTGGCTTTTCGTTTGGTAAAATGACAGACGGTTATGCAGAACTTAAAAAAGTAGTTGATAATCCACCAGTAAATTTAACTTTTCCAGGGATTGTTTCTCGTGAAAAAATTGTTGATTACTATAATATGACAGACTTGTTTTTATTACCTTCATATAATGAATTGTTTCCAATGTCGGTATTAGAGGCCTTCAGTTGTGGTACGCCAGTGTTATTACGCGATTTAGAGTTATATCGGGCAATCATTGATGGCTATTATGAAGCGGCAACTGATGTTGATGAAATGAATCAAAAAATTCAATTATTACAAAATAATCCTGCAGGCCTTCAGTTCCTACATGATAAATCGGTAATTGCATCACAAAAATATTCTAAAGATAATCTAGCTAAAATATGGCATAAATTTTATGAGGAACAAGCAAGAGAGGTATAGTAATGTCAAGACGAAACAAACTTGTTTTAGTTTTAATGTTACTCGTTGGAATGGGCATTTTTGCTTACTCACTGCGTAAGGTTAAATTAGCATCGCTAGTCCATGATTTTCAGACATTGCACTGGGGATGGCTGTTAGTTGCATTAATTTGTATCATTGTTTATATATTGATTGAAGCATTAATTGTTAAATTATTTATGGCAGATCGTGATACAGAGTTTACTTTTAGGGATGCAGTTAGAGTGCCATTAGTCGAACAACTATTTAATGGGATTACTCCATTTTCAACTGGGGGACAACCAGCACAATTAATTGCGATGATGCAATCAGGAGTCGATGCTGGTCAGGCAAGCTCAGTTTTGTTAATGAAGTTTGTTATTTTTCAAAGCATGATTGTAGTTAATTTTTTAATTAGTCTTGTAATTGGCTTTCACTTTATTGCGGAAAAATTGCAGGCTTTGTCACTACTCGTCATTTTAGGATTTGTCTTTCATTTGGCGGTAGTAATTGGCTTATTAATGATTATGTATTGGAATAGTATGACTAAGCGGTTGGTTAATTTATTTATTATCCCAGTCAAGTGGTTTCGTTCTGAAGATAAATTTAACTCAGTTAAAGTTAATTTAGATGCTAAAATTGATAGCTTTTATCGGGAAAGCTTAAAAATGAAGCATGAAGGATTCAAATTAGTTAAAGTTGCAGTCATGACGTTAGTACAATTAATCTTCTACTATTTGATTCCATACTTTATTATGCTGTCGTTAGGAATTAGTCACGTTAATGTAATTATGGTAACAAGTTTGCATGTCTTAATTGTAATGATTATCTCGTTATTTCCAATTCCTGGTGGCTCGGGTGGGGCAGAGTATAGCTTTACTGTCTTATTCTCAAGCTTCATTACTGTAAATAGTAAGTTGATTTTAGCCATGTTACTATGGCGGATTTTAACATATTATTTCGGGATGTTTGCGGGGATGTTTGCATTAGCAATTGAACCAAAGAGAAAACATAAAATTAGTGATTAAAAATAAAGAGGATGACTACACAACCAAATTGGTTTGTAATCATCCTCTTTTTACGTGTTATTTATTTGAGTCCATGTACGTTTTTAGTCGTTTCATCGCTTCATGTAATTTAGATAAGTCGGCAGCGTAACTAATTCTGACGTAGCCTTCACCTTCGTCTCCAAAAGCGTGGCCAGGAATAATAGCTAAGTGATTTTTCTGGGCTAGATCTTTACAAAATGCCATCGAGTCTTGTAGATAACCATTAGGAATCTTAGCAAAGATATAAAAAGCACCATCTGGGCGGGCCATTTCAAAGCCCATTTCCTTCATCTCACTATAGACATAGTCACGTCGTTTGAGATATTCAACGGCCATTTTTTTGCCGTCATCAATTCCGTTAGTTAAGGCTTCAACTGCTGCTTTTTGGACAATAGACGTAGCCGCAGTTACCATATATTGATGAACCTTACTAATTTCGTTAATCATTTCAACGTCTGCAAAAATAAATCCGATTCGCCAACCAGTCATGGCATGAGATTTTGATAAGCCATTAATAAGAATGGTTTGTTCTGGTAGATAACTTGCAATTGAAGTATGAGGATCACCATAGGTAAGTTCAGAATAGATTTCATCACTAACGACCCATAATTGATGTTGCTTACAGACTTTTACGATTGCTTCAATGTCATTTGGACGGTAGGTTACACCAGTTGGATTACTTGGATAATTTAAAATGATTGCTTTAAAATTCACTTTAGGATTTGCTGCAATGGTATCTTCAATCATTTCAGGAGTTAGAATAAAATCGTTATCGCGAGTGTTCATGCGGAATTCTTGTCCATGATAAAAATTAATTAAAGGCGTATAAGCAGAATAGATTGGTGCAGGTAGTAAAATACCATCACCAGGATTAATGATGGTTCCAAGTGCTGCAGCAATTGCTTCTGATGCACCGACGGTTGTAATAACATTTTCTGGTTTATAATGTAAACCATACTTTTTGTTTTGAAAGTCAGCAGCGGCTTGTCGTAGTTCGGGGATACCGGCATTACCAGTATAATGTGAGAAGTTATCATCGATAGCCTGCTTGGCAACTTTTTGAATGTGCTCAGGAATGGTGAAATCTGGTTCACCTAACGTAAGCTTTAAGATGTCTGGAATTGAACTTGTTGCTTCATCAAATTGACGGATTTCAGATACCTCGATTTTAGTAAGGGTTTCGTTTAAATCATTTCTAAATAGGCTCATTTGAAGATCTCCTTTATGTAAATTAGTTACAATTTTAGCATATTATCTATAGAAGTAAGTTATAAATGAGGTGAATTAATGAATCAGGTGTCTTTAGTTAAAATAATTAATCGGTTAGGTGCAATGCAAACAGATGTAAATGAGCTTGTTCAGGTTAGACGTTTTGAATTATTTGGTATTGAGCTATGTAAAGTTACTTATAAGCATGCTTCTGGTATTTATGAAGTTGAAGAGTATCGTCCGTACCAAAAGTTTGAATTTGATAATTCTGATTTAGCGGCTATTGAAATCTATGATTGTTTAGTTGATTTACAAACAACATTCTAAATTTAGAATAAAACCAAGATAAATGATAATAAATCACTAAATACGCTTGACCAGCTTGTGTATTCTTGCTATGATTGTTTTCGTTGTCAAAGAGTTCGTCAAGATATTTTAAGTTAATTAATTACTGAAAATAAATTACAATAATTAGTTGACTTACGTTAACTGTCTTGGTATGATTGTTCTTGCTGTTACAGGGGTTTGAGAGATTTTAATTATCAAATTAAATCAAAAAACTTGTTGACAGTGAAGTGCTTGAATGATAACATAATATACGTTGCTTAATTACGAATTAAGCAATCGAGTAGAACTTTGAAAACTGAATAAAGTTTCGACAAATCAAAT
>NZ_AZFE01000005.1 GCF_001434315.1 Paucilactobacillus oligofermentans DSM 15707 = LMG 22743 | reverse complement strand
AAGGTTGGCGATCTGTTAGGAATTAATTATCTAGGGACCCACACAATGCGCAAAACTGGGGCTTATCGTGTTTACACGCAATCAAATTACAATATTGGCCTAGTCATGCACTTATTAAATCATTCAAGTGAAGCCATGACTTTAGCTTATTTAGGCTTAGACCAAGCCAGTACCGAAAGTATGTTAGATCAAATTGATTTTGGTTAGTTTTATTTGGATTTTTAGTTGTTGCCGAAGGCAACTTCTGAGACAGATTTTAAGCACAAAACCTCCACTAATTTTTAGTGGGGTGTAAGTGCGCATTGACCTCGTTTTACTCGGTCTGCTGATAATCATAAAATCAATTTTTTCCATTGTTGAATGGAATGTATTTTTAATTCAATTATACTTACACTTAACTAAGTTTGTTATGCTTTAAATACTTAAAAAATGTTGCAGATTACGCTGTTTTAAGCCCAAATTTTTTAATTGCTTTGTGCAGAGAATTTTTAGAACCTGTCTAGTATCTGCTGAATCTGGTAGAATTGTGGAAAACCGACTGAGGAGTTTGTCATGCCAGATTATCCAAGCAATATTTCTCGAGCGCAATTTGCGTTAATACAACCTGATTTAGAAAACTTCCGCAAGCATACAAGACCGCGTCGTTATGATCTTTATGACGTATTCAATGCCATCCTTTACTCGCTTACTACAGGGTGTCAATGGCGTGAATTACCGCACGATTTCAAGGTATCGCCTGCTTCTAATCGTGCCAGTAAGTCTTGAAATTCAGGACGCTGTTTGGTTGTCCCTGTCAGCTTCTCTTGCACAATTATTTCTGCGCCTGCGTCTGTTAGTTGTTCGATTTGATTTTCCAATTTTTGGTCTAGGGTACTTACTCGTGCATAGCCGTATTTCATAAGAAAATCTTCTTCCACTTACGTATTTTGGTTCGGAAATTTGTAAATGGTGCTACGCTATTAATATGAATCCACTTATACAAAGGCCATTTTGCTTTTTTAGTTGCCCATTTTCGTTGTTCAGGTTCAAACAACTCTTTATCGCTCAATGTTTCTATCCAAGCGCATAAGTCAATCACTTTTTTATCCAACTGTTGAATTTGTTCATCTAAGGTTTCTTCTCCATAAGTATCATAAAACGATTGATAAAGCCCACCTAAGTTATTCCATTTATAGCCTTCTGCTGGCGTTTGAACTTCAATTCCTGCCTTCTCTTTCTCTTCCCAGCCTAACAATAAGGATAACCACCCTAACTGATAAGATAAGTTTTCAGAGGGCGTTTTATCGACTTCGTCAGTTCGCCTATCCCTCAAGTCTTCAGGAATGTTCTCAAATTCAGCGATATATTTTTGGTAGCGTTGTTTGATTTCTGTAATTAATTCTTCCTTGTTGGTGTAAACCCTCATTTTAACTCTCCTTTTTTAATTTAATATTTCTAACTAATTTAAACATTGGGACAAGCATGCTTAAAAGAATACTGTAAATAACTAAGTATTCAATAAAACGAAAGAGAGCAACGCCCCACATGTTTAATTGTTTTACAACATGACCAGATGGATTAACAATATTAAAATAATAGTTAACTCCAGTAGTACCATTGATTGATGTCATGATGTTCGTAACTTTAAGTGTACCTAGATGTTGATAGACGAGGCGAATCGGCTCGTTATATAGCGGGTTTCCTTGTATATCAATACAAGCTCCCATGAATGCAATGACTACTACAAGGAGTATTCCTCCATGCTTCCAATCAACGTATTTTTTTGAGAACCAAGTAATAATAATAAAAATTATTAGTAGGACACTTGCCCAAACCCATTGATTAGAAACTCCAGTAAAAAATAAAAAGTAGAGTCCAAAACCTAAAGCTCCAAAAATTGAAATTCCTACCAAACACAAAAATAGCCTTCCGGAATGGCACACTGTCTACCGCTATTACGATATGTGGCGAGATAAACCAGACCCGACAGCTGATTCGCTATTAGAAAGGCTTTTAACAAAACTGTTGCTTCATATCGCTTTGCACAGGGCCGATCGGCCCGAACGTCGTTTGTGATTGTTGATGCTCAAAGTGTTAAAACCACTGATTTAACGAAAAATAGTGGCTACGATGGCGGCAAAAAGAGTTCAGGGATTAAGCGTCACATGGCGGTTGATATTAATGGTTTACCACAAGCCATTAGCTCGTGACACGAGCTAATGTATCAGATCGTTCAGGTGCATTGGCTATGTTTAGTTTGGCTAGCCAAAATTTAGAGCTGGTTCAGCATGTCATGGTTGATGGTGGCTACACTGGCAATGACTTTGCGGATCAGGTGAAGCTCATTTTGAATGCTAAGACGACGGTAGCTAAACGCAACGAGTTGCATATGTTCACGGTGTTACCTCAACGATGGATCGTTGAACGTTCATGGAGTTGGCTAGACAAATGTCGGCGACTTTGGAAAAACTGTGAACGTGCCCTTAACAGCAGTCTTCAAATGGTTGTATTGGCCTTCCTGAAGATAGTTCTTAAAAGATACTAGACAGGTTCTTAGTCGTTCAGCAGGTGATAGACGAAACGTTGCGGGTCATCTAAGAAGTTACGCAGAAAAGTGATATGGTTGATTTGATCATAGTGCACGGGTGCCAAGGTGTCGCCTAATGCGAGCAGTTGGGCGTCAGGATAAGCCATCAGGATAGGGGAATGGGTACTGATGATAAACTGGGCACCATTTGCGACTGCGGTATGAATCAGGGCTAACAGGCTGAGCTGATTTTCCGGCGTCAAGGGAGATTCGGGCTCGTCTAATAAATATAAAGCGTTGGCGTGCAATCGCGCTCGAAATAAGGCTAGAAACGCTTGGCCGTGGGATAAAGTGTCTAAATCCACCTGATACAAATGTTTGATTGCGCTTAGGGTATTGAGATAGGGCAGACGCTCCAAACTTTGCGGGGCGAGATGTTCAAGCTGTGTTTGCGCGTACTTGATGCGGCCGCGGGTGGCGCGAATGAATGAAATGAAATCATCGGCGCGAAAGAAAAAGCCGGCTTTGGTCCGATACGTCCACGTTAGCTTAAGGTGGCGGGCCAAGGCACGGCTATTGTCATACTCAGGGTGGTCTTCCAATGCGGCACCACTCATGAGGATGGCATTGTAATTGGCAGCGATCGCATTGAGCAACGTGGATTTTCCACTACCATTGTCGCCGGTTAAAATAGTCACCGGACGGGTCAGGATTAATTCGTGAAAATCGGCTTGCCAAGGCAAATTAAACGGGTAATCGCTGTGATGACGTGGTGGTGCGTATTCGATCTTGGTGAGTAGCAAAGGTAAGACTCCTGACTTTTAAAGCGACTGATTAAGGCAACGGTTGGTACCAGCTCATGATGCGTTTAGCTAAATCGGCTTTCATGTACCGTGAACTGACACTCTGATCGTTATTGCCTTTGCGGATGTGAATTTCCAGATGTGCCATTTTTCGCGGTTTCATCCACAGCGACTGTTTGAAACTCATGGCTTGAATATCTTTCCTGCGCACAAAATAACGTTGCCGGGTCCAGGTTTCGCCCACTTGAATGACGAGCTGATCGGGGGCTGCGATGCCGATTGCTGCATTAGCTCCGGCGTATTGGCCTTGTAAAGCAACGATGACAAGCCACAGTAGGCCAACCGGTAAGAGCCACAGCCACCAGTTAAGATGCAGCCATAAGGTACTGGCTAAGATAGCCGGCAAGACGATCAGGCCAAAATTACCTAGCACGATGTTTCGCACATAGTACCAGCGATGACGAGTCGGTATCGGCTCTAATTCAGGGGCGGCGGTTGGCAACCAGCTGATGAATGTTTGCATAGTCGTTAGCGCCTGCCGTTGCCTGATGACGGGCATCAGAACCAAATCATCGTTTTTTTCATCATCGGCAGCACTTGATGCCAGAAGTGCCTGAACCGTGCTGAGATGAAACCACTGCCGTAACACGCTTTGCTTGAAGCGTACGGCTTGGACGCGGGATAGTTGGGCACTGACGGTGTTGGTCTGAAAAAAGCCGCGACTGGTTTGCAATTCGTTACCGGTTCGATCAAGCGTGAAATGGTAATAGCGCTGCAAAATGTTCAGGTAGGAAATGGCAAAGCCGAGCACTAAGACGATAACCGTTAAGGCAATAATCAGATAAATGGCCAGTCCGGTTAGCGCGTGTTCAGCTTGCTTATACCAGCTGTCGGGAAAGTATTCCTGAACCTTTTGGACCAGCCAGAGAATCCCGGTAATGATGGGAATGAACCCAAGCGAAGTGAGCGCATATTGATTGAGATCATGCGCATTGATTTTGTAGGCAGCGTCTGGGGTTTTTGCCGCCGGGGTTACTTCGGTTTGCGCACCCTCAGTCGTAGGGTCACTAGCCGAAGCGGTTGGCGTATCAGTCAGCCCTTGCCGATAACGATTGATGGCATCTGCTACCGTTGTCGGAACGGCGGCGAGCATTCCTTCAGCCTTCTTGGATTCCTTCCCGGCAGTTTCAATAGAGACCTGCTCCAGGCCAAGCGGTTTTAAAAAGAACCACTGCCGGCGCTGAACGGTCTGAATACGGCCGTATGGAATGTGATTGATTTTTCGAATGAAGACTCCGCTATTGATGGTCAAGCCGTCTGGTGCGACTAAGTAGGTAAAGCGCAAATAATGCACAATAGACCAAAGCAGCGTTAATACCAAAATGCCTAATACTAGACTGATCCAAAATAGAAATTCTTTGGGCTTCATATCGTTCTTCAAGATTGAAAAGCCGCCACTGACAAGTATCGGCCACCAAGCAATAAATGACATCAGCCAATGAATGGGGATGGCAATGGGTGCAAGGCGTTTGGGTTTGTCATTCATTGCGCACCTCCTGGGCCAGTTGTAGAATCTGATTTCGCAGTTGATCCGCAACCGGTCGGGTAACACCGTCGATAACATGCGCCGTGCTGGCCGTTTCAATATTGACTTGCTGAAGTTCCTGCCATTGCAGCAGCGGCCCGGCTTCTAATGTCACATTTTGAATGCGGGCAATCGGAATGGCTTCATTTTTTTGAAAGAAGAAACCTTTTTGTAGGAAAACGGCTGTGGGGGTAATGTTGTACCGCCAGAAACGGTAGCGATAGGGCACTAAAGCAAGACGGAAAATCAATTGTAAAATGGCAAATCCCATGGCGCCTATTGCTAACCACAGCGACCAATGCCAAAAATGCCACGCCGCAATCAAAAGTAAGCCGGCAATTAGAATGACCAAAGCCCAGATTGCGGCACTGGCACGCCAGATTCGTTGGATGGTGGCCGGTAAAGCCTGTCCTGTTTGTTCCATGTTGTTCGTCGCCTCCGTTTTCGTCAGGATAGCAGAAAATTGGTCTAAACGAAACCGTTTACGCTTCAAAAGTGTTGGAATAGTTGATATTCAAGAATTGTTTGAAGCTTCTGTCAATGAACCTGACGAGATTAAAAAGAATTTGTATGATTCCTTATACACTTATATTTTGCAAAAAAGACAAGAAGATATTATTAATCGTCCTGGCTTTGTTATTTAGCCCTCTAAGAGCCTGCTGAGGGCTTTTTGTTTTGCTTTGGTATAAATGTATATGAATAGTCTTAAAATTGCTAGAAACGAAAAATAAGGCCCTAAAAAACGAACATAGCCGCTAAGTTCTTGTTAAGATTCAAAAAAACTAACTGTTTGCTGTCAATGGTAGCGGACGAGCAAAGCGTGGGAGCATAAGGAATTGACAGCTCTTAACCAGTCTTTACACTTAAATGGCGAAAGCCAAAGTTTCTATAAAACTTTGCTTTCCTGCCTAACGGCGAGTGAAAAAGCGGTTAACCTGGCTCAGCTTGGACGGGGTTTGGGGCGTCAGCGCCCGAATTAATGTGGCTTGCCACACCTTTTAGGCAACGAACAGAGTGAGGCGCAAGGAGCATAGCGACTGGAGTTTAATGTGAGCTGGTTTTAGCTCACTCCTTTGTGTTTTTTGCTTCTAGGTTTTGATCTCGTACAGTGGTGCCTCTTTTAAATCTCTTTTATAAACCTCTTTTAAACCTCTTTTAGACCCCCTTTCAGCCTTACTCTCCCAAGGCTTATAGAAGTTTATCAACGAGGTTTTGTCTGTTTATCAACGAGGTTTTGTCTGTTTATCAACGA
>NZ_AZFE01000030.1 GCF_001434315.1 Paucilactobacillus oligofermentans DSM 15707 = LMG 22743 | reverse complement strand
AAGCGCCGATAGTAGTTGGGGGATCGCTCCCTGCGAGGGTAGGACGTCGCCATGCAAAAGTTTTTGGCTTTTAGAACATTATGTTCTCTACTTGGATACCTGGAGAGTTGTCCGAGTTGGCCGAAGGAGCATCATTGGAAATGATGTAAACGGGTTATACCTGTTTCAAGGGTTCGAATCCCTTACTCTCCGTTTATGACCCGTTGGTCAAGTGGTTAAGACACCGCCCTTTCACGGCGGTATCATGGGTCCGAATCCCATACGGGTCACTTGATGGAGGATTAGCTCAGCTGGGAGAGCGTCTGCCTTACAAGCAGGATGTCACAGGTTCGAACCCTGTATCCTCCATATGTAATGAGATCCACATCTCATTATGTTTAATTATCATAAAGTATCAACCGAAAAAATTGGCTCGGTAGCTCAGTCGGTAGAGCAATGGATTGAAGCTCCATGTGTCGGCAGTTCGATTCTGTCCCGCGCCATTGATGGAGGGGTAGCGAAGTTGGCTAAACGCGGCGGACTGTAAATCCGCTCCTTCGGGTTCGGAGGTTCGAATCCTCTCCCCTCCATTTTTTATAGGGATATAGTTTAATGGTAGAACTATGGTCTCCAAAACCATCAGTGGGGGTTCGACTCCCTCTATCCCTGCTTTTTAATATTTTGGCGGTATTGGTGAAGTGGTTAACACACCGGTTTGTGGATCCGGCACGCATGGGTTCGATTCCCATATACCGCCCTTGATTGGGTTTGAGCCAGGTAGTAATGAAGAAGACTTTGACTCCGTCGTCATTTTTAACGGTTTGTAGTTCCAATCGTGGGTATTTGATGGTGGTATAGCCAAGTGGTAAGGCAGAGGTCTGCAAAACCTTCATCACCGGTTCAAATCCGGTTACCACCTTTTAAGTATCTATATCATTTGCCGCTGTGGCGGAATTGGCAGACGCGCTGGACTCAAAATCCAGTTCCTTCACGGGAGTGTGGGTTCGACCCCCACCGGCGGCATAGATAAGATAGACGATTAATGATATAGTACTAAAAAATGATAACCTTAAAGCCTTGTAAGTATAACTTACAAGGCTTTTTTGTTTACTAAAATATTATTGAAATAAAAAAGCTCACCAATTAAGTGAGTTAAATGATGAAAATCTAATTACAGTATTTATTGGGACGATGACTGTGTAATAACATTAAAATAAAGAACACAATAGATCCAATTATTGGAATTATTCTTATGAAAATCCATGATCCAGAATGATTACTATCATGAAGTCGGCGAACCGATACTGATAAGTTAACTAGACTGACTAAAAATACAATCAGACTAGAACCGAATGAATAATCTGCATCTGAATCATAATATATCTCTGTTATTGGCTGACCAATTAGGGATTGAAAAACGATGACTAAAAAAAAGGTGATAATTATATTGATGATTATAGGCAACCAATAATTTGAACGGGTAGTAGTACCTGAAAAATTTAAAATATTATGCCAATATTTTTTATATGTACTCATATCTGGATGACCTTTCATATTAAATTATGTGTGATATAACAATAACAGCATATCAAATTGAAATGACTAATACGATTACATAATGATAAAAACACAGATTGTGTTAATTTTACGTTTTGTCATTACTATAATTTAAGATAAAAAATTTTTTTAAAATTTTTTTGAAATATAATGTAATAATTATAAAATTTATTTATTGAGTGAAAAACTAGTTTAACGTTATGACAGGCTTAGGTTTTATTGAATTGACTAGTATCAATAGATAACATGAATCAATCTTGATTAAGAACATTAATTTATCACTATATATAGTGATGATTAATGAAATGGGACACAACATATTGTGTTATTCTCTCTTTTGCTTTAATATTAACTTATCGCATTAAATGAAAGAGAGTGAGTGCCAATGGATATTATAAAAGATCGAGTTGCTGAACTAAATGATTTTAAAAAGATTACGGTCGTTAAACGTGATGGATCTAAATCGTCATTTTATGCTTATAAAATTGACTTTGTACTACATAAGTTAACTGATGATACTGAAATGATTAATCAAATTGAAGAATCACTATATACCGAATTAAGTGGTAAGCAAGAAGTAAAATCAGCTGTGATTGCGGAAATGATTGTTAACATTTTAAAAAGTTTGGAACAACATGATTTAGCTCAGGAATATACTCTATTTTATGAAAATGAAGTTAAAAGCTTTGAAAGAGCTATTAATCCAGAGGCACGACTACAAAAGTTATTTGATAAAAATTCAAGCGTAGTTCACGAAAATGCTAATAAGGATAGTAGGGTCTTTAATACTCAACGTGATTTAGAGGCTGGAGCAGTTAGTCGGGCAATAGGCTTGAAGATGCTACCCAAAGTAGTTGCACAAGCTCATTTACGAGGAGATATTCATTGGCACGATTTAGATTACTCACCAGTAACACCAGAAACTAATTGTTGTTTAATTGATTTTGATGAAATGTTGACTAATGGGTTTAAGATTGGGAATGCTTGGGTTAGTTCACCAAAGTCAATCCAAACCGCAACCGCACAAATGTCGCAAATTATTGCTAACGTTGCATCGCTACAATATGGTGGATGTTCTGCTAATCGAGTGGATCAATTATTAGCACCATATGCCCAACTTAATTATGATAAGCATTTAGTTGATGCAAAAAAATGGATTGCTGAAGATAAACGTGATGCGTTTGCTAAAGAAAAGACAATTAAAGATATTTATGATGCCATGCAGGCACTCGAATATGAAATTAATACTCTGTATTCATCACAAGGACAAACTCCATTTACGACGGTTAATTTTGGCTTGGGAACAAATTGGATTGAACGTGAAATCCAAACTGCTATTTTGAAAGTTAGGATTAAAGGATTAGGTAAGGAACATCGGACGGCTATTTTTCCTAAGCTAGTTTATACTATCAAGCGAGGACTTAACCTAGATGTAACCGATCCTAATTATGACATTAAACAATTAGCTTTGGAATGTTCGACTAAACGGATGTATCCAGATTTATTAATGTATGACAAAATTGTTGAGTTAACCGGTAGTTTTAAAACCCCAATGGGATGCCGTTCATTTTTACAAGGCTGGAAGAATGATGATGGGGTTGAAGTTAACTCAGGACGAATGAATTTAGGTGTTGTAACAGTTAATTTACCACGAGTAGCGATTGAATCAAAAGGAAAAAAAGATTTGTTCTGGGATATTTTTGAAGAGAAAATGACGATTTGTTATCAAGCTCTGGAATATCGAATTGCCAGAACTAAGGAAGCGGAACCCGAAAATGCACCGCTATTATATATGTATGGGGCATTCGGTAAACGATTGAAAGCTACGGATTCAGTTGATGAAGTTTTTAAAAATAGTCGTGCTACGGTTTCATTGGGTTATATTGGAATTTATGAAACGTGTACACTATTTTACGGTGATGACTGGGAACATAAGCAAGAAGCACGTGATTTTGCTGAAGAAGTCGTTAAGCGAATGTATGAATATTGTAAAGACTGGGAAAAGCAAAGTGGTTATCACTATAGTTTATATTCAACCCCAGCAGAATCATTAACAGATACTTTTGCGCAAGCAGATTTGAAAAAATTCGGTAAGATTCAAGATATTACCGATAAAGAGTATTATACGAATAGTTTTCATTATGATGTTCGTAAAAAACCATCACCATTTGAAAAGTTAACATTTGAAGAGGTCTTTCCTAAATATGCTGCTGGTGGATTTATTCATTACTGTGAGTATCCTAGTTTGCAAAATAACCCTAAAGCACTTGAATCAGTTTGGGATTGGGCTTATGACCATGTCGGTTATTTAGGAACTAATACAGCGATTGATCAATGCTTTAAGTGTGGTTTTACAGGTGACTTCAAGCCAACTGCTAAGGGCTTTGTCTGTCCATCATGTGGTAATCATGATCCGAAAACTTGTGATGTAGTTAAACGGACATGTGGTTATTTAGGTAATCCACAACAACGTCCAATGGTTCATGGGCGGCATGTTGAAATTTCATCACGTGAAAAACATATGAACGGGGAGATGATTAAGAATGCCGCAACACATGAAAGAGCCAAACAATCCGATGCCCAAAGAATGGCTGGCAAGTGAACACAGTCTACAAAAGATAGCTAGTTATAAACCGTTTAATTTTGTTGATGGTGAAGGTGTTCGTTGTAGTTTATATGTAAGTGGCTGTTTATTTAGCTGTCCAGGTTGTTACAATGTGGTCGCACAAAACTTTAATTATGGACATGAGTATACGCAAGAATTAGAGGATCAGATTATTGATGATTTAAGTCAGTCGTATGTTCAAGGATTGACATTACTTGGTGGTGAACCATTTTTGAATACGCAAGTTTGCCTTAAATTATTAAAACGAATTCGACAAGAATTTGGCGATACTAAAGATATATGGTCATGGACTGGTTATAAATGGGATGAATTAATGCAAGAATCTGATGATAAATTAGAAATGTTAAAGTATATTGATATTTTAATTGATGGTCGATTCTTAGAATCAAAAAAAGATTTAACCTTACAGTTTCGAGGTAGTAGCAATCAAAATATTATTGATGTTAAAAAATCATTAGCCCAAGATCAGGTAGTGATTTGGGATAAGTTAGTTAAATAAGTGAGCAAAAGGTATCAGCAAATCAAATTGCTGATACCTTTTTTAGTGCTATTAGTTGATGAATCACCAACAAAATCAGTAATTTTGGTGTTCATATGAGCGATTAAATATCAAAAAAGATTGAATATACGCGGATAAACAGAAAAAATTCATATTTATTTCATGTTTTTTTGAAATTTTTATCAAAAAATGGTCATTTTTGTAATATTTGCAATCAACCGATATTTAAGTAAAAACGCAAATCGGCTTTTTTAACACGTAATAATAGTTAGTCGATAGTAAACCTAGTTGATTAGCCTGAATAATTGGGATAAAGCGTTGCTACGACTGATGTATCAACTGATTAATAAAAACGCCGATATAATAATACGTAAAACGATTTACTTAATTTTGATAAATGTGCACTTTTTAACAAAGTAGAACGAGTATTCGTGATTTGATACTTTTTATTTCAAAGAAAACAAAATTGGTAAAAATAGAAAAAGCTTTGTTATATGTTTGTAATATTCATCCTGTAAAGTAATCCTCGTTGCATAAGGAAAACAAGAAAAAGGATGGTTTTTTAATTTATGAATTTAAAGAAGAACGCACTCAAGTTCTCTGTTGCAGTAGCAGGCGCATTTACATTAGGATTTGCCGCTACATCAATCCAAGCTAACGCCGATGAGATTTACACAGTTAAATCAGGTGACACGCTTTCAGGTATTTCATACACTTACGCTAATAACGATAGCTTAGTTGATTCACTTGCCTCAAACAATAACATTGCAGATAAGAATTTGATTTATGTTGGTGCAGAATTAATGATCACTGACAATGGTACA
Organism: Paucilactobacillus oligofermentans DSM 15707 = LMG 22743; assembly: GCF_001434315.1. Taxonomy (GTDB): domain Bacteria; phylum Bacillota; class Bacilli; order Lactobacillales; family Lactobacillaceae; genus Paucilactobacillus; species Paucilactobacillus oligofermentans. The sequence continues at coordinate 162,877 of NZ_AZFE01000030.1, read as the reverse complement.
ATTCGTGAAGCTACTGATGAAGAAGTTGCTACAACTCCAGCAGCTGATGAAAGTACAACAACTGATACAACTTCAGCTGCTGCAACTTCAACTGCTTCTACAAGCACAGCTTCATCAAACTATACAAGTACAGTTGCTGGATCAGATTCAGCTGCTAAATCTTGGATTGCTAACAAAGAATCTGGTGGTTCATACACTGCCTCAAATGGTCAATATTATGGTAAATATCAATTGAGCTCATCATACTTAAATGGTGATTACTCAGCTGCTAACCAAGAAGCAGTTGCTGATAACTATGTATCAAGCCGTTATGGTTCATGGACTGCTGCACAAGCATTCTGGCAAGCAAATGGTTGGTATTAAGATTTAAACTTGAATAATTTTAAAGGATGTCGTTAGCGATATCCTTTTTTTGTGCAATAAAAAAGCTAATCTCATTGTTGAAATTAGCTTTTTGAAATTAATTATCAGAAAAAATATATCCAAAGCCACGAACCGTTTTAATCCAGATTGGATTTTTAGGATCAGCTTCAATTTTATCACGAAGGTGACTAATATGAATATCTACCATCCGAGAAGTTCCCATGATGTCGTATCCCCAGACACCTTCAAGTAATTGGTCTCGACTTAAGACTTGATTGGGATGATTAACTAAGTATTTAAATAGCTTGAATTCTTTGGGAGTAAGGTTTAAATCAGCGCCATCTTTCATTACTGAGTAGTGATTCTTATCAATCGTTAAATCATGAAATCTAACTAGATGAGAAATGTCTGGTTCATCAGGAGCAGATATGGACTCTTGATCTGTATCATTGGGGATTTGTTGATAAACCCAAGTTCGTTGCTTAATTATTTTCATAATATGGTTAAAATCAACCGGCATTGAACAAAAGTCATCAATATGAATTTCGTATAGTGAATCACGCATACTACTGTTTAGTGAGTTAAACAACGCAATAATTGGGCCATGAACTAGTTCTCTAATTTGAGTTAAAACAGTTAAACTAAGCTGAAATTCGAGACTGTTTAAGTCCCAAACCACAGCCGAAATATATTGTTCTTTTACTGTTCTTAAAGCTTCTTGTGGTAGAACTGTATTATTAACAAACCAACTATTTTGGTTTGCAACTTCATTTAATGAAGTAAATAGTGCTAATTGATTGGTTAATAGTAATATTCGTTCAGCCAAAATGACTCTCCCTTAGACTCCCAATATTTTGTATACCTTATTTATCGCACAAATGTGAATAATTGTCGATACATTTACACTTTATTTACATTATTCATTTACATGGCTTTTACATAAATAACATTTTAGATTTACGTTAGACGGTTAATCTAAGGATGCTGATAAAGCAAAAAATAAAAAAGGGGTTTAAGAACATGAAAAAAATTCTGATTTTGGTTTCTTCATTATTACTAGCAGGAGTATTTATTGCAGGGTGTTCCAGTAAAAGTGCAAGTGATTCGAGTAAATTAACAATTGTTGGGTCAACCGCATTACAGCCATTAGTTGAACAGGCCGCCAATAATTATCAAGATGAAAATAGTGGTACTTCCATCACAGTACAAGGTGGTGGATCAGGAACCGGACTTAGCCAGATTTCAAACGGATCGGTGTCAGTAGGAAATTCAGATGTTTTTGCTTCTCAAGTCAGTGGTGTAAATACTAAAAAAATTGTTGATAATAAAGTTGCTGTAGTTGGAATTACACCAGTTGTTAATCCAGATACAGGCGTAAAAAATTTAACCATGCAACAATTACAAGATATCTTTACTGGTAAAATAACTAACTGGAACCAAGTTGGTGGTAAAGATGAAGAAATTACGATCATTAACCGAGCTAAAGGTAGTGGAACTCGTATTACATTTGAACAAAACGTTTTAGATGGTAAATCAGCTATTAAAGCGCAAGAACAAGATTCAAATGGAACCGTTCAAAAATTAGTTTCTAGTACTTCCGGAGCGATTAGTTATGTTTCATTCTCATATGTAAATAGTAAGATTCAAGCAGTTTCAATTGATAACGTCAAACCAACTGATGCTAACGTTAAAACCAATGCATGGAAGATTTGGTCATATGAACATATGTATACAACTAAAAATGCAGATGCTTCAACTAAAAAGTTTGTGAAGTATGTTAAATCAGACAAAGTACAAAAGACTTTAGTTAAAAAACTTGGTTACATTGCAATTAAGGATATGAAAGTATCTAAAGACGCTAACAATCAAATCAAATAGTTAAACTTACTGATTGGCTCTGAGGATGAAAGACATTCTTAGAGCCTTTTTGTTTAACCTCTAAAGGCCATTAAATTAATTGTTTGTAGCTTGTATGTAAAAATTTACAAGTTCTTTACATGATGCAAACATGAAATTTACACTGTTAAAATATACTAATTTTGAAATAGAAAACAGTGGATATGAAAGAGGTTAGGCGATGAAACGATCAATAACAATTGCATTATCGTTGTTAACGTTGTTGATAATTGTCACTGGATGCGGAAATAAGCAATCACAGAGTAAGAAGATGACAATTGTCGGCTCGACAGCACTACAGCCATTGGTAGAACAAGTGGCGAGTGAATATAGTGAAAAGAATCAAGATATTTCAATTACGGTTCAAGGTGGAGGTTCTGGAACTGGATTAAGTCAAGTTCAAACCGGCGCCGTGTTAATTGGTAATTCAGATGTCTTTGCTTCTCAAGCAGATGGCATTGATGCGGATAAGTTGGTTGATCATGAAGTTGCAGTCGTCGGAATTGTCCCCGTAGTCAATCCAAAAATTGGGGTTAAAAATTTAACGATGCAACAATTACAAGATATCTTTACTGGTAAGATCACTAATTGGAAATCAGTTGGTGGCAAAAATGAAGAAATTATTGTAATTAATCGAGCTCAAGGTAGTGGGACCAGAATCACATTTGAACAATCGGTACTGGGAAAGAAAACAGCAGTTAAATCACAGGAACAAGATTCTAATGGAACGGTGCAACAAATCGTTGGTAGCACTCCGGGAGCAATAAGTTATGTATCATTTTCATATGTAAATAATAAAATTCAACCACTCTCAATTGATGGAGTTAAGCCAAATGTTACTAATGTGACGACGAATGCTTGGAAGATTTGGTCTTATGAGCATATGTATACCCGAAAGAATCCGGGAACAGAGGTTGATAAATTTCTTAAGTATATTCAATCGCATGAAGTGCAAAGTAAGCTAGTGAAGCAATTGGGATATATCAGTATTCATGATATGAAAGTTTCTAAAGACGCAAATAATCATGTTTCAAAATAGGAGGCTGCTATGGACGAAATTAAAGATCGACTTTTAAAACCATCAAAAGCCACGCATGAAGACCAGCGTGGAAAATTTATTAGTTATTTGAGTATTGGCTTAATTGCTGTACTAGTAATTTCAATTCTCGTTTTCATCACGATTCATGGACTAGCAATGTTTACCCAAAATGGGATGAAAATATCAGATTTTTTATTTAAAACTGATTGGAATCCCGGTAAAAAGTTAATTGGGGCTTTACCAATGATTGTCACTTCATTCGGAGTTACATTATTGTCAGCGCTGATTGCGACCCCATTTGCAATCGCAGTTGCGTTATTTATGACTGAGTTTGCACCTAAACGTGGAGCAAAATTCTTACAAGTGATTATTGAATTATTGGTGGGAATTCCATCAGTAATTTATGGATTAATTGGGCTAGCAATCGTAGTTCCAGCAGTCAGAACAATTTATGGTGGGACTGGATTTGGTATCTTAGCTGGAGCGATTGTCTTGTTTGTCATGGTATTGCCAACCATTACGTCATTAACCGTGGATAGCTTAAAAGCAGTACCACGGCATTATCGGCAAGCTTCATTAGCTTTAGGGGCGACACGTTGGCAGACGATATATAAGGTGATTTTACGAGCTGCAACACCAGGGATTTTAACCGCCGTGGTCTTTGGAATGGCGCGCGCCTTTGGTGAAGCTTTAGCAGTCCAAATGGTGATTGGAAATGCAGCAATGTTACCACAAAATCTAACCTCACCATCGGCAACGTTAACCAGTCAATTGACGATGGGAATTGGTAATACCATTATGGGAACATTACCAAATAATGCTTTATGGTCATTGGCCTTATTACTATTGATTATGTCATTAGTATTTAACTTAGTCGTGAAACTCATTGCACGTAAAGGGAGGATCAAATAATGAATGCAAAACGAAGTGATCACCTTGCAACTGGTTTGATTTATACTTTCGTGGCAATTGTGGTATTAATTTTATTTGGCCTCATTGGATACATCTTAGTATCTGGGGTACCACATCTTTCATGGCACTTTCTAACGACGCCATCAAAAGCGTTTGCCGCTGGTGGTGGGATTCGCGATCAACTATTTAACTCACTTTACTTATTGATTTTAACGTTAATCATTTCATTTCCAATTGCGTTGGGTGCTGGGATTTATCTCGCTGAATATGCACCCGACAATTGGGTAACAAGTGTGATGAGAACCGCTATTGAAGTTTTAAGTTCTTTACCTTCAGTGGTAGTTGGATTGTTTGGTTACCTATTGTTTGTTATCCAGTTTCAAATGGGATTTTCAATTCTTGCAGGTGCCATCGCCTTAACATTTTTTAACTTACCATTGTTAACGAGAAATATTGAAACGTCGTTATCAGCCGTGCCTAACTTACAACGTGAGGCCGGAATTGCATTGGGATTATCTAGTTGGAAGACAACAACGGGAATTATTTTACCAGCTGCGGTCCCAGGAATCTTAACGGGGGTAATTTTAAGTGCTGGGCGAGTATTTGGTGAAGCGGCTGCCTTGATTTATACAGCTGGTCAAAGTGCACCAGTTTTAAATTATGGTAACTGGAATGCCTTTGATCCCAATAGCTTTTTAAATCCATTACGACCAGCTGAAACGTTAGCAGTCCATATTTGGAAAGTTAATGCAGAAGGGATTGTCCCTGATATTGATGCGGTTTCAAATGGAACGGCAGCGGTCCTAATCATTGTTATTTTGATTTTTAATATCAGTGCACGGATGTTGGGTAATCGGCTTTATAACAAGTTAACTTCAAGTAAATAGCGGAGGGATGACATGGATACATTCATAGCACCAACCAATTTAGAGTTAGCGATTGAAACTAAAAATTTAGAAGTAATTTATGGGGATAATCAAGCAGTTTTTGATTCCAGTTTAGAATTTCCACGGCATAAAATCACGGCTATCATTGGGGCATCTGGTTCTGGTAAATCAACTTATTTACGTAGTCTCAACCGGATGCATGATAAGAGTGTGACCGTTAATGGTCAAATCATATATCGTTCCGTTGATATTAATCAACCCAAGATTAATGAATATGAAGTTCGGAAACAAATTGGGATGGTATTTCAACGACCTAATCCATTTGCTAAATCGATTCGAAATAATATTACATTTGCCTTAAAGAAAAATGGCATTACTGATTCACGTGTTTTGGAAGAACGAATTGAGACTAGTTTAAAAGAAGCGGCTTTATGGGATGAAGTTAAGGATGATTTAGATAAGAGTGCGTTGGAGTTGTCTGGTGGGCAACAGCAACGATTATGTATTGCTCGGTCATTATCATTACGACCTGATATTTTATTAATGGATGAACCAGCCAGTGCTTTAGATCCAATTTCTACCGAAAAAGTGGAAGCAACAATGCGTAAGCTGAGAAAAGATTATACCATCATTATTGTGACGCATAATATGCAACAAGCTTCACGAGTTAGTGATTATACAGCTTTCTTTCATCAAGGAAGAGTGATTGAGTTTAACCGGACTCAAGATGTTTTTCAAACACCGCATGTGAAAATGACGGAAGATTATATCTCTGGAAATTTTGGTTAGGAGTGAGAATATGCAACCGATTATCACAACGAAAAATGTTAAATTATCATATGGATCATTTGAAGCATTGCACGATATTAACTTAGATTTTGAGAAAAATAAAATTACCGCTTTAATTGGACCCTCGGGTTGTGGCAAGTCAACATACTTACGTTGTCTGAATCGCATGAATGATTTAATCGATGGCGTGACAATTACAGGTTCATTTAAATTAAATGATCTAGATATGTATGATGAAAAAACGGATGTTGTGGAATTACGACGAAAAGTGGGGATGGTATTTCAACAACCAATTCCATTTCCCTTATCAATTCGTGAAAACGTGGCCTATGGATTAAAACTAAATGGTCATGTGGCAAAAGAATTTATCGATCAACGAGTGGAAGAAAGTTTGCGCCAAGCAGCCTTGTGGGACGAAGTTAAGGATCGCTTAAATGATAGCGCGTTATCATTATCTGGTGGACAACAGCAACGGATTAGTATTGCTCGGGTGTTGGCAGTTCGACCAGAAGTGATTTTAATGGATGAACCAACCAGTGCCTTAGATCCAATTTCTAGTGCTCAAATTGAAGATACATTGTTAGCTTTGAAGAAGGATTATACAATTATTATTGTGACGCATAATATGCAACAGGCAACTCGATTATCAGATAAAACTGCCTTTTTCAACCTAGGTAACTTAATTGAATTTGATACAACTGAAAAATTATTTATGAACCCAAGCAAAAAAGAAACTGATGATTATGTTAATGGTAAATTTGGATAGGAGGAAATTTATATGCATGAATTATTTGCGGATGAATTAAAGAAATTGCGTGGACGTTTTATGGAAATGGGAATTAACGTTAGTGAACAAATTTATGCCTCAACCAAATCGTTTATTGATCATGATTTAAAAGCAGCGAATAAAGTAATCGAAGATGATATCACGACTAATAAAGAAGAAGTTAGTCTTGAAGAACGAGCATTAAAATTGATTGCACTACAACAACCAGTCGCCAGTGATTTTAGAGCAATTATCAGTATTTTAAAGGCTAGTACTGATTTGGAACGAATGGGTGACTATTCAGTTAATATTGCACGTGAGACGATTCGAGTTAAAGGGAATCCTCGTGTGAATGAAATTGAAAAAGCGATTGACGAGATGACCAAGTTGATTCGTGAAATGTTGGAAGAAGCCCTAGATGCCTATGTTCGTAATGATGAAAAAATGGCTCGTAAGGTAGCATTACGCGATTTAGAAGCTGACAAACAATATATTTTAATTCGTAATAACATTACCGCCGCCATGCAACAAGATTCAGAAACAGTAGTCGCTAATTCTGGCTACATGATGGTTGTGCGTTTGCTTGAACGAATGGGAGACCATATTGTTAACCTTTCTGAATGGATCGTTTATAATGCTTCTGGTGAACTAGTTGAATTAAATCCAGGTAAGAAAGATCCTGAAATGGTTCAAAAATTATTAAACGATAAATTATAAAATGATATGAAATACCAAAAATTGATGATGATTATATCGTCAATTTTTTTGTTTTATTACTGATAAATAAATATAATATTATGGGTTTAATGTCGAACCAAACAATGCTATTTTTTATGAAAACAATTGTGAAAAGGTTGATATGATAATGCTTACTTTAAGAAAGCACTATGTATACCAATTTAAAATATAGTTAATTTTATTCAGTAATATCAAGTTTCACTTGAATGTACCAATCTACACTGGTATGATGTGTTACATGTTCAACAAATAAATTAATTAATATTTTTGGAGGCTTCATGATGTTTAATAATACAGATCAATTAAGCGTAAAAACGCTAAGAATGCTCAGTGTCGACCAAGTTCAAGCAGCTAATTCAGGTCACCCCGGTTTACCATTAGGGGTCGCACCAATGGCTTATGTACTATGGCAAAACTTTTTAAATGTTAATCCTAAAGATAGCCAATGGGTTAATCGTGATCGGTTTGTTCTTTCACCAGGACACGGATCAGCATTGTTATATAGCCTATTGCACTTATCCGGATATGAATTATCATTGGGTGAGCTCAAGCAGTTCCGTCAACTAGATAGTAAAACACCAGGACATCCAGAATATGGCTTGACTGATGGCGTTGAAGCTACGACTGGACCACTTGGACAAGGAATTGGAATGTCAGTCGGAATGGCAATGGCCGAAAGACATTTGGCAGCTAAATTTAATCGAAAAGGCTTTCCAGTTATGGATCATTATACTTACGCAATTTGTAGTGATGGTGAAATGATGGAAGGTATTTCACATGAAGCTGCTAGTATGGCCGGTCATTATGGCTTAGATAAGTTGATTATGTTTTATGATTCAAATGATATTTCATTAGATGGACCGCTATCAAATTCATTTAATGAAAATATTAAAGGTCGATTTGAAGCCTATAACTGGAACTATTTACGAGTAGAAGATGGTAATGATTTAGATGAAATTAATACAATGATTGCAGCTGCCAAAGCACAGACCGGTAAACCAACGATCATTGAAGTTAAAACTATCATTGGTCATGGTTCACCATTAGCTGGAACCAATAAAGTTCATGGAGCACCATTTAAAGCGGATCAACTAGAAGAATTACATCAGTTTTATGATTGGAATGAGCCGGCATTTACAGTACCAACAGAAGTTTACAGTCAATTTAATAGCAAAATAGGTAAGCGCGGCGCCAATCATGATGATGCTTGGCATGAAATGTTTGCAGCTTATCAAGTGAAATATCCAGAATTAGCTGCACAATTCGTTAAAGATTTTAATGGCGAAATTGATACTGATTTTAGTTTTCTTCCAGAATATGAAGATAATGACAAAAAAGCTTCACGAGTTTCTGGCTCTGAAGTGCTACAATCAATGGCTGAAAATTTAGATGTTTTATGGGGTGGATCAGCGGATCTCTTTGCTTCTAATAAAACTGAAATTGGTGATTCGGATCGGTTTAGTCAAGAAAATCCTGGTGGACGTAATCTTTGGTTTGGGGTTCGAGAATTTGGAGAAGCAACGGTCTTAAATGGAATTGCGTTACATGGTGGTACACGGGTATATGGAAGTACATTCCTAGCTTTTTCTGACTATATGCGTTCAGCTATTCGTTTATCCGCATTACAAAAATTGCCAGTGATTTATGTCTTTACGCATGATTCAATTGCAGTGGGTGAAGATGGACCAACTCATGAACCAGTTGAACAAGTTGCCAGCTTACAAGCAATTCCCAACGTTGAAGTGATACGACCAGCTGATGCGAATGAAGTCAAGTATGCGTGGGAACGGGCAGTCACTGCTACTGATCATCCAACAGTTTTAATCTTATCTCGTCAAGGATTACCAGCCCTTAAGGGAGCAAGAGAACAAACTGAAGGATTATCAAAAGGTGGATACGTTGTGTCAGCTCAACAAGGCGATCAACCAGAAGCAATTATTATGGCTAGTGGATCAGAAGTACAGCTAGCAATAAGTGCACAAGCAAAACTAATTGAACAAGGAAAAGATGTATCTGTTGTTTCAATGCCAAGCATTAAATTGTTTAGTCAACAAAGTAAAGAATATCAGGAGTCTGTGCTTCCAACCAAAGTTCGAGCTCGGATTTCAATTGAAATGGGAAGTACCCAAGCTTGGGGACGTTACGTTGGTCTTGATGGTATCTCAATGGGGATTGATACATTTGGTCTCAGTGGTAATGGGGATGATATTGTCAAAAGATATGGATTTACAACTGAAAATGTCGTTAAAACAGTTAATAAATTGTTCAATCGATAAACTATTTATTTAAATATTATCAATAAATTTAATTTTTTTAAAATGAAACAAAGATCAAGTTAGCGTCTTATAAAAAGCGATTTATTTTAAAAATGCGTTCCATTTGCAACTATATTGATGTATACTAAAAAACATACTTTGATATCGTATTATAATAAAAAGCTTATATGTAAATCGCTAGTTAAGCTTTGACTATGTTTATGAGAGTATCGGAATATTCTGGTGCTCTTTTTTCTTTTGAAAATTGAGATAAAATTTAATGGTGGTGTTTGTAATGACAATCGATATAACGGGACAAAAATTTGGTCGACTGGTAGCAATTGAACGACATGGTCGGGCCAAAAACGGAAATGCATTATGGTTATGCCAATGCTGTTGTGGTAATACAACCATTGTCGAATCATATGGATTGCGACATGGAACAACCAGAAGTTGTGGTTGTTTACGAAGTGAGACATCTAGCCAAGCCATTAAAACAAACAAGAAAACAGCAATTAACATTGGTAATAAAAATAATCTATGGACGGCTGATGGAGTTCCAGTTTCAAGTATATCTTTAAGTAAACGTAACCATAGTGGTGTTACAGGAGTAACTTATTTAGTGGATACTGATAGTTGGCAAGCCAGAATGATGGTTAAAGGTCGATATGTTCTTTTGAAAAGTTTTGCAACTTTTCAAGAGGCAGTTACCGCACGAAAAATCGTCGAACAGCAATATTTTGGATCTAACCTACAACAGAATATGACTGAAAAGAATCCATTCAATCTTTAGCGGTGAATGGATTCTTTATTTCTACTAATTTTAGGCCTGGTTAAACATGTTTTGACTTTCGAAAAGTAAAATGGTAACTTTTAGGAAGGGCTTACATAGAAGACTTGTTTTTTAAGACAGAAATTGAGGGCGGTAGAGAGATGGATGAAGTATTATTTTTCAAGCCAGTATTTAAAGAAAAAATTTGGGGTGGGAAAAAGTTAACTAGCTTTGGATATGACTTACCAGCCGGTGATATTGGTGAGTGTTGGGCAATTTCAGGTCATAGTCATGGGACGACAGAAGTTGAAAATGGCACTTTTGCGGGTCAAACACTAGCATCTTTATGGCAGACTAATCAGGAACTTTTTGGTCATAGTAAACTTGAGAGATTTCCGTTACTAGTTAAAATACTCGATGCGGAAGCCTCGTTATCAGTACAAGTTCATCCAGACGATGTGTACGCAAAGGAACATGCTAACGATCTCGGTAAAACGGAATGCTGGTATGTTATTGATGCAGACCCTGGTTCATATTTGATTTTTGGTCATCATGCTCAAACCCGTGCAGAATTTGAAAAAATGGTAGCTGCTGGTGATTGGGATAATTTATTAAATAAAGTCCCAGTTAAAAAAGGTGATTTTTTCTTTGTTCCTAGTGGCACAGTCCACGCCTTGACTAAGGGCGTGATGGTTCTTGAAACGCAACAAAGTAGTGATACTACTTATCGACTATATGATTTTGATCGGGTTGATCAAAAGACTGGTCAAAAACGGGAATTACACTTAGAGGATTCGTTTAACGTCACAACGATTCCAGCTAAGACAGTCCAACAAGAACCTAGTGTTCTAAAAATTGGTGATTCAGTTTTAACAACGTTGGTATCTGATCCCATTTCAAAATACTTTAATGTCTATCATTATGATATTCATGGTACCGTTCAATTTGCTAAAGAATACCCATATACATTAGTTTCGGTGTTAGATGGTGAAGGGACCTTAACAGTGGGTGGACAATCATATTCCTTAATAAAGGGACAACACTTCATGTTGACGAATGAAGCTGATGAATGGACGATGACAGGTAACTTAGAATGTATTGCTTCGACAGCTCATTAAATTAAATAACTAATATGATTCAGCACTAGCGCCGATTATTTATCGGTACTGGTGCTTTTTTGTGCAGTTAAATAATATCAAAGCTTGATATGAAAGTATTTAAACGTAAGCAGTCAAATAAGTGTTAGTTAAAAATTCATACTTTTCAATAAATATTCATTTTATTAGGTGAAATTCACCACTTTTCTTCAAATTTAACACCGCAAATATTCCAAATTTGCGAGTAAAGTACCGGTTATTGAATAAAGTAATCGATTTTGTTCTTTAGATTTAGTGGAGGTAATGAAATGAAAAAGCATAAAAATAAGATTATCGCGTTAGCAAGTGTTGTTATCACAGCAGTAGTCGCAACAACAGTTTATATTAATTATGAAAATCGATAGACGGAGGGCAAGCTTATGAGTAATAAAGTGATTAATCCAACAACTGGAATGCAAGAGATGGTATTTTCATTGAATAACGAAGAAGATCTACATAATGCATTAGTCGAAGGAGATAAATATTATCGACGTCAACGACAAGTATCGGTAAAATATCGTGCACAACAATTAATGGAAATTGCCGCAAGTTTTCGAGCTAATGCACTGCAGCTGGCACAAACGGCAACTAATAATATGGGTAAGTTAATTTCAGAAAGTTTAGCCGAAGTTGAAGCAGCAGCCAAGATTGCAGAATACTATGCCAAAAATGGGCCACACGCATTAGAATCTAAGCCTTATACCTATGCTGGTGAAAAACATGCTGAAATTCAGTATGAATCAACGGGAATTGTAGTTGCAATTGAACCATGGAATTTCCCATATACACAGGTTATGCGGGTCTTTGCACCTAACTTTTTATTAGGTAATCCAGTCGTTTTGAAATATGCATCAATTGTTGCCGGCTGTGCGTTGAAATTTGAACAAACGGTAATTAATGCCAATGTTGATCCAGCAGCCATTCAAAATATGTTTTTAACGAATGATCAAGTTGCAGAATTAATTAAGGATCAACGGATCCAAGGAGTTGCTTTAACTGGCTCAACCGGTGCTGGTCGTTCAGTTGCAAGTGAAGCTGGTCAATCACTGACCAAAGTAACCTTAGAATTGGGTGGTAATGATGCCTTTATTGTCTTGGAAGATGCAGATGTGCAACAAGCAGTTAAAGATGGCGCGATTTCTCGATTACGCAATGCTGGTCAAGTATGTACATCGGCCAAACGATTTATTATCCATGAAGCAATTGCGGAAGAATTTATTGACGGTATGATTAATGAATTTAATTCGCGAGTGATTGGTGACCCAAATGATGAGGAAACTACGTTAGCGCCATTAGCTTCGCAAAAAGGAGCCGATATGCTGCAATGGCAAGTTGATACCGCAATTGAGAATGGAGCCGAAGTATTAGTCGATGGCGGTATCTTAAATCAAGATGGTAACTTTTTTAAACCAGTATTATTAACCAACATTCAACGAAGTAATCCAATGTTTGATCAAGAATTTTTTGGACCGGTCGGCCAAGTTTATGTCGTTAAAAGTAATGAGGAAGCAATCAAACTTGCTAATCAGTCCCAATATGGTCTTGCTGGTGCGGTATATTCACAATCAATTGCAGAAGCTAAATCAGTAGCCAACCAACTTGAAACTGGTCAAGTATTCATTAATCAACCATCCAACGGCTATCCAGAATTACCATTTGGTGGTGTAAAAAATTCTGGTTTTGGTCGGGAAATGAGTGAATTAGCATTATTTGAATTTGCTAATCAAAAAATGATTGCTTTGGGTTAGATAGTATTTTAAAACGAAATAATGATTTTTTGAGAGGTGAGGAAAAATGCAAAGACAAGAAATGAGCTCGATACAAACTGATTTAGACGAAGCACCGAAAACCTTAAAATTTCGTAACAAAATTGGCTATATGATTGGGGATGTGGGTAATAACTTCCTGTTTGATATGGGTCAATTGTATTTACTTAAATATTTTACTGATCAGTTAGGTTTAAACAGTGCCGTTGCTGGAACCATATTTCTGGTAGCTAAAATCTGGGATGCCTTCATGGATATCAGTGTTGGAACGTGGATTGATAATCGAACTAATATTGGTAAGCGTGGTAAATTTAGACCATTTATGTTGTGGGCGGCAATTCCACTAGCATTATTGTTAATTGCTAATTTTACCATGCCGGACTTTTCGGTTACCGGTAAACTGGTATGGGCCTATGTAGCATATATGCTTTTTGGAACCGTTTATAGTATTTCAAATGTACCGTTTGGTTCAATGATTACCGCAATGACGAAGAATAGTCAGGAACGTTCAGAATTAGCTTCATATCGGCAAGCAGGCTCAAACTTTGGTTTAATGATGGCAACAATTGCATTTATGCCGATTGTCACAGCATTACCCAATGAAAAAGTTGGTTATACCGTTGCCGTAGTGATTTTCGCAATTGCGGGCGTTTTATGTCAGTGGTTTGCATATGCTAATACTAAGGAAGTTTATCAATCAGCGCCAAAACCTAAATTTTCAAAAGAAGAAATTAAAGAATCGTATAAAGCACTTTTTAAAAATAAGCCGTTAATTACAGTTAGTATCGTTAATTTATTTACCTTTTCAGCATTTAATCTCAAGTTGGCGGTACAAGTTTATTATTGCCAATACGTGATCAAAGATTTAACGGCGGAATCATTATTAGGTTTCTTCAGTATTGGAATGGTATTCGTCTCAGTCTTTTTAACCCCATTTTTAACGAGGAAATTTGATAAGAAAATTGTTTATATGTTGGGATGTGCTATTTGGGCCATCGGTGATATTTTAGGATTCTTCCTAGCAAGTAATACGTTCATGTTAGTTCTATTAACAAGCGTGGCTTATTTAGGAAATGGATTTACCAGCGCATTAAATTGGGCATTAGTCTCTGACTGTGTTGAATATGGTGAATGGAAAACTGGGATTCGTTCAGAAGGTCTCGTATATTCATTCTTTACTTATTTCCGTAAATTATCACAAGCATTGGCCGGATTCATTCCAGGTGTGGTATTAGCCTTAGTTGGATATGTACCAAATCAAGCCCAAACAGCAACTGCCTTAATGGGAATTCGTGAACTAATGTTCTTTTATTCAGCCACATTGGCACTTGTGACCATCGTTGTAATGTGGAAATTATATCCATTAACTGAAAAACGCTATAAAAACATTATGGGCGAGTTACTTGCGAAAAAGAGTACCGGTGCCGTGATGGCAACCGCAGCGATAAATAAAAACTAAGTTAACTAGAAATTGAAAGATTAGGTGAATAATATGAAATATTTTTTAGATAGCGCAAAATTAGATGAAATTGAAATTGCATATGAACAATATGGATTTGATGGTGTGACGACAAATCCGAAACATATTATGAATAGTGGTAAGTCATTCAATCGTGCTATCCGTGATATTGCAGTTTATGTTTCAGATAAGCCTGAATTTCCCGTTTCAGTAGAAATTAACCCACACTTACAAACAGCTGATGAAATGATTCAGATGGCCGAAGAGGTTAGCTCATTTTCAAATAATTTTGTGATTAAAATCCCGACTAATAAGCAAGGAATAATTGCTGCTCGCCAACTTGAACTTCGCGGAATTAAAACGAATATGACTTTAGTATTTTCAGCAGCACAATCCATTATGCCCGGTAAAATTGGGGCTAAGTATGTTTCGCCATTTGTCGGCTGGAAAGAGGATTTTGGGGATGAAGGCTTAGCGTCCGTTAAACAAGTAGTTGATATTTATAAAATGTATCATTTTGATACGGAAATTATTGTGGCAGCTGTTAGAACTGCTAAACAGATTCAAGAGGCGGCACTTATGGGTGCAGACATTGTAACTTGTGGTTTATCAGTTTTCGAAGCAAGTTTTGAAAATCCATATACTGATTTTGGCTTAAAAACTTTTCAAGATGCATGGGATAACACAAAGACTGAGCAGGTGATTTAATGGCTAGTTTAGAAGAAGTTCGACGAGCTAATCCAGAACTTGATGTCCGCTCGGTATTTGATGAAGAGTTTGAAGATTTCGGTCGTGTGGTGGAATTACCACAGCAAAGGGTATTGAGTAATTTGCTGGCCAAAACGGAAATTCCGAGTGTGAATAATGTTTATATTCGTGAAGAAAAAAGTTGGTTAGCGGAGCAACGAACAGAAATCGAACGTGATTTTTATGGCGAACAAAAAATTGAAATTGGATATTGTAATGGTCATAGTGATCATTTAAATGCCTTCGAATTTCATAATTGCTCAGAACTTAATTTAGCTGGTACTGATTTAGTATTATTTCTAACCCATCGAAGTGTGATTCATAAAATGTGGGTTGAAACTGACGAATCGCAAGCATTTTTTGTTCCTAAAGGAACGGCAATTGAAGTTTATGCATCAACATTGCATTTTGCACCATGTGCGATTGATAGTGATGGATTTCGCTGCCTAGTTATTTTAACCGCAGGGACTAATGGATCGCTTGATGATCCCGAAGCAGATTCAATTGTTTTTCAAAAAAATAAATGGTTATTAACACATGCTGATAATCAACGCATGGTTGATAAAGGGGCACGAATTGGCCTTCGCGGTGATAATTATATGATTAATAAAATTGCAACTGTCAATAACAAATAGAAAGGGGTTGGATATAATGAATTCAATTTTATATTTACCAGTCGTTCGTCGTAAATTCGATGCCAATGCAGCTGATCAAGTAATGGCGGATACACTACAACAATTAAAAAAAGTATCACTTATTTCACCAACCACTGCGTTAGGAACCCCAGAGGAATTGGCTCAATACTTAAGCGAGATTAGTGGTGAAACATTTGCTGGGATTATCTTTCAAAATTTAACCTTCACGGATGCCGAATTTATTAAATTAGTACATGAGTATTATCCATTATTGCCGATCTTATTGTTAGCACCCAGAGAACCAAGTGTTGGTGGCTGGTTACGATTAAATTCATTAACCGGCATTATGAGTTCAGGTAATTATTTAAACAGTCAAAAGCATCAATATGAACATATTTATGGTAACGTTACAGAAAAAAATGTTGAATTAAAAATCAATGATTTTATTAAAGCAGCTAGTACTAAACAAGATATTGCTAATTTAAATATCGGTGTGGTGGGAACCTTTCCGCCTGGATTCTTTTTCTCAGATTCAAATGCCAAGCATTTAAAACAAACTTTTGGAACTAATTTGGTTCACTATCAAATTGATCAGGCCTTTGAATTAGCTGATCACTTATCGGAGCCAGAATTTCATGATGAGTTAGAGTATGCCAAAGCTAACTTTAATAATTTAGATTTAAATGCACCAGAAACGTATAAATTCGTCAGATTTGCAGCTTTGATGAAACAGTATAGTGAAAAAGATAATCTTGGTGCCTTAGCATCTCGTTGTTGGCCTGATTTTTTTGATACATATCATAGTGCACCAGGAGCTGCTTGGTCACAATTAAGTGATCAAAAGTTACCAACGGCAATGGAATGTGATATCCACGGTGCGTTATCAATGTATATCTTGCAACAAATGACTACAACTCAAGCGGCAACATTCTTAGGTGATTTTTCAAATATGGATCCGGAAGATAATACGGTGACCACTTGGCACGATTATGGGGCATATTCATTAGCAAACCCCAAATATGGTGTTGAAGCGAGTGTTCATCCTAATCGGAAAGTACCAGTTAGTCCACAGGCCGTTTTAAAACCAGGTGAAGTGACAATGCTAAGAGTTCATTATGATCTGGATGGCTACCAATTAATTATTGCTAACGGTAAGGTCTTGGATACGAAAGCGCAATTTAATGGCTTCTCAGGTAAGGTCCAAATGAAAGCGCCAGTAGAAAACTTAATTGATGACTTTGTTGAAAATGGATATGAATCTCACTTTGCACTTGTATATGGCAATTATGCGGCAGAACTGTCATCGTTAGCAAAAATGTTAGGGATTAAAAGTTTAACTTATTAAGTAAATTGATGGTTTGAATTACTGATCTGAACAATTCATAGTAAACGAAAACCACTCGTTGGTAAGGAAATGCAATTAGGAAAGAGGTAATGATTATGACAAAATTAACTGAGGTATTAACAAGCCAATTAGTGGATCAAGGAAGTAGACGTTTATTTAGGGATGATGAACTTGATCAGTGGTTTACAGGTGATCAATTTGGACAAGATGTGAAACAAATTGCTTCATTTTTAATGACAGCTAAAGTCCAACGTGGAGACCAAATTCTAGTTTGTTTAGATAATTCAGTTGCATACTTAACAATTATGCAGGCTGCCTGGGAGTTAGGAATTGTAGTACATCCAATTGCTTTTACAACCCCCATTGCACAGCTTAAAGCAGAACTTGCTGAACAAGACTATGCATGTTTAATTATGAAAGATAGTTTTGTATCATCATTGGAACAAATAAATAATTTTATTAAAGACAATTTAGAATTAAATACAATGCTCAAAATGAATTTATTTGTAAGTACCAAGATGTTGTCACGAAAACATTTAGTAGTGGTTACGCCACATGAAGATGATCTTGCAATGATCTTAAATACTTCTGGGACAACCGGTAAACCAAAACGGGTGGGTCTGACACATCGCTTATTAAATAATGCGGCCATCCATGATTATCTGAGCCATGAATTAACTAAATTAGATACAACGATGGTAATTATGCCAATGTTTCATATTAATGCCCAGGTGATGTCATGCCTTTCCATGCGATATGCCGGTGGCCGAATAATGACTACATCAAAATTTAGTGCCAGTAAATTTTGGAATCAAGTAACAGATAATCAAGTTACCTGGGTATCGGTAGTGCCAACAATTGTTTCAATATTATTAATGAATGAGAAAGCTAAAGTAGTGTATGAAGAACGCCAAGATAAAGTAGCATTAAGATTTTTGCGTTCCTCTTCATTTTCTTTACCGGAACACCAACTATTATCATTTGAGAAACAATTTAATACTCAAATTTTAGAAGGCTATGGAATGACAGAAACAACAAGTCAATCAACTATTAATCCGTTTAATGCTCCTAAGATAGGATCAGCGGGTAAGCCATTTGGAACTGAGCTAGCAATTAATGTTAATGGACAGTTACAAAAAAATGCAACTGAAATTGGTGAAATTTGGCTTCGAGGTGATCATGTGATTAATGATTATCTTGAATCGCAACCAGATTCATTTGAAGATGGTTGGTTTAAAACGGGTGATTTAGGTTATGTAGATGATGATGGTTACTTGTTCGTTAAAGGTCGCCAAAAAGAAATGATTAATCGTGGTGGTGAAAAAGTAGCACCGGCAAAAGTTGAAAGCGTACTGACACGATTAGAGGCGGTTAATGAAGTAGCTGTCATTGGTTTACCCGATGATTTATATGGCGAACAAGTTACTGCTGTGATTGTTAGTAGTTCAGAAATAGACGAAGAAACATTTTCAAATCAAGTTATTGCATATGCCAAGGAAAATTTAGCGACGTTTGAATGTCCAACGCAGGTCTTTAGAATTAATGAATTCCCTAAAAATAATACTGGGAAAATTTTAAGACCTAAATTAGCTGAAATGCTGGTTATGCAGCATGTATGAAGAGATTGATTTTAAATAAAGCAAAAGCGGTCATACCAATTAAATGTTGGTATGACCGCTTTTTGTATGATACAAATTACTTGTTTATCTGAAAAGTAGTTACAATTTTTTTAAATGGTGATTTTAAGAGAAGGTAGACAAGTAACATGCCAATCCAAACCCCACAGGCATTGGTAATTAAGTCGTCAACTTCAACCCAACGGCCTAGATGAACAATAAAGTTAATTATCATCTGCGTGCATTCTAGGAAAAGTCCGGTTGTAATACCAAGTAGAATCATGTTTTTTAATTTGGTTGGTTGAATAATTAATTGATAAAAAATCCCCGCCGGAACGGTCATTAAAATATTCATCCAAAATGCAGTATCTAGCGATTGAAACGGGACTAAGTTAAAAATAATGCCATCAAATAAAAAGTAATGAATTTCATTTGGTGAGGTAAAACCAAATGAGATTGGTGAAAAGCAAATGCGGCAAATAAATAATGCATAAATCCAGGCACAAATTAGAGTAATTTTTGGGAATAAGGAGTCATGGTGTTTAAAAACAATATAAATTAGAAAGATTATTAAAATTAAAAAAATAAAAATAAAGGGCATCCATTTGAGCATTGGTAGGGGTTCTCCTGACTTATGAAAAATGATTTATAACTAAATAATTGGAATTTATGGCAATTTTTAGCTATAATTTTAATATGAATTTAATTGATGTTCGTATGCGCAAGTCAATTAACAATTAAGATGAGAGAAGTGAGTGATCAAATGGAAACACAAGAGACCACAGAACTAGCGCGTAATTTAAAGAACCGACATGTTCAATTGATTGCCATTGGTGGCACAATTGGTACGGGATTATTCTTAGGATCAGGTCAATCAATTAGATTAGCGGGACCATCAATTATCCTAGCATATATTTTAACTGGAATGGTATGTTTTTTGTTAATGAGGGCATTAGGTGAATTATTGCTTTCTAATCTAGGTTATCATTCATTTGTTGAAGCTGTGCGTGATTATTTAGGGGAAACAGCAGCTTTTATTACTGGCTGGACGTACTGGATTTGTTGGGTA
The DNA here is from genome assembly GCF_001434315.1 of Paucilactobacillus oligofermentans DSM 15707 = LMG 22743. GTDB lineage: Bacteria > Bacillota > Bacilli > Lactobacillales > Lactobacillaceae > Paucilactobacillus > Paucilactobacillus oligofermentans. Next base: position 142,687 of record NZ_AZFE01000030.1, on the reverse strand, counting down.
ACAATTGCGATGGCTGAAATGACAGCGATTGGAATCTACGTTCAACTGTGGCTACCTGGAGTACCACAATGGGTTCCAGGACTAGTATTTTTAATTATCCTATTAGGAGTTAATTTAATTACAGTTGGTGCATTTGGAGAAGTTGAATTTTGGTTCTCATTAATCAAAATTGTTGCGATTATTGGGTTAATTGTCGCTGGGATCGTGATGATTATGGTGAGCTTTAAAACTCCTTCTGGGCATGTAACGGTGACTAATCTAGTTAGTCACGGTGGGTTTTTCCCGACGGGGATGAAAGGCTTTTTACTATCGTTTCAAATGGTAATTTTTAGTTTTATCGGAATTGAAATGGTTGGAATGACAGCTGCAGAAACTCAAGATCCCAAGAAGGTATTACCTAAAGCAATTAATGATATTCCAATTAGAATTATTATCTTTTATGTGGGTGCACTATTTATTATTATGTGTATTTATCCTTGGAATCAACTTCAGGCATCTCAAAGTCCGTTTGTAATGGTCTTTAAAGATATTGGGATTACTGCAGCGGCCAGTGTGATTAATTTTGTTGTGATTACGGCTGCTGCTTCAGCTTGCAATAGCTCGTTGTACACAACTGGACGAATGTTAGCTGAATTAACTGCTTCATCAAAAAATAAAAAAATTCGTAAAATTAGTAAATTATCTAAGCACCATGTACCAGCCAATGCATTATATGTATCATGTATTATTATTGCAATTTCGGTTGCATTGAATTATTTAATTCCTAGTCAGGTGTTTACTTTAGTTTCAACGGTTGCGACAACCTGTTTTATCTTCATTTGGGGAATAATAATTTTAACTCATTTGAAGTTTAAGAAAACTAAAAAGGGACAAGAATCTGAATTTAAGACACCATTTGCGCCAATTAGTGACTACTTAATTCTTGTATTCTTGGCAGCAGTGTCCGTGATACTTTGCTTTAAACAGGAAACATTGATTGCACTGATACTATCAGTTGTCTGGTTCTTCTTGCTCTATTTTGTAAAAAAGAATAAAGATAAACAACATGCTTAAGATAAGGAAAGTCGATGAAAATCGGCTTTTTTATTTGAAATTTAATTGTATTATACAACTAAATAATTAAACTCATTTAAATGAATTACCTCCTTTTTAACGTAGCTAAATCTATCGAACTAAAGGAGGCAGTTATAGTGGTTAATAGACCTGAGTGGGCTGAACAAACAATGTTATTGAAAAATTATTATGATAATGAATGGGGTTTTGAAGAGCATGATGATCAAAAGCTATTTGAAATGCTTTGTATGCAATCTTATCAAATTGGATTAAACCGACAAGTAGTTTTAAATAAACGTGAAGGCTTTCGTCATTATTTTAGTGATTATCAAATTGATAAAGTAGCAAGAATGACAGCAACCCATATTGAATTAATGTTGATTAATCCGGCAATAATTCGAAATAAATTGAAATTGGAAGCGACGATTAATAATGCACAAATTATTATGGCGATGAAAGCCAATGGATTAACCTTTAATAATTATCTTTGGGGTTTTGTTGACTATAAAGCGAGCAAAATTTTGGTTAATAAAAATGAAAAATTACCATCAAAAACGCGACGATCAATGATAATTGCTAATCAAATGCATCAAGATGGTTTCCGGTTAGTTGGTCCGGTGACGATTTATTCGTTTATGTTAGCGATTGGTATGGTTGATGCCAGAGTATAAAAAACAACCTTAGATTAGTCTAAGGTTGTTTAATAAATTAGTAAGATAATGATTAGTTCTAATAAGCTGTATGAAACGTATTTATGCTTCATGTTGGGGAAGTTATGCATTCCAAACCAACCGATAATTGCTATTATGATTGCGATGATAGTTTGGATTGAAACCGATTGAGTTAACATCAAAATAATAAAAATAACGGCACTGATTGTATTAGTAATCGAAAACAAGCGACTACTTTTTTCAATAAATACTGGCGTGAGAAACAGCATTGATAACCAAAATAACGGAATTAAAGTTTTAATGAAGGTCCATGATAAAAAGTGGGCCGACATAAAGGCAATTGTTGCTGGGACACTAATCGTAACCAGTAAGCTATAAATAATTAGACCGTATTCATTTTTTAATTGGGCATAGCCAATTTGAACAATTAATAGGAAAATTGGTAATAATAGCAAGAGCAAGAGTAGTGTGAGATTTCCTTTAATAATTCCGGAGAAAGCGAGAATAAAACTAGCTAAAATTGAGATCATTGCAAAGGGTGATTTGAAATTTGAACTGAATATCAGAAATGATGAAATTGCAATCATGGCTGCATAAGCACCAACTATCCATAAATTGAACTCAAAGGTAGCGGTTGATATATTTTTTGTGTATTGAATGGGAATATAGAACCAGATAGCTAACTGAATTACGGTGGAAACAACTAACATTTTCCAATTGATTTCACGCCATCTAGATAGAAGTTGAGTAAGCAAGTTACACCTCGTAAATAATTTATTTATTCTTTATATGGTAATTAATAATCTTCACTACGTCAATTATATTAATGATTATTAACGTTAAATTAAATTGATTCTCGGGTTAAGTTTATGTTAGGATTGTAAAGTTATAAGTCCATTCCCGATAGGATTCACGCCTGTGAAGATGCCTTGTAACCGCAATTAGAGATTCATTTATTTTGAATTTCAAACCGCAAATAGGGGGAATTTTTTATGTCAGAACGACATTTATTTACATCTGAGTCTGTCTCAGAAGGACATCCAGATAAAATTGCTGATCAAATTAGTGATGCAATTTTGGATGCCATGTTAGAACAAGATCCACATGCACGTGTAGCGTGCGAAACATCAGTTACTACCGGATTGGTGTTAGTTTTTGGTGAAGTATCAACAACTGCATATGTTGATATTCAAAGTGTTGTTCGTGAAACAATTAAAAGTATCGGTTATAACGATTCTAAAATTGGGTTTGATGGTGACACTTGTGCTGTATTAGTTGCATTAGATGAACAATCACCAGATATCGCGCAAGGAGTTGATGAAGCTCTTGAAAAGCGTGATGGTGAAGTTGATCCATTAGATCAAATTGGTGCCGGTGATCAAGGTCTAATGTTTGGTTATGCAACTGATGAAACACCTGAATTAATGCCGTTAGCATTAGCTTTGAGTCATAAATTAATGCAACGAATTGCCAGTCTTCGTCATTCAGGTGAATTGAGTTATCTTCGTCCTGATGCTAAAGCTGAAGTAACCGTTGAATATGATGACAACAATGTTCCAGAACGGATTGATACAGTTGTTTTGAGTACGCAACATGATGATCAAGTGACATTAGAACAAATTCGTAAAGATGTGATTGAAAAAGTAATTAAGAATGTAATTCCAGCAGAGTTGTTGGATGATCAGACAAGATATTACATTAATCCAACTGGTCGATTTGTTATTGGTGGCCCTCAAGGGGATGCTGGATTAACTGGTCGTAAAGTTATTGTTGATACGTATGGGGGCGCTGCTCATCATGGTGGTGGAGCCTTTTCTGGTAAGGATGCAACGAAGGTTGATCGTTCTGCTAGTTATGCTGCTCGTTACATTGCCAAGAATATTGTAGCTGCTGGTTTTGCTAAGACAGTTGAAGTTCAACTAGCTTATGCAATTGGTGTGGCTCAACCAGTATCAGTTTCTGTCGATACATTTGGGACTGGATTAGTTTCAAATAATGCGTTAACTGATGCAATTCGAAATAATTTCGATTTACGCCCACAAGGGATTATTGAAATGCTTGATTTACAACGTCCAATCTATAAGAAAACGGCTGCTTATGGTCATTTTGGTCGGACAGATATCGATTTACCATGGGAACATCTTGATAAAGTCGAAGCATTAAAAAAAGAACTAGCTTAATAAAAATACGTGTAGTTTTAGTTATAACTACAGATAAAAAGCCACTGACAATTATGTCAGTGGCTTTTTAACGCTTTTGAATGACGATTAATTTAGGTGGGGTATTAACTTGATTAATGAATTGATATTCGAGTACATTGAAATTTTGTTGGGGTAAGGTTGCTGTAAATTTTTCAACGGCTGCGCGTTCATTATCACCACCTGGATGGCCATAATAAATGACTAAACAGATAATCCCGTTAGGTTTCAAGTTGGGGAGCATTTTTTCAACCGCTTCGATAGTAGTATTACCGGTAGTGATAATTGATTTATCGCCACTTGGAAGATAGCCTAAATTAAAGATAGCAGCTGCTAGCGGTTCATTTAGGTACTGATCAACATTTTGATGACCAGTTAGATGCAAGGAAACATTATTTAAATGTTCGGCTTCCAGTCTGGTAGTGGTAGCTTTAATTGCACTAGTTTGAATATCAAAGCCTAAAACATGGCCACCTTTACCAACTAGTTGAGCTAATAACAAGGTATCATGGCCATTGCCAACGGTGGCATCAATAACCGTGTCACCGGGGGTAACCACTTGTTTTAGTAAGTCATGACTATATTGTAATGCAGGAGATAATTTCATATTTATGCCTTCTTTATTTTAAAGATAAATTGTCCTAAAGTAATGACCATAAAGCCCAAGCAGAAGCCAGCTAAGACATCACTTGGGTAATGAACGCCAATATAAATTCTTGAAATTCCGACGAGTAAAATAGCAAATAATAAGATGAAAATTAAAATCCATTTAATATAACGTGGTAGTGAAAGTCGTTGAACTAATAAGATGATTGAGCCAAAAACTAGAGCGGCAATTGTTGAATGACCACTTGGAAAACTATAACCACCATAATGAATTAGTTGGTTAACCTGTGGCCGGGAACGATCAATAATATCTTTAATACCAACATTAATGACGGAACCAACAAGTGGAATTAGTAAAAAGAAAAAGCCAATCCGATAAAATTTGTATAGAAATAAAACTGCAACGCCAACCACTACAACTAACATAATTGGTAAGGTATTAAAAAAGACGGTATAGGCTTTAAAAAAAGCAGTTTTTGATGGTGAAAATTGACGAATGAAATTAATAATTGTTTGATCGAAAATGTGAATCCATTGGGCATGCAGACTGATACCAGCCATTAATGAAGTGAAAATTAAAAAGGCAATTACAAATAATGAAGCTTGAAGCTTACTAATTCTTTGGGTAATCATATTTATCATCCTTGTTTGTTTAATAGATACAGTTTACCACAGAGTGTACCTTGCAAATCATGTGATCCTTTGATAGTATTATACCAATATTTGATTGTTGAAAAGGAATAGTAAATTACTGATATCTTTAAGAGACTATGTGGTTGTGTGAACATAGATTTGTTAGTTTTTGAACTCGCCTTTAAAAATTTTTGCTGAAGTTAGTAGGCAAAAACGTGATTTCGCGTTACGAAAGATAAGCGCTACAGTGATGTAGAAAATGGGTGGTACCGCGGAGTTTATTCGTCCTATAGGAATTTTTCCTATGGGATTTTTTATTTTCAACAACAAAACACATAATATTTTTAGGAAAGAAGATAATAATATGGCATACGAACATACTGCAATTGAAAATAAATGGCAAAAATATTGGCAAGACAATAAAACTTTTAAGGCAATCTTAGATACTAGTAAGCCAAAATATTATGCGCTAGATATGTTTCCTTATCCATCTGGGCAAGGATTACATGTGGGTCATCCTGAAGGCTATACGGCTACTGATGCAGTATCACGGATGCATCGGATGCAAGGATTCAATGTGCTTCATCCAATGGGATGGGATGCATTTGGTTTGCCTGCAGAACAATACGCATTAAAGACCGGAAATAATCCTAAAGATTTTACCAACAAAAATATTCAAGTTTTTAAAAAGCAAATTCAGTCACTTGGTTTTTCATATGATTGGGATCGTGAAGTTAATACGACTGATCCTAAATTTTATAAGTGGACGCAATGGATTTTTGAACAACTTTACAAAAAAGGCCTCGCTTATGAAGATAAAATTATGGTTAACTGGGCACCTGATTTTATGGGTGGAACAGTAGTTGCTAATGAAGAAGTTATTGATGGTAAGACAGAACGGGGTGGCTATCCAGTTTATCGGAAGCCAATGCGTCAGTGGGTTCTAAAAATTACGGAATATGCCGATCGTTTAGTTGATGACTTAGATGATTTAGATTGGCCTGAAAGTATTAAAGAACAACAACGTAATTGGGTTGGACGTTCAACTGGAGCCAGTGTGTTCTTCAACGTTGACGGGCATGAAGATGCTAAGGTAGAAGTCTTTACAACTCGTCCGGATACTTTATTTGGTGCTGCTTATATTGTTTTAGCTCCAGAACACGAATTAGTTGAGCAAATTACGATTGCTGATCAAGCCGATTCAATTAAGAAATATCAAGATGAAGTTTCTCGTCGTTCTGATTTAGAGCGAACTGATTTAAATAAAGATAAGTCTGGTGTGTTCACTGGAGCATACGGAATTAATCCAGTTAATGGCGAAAAACTACCAATCTGGATTGGTGATTATGTATTAGCTTCATATGGTACCGGAGCAATTATGGCAGTCCCTGCCCATGATGAACGTGATTGGGAATTTGCTAAGAAATTTGGTCTAAACATTAAACCTGTAATTGAAGGTGGAAATGTTGAAGAAGCACCATATATTGGTGATGGCGCACATATCAACTCTGACTTCTTGGATGGAGAACAAAAAGCTGAAGCAATTAGTGAAATGATTGTTTGGTTAGAAGAACATCAAGCTGGTGAGAAGAAAGTTAATTATCGCTTACGTGATTGGATTTTCTCTCGTCAACGTTATTGGGGTGAACCAATTCCTGTAATTCATTGGGAAGACGGTGAAACCACATTAGTTCCAGAAAATGAATTACCATTGCAGTTACCAGATACCAATGATCTCGAACCATCAGGAACTGGTGAAAGTCCATTAGCTAATATTGACGATTGGGTCAATGTAGTTGATGAAAATGGCCGCAAAGGAAAACGTGAAACCAACACAATGCCACAATGGGCTGGTTCATCATGGTACTGGTTACGTTATACTGATCCAGATAATGATATGGAATTAGCCAGTCAAGAAGCCCTTAAATATTGGTCACCAGTAGACTTATATGTTGGAGGAGCTGAACATGCAGTGCTACATTTACTATATGCTCGTTTCTGGCACAAGGTACTTTATGATTTAGGCGTGGTACCAACCAAAGAACCATTCCAAAAATTAGTTAATCAAGGTATGATTTTAGGTGAGAACCATGAAAAAATGTCGAAGTCTAAAGGTAATGTAGTTAATCCCGATGATATCGTTAACCAATATGGTGCAGATACACTTCGTCTCTATGAAATGTTTATGGGGCCACTTGAAGAATCTGTTCCTTGGGGCGAAAAAGGATTACATGGTAGTTACAAATGGATTCAACGAATTTGGCGTTTAATGGTTGATGAAGATGGCAAGTTAAGAGACGAAGTAACTAGTGATAATGATGGTAAGTTGGATAAAATCTATAATCAAACCGTTAAGAAGGTTACTGATGACTTTGATCGGATGCATTTCAATACTGGAATTTCACAATTGATGGTCTTTGTTAACGAAGCCTATAAAGCTGATAAGTTACCAGTTGAATATATGCAAGGATTGGTTAAAATGATTTCGCCAATTATGCCGCATGTGTCAGAAGAACTTTGGAGCTTCTTTAAGATTAGTGATACCATTGCCTATCAAACATGGCCAACTTTTGATGAATCAAAATTGGTTGAAGATGAAGTTGAAATGGTTATTCAAATTAATGGTAAAGTTAAAGGCCATCTCAAAGTTAGCAAGGATTTAGGTAAAGAGGAAATTAAAAAACTGGCTTTAGCTAACGAAAAGGTACAAGAAACAATTGATGGAAAAGATATCCGTAAATTAATTGTGATCCCTGGTAAAATCGTTAATATCGTTATTTAAATAAGTTCATTATAGAAAATAGAACCCGTTAAGGTTCTATTTTTTTGTAGTGATTGTTAGATTATTGAGAATTGGTTTAAAGTTTTATTAAATCTTAGTAAAAATTCGATTGCACACGGTACGTTTCAACGATAGAATAGTAAGGATTGAAACAAAAGGAAGTGGGTACTAATATATTGCGCGAAAATGGCGGGAAATTAAATTTATCAGGTAATCTTGATGCTCAACAGCAAATGGTCCAAGGCTCAGTTTGGATGACGGCTGGAAGTATCTTTTCGCGCATTCTGGGTGCCATCTATATAATTCCATGGGTAACATGGTTAGGAGCATATAGCGATCAAGCAAATGCTTTATTTAGTAAAGGATATAATGTCTATAGCTTATTTTTAATGGCTGCAACGGCAGGGATTCCGGCGGCCGTTTCCAAATTAGTGTCGCATTACAATGAATTAAATGAATATGGGGTTGGTCGTCGCCTGTATAAACACGGAATGTTTGTTTCGGCATTTACCGGGTTGTTATCGGCGATTATCTTATTCTTTGGAGCGCCACTATTTGATGGTGGGGATCCTAATGTGATTCCAGTGCTTCGCTCACTCGCAGTAGCAGTATTAGTTATTCCAGGGATGAGCTTAAGTCGTGGACTATTTCAGGGCTATCATCAAATGGCACCATCTGCGATTTCACAATTTTTAGAACAAGTTTTCCGTGTGATTTATATGCTAGCAAGCACTTTTGTTATTATGAAAATTATGCATGGTAGTTGGAAAACGGCAGTGGTTCATTCAACCTTTGCAGCATTTATTGGGGCAATTGGTGGAATTTTGATTCTCGGTTTTTATTGGGTACGTAATCGAAATCAAATGAATGAACTAAGAGATAACAGTGATAATAAATTAGTCATTTCATCTTGGACTTTAATCAAAGACATCGTAATTCAGGCAATTCCATTTATTATTGTTAGTTCGGGAACCGTTATCTTTCAATTAATTGATCAATATACCTTTTTTGATGCAATGGGTCGTGTAGGACATTATTCAATTTGGCAGTTAAATCAATTGTGGGCACTATTTTCATTCAATGCTAACAAACTAATTATGATTGTGATCTCTTTGGCATCAGCAATGTCAGAAGCTGTGATTCCGTTATTATCAGCAGCTAGAGCACGTAAAGATAATAATGATATTCGGAAACAAATTGCGAACGCATTAATGCTATTTTATTTTGTAATGATTCCATCGGCATTAGGATTAGCTGCGGTTTCAACGCCAATCTATACGGTGTTCTATCGATTTAATGATAGTGGTTCAACAATTTTGGAATTATCCGCCTTTGTTGCCATCTTTATTGGTCTATTTACGATTGCATCTGCAATTATGCAGGGTGTATCAGAAAATATTAAAACGCTAAAACTATTAGGAATTGGAATTGTTGTTAAACTAGTTTTGCAGTATCCAATGATTATGATCTTTAAAACTATTGGACCATTAATGGCAACTGGAATTGGGATGGCAGTGACGAGTTATTTGATTATTCATTCACTGAATAAAGAATTCAAAATTCCATTTAAAAAAATGACTAAAACAACTAATCAAATTTTGTTATATTCGATTATTACGTATGTGGTAGCTAAATTAATCGTAATGGGATTATATTTAGTGATTGATCCAAGTGGTCGTTTAACTGCAATGCTTGTCCTCGTTCCAGCAGTTGCAGGTGGTGGATTAGTTTATGTATATTTGGTTTTAAAATCTAGATTAGCAGATATGCTGTTAGGGCCAAGAATTGCTGGTGTGCGTCGTAAATTGCATATTAAATAGGAGATATGAATGAGACTTGATAAATATTTAAGTGAACAACAAGTAGGATCTCGAAGTGAAGTTCATGAATTAATTAAGCATAATCGCGTAATGATTGATGGGGATGTAGCTAAAAAATTTGGCTTTAATGTTAATCCAGAGAAGCATCAAGTTATGGTTGACGAGAAATTAATTCAATACCAAGCTGAGTATTGTTATTTATTAAATAAGCCTGCCGGCATTATCACTGCAACTAGTGATAATAAGGAAAAGACCGTGATGGATTTATTTTCGCCCGATGATTTTAGGAAGGATTTATTTCCAATTGGTCGATTAGATAAAGATACAACTGGAATGTTGATTATAACGATGGACGGTAAATTAGGTCATCGTTTAGCTTCCCCTAAGAGTAAAACACGCAAGACATATATTGCGACGGTGACTGGTAAGGTTTCTGAAGCCGATTTAGATCAATTACGAAATGGAATTGAATTAAAAGACGGAACGACTGCAGTTGCAGATGATGTAAAGTTACTGGAAAGTCAGACTGAATCAATTATTGAGTTAACGTTGCATGAAGGAAAATATCATGAAGTTAAGCGGATGTTTGGTGCACTAGGTGAAAAAGTAGTGAAGTTACACCGGCAATCATTTGCAGGTATTAGCGATGATAACTTACAACCAGGGCAATATCGTGAGTTAACAACTGAAGAAATTGAAATGTTAAGAAAATAAAATAGCGACCCAGATAAAATTTATCTGGACCGCTATTTTTAATTTGCATATCGTTTCATAAACATCGGGAGGGCATGACTAATTTGATGTGGTAACACCACATATTGTGATCGTGCCAGTTCATCAGCAATCGCACTGTGAGCGTATACGGCTGCTAAAACAGCATTTTCTTGATTATCAAATTGAGCCGTGAAGCCACCAATCATCCCCGCAAGAGTATCACCCATACCGCCAGTAGCTTGGGCAGGAGTTCCAATTGGAAGTTGATAGATATTTTTACCGGTGTAAATTTCGGTATGGTGTTTTTTTAACACAACCGTTGCATTTAATTGTTGTTGGACTAGTTGGTTTGCATCAGATGTCTGGTCACTAATTTTGATACCAGATAGCCGTTGCCATTCCATTTCATGCGGGGTAAAGATTAGGTTAGTATCTGGAATATCCAATGGGTTTGCTGCCAAAAGGCTGATTGCTGAGCCATCAATAATGACACTTTGTGATTGATTAATGTTAGCTAACACAGAGGCTAAGACTTCTTGACTATGAAAATCGTCACCTAACCCAGGTCCAATTACGACGGTGGTTGCATATGATACCAAGTGGCTTAATTTAACTTTATCATAGTAGTTAACGAACATGGCTTCTGGCAAGCTAGCATGTAAACTACTTAAATTGTTAGTATCAGTTCCAGTAGTGACTAAACCAGCCCCAGCATAAACAGCGGCTGTAGAGGCCATAATGATGGCACCACCATAGTTAGCATTACCACCAACTAAGACGACGCGACCAAAAGTTCCTTTATAACTATCATTTGGACGTACACGAATTGTTTTTGTCAGAATCTCTTCAGTTAAAGTCAACATTGTTATTCAGTCCTTATTAGTTTCCTTAATTATAGCATTTTTGAGTTAAATGCTAAATTTAATTAAAGAAATCGTAAAATATGTTACACTATAAATAAGTTTTTTAAGCAATTGGAGGATATTTTAGAGATGATCGATTGGCAAGCCAAAGCCCAAGAACAACAAGAAGAATATTTAAATGATCTCACCACAATGATGAGAATCGCAAGTGTACGCGATGATAGTAACGCGACAGAAGAATTTCCACTCGGTCCAGAGCCAGCAACGGCATTAAAAGTATTTCTAGAAATGGCGCAACAAGATGGATTTAAAGTTAAGAACATTGACAATATAGTCGGTTACGTACAATGGGGTGAAGGTGATGAAACCCTTGCTATTTTGGCGCATGTTGATGTAATGCCTGCCGGAAATGGTTGGGATACTGATCCATTTGAACCAGTAATTAAAAACGGTAATATCTATGGTCGTGGAGCATCTGATGATAAAGGGCCAGGAATGGCCGCATACTACGCCATGAAAACTTTAAAAGATATGAATGTAGTTCCTAATAAGAAGGTTCGCTTTATTGTCGGTACCGATGAAGAAAGCAATTGGACGGGGATGAAACGTTACTTTGAAGTTGAACCAGCCCCAACATTGGGCTTTTCTCCGGATGCTAGTTTCCCATTAATTAATGGTGAAAAGGGAAACTTCTCAATGAAAGTTGATTTTAATGGTTCTAATGAAGGACGAGTTAAGTTAATTTCATTTGATTCTGGTTTACGGACAAACATGGTTCCTCGAGAAGCTGAGGCTGTGATTGAAGGGGCTGAATTAACCCAATTAACTCAATCATTAGATGAATACCTTGCGCAAACACCAGTTACTGGTAAGATTACGCAAGTTAAAAATCAATATACCATCAGTTTTGTAGGTAAAGCAGCGCATGGAATGGAACCTAAAAATGGGGATAATGCGGGAACCTATTTAGCTAATTTCTTAAAACATCAAGATATCACAGGTGAAGCAGGCGATTTTCTTAAATTTATTGCCTTATACTTACATCTTGATTCGAGAATGGAAAAATTTGATTTGGCTTTTACCGATGATTTAATGGGTGATTTAACCATGAACGTGGGGTTAATGAACTTTAAAGCCACTAATGGTGGTCAAATTGATTTGAATTTCCGCTATCCTCAAGGGATTACGCCTAATGAAATTCAAGCAGGTATTTCAAAAATAACTGATAAGATAAATGCATTTGTATATCAATTAGAAGGTATGGAACCACATTTTGTACCTGCTGATGATCCATTGGTTGTTTCACTAATGGATGCTTATCAAGAAGTTACCGGCGATTATGATTCACAACCAGAAGTAGTCGGTGGTGGAACTTATGGCCGAATGATGGACCGCGGCGTGGCTTTTGGTGCACTATTTCCAACGACGCTTGATACGATGCATCAGGCTAATGAATTTCAACCAGTTAATGATTTAATTAAAGCAATGGCTATTTATATGGCTGCGATTAATAAGCTAATTACGGACTAAATGACCATATCATTACCATTAAGATTATAATTCTGATACAATTTAATTAGGAAATAATAATTGTTAGTATGTAGCCAAATCTTATGGAGGTGACGTTTATGAAAAAATATACAAATGTATTAGTTGGAATTGATGGATCTGAACAATCTGAGATGGCGTTTAATAAAGCCGTGACGATTACTACTCAAAATGATGCCACGTTATCATTATTAAGTGTCATTAATGGGGAAAGATTTCCGAATACCAGTACGGTTGGATATGGATTTATTGATAGAAGTGTCTATGATACTTCGGTTTCTGAAATGAAAAAGAAATTAGCAACATATAAACAAACTGCGATGGATGCTGGCGTTAAAGACGTTAATATTGACGTTAAAATTGGTAATGCTAAAGTTGAACTGGGTAGTGATTACCCACGAGATAATGATATTGATTTGATTGTTGTGGGAGCAACGGGACTTAACTTTATCGGACGGATGCTCGTTGGTTCGACGGCTGCTTATGTAATCAAGGAAGCACCTTGTGATGTAATCGTCGTAAAAACTGATGAAGATAATAAACCAGTTGATTTACAAAAGACAACTTATCCTGAAATATAATAATTAATAATTTGAAGGAATCATCGCAAGATGATTCCTTTTTTGTTTTAAAAATAAATCGTTAAATTATTTCGTACTTAATAAATGGCAGTATTTATTAGGGGTGAAGTAATGAAATATCGAAAAATATTATTAGTAATGGTGATTATTATTTCAATTATTAACATAACTAGTCAGTTAGTTTATGCGAGTTCTGAAACCAAAGATGAAGTCACTAGTGCAGTTTCTGAAGCTAGCCAAATTGAATCGAGTACCGCTTCATTCACTAATCAATTGATACATGAACAAGTGATTGATGATATTATGGATGGTCATTTAAGTAAACTAGATGATTTTAAAAGTAAACAAGATTATCAATTATATATGGACGGATATAATCAATTAAAGAATGAATATCAAAAAGGAATGAAGAATGGCCGGATAAATGGGTATAAAAATAAAATTAAAAATGTAAGTAAACAAAGTGAAATTTTTCAGGTAGGTTATCAAAAAGGATTTCAGTTAACTAATGAAATTTATCAATTAGAACATGATGAATCTAAAAGTATTAGCTCTTCAGAAAGCAGGCATACAAATCAGACTGAAAGTAGTCAGCCATTTAATGAAACTAAAGAGGATCAACCAACAGGGATAGTTAGTTTTTCAAATCAAAGTCGGGAAGAAGAGAATGTGGAACCGCTAAAAGAAATAAAAACTACGGAGGACTCTGTACCGGTAATTACATTGCCACCATTGCCGCTTGGACCAATGATCCCAAGTCACCAGGCATTTATTGAATTGATAGCGGTTGATGCAGTTAGTATTGCACAAAAAAATGACCTATATGCTTCAGTAATGATTGCACAAGCCGCTTTAGAAAGTTCTTGGGGGACGAGCGATTTGGCAAGACCCCACGTATATAATCTTTTTGGAGTAAAAGGTGGCTATAAAGGCAAGTCAATTCAAATGAAAACGCAAGAAGATGATGGTTTTGGTAATTTAAGTTATATTAATGATGATTTTAGGCAATATAACTCCTATTTTGAATCGTTAAATGATTATGCGGAAGTTATGAATCAACCATTGTTCTCGGCGGCTAAACGAGGATTATGTGGTGATTATCATGAAGTAACACGTAAGCTTACAGGAACTTATGCGACTGATACACAATATGATCGGAAATTAAATCAAATTATTGAAACATACCAATTAGACAAATATGATCGGCAAGCAGTTTGTTCAAAGGTAAAGCCAATTGCATTGCCCAGATTAAAATTACAGTATGCGCCAGTTAAAAATCGTCAGTCTAAAGTAATTAATCATAAATCAAAAACTGAACCAAGTACTATTTATGTAGTGATGATAATTATCATCATTATTGGTGTCATAATCATGGTATTAAAAAAGCCAACTGTCAGGAAATGACAATTGGCAATTATAATTAACGTAATGTAGTTAAAGCATTATCAATTTGTCCAAGAACGAGTTCTACGTTTTGGGGATCTTCAAGGTCATACTTTTGAAGATCAATTTTGATTTTAGGGCTGACATCATAGTCATCAAACCAAGCTTTGTAGGCAGTCCACATTTTAAGATAATAAGATTCAAGTTCAGGATTATTATCGAATTGTTCGTAATCACGTCCCCGTTTTTTAATACGATAGAGAATCGTTTCAAAATCAGTTTCAGCATAAACTAACAAATCGGGAGCTTTTTTAGGAAGACGTTGAAGGTCATCCATCATGTTATCTAAAAGGTTAAGATAAACACCAAGCTCAGTATCTGATATATTACCCTCAGCGTTGTTTTCTTTAGTAAATAATGCATCTTCATAGATGGAACGATCGAGCACGTTGTTGTCATCAGCAAGGGCATTTTTAATCATTGAAAAACGTTTGTTTAAAAAGAAAATCTGAAGTAAAAATCCGTATTGCTTAGGATCTTTGTAATAAAGTGGGAGAACGGGGTTCTCACCAACGGGTTCAAAAAATGCTTTTGTACCTAAATGTTCGGCAATTTGTCCGGTTAAGGTAGTTTTACCGACACCAATCATACCTGCTGTTATAATCACCATAATGGTCCTTCTTTACTTTAGAATAAAAAACTCAACGAATAAAAGCTTACTACATTTTCGTCGATAATAAAACATAGCTATGATTGATTTGTATATAGCAAAAAGCTATTCAAATAGGATAAACGTAATTATTACAATTAGGTATCAATGTGATGAGTTATTTAGCCTGCTTTTCTAATAAATCACGAATGTCTTTTAAATATTCTTCTTCTTTAGATGGAATAACCGCAGCATCTTGTTTTTTAACAATTTTATTGACTGCTTTGATAATAATGAAAATAACAAACGCAATAATGATAAAGTTGATGATGTCATTAACAAACATCCCAACTTTAAATTGAGCTGATCCAACAGTTAGTACAATTTTTGAAAAATCGACTTTACCTAAGAAAATCCCTAATAAAGGACTAATTAAGTTATTGGTAAAGGATTTAACGACGGCAGTAAAAGCAGAACCAATAATAACTCCAACGGCCAAGTCTAAAACGTTACCGCGTAAAATAAAATTTTTAAATTCAGAAAGCATATGAGTCCTCCGGTGGGATTGTATTTTAATGTATAATAAATATAACATATTAAAATGTAATGCCAAAAGCAGACGAGACAGGAAAGTGAATTAATTAATGAATAATGAATTAAAGCAGGAATTAATTTTAGCAAAGCAAAATAACGAATTAGTTGCTATATACAATTTCAAGTCTGATGACACTTTTACGGTTGGGTACATTGTTGCAATCGATAGCGTATTTGTCTTGGTATTAGGATTAGATACGGATAGTAAAATTAATGGACTAAACGCGGTTAGATTATCAAGTATTCATGATGTAAAACGAGATAATGATTATTTGATGAATGTCAGAATTCGAGAAGAAAATGCGCGTCAATATGGATATTATGATATTTGGGAGTTAGAAAAATATCTGTCTAATGCCAAGTACGGGTTGCAACCGATTCTTGTTCAATTATTGACTGAAGCATTTGCGGTAAAAGAACCAGTTGTAATTGGAACTAAGGAATTTAAAGATCAAGATGATTTTGATGGATTGGTGACCGAGTTAACGCCGATTAAATTAACGCTTCATTATTTAAATTTTGAAGACTTATCATCATTATGGGAGCGCCCAATCTTATTAGCTGACATTGATTATATTCGAGTTAAGGGGATGCAGGCACACAATAGTCAGTCGATTTTAAGAGAAGTTTTTAATGAACCGAATAGTTAAGCAAATTAAAACGAGATCAAAAACAAATTATGTTTTTGATCTCGTTTAGTTTTAGTTTGAAATTTCAATTGTGCCATTGTTAGTAGTAGCAATAATTTTGTTAGTGGCAGTTTCGTTTTGATTTAGTGAGGTCGTCTCATTTTTATCAAATAATTTGATTGAGCCATTAGTTGATGATAATTGATAGCCATCAGTAGTTGGATTATCAATTTCAATTGTACCATTATCATCATTTAGGGTAACAGTTTGTAAGAAATGAGTATCTTCGAATTCTAAAGAACCATTTTTATTTACAACACTACCACCAGTTAAGGAACCATTTTCAAACGATAAGGAACCATTATCATTTTTAATCGTGACGTTAGTAAGGTTTGAGTTTTCAAAATCTATACCAGTATTAGTACTATTGATGCGGCCACCGGCTTTAACGGTTAAATTGTTAGCTTCAAGTGATCCAGCATTATCTAAATCGATATTATTAGTCGTAATGTTATTAATTTCAAGCTCGTTATAACTTGATGTACCAGTAATATTTTCAAGGTTGGTACCATTAGGAACGGTAATAATGATTTTATTATCAGATGTATTAAAGCCAAAACTACTTGAGCTGTTGTCTGATGAAGTTACGGTTAAGGTATCATTCTTAACTGAAATTTTTGGCCGGTTTTCTTTAGATCCTTTGACTTCAACTGAGTAATTAGTACCCGATTTAATTTCAACTTCATAGCCACTAGAATCTAGTTGAATATTTTTAAAGTCAGAGACAGTTTTAGTAGTATGAACAGTTTTGTTAATTTTTAGTCCGTTGTTCCAAATTAAACTAGTTGAAGCTCCATTAGATAGACCAACGAAGGCGATAATTGAACCGATAATTGTGATTATTACACCAATTATAATAGTCTTTTTCATAATTATTTGGCCTCCTGTGGGGTTTTATGTTCATGCACGAATAGTTTGTAAATGAGGATGTTGAATAATGATAATAAGGTAACGATACTATCAAATATTAAGCAGGTAATCGTTAAACCACCAACTTCTAAAATTAGTAAAATGGTACCAGCAATAGTTAAGACTAAAGCATGGCCCAATGTCATAATCCCAAACATAAGTCCGGACAATCCCAAAACAACGCTGGAGATGGCTAATAATTTAATAAACTTTTTCATGATTATTTAGCCTCCTTCGTGGTATTTTTTGAAGTAACGAAGCGATTATAAAGAAATTTTGAGAAGTTAGCAGTCATTTGAATCAGAACTTTGACGACTAGGTAACTAATTGGTAAGGCGATTAGAGATAAACCAAAGATTGTTAAACCACTACCAATGAATAATCCTGCGGTGGCAACTGATTGGGACCAAATTGATAATCCGGCCACAACGGCTGCAATTCCAGCTGCGAAGAAAGAAATGATAATAATGAAAACTGAAGCAACAACTGCAAAAATTACAACTAATAATCCGCTGATTACACCGATAATTGCAATTGCGAGTGGTAAGGCAATTGGGGCTGCGAAGATGGCTAAAATAACTAGCCAAATCATGCGAATATTCTTTTTAGGTTTTGGTTCGTAGTGTGGAGTACCAGCAGTTTCATCATTAGTAGCTTTGATTGAATAGTCGGCTAAAATTTTACGAGATAATTGCTTAGGATTTCCAAGTTGAGCCATAATATCTTCATCCGTGGTTAAGTTAGCATCAAGAATGTACTCGTTATAAAAGTCGATTACGTCAGCTTGTTCATCAGCCGTTAAGTTCGATAAGTAACCTGTTAACTCCTCAATATATTTAGTGTTTTCCATTATTTTTCTCCCCCTAAAACATTATCCAATGTTTGCTTATATTCATGCCAATCACTTTTAATTTCAATTAAACGATCTAATCCAGTATCAGTTATTTTGTAGTAGCGACGATTACGTCCTTGGTAGGCTTCATCATATGTTTCCAACCAATTATCTTTTTTCAAACGTCTGAGGACTGGGTACATAGTTGATTCAGAGACTGGTGAAAATTCTTGGACTCGCTGAGTTAAAGTATATCCATAGTAATCTTCTTTACTCAATAGGGCTAGTACACAACCATCTAGTAGTTCTGTAGTTATCGAAATACTCATGATTATTCCTCCTGTCATATTATATTCAATATAGTATTGATTTCTTTTATAATATAACAAGTGAATATATTAATGTCAACAGTTAAGATAATTCGTGTTATAATTTCAAATATAATTTAAGGAGTAATTAATGAAAAAAGAAATTATCTATCCAATTATTTTAATTCCAGCAGTGATGTTTATTATTATTGGCGTCTTAACTTATTTAAACGTTTTTTCAGGAATTTGGTTGATTGTGGTGTGGATTATTGGTTTTTTAATTGCATCAGTTGTGATTACATATATTGTGGCACAAGAAAAACTACGAGCTTTGAATGAGGAGGACAAGAAACGAAATGATGAATAATAGTCAATATCTTAGTAGTCATCCGCAACGTCCAAGTCTGTTTACGCGGATCATGATCATCTTAGCCATGTTTGTAGTTATCCAATTACCACCAGAGGTGTTAGCACTTATTAAATATATTAAGAATAATGTGTGGTTAACTAGTGTATCAGTCGTTGGTTACTTTGCTTTGTTTGGCGTAATTATTTTTGGTACGTGGCGTTTATATAGAAGATATCGTGAAATTCCAGTTCGTCCGGGCATTTTTATTGCTGATATTGGGATTGTAATTACCGGTTATTTAGCTATTTTTGGTGGTCAAATTGTCTTTGGAATTTTAAACCAGTTGTTTTTTAATCAAAGTCAAACCGCTAATAACCAAGTCATTGAATCAATGATGAAAGACAATTCAGTTATTTTAATTGCATTGAGTATTTCAGCTATCTTTTTAACGCCGTTTGCGGAAGAATTAATCTTTCGGGGGCTAATTACTAATCTGTTCTTTAAAGTAAATACATTTTGGCCAAAAGTGATTTTATCTGGTTTTATTTTTTCCTTAGGCCATGTTAGTACCAATATTGTTAGTTTCTTAGTCTACTTTTATATGGGAGCGGTGCTGGCCTTTATCTATGTTAAGACAGGAAGAATTAGAATTTCAATTATGTTGCATATGGTTAATAACGCCGTTGCGATTGCCGAAATGTTGATCTTATTACAAAAATAAACACAAAAAGTTATCAAGCAAAATATCAGCTGCTTGATAACTTTTTTTGTGGAGATTTATTTAAAAGGTTGTGAGGATTTGTTCTAAGCGGTGAGAAATATCGTTAACTTCTTGAACCCGTTCACGATATTCTTGATCTGTCATGTTTAAATGATTTAATTTAGTTTGAATTAAATTAACGATGTCACATTTTTGCTCGATAGCATAAGTGCTTAAGCTAATTAAGACGTGGCGATTGTCATTGGGGTCTTTACTACGGACAACCCAACCGTGATTTTCAAGCCGTTTGAGCAGTGGAGTTAAAGTACCACCATCAAGGCGAGCCACTTGTCCCAGTTGTCTAACAGTCATGGCGTCATTGTTGTCCCATAAGCTTGATAAGACCAAGTATTGTGGGTAGGTTAAATTAAATTGTTCGAGTACTTCTGAATAAAAATGGTTGAATTGCTTATTTGCATTATATAGAGCAAAACACATTTGTTTATCCATGTTAATGAGGTCTTGTTGGCCAAATTTCATAATTGTTAACTCCTTAGTATCTTTCATCGTCTATTTTACATGATAAAAAAATTTGAAACAAATATTTAAGTTTGTGAATTTTATAATGTGAAATAAATAATTATATTGTGCTTTTTAAAATGCGTATCAGCAGTGAATTACTAGCAGATCAAGCCAATGACAAAATGATAATTTCACAAGCGTAATAATTAATTTTGTTTATTAAAAATTAATGGTATTCTTTGAATATTAATATTAAATTTGTGATTGGGAGCGTGTAGAGATGGTAGAAGCAAAACGATATGGTGCTGATGCAATTGTTGAGAGTTTGATTAATCATGGGGTTAAATATGTTTTCGGGATTCCGGGTGCGAAGATTGATCGCTTATTTGAATTGTTAGAACATCCAACTGACCCACGAACACCAAAATTAGTTGTATCGAGACATGAACAAAACGCGGGATTTATTGCCGCGGGAATGGGAAGAATTACTGGAAAACCAGGAGTAGTAATTTCAACTTCTGGACCGGGTGCGACTAACTTAGCTACACCTGCTGTGACAGCGACTGCTGAAGGTGATCCATTGATTGCCATCGCTGGTCAAGTGCCACGTCAAGATTTGTTCCGTTCAACTCATCAAAGTATGGCCAATAAAGAGTTATTTGAACCAATCACTAAATACAGTGCTGAAATTGCGGATACGGATAATATTTCAGAAGTCTTTGCGAATGCTTTTAGAATTGCTTCAGAAGGTAAACAAGGAACTAGTTTTATTAGTATTCCACAAGACATTGATGATGGTGAGGTAACAACCCCAAGCTTGAAGCCAATGAATGAACCAAAACTTGGATCAGCTGATGCACAAACGATTTCTGATTTAGCCGATAAGATTAAACACGCTAAGTTACCTGTATTGTTAGCTGGAATGCGTGCTTCTTCACCGGAGGCCACCGCAGCCATTCAAAAGTTAGTTAAAGCTGCTAAATTACCAGTTGTTGAAACTTTCCAAGCCGCGGGAATTATTTCACGAGATTTAGAAAATGATTACTTCTTTGGCCGAGTTGGCTTATTTAGAAATCAACCAGGGGATAAATTATTAAAGCATTCTGATTTAGTAATTACGGTTGGTTATGATGCAATTGAATATGAACCACGTAACTGGAATGCGGAACAAGAAGCTAATATTACCGTGATTGATTCAACGTCTCCACAGTTAGATAAACACTTCCAACCTGAAACTGAATTAATTGGGGATATTGCCGCAACTATTTCAAGCTTAGCGGATAAAGTTGAAAATTATCAACCAGATGATGCTTCACGTCAATATTTAACTGAATTACATCATGAAATTGCGGCCGATGTTGAACAACCAGTACCAGCTGGAAAAGATAATTTGAATCACCCGTTAGCAGTTATCAAAGAATTACAGGCACGAGTAACTGATGAAATGACCGTTTCAGTTGATATTGGTAGTCATTATATTTGGATGGCTCGTCACTTTAGAAGCTATCAACCACGTCATCTATTGTTTAGTAACGGAATGCAGACACTTGGCGTTGGGCTACCTTGGTCAATTGCAGCCGCATTAGAACGACCAAATGCGAAGTCAATTTCAGTTTCTGGGGATGCAGGATTTACGTTCTCATCACAAGAATTAGAAGTGGCCGTTCGTTTGAAACTAAATACCGTTCATTTAATTTGGAATGATGGTTATTATGATATGGTTCGTTTTCAAGAAATTATGAAATATGGTCAAGACGCTGGGGTTAAAGTTGGGCCAATTGATTATGTTAAGTATGCAGAAAGCTTCGGTGCTAAAGGTTTACGAGTTGAAACGCCGGACCAATTAGGGGCGGTTTTAAACGAAGCTTTTGCCACAGAAGGTCCAGTTGTGATCGATATTCCAATCGACTACTCACATAATGCAGACTTAGGAAAGACAATGTTAGTTGATCAATTTTAAACATCAAGGGAGATAATAGGCATGAAAGATACAACAACGGTTTATCAACATGGAACGTTAGCGATGCTGGTAGTCGGACTTTTTGAAGGCACTTTACCAGTTAGTGAATTAGTTAAACATGGAGATATGGGTATCGGAACTGCAAATGATTTCGATGGCGAAGTTGTAATTGTTGATGGAACAGTTTATCAAGTTGTTGAATCTGGTCAAGTTAATGTATTAGGACCATCGGATACAGTACCGTTTGCTTCAGTTAATTACTATGAACCACAAGTAAAAGAAGCGGTGCAAAATATTAATAGCACGCAAGTACAAACTAAGATTGAAGAAGACCATCAATTAGGTAATTATTTTGCAGCTATTACGATGCGTGGAACCTTTAAGCATATGCATACGCGGGTAGTTCCGAAGCAATCAAAACCATATCCAATGTTATCAGAAGCAATTAAAGTGCAACCTGAATTTACGCGGGATAATGTTTCCGGAACAATTGTTGGTTACTATGCACCATATTTATTCCAAGGGGCCACGGTCGGTGGATTTCATTTACACTTTATCAATGATGATCATGATTTTGGTGGGCACATTCTAGATTTTGAAATTGACCAAGCTCAATTAGAAGTTCAAGAACTTGAAAATTTATTGCAACATCTACCAGTTACAGATAAAAACTTTCGTTCAGCTAATTTAAATTTAGCCAATATGAATGAAGAAATTGAATCAGCAGAACATTAATTAAAAACTACTCACATTAGTTTGTGGGTATTTTTTTGCACATTTAGCAAACGTGCGTTCGTATTTGTGATAAAATATAAATTGAATTAAAGGCGGTGATGAAATTGTTTACAGATAAAGAACCACATGGGGTATTTTTCTTAATTGATAATAAGTCATTTTACGCAAGTTGCGAGGCAGTTGAACGTGGCTTCAATCCGTTAAAAGTGCCGATGGTTGTGATTAGTGAAGCTAGGAATACCAATGGTGGTTTAATCTTAGCAACTTCACCAGCGGCCAAAGCAATGTACAATATCAAAGCTAATGTTTCAAGAAAGCGTGATTTACCAATTGACCCGCGATTATTGATTGTACCGCCAAGAATGAATTTATATATCAAGAAGAATTTACAAGTCAATGGAATCTTTGCTAAATTTGCCGCTGAAGAAGATATTTTACCGTATTCAATTGATGAGAGTTTAGTTGATATGACCCATTCTTGGCATCTGTTTGGTGATTCACCGAAAGACGTTGCTAGATTAATGCAGAAAACAGTGAGAACAGAATTAGGGTTGTATACAACCGTTGGAATTGGTGATAATCCAGTGCAAGCTAAAATTGCGTTAGATATATACGCTAAGCATGATGCAGATTTGATTGGTGAAATAAATTATGAATCGGTACCAGACAAAATTTGGAAGATTAAGCATTTAACGGATGTCTGGGGTATTGGTTCAAGAACGGAAAAACGGTTAAATAGTTTAAGGATTTTTAATATGAATGAATTGGCACATGCAAATCCGTATATGTTAAAGCAAGAAATTGGGATTATTGGATCCCAGTTATTTGCGACTGCGTGGGGTGTCGATCGATCTAACATGAAATATAAACATGTAACAAAATCAGCCAGTATTGGTAATTCACAAGTTTTACCACGTGATTATAATCAAAAGATTGAAATTGAAACGGTAATCAAAGAAATTGGCGAGCAGGTAGCCGCTCGATTAAGAAGTCGTAATAAATTGACAACCCACTTATCGTTAAGCATTGGATTTTCATTTGCAGAAGCAACTGGAAACGAAAAGAATGGCTTTAGTCATACAATCGTGATTGAACCGACTAATGAAGATAGTGTAATTACTAGTCAATTATTATTTTTGTTTGAAAAGAATTGGGTTAATCAATCAGTTAGAAATATTGCGGTCTACGGAAGTGGTTTAGTTGAAAATCAGGGGCAGCAACTTAATATCTTTGATACACCAACGCGACAAATTCAGAATGCAAAATTAAATGGTGTGGTTGACGATATTCATAAAAAATTTGGGTTTACTAAATTAGTATATGCAACCAGTTTAAAAGAAGGCGGAACGGCGATTGACCGGGCTAAATTAGTTGGTGGTCATTCAGGTGGTAATAGCTATGAATAAAGATTTAGATGTAATTGTAAGCCGAATTTCGTTATTGTTTAAACGAATTAGCTATACGCAGTATTGGATAGAAGTGGTGAACGATAAATATGATAAAAGCTATAATGTCTTTTTTTGCCAGCAAAAAAAAGGTAGTCATTTACGTTCGACACCAGTGCATAAAATTGATGAATATAAGCTTGAATACCTGGAAGAAGTTATTACTGGATTTAGGAAGCAATCAAATTTAACGATCAAATATGTAGGATTTACTGGGGAAGTTTGGCCAAATAGTCAAAAGAAAATTCAGTGGGAGAAAAATCATCTTGAGTAATCATGATTATGAATTTGATATGGATGTAGTTAATCAATTTTTTGAACATGATTATTATGATCGGGGGATGGTTAAGTGGCAGGGGTTTTATTTATCTGATCATACAGCCGCTATTAAAAAAAGAAATGATGAATTAAATAAAGATTATGAAGTTGGTCTGCAACAAACTTTGAAAGAAATTTCAGAAATCCTAGCTGAATCATATAATGAAAAACGAGAAGTAGTTATTCAATTAAAAGAGGTAAATAAAGATAATGTCAATGTGCCTGACATAAAGGCAATTGTATCTGGATACAATGAAAATGATATTGTGATTAATGATAATCAATTAATCTCGATTGATAGAATTAGGCGTGTGGAATAAAATAAAAAAAATTTGTAAAAAGTATCGATTTGAATGCCTATGAAGTGCTTCATAATCATTAGACAAATAGTCTAATGATAGTGAGGTGCTTTTTTATGGATTGAATTTGCACTTTAAGTACCTGGTAAAAGGTACTAAAGTGTCGTTATAATGGTTGATATGAAATCAAGGTACACATTAGTTGGTAAAGTTGCAAAAAAGTTCTGAACCAGTTGCAAACGTTATTACAACCTTATTAAAACCATTACCTCAAAATAGAATAAAGACAATTACACCTGATAGGAGTAAAGAATTATCTAAACATGGTCAAATAACTGAACAATTCAAAGCAAAGTTTTATTTTCCAAATCTACATGCTCCTTGGCAGAGAGAAGCATGTGAAAATACTAATGGCTTAATTAGATAATATTTACCAAAAACAAAAGATATTGATCCAATAGATGATGAATACATTAATCACTTTACTAATAAATTGATTAATAGGCCTAGAAAATATTTAGGTTGGAAAACACCATATGAAGTTTTTTATGAAAATAAGTTGGACAATTCAAGGTACAAAAAAAGATTGAAAGGTGTAGAAGTTACCATCAAAATAAGCATCTACGGTCCTATCAATCGAAATAAAATTCATCTTGTAAAAGATGACCAAAGAAGAGACCAAATGGCCTTGACTTTGGTGCAAATTATACCAGATAGTACAAATAAATGAAAATACTTTTTTTATTATGTGTGCCAAACTTGTGCCATGAGTTTAATTTATTTGATACTTTGTAATATTATTTAAAAGTTTTAAAATTCAATTGAAGCCAAGTATATCAATGTAAAGACTGCTATATTAACTTTAATCTTATTAATAAGATATTACTATTTTATGCCGCAAACAGGAATCGAACCTGCACATGGAAAACCATACATCGACCTGAACGATGCGCGTCTGCCAGTTCCGCCATTGCGGCTGAATAACATTAACAGTTTACACCATTAATATTATATTTAAAAGGAAAGTTTAAGCTTCAACCAATTTAACCATCGTTCCATAACCGGTAACCACTAAAAATTTAGGTGCGATTTGCATTCTTACCGTTTGAGTATTGAATCGAACGTTAATAATGCCATCTGCACCATTAGCAGCAGCACGTTCTGCCATTTTTTCTTGAACTTCAACAAATAATTGATCCATTGATTCAAAAGCATCAATTGTTTCTGAAGATAGCATTAAATGTGCAGTTGCATTGACGATTCCAAGCATTTCATGAGGTTGTCCGATACCACCAGTTGTTTGAAACATATTAAGTTCCTCCAATGTATTGTTTTTAATTATTTTAGCACAAATAAAAATTATTCAAAATAAAGCCAGTCTTTTAGTTCAAAATTTGTTGTGAACTAATCAAACGTGATATGATAATCTCATGTATTCAATAACTATTAGGACGTGATTAAAATCGGTAAGATAAGAATAAATAATATGAGTTTTCATACCTACAATGGGGTTTTTCCAGAAGAAAAACGCATGGGTCAGCGATTAGAAATTGATGTTGAATTAACTTATCCAATTGAGGAACAAGTTAAGAATGATGATTTAACAGAAACAGTCAGTTATGCGGATGTTTATGACACAATCGAACGGTTTGTATTGAACCATAATTATAACTTGATTGAAAGCTTAGCCAATAATGTACTACAAACGTTATTAGCTGACTACCCAATGATTACCGAGATTACCTTAAAAGTTAGAAAATATAGTGTCCCAATTGCGGGGATTTTCGATAATATTGAAATTGAAGTATCCGGAAGTAATTCCAATGATTAGCGCGTATTTAAGTATTGGATCCAACATTGGTGATCGAATAGCTAATTTACAGGGTGCAATTGACGGATTAAGATTGTATAAAATTGAAGTTGTAGCTATTTCTAGTGTCTATGAAACGGAACCAGTTGGTGGCGTTGTTCAAGATGATTTTTTGAATCTTGCGGTAAGCATTAAAACCACATTATCAGCGTATGATTTACTTGATAAAATCCACGAGATTGAGCAAAAATTGCATCGAAAGCGATTAATTCATTGGGGACCTAGAAGCATTGATTTGGACATCTTGTATTATGCAAATGATGTATTTAACGATGAACGATTAATAGTTCCACATCCTGAAATTAAAAATCGACAATTTGTATTAATTCCATTATTGGAAATTGCCGATGATGAATTAAAAATAAAAGTAAAACAAATGTTAGAAAAAACGAGTGATCAAAATAAAGTCATAAAAACAAATGAGTTTGGTGGGATTAAATAAATGGATGAGAAGAGAATTGAAAATGCAGTTAGTGAAATAATAAGTGCAATCGGGGAAGATCCAACACGTGAAGGATTAGTTGAAACGCCAGCCCGTGTAGCTAAAATGTATACAGAAATTTTTTCATCACTATCTGATGAACCTAGTGATTTTGACAATTTTAAAGTATTTCATGAAGACGAAAGTCCAGAAATGGTTTTGGTCCAACAAATTCCATTTTATTCAATGTGCGAACATCACTTCCTACCATTCTTTGGGGTAGCTAATGTAGCGTATATTCCTAATAACGGTGAAGTAATTGGAATTAGTAAGATTCCACGCTTAGTTGATTATGTTGCTAAGAAGCCAGGCATGCAGGAACGAATTACTAATGATATTTTGTCAGAAATGGAACGTATTTTACATCCCAAAGGAGTAGCCGTTTCATTGTCAGCACGACACATGTGTATGGAAATGCGTGGGATTAACAAGTCAGAATTATCAACATACACGTCAAAATTTTCTGGTGAGTTTGCGAATAACTTAGATTTAAAGACTGAATTTTTGAGACAAACGGGGCACTAGAATGCTAACATATCAGGAATTAATTCAACAAATGAATCAGTCAATGTTAGCGGCCGAACCAGATCGGGTGGGTCTACTTTGTGATGTGCTTGACCAATTAGACCATCCTGAAAAGCAATATCAGATTATGCATATTGTGGGGACCAACGGTAAGGGTTCAACAGGGACATTAATTGGTAATCTATTAATTAATACCGGAGAAAAAGTCGGTCATTTTGCTAGTCCAGCCATTCATAATGATCGTGAACAGATTCAATTACAAAATAAAATGATTTCTGAAACGGATTTTGTTAGTACCTATGAAAAAATAATTGGTAAATTGACGGCTGATTTTAAAATGAATCAGCTGTCAATTTTTGAATGGTTTGTAATAATTATGTTGCAATATTTTGCTGATCAAGGAGTTTCATGGGCGATTATTGAAGCTGGGCTTGGTGGAAAATATGATGCAACCAATGCAATTAGTGCACCCATAATTACAATTGTCACACATGTAGACCTGGATCATACCATGATATTGGGTAATACAATTAAAAAGATTGCATATAACAAATCTGATGTTATTAAGCCAAATACGACCGTATTTTTAGCTCCAAGACAGAGTCAAGATACCAAAAATGTTGTTGAGCAAAGAATCGTTGAACGTCATGCGCAATCATTAATTGATACAGAGTATGTAGATATTAAAATCGATAGCGAAACTACAAATGGGTTTGATCTAGAAATCAGTAGTCATGAATTGAGGCAAACTAAAGTTCACTTAGGTATGTTGGGAGAATTTCAGTTAGATAATCTCAAAACGGTAATCTCATTATATGATTGGCTAATACAAGATGGCTATGTATCAAATAATAATTTAATAGGTGATATATTAAAATTAACTCTATCTCAAACAAAAATAGCTGGTCGAATGCAGATTATTCAACAACAACCAACCGTGATTTTAGATGCCGCTCATAATCCGGATAGCACCAAACGATTAATTGAAAGTTTGAAACGAATTTATCCAAATCAAAAACTAAAATTCGTGTTAGGATTTTTGCAAGATAAAAATTATTTAGAAATGGCTCATTTATATGAAGCAGTTGCGGATGAAATCGTAGTGGTTACGCCTGATAATCTTCAGCGAGCTATTCCGGCTGTTGAACTACATGAGGTAATTACAAACAGTAAAGTGGTTGATAATGCGCAGATAGGACTTAGTCAATTACTAACACGAAGTAATCTAGACGACGTAATTATTGTGACTGGTTCCTTTTATACAATTAAAGAAGTGGAGATTGAATAATGGAATTAAAACAACCATTCGTGATTGCTTCTAATAATCATTTTAAAACGGTAGAACTAATTCAATGTTTTAACTTCTGTGGGTATCAAGCAATTTCATATTTAGATTTAATAGCTAAAGTTGAATTTCCAAATGAAGGAACAGATGATTATGGAAGCAATGCATTAGTTAAAGCGCGTTTTATTGCTAAATTATTGCCTAATGAATTAGTTGTGGCGGATGATTCTGGAATGATATTAGAAGCATATCCAGATCAATTCGGAGTTACTACGGCACGTGAACTAAGCGAATATCGTGATTTAGATCAATTAAATCGGCATATTATTAAACTTGTCGATGGTAAATCACGAGGCGTTAAAATGCTGAGTTATTTGGCAATGGTAGGATTAGCTGAAGAATATATCGGTGTCGGTCAATTTAATGGTGAAATAGCATTTAATGAAGCAGGGAATAATGGTAGTAGTTTTGATTTAATTTTAAAAGATTTAAATAGTGGAAAAACACTAGCTGAATTACCAGATAGTCAAAAATTACGATTACTACATCGTACGAAAGCAATTCAAAATTTAATTGAAAAGATTGGGGTAGCTTAATGAAACTAAGTGAAAAGCAAGTAGTAACTGAAAATGAATTTGTGAATACTGTTTTTAGTGATTTAACAAATCGACAACAACAAATTATTCTTGAGTTTACAGAGCTGTCTTCAGAGAACGTTGAATCATTAATAGTTATTTTGAAACAATTTGATGCAATATATAATTTCGATGGCTTTTCACTTACATGTATAATACAATTAAGTGCCATTTCAACATTTAAAGAGCGAATTAATGATTTAGATATTCAAGAACAATTACAAAAAATTGTTCAAAATCATGCGGTTATTTGGCAAGCTGGTCGTTTCAATTTGAACGTTTCTGAAACACCATTAATTTATGGGATATTAAACGTAACGCCAGATTCATTTTATGATGGGGGCGCTTATTTTGATCAAGAAGCTGCATTTAAGCAAGTGGAAAAAATGGTCGCTGATGGGGCTAATGTGATTGAAGTTGGTGGACAAACAACTAGACCAGGTGGGTTTGTCGAAGTTGAACCAGAAGAAGAAATTAAGCGAATTGCACCTTCGATTAAGCTGATTCAAAAATCATTTCCTCAAATCGTAATTGCCGTCGATACTTACAAATATGAGGTTATGAAGGCGGTAGTCGAGTTAGGAGTTGATATCATTAATGATGTGAATGCCTTTACTGACGATAACCGTAAACTTGAATTAATGAAGAACAGTAACGTTGGATTATTAACAATGCATAGTAGTCGTGATGTTGAATATCATGATTTAACCGAAGAAATGACGAAGTTTTTTGAACAAAACTTAAGTGATTTAACGAATGCGGGAATTGCAATTGCACGAATTGCGTTGGATCAAGGTATCGGATATGCCAAAGTTGCTGATGGTTATCAAGATTATGCAATGATGCGTAATTTAGATCAGCTAAACTACTTGAATCGACCAATTATGGTAGCCATTTCAAGAAAAGGGTTTGGAGCTAAGCTATTTAATTTAGCTAAGGAAGATCGGTTATCAGTTACTTTGATTGCTGAAAGCTTTATGTATTTGCATGGTGGACGAATCTTACGGGTCCACGATGTTAAGGAAACTGTCCAATTAGTTAAAATGTTAGATACGATTAATACTGCCTTTTGGCATCGATAAAAAATAAAGATGTAAGCAAATTGCTTACATCTTTTTTAAACGAAAATATTAATTAATAATGTAGTGATGAAAGCACCACTTAAAATCACAAATGTTTGCCAGTTAATGGCTTGTGATTGCTTTTTGGCGAAAAATAATTCAATAAGAATAATCAATAAAATCACTAAGAGTAGTTTAATGGAAACTGGTAAGGGCGCCAAGTTTGTTAAATGGTAACTAATTAAGACACGACCAACTAGTAATGAGAGATAAATAATCCGACTAATAACGAGCCAGTTTTTAGTTTTTTTAAGGTTCTTAGCTTTTAAGCCAATGATCGCTGCAATAAATAGGAGCGTTAACAGCAGACAATTTAGAATAATAAGAATCATAACAGCACCTCGTTTAAATTAATCCCAGTCTAGCACTACTTAACTCGTTAGATAAACTAAAATCTATATAATTATTGAAAAAATAATATAATCTTTTCTTGAAGATAAATTAGCTTACGAGTAGAATGTGTGAAGTTGTATTCGTAGTATATTATGAGGAGAAAAATGAAAGACTTAACTAAAGGAAACCCATTAAAATTAATATTACTTTTTACTTTTCCACTATTTATTGGGAATCTCTTTCAACAATTATATAACTTTTCAGATATTTTAATTGTTGGACAAACATTGGGTGTTGATGCATTAGCTGCTGTTGGGGCAACAGGGAGTCTAAATTATTTAATTATTGGCTTATCAACTGGACTTACAACCGGACTTTCGATTGTAACGGCGACTCGATTTGGAGCACGAGATTATCGGGCTGTTAGACGGAGCTTTGCGGCAGGATTAGTCGTTAGTTTAATATTTACAATAATTATGACCGTATTAACGTTGACATTTATTGATCCAATTTTACACGTGATGGAAACACCACCTGAAATTTACACACAAGCCAAGCAATTTATCTCAGTCATTTTTATTGGGATTTTTGCAACGATGGCGTTTAACTTTTTAAGTAATGAAATTCGGGCACTAGGTGATTCAAAAACGCCATTATGGTTTTTGATGATTGGAACGGTGGTCAATGTCATTCTTGAGTTACTATTTATTTTAGTTTTCCATTGGGGTGTTAAAGGCGCTGCTTGGGCAACGGTAATTTCACAAGTTATTTCTGGGGTTTTATGTGTAATTTATATTTATCGTAGTTTTCCAATGTTGCAGCTACACAAAGTTGATTTTGTTGGTTGCATTGCTGAAATGAAGACACAACTTAAATTTGGCTTGCCAATGGCCTTTCAGTCGTCAATAATTTCAATGGGATCAATGATTATGGCAGCCGCATTAAATAGCTTAGGAACGACCTCAGTTGCAGCCACAACTGCTGCTTCGAAGGTTGACCAGTTAGCTACGTTACCAATGATGTCATTTGGGATTACAATGGCAACGTTTGCCGCTCAAAATTTTGGAGCGAAAGAATACGATCGTATTATAAAAGGGGTTAAGCAGTCATTAATTGCTTCGATTTCATTTAGTGTTGTGGTTGGATTTTTAATTATTATCGGTGGTAAATACGTTGTAATGCTGTTTGTTGGTAGTGGAGAAACTGAGGTATTGAAGTTGAGCCAAATTTACTTCAATATTGTCGGCATATCGTATTGGTTACTAGCAATTCTATTTATCATTCGGTATACCCTACAAGGTTTGGGTAAAAGTGTCGTACCAACAATTGCGGGAATAGCGGAATTAGTAATGCGGGCCTTTGCTGGTTTAGTGCTAACTGGGGCAATGGGATATGCAGGAGCTTGTTTTGCCAATCCGTTAGCTTGGTTTGGTTCAATGGTGGTATTAACTAGTTCATATTTGCGAGCAATTAAATCCCTTCATAACTTGCAAAGTATGAAGGATCAACAAGAACGTGAATAAATGGGTTGCTTAAGTCCGTTATATTTGTTACTATAACTTGATTAAATTCATGGGGGTAATTGTAATGGCTGAAGCAGAGAATACCGAGGCAATTGAGGTTGAAGAGAAGTTTAAATTAGGCATGCGAGTTAAATGTGTTAAATTTGGCACAATTGAAAATGATTTTGTTGGAGAAGTTGAGAAGGTTTATGAAAACTCAATTTTAGTCGCAATTAAAGAAAATGATCCTGCCGATGATATGGCTGTGAGTGAATTAAACAAACGTGCAATTGTACGTAAGAGTGAAACGGAAATTATTGAATAATTCCGTTTAATAACAGGCTTGGGTATGCTATACTATTATTTGTTATTGAGTAAATGCGAATGTAGTTTAGTGGTAAAATTCAAGCTTCCCAAGCTTGTGTCGCGAGTTCGATTCTCGTCATTCGCTTTAATTTAGGTTAAATTAAATAGCGTGCTAAAATGTTGTTAAATCAGCATATTAGTACGCTATTTTTTGTTAAATATTATTTTTTAGTTTTGATTCAAGAAGGTGGTATTTTGAGCTTTCCAGTTTTCTAATTTAATGAATACCCAAAAGCCGTAAATGCCAATTGTAATAATTGTTAAAAGTAACCATTTGATCCAATTACCAAATAGTCCCACCGCTGATCCATGGAATGCCATTCGACGACCTTCGATTACAGTATGATTTATTTTCCATCCGTAAAGCATTGTTAGTGCCCAAGGATAGCAAATTCCTAAAGTAAATATAGTAATAGCCGTACCAATAATTGACCATCCGATATATTGCAATAATCCTCCATCAAAAAATGAAGTTCTTCCGTATCTAGTTTCCATAAAATAATTCCCCCAAAGTTATATTTAAATTTTTTAACGTAATGATCTTCTGTATCCTGCAGCTTGTGCATCAGCCTCACTATTAAAATAAATGGCATTTGATGCATTCATTGAATAACCTGCTTGACCAGGAACATGATAAATGTGGCTTTGGACATTTCCAATTATTTGTTGAGATGCACCAGCTTCAACTTTATCCGTATTATTTGATTGTTGAGTATTTGAAACAGCTTGTTTGGCATTTATTGATGCAGCTTCAGCTTGACTTATTGACGCAGCTTTTGTGCTTGCAGAGGCTGCTTCATATGATGATTCAAAGCTAGCAGATTCTTTTTTACTAGAAGCTTTACTAATAGATTCCTTTGTAGAGGATTCTTTTTTACTAGAAGCTAATTTAGCAGCGGCTTTTTTTGATTCTTTTTTAGCAAGTTGACTGCTAGATGCTGCTTTTTTACTACTTATTGAACTCGAAGATGATTCAACTGTACTAGTAGTTTTTGGTTGTATTGCAATAGTAAATATTAATGAGATAAATGATACTCCAAGAATTATTAGAGTTATTTTCTTAGTTGAAAAATTAGTTTTATGAGTTACTTTACTTGTAATTAAAGCAACTAAATAAACAATAAATGTTATAAATGAAATAAAAAATATTAAAGATAGAAATGTGTACATAAAGTTATCCTCCAAAGATATTATCAAAGTTTTTAGTCGTTAGATTTTGGACATAAAAAATATATAGGTGGTCTATTTATAAATTATCATAAAAACATTAATCGGCTTCAATGCTATGCGACTATCATTTTTATACTTATTTATTTTTGATTTGTGTAATTTAAAATATAAATTAAATTTAGTTTATGTATATTCTTCAAATTTAATTATACATTATATGTATAATTTTGGTAGAAACATATTGATATCCTTATGAAGTTAGGTTAAAAATGAAAAAGTAAGTATATATATTGTTCAGTGTAATAAATAATCTTAAAGTTTTTGTTAATTCATCCAATACGTGGTGAATTAATATGTAACTCTTTTCTTGTTTATGTCTTCCTACAATATTGGTAAACTTAACCTAACATATATAATTTGAACGTATATTAAGCATTAAATATGGAGGAACGATTCGATGAAATTACTGCATACCGCAGATTGGCATATTGGGAAAGAACTAGGTGAATATTCACTACTAGAAGAACAGTGGCATGCCTTTCATCAAATTGTAAAGATTGCTGTTGATGAAAAAGTCGACGGTATTATTATTGCTGGTGACTTATATGACCGGGCAATTGCACCAACTTCCGCAGTGAATGCATTGGAATCAATGTTACGAGAACTAAATTTAGATAAAAACTTTCCAATTTATGCAGTTTCTGGTAATCATGACGGTGCTACAAGATTAGGTGCCGGACATGAATGGCGAGAGCAGACTAAATTATTTTTAAATACCAGTTTAGCTGGTGCTTTCACACCAATCGAAACTGATGAAGCACAAATTTTTTTATTACCATTTTTAGATCCGTTGGAAGCCAGAACGTATTATCAAATTCCAGAAGAACAAGCTGCTAATTATTCAACTATTGAACAAGTTATGGCTAAAATAGTTCCTGATTTAGTTGCTCAATTTATAGATAATAAGCAGCATCTTTTAGTGACTCATTTTAACGTTACAGGATCAGGCAATGATGACTATCAATTTACATCTGAGACCAATTCACGCGTTGGTGGATTAAAAGGGGTTCCAGCAGCTTTATTTAATGATTTTGACTATGTTGCCTTGGGACATATTCATTTAAAGCAAGCTAGTCCTAATCCCAAAATGCAGTATGCGGGTTCACCAGTTAAATTTAATACCAAAGAAGCGCAGTCTGAAAAAGGGTGTTTCATTGTTAATATCAACGAAGATGGTGTGACAACGGATTGGAAACCAATCGTCACGGGGAAAGATTTAATTGTTCTGAAAGGAAGCTATGACGAATTAATTCAACCTGAATTTTATGAGCAATATGAACGAAATGGTAAGAACTGGTTCAGTATCACAATCGATGGGATTGGTGCTCGTGAAGCCAGAGCAACATTGAGTAATATTTATGGGGATGTCGTTGAAATTAATTACAACTTACCCAAATTAACCGATAACACCAAGACTAAGTTTGCGATTCAAGCCAAAGGACAAGCCGAAGAAGATGTCGTCGGCGAATTTTATCGTGAAGTGACTGATGATGAGCTATCAACCAAACAAGTTAAAATTGTTGAGCAAACCTTAACTGAATTAAGAAAAGCGGAGGAAAACTAGATGCGACCATTAAAAATTGCGTTAAATAACTTTGGTCCATTTGAAACCGCTGAGATTGATTTTGACCATTTTAAAGAAGCTAATTTATTTTTAATTTCTGGCGATACGGGTGCTGGTAAAACAACAATTTTTGATGCCATGACTTATGCACTGTTTGGTGATAAAGAAATTGACCGAAATGCAAAAGAGATGCGGAGCGAATTCGCTGATGGACACAGCCTGACTGAAGTTAAATTCTGGTTTGAACATAATGGTAAGTACTATAAAGTTAGTCGTACGCCTGAACAAGACATCTTGAAGAAGAATCCTAAAGATGAAAATGATACAACAAAAAAAGGTTCAACGGCTCAATTTGCAGAAGTTGACCATGACTTACAACTAGAAATATCAGCTTTAGGAGCTAAATTAAATGAAGTGAATGATGCCATTATTGAGATGCTTCATTTGAATGCAAAGCAATTTCGACAAATTATTATCTTACCGCAAAATCAGTTTCGTAAATTCTTAGGATCAGCCAGTGATGACAAGGAAGATATTTTACGAACTTTATTTGGCACGGAAATTTATCAATCTTTTAGTGACCGATTAGCCGCACAACAAAAATTACAAGGTAGTTCAATTGAAAGTGACCAAGTTGAATTAAAAACGATTTTTAAAGGGATTGATTGGGATGATGAAACCTACGACAATGAAGCACCAGTCAGTGATCAATTTAAGTTATTACAGACTAAGATTGAGCATGATACTAAAATTAATCAGGACGTACATCAAAAATTAGTTGTCGTTGAACGTGAACGTAATACGTCACTTGAGAATCAACGACAAGCTGAACAATTAACTAATAAGTTTAAACAATTACAACAAGAAAAATTAAAGTTAACTGAACTAATGGGTCAAGCTTCAAAAATAAAGCAGTTAAGAAAAGATTTACAGCGTGTTCAATGGTTAAATCAACAAGTAAAACCTGTTGATGAAGTTCAACGATTAGATAAAGAAAAAGCAGAGCTTGAGATAAGTCAGACGAAGCAAGTCGATGAAAACACTAAATTAACTGAACTTGAAGTACAAGTAGCTAAGCAAAAAGTTACAATCAAATCGTCCGAAGATAAATATCAACAAGCCACTACCCAAGAACAATTAATCACAGCGGAGTTATTACCAGCTGTTAAACAATTAGTTGAATATCAGAGTACGAAATCAACGGCAGCCAAGCTACTTGATGAATTAACCAAAAGTGGACACAGAAAACAGTTATCCTTAGAACAAGCTCAAAAACAACAAGAAGAGTTGCAAGGTAAGTTAGCATCAATTCCAGAAACGAATGCTGCTCGGTTACAACTTAGTCAAAGCCAAGAAGTTGCTAAGGAAGTTAAGTTAGTTGCAGATAACCTCGAAGCTAGTTTGACACATCAAACTAAACTAGAAAAACAACAAAGTGAACAGACTGCTAAGCATGATGAATTAACAGCCCAGCTTAAACAAAGTAGTTCAGCGTTTGAACAAGGTAAAGCTAAACGTCAGGAATTAATGATTTCACTACTACAAAGCGAATTGGTTGAAGGTGAACCATGTGTTGTTTGTAATGCTATTTATGATGGCAATAATCAAGCACATCAACACGTTGATCAAGCTGATATTCGGGACCAAATTAATGCAGTTGAAGAGCTTGAACAACAAAAGAATGTTGATACTAAAAATTTAGCGGTTTTAGTCAATCAGTTAGATCAAACGAATAACGAACTAAAACAAATAAAGACCAAAGTTAATTCGTTAAATGAGCAGTTAACTAAGTCATATCTTGAGTTTAAAAAAGTTTGGAAATCTCAATATAATACTGAATTACCAAATGAATATGACCAATCAAAAATTACGATGGTGTTTGATGAACAAAGTCAGCTAATTGATACTAATGACCAGCAACGTGGATTAATTAGTATTGAAATTAAAATACTAAATGATCAAAATGAAAAAATATTACAGGATATTGCTGAAAATAAAACGCAAATTACGGTTCAAGAAAATTCAATCAGTACCAGTCAATCTTCAATTGATACAATTACTCAACAATATTCAAAATTAGGTAGTGTTAACGAGTTAAATAGTGAGTTGGCAGAATTACAGGCATTTACGACTGATTTTGAACGTCAAGCTACTAAGTTACAACAAGATGAAAGTGACTTTAAAGTTCGCCAAGCTAGTTGGAAAACCAATGAAACAACAATCCAAAAGCAATTAACTAGTTACGAACAACAACGACTTGCAAGTGACATAGCGATTAAAGCTATTCTTCAACAAGGTGAACTAGCTAGTTTTGAAGAACTTCAAACAGAAGTAATGGCAATTAGTGATAATCAGTTAACTAATTTAATGACTGAAATTACAGAGTACGACACCAAAGTTACTGAGAATCAGCAGCAATTAGTGTCCTTGGGGGATGAACTAAAAGACGTAGTACAGCCCGATTTGGATGAAATTAAGCTTGATGTCCAAGCCAAGGATGAAACGTTTAAACAGGTTAATGAGCAGTTTACGACTCTGAAAGTGAAACTAGAATCACTTGAAAGTTTAGCCAGTCGTGCCCAGAAGTTAGCCAATCAGATTGAGCAAGCACAAGCAGATGGTAAAGCAATCAATGATCTGGTTAGTGCGGTTAAAGGTAATAATCAGGTTAAATTAGGACTGGAACGTTTTGTATTGCGTAATTTTCTGAATGAAGTCTTACAGTTTGCTAATGAACACTATATTGGTCAATTATCAGCCGGCCGTTATCAATTTAAATTAAGTGATGAATCATCAGGACGTTCTAATCAAAATGGCTTGAATATTGATGTGTTCGATGGTGAAACGAGTACATTCCGTTCATCAAGTACATTGTCGGGTGGGGAATCATTTATTGCGGCCTTATCAATTGCGCTATCATTAGCGGAAATTGTTCAAGAACACGCTGGTGGGGTCAGAATTGAAGCGTTATTTATTGATGAAGGATTCGGAACCTTAGATACTCAAACGTTAAATCAAGCAATGGAAGCATTAAGTTCATTGGAATCAACAGGTCGCTTAGTTGGGATTATTTCTCACGTGGAATCAATGAAACGTGAAATTTCACAGCAAATTTTGATTAATAAACAAGGTGATGGTCGTAGCGTAGTGAAATATCGAGAATTATAACGAAAAATCTTAGTCAAAAAATGACTAAGATTTTTATTTTTCCTGATATGTTTTAGTCCAT
This sequence comes from Paucilactobacillus oligofermentans DSM 15707 = LMG 22743, assembly GCF_001434315.1. Lineage (GTDB taxonomy): Bacteria > Bacillota > Bacilli > Lactobacillales > Lactobacillaceae > Paucilactobacillus > Paucilactobacillus oligofermentans. Next base: position 103,385 of record NZ_AZFE01000030.1, on the reverse strand, counting down.
TGCTGGATAAAATGCCGGCAATTATTAATTTCTGGATAAACATTATGTGACCGCTCAATCATATAAAATTTTCGAAGATAATCGGAGCCAAGATCTTGATAAGGAACATCAATCACAGCACGTTTGGAAAGAATTGAACAGCCAAAACCGGAGTTGATTAGTTTCGCAATGATGGCATTATTTTGGATTTCCATCATTGGTTCATGAATATTATTTTCTTCTAAGTAACGATTCATATAGTAGTAAACTCCCGAAGTTCCTTCACGAACTAACCAAGGGCCAATATCCGGATTACCAGCTAAAACTAATTGATCATCTAATAGTGGATAACGTTCAATATTTTTATTTGATAATGGTTTTTCAATAATGCCAATATCTATCGTATGTTGTTCGAGCGCGTTAACGACTTCAAATGAATTTAGCATTTGGATTTTAAAGTTATATTTAGGGAACTTTTGATTTAAGGCAATTAGCAAGCCAGGCAATAAATAAAGCGCAAAGGTGTGAGAAGCACCAATCTTAATCGTAAACATTTTATGTTCTGCATTTTGGATTTCTTGATATAAATGTTTCCAGCCATCTAATAAATCAATCGACTTTTCATATAAAATATCAGCCTGTGGCGTTGAAATGATTTCTTTACGTCCTTGGCGAATAAATAATTCAGTTTTTAAGTCACGTTCAAGTTGTTTAATTTGTGCAGACACAGTAGGTTGCGAAATAAATAGTAATTCAGCAGCTTTGGAAAAATTGCGGGTTTCATAAACGATTCTAAAAGTTTCAATTAATTTATTCATAGTCTATTCTTTCATTAATATTTTCTATCGTAACTATTATATCAATTTATTAAAACTATTGAAAATGTATCGTATAATAGTTTTTGTGAGAGAGGATGGGAAGCATGAATAAATTATTTAGTTATGATACTTGGAACAAAATTAGAGAAGTTTTACCGGGATTAATTTTGTCGGTATTGGTAGCCATCGTAGCCAAGATTATGGGAACATATTTACCTGAATTAGGTGGGGCCACGATTGCAATCTTATTAGGAATAGTTTTAGGTAATGTATATTTCAAACAAGGATTTTTGGCGAAAGGAACTAAATTTTCCGAAAGTCGTTTATTGGAATACTCAGTAGTTTTGCTTGGTTTTACAGTAACCTTCCAAACTTTAGGTAAAGTGGGCATTAATGGAATTTTCTATATTATTTTAATGATGTGTACGGTTATTTTTACCGCCTACTTTGTCGGGAAAAAGCTTGGATTCAGTGAACAAATGGCGCTCATGATGGCTGGTGGTAATGCCGTTTGTGGTTCGTCTGCGATTGGCGCAATTGCACCGGTCATTCATGCTAAAGAAGATGAAAAAGGCCAAATTATTACGTTAGTTAACTTACAAGGAACGGTGATGATGTTAACTTTGCCATTCCTTGGAATTGCATTATTTGGTAGTGACTTGTTAAGTAAAAGTGCCTTACTTGGTGGTACCTTACAATCAGTGGGACAAGTAGTTGCTGGGGCCAGCTTAATCAATGCCGAAACTGTTCAATACGCAATGCTCTTTAAGATTACACGAATTATTTTCTTAGTGTTTGTGGTTTATTTTTTTGGTCGTCGAATTCAAAAACAATCACCAAAAACGGTTGCTAATGATAAGCAAAAGAAGTTCTTTGTGCCATGGTACGTGTTAGCCTTTTTAGTATTTTGTATTTTGAATAGCTTTGTTGATTTACCATCGTTTTTAGATACAGCGGCGCATGGCATTAGTACTTGGTTTGAAACCACTGCCTTAGCTGCAATTGGGTTACGACTTGATTTCAGAAGATTTATTAAAGAGGGACCTAAATTTTTAATTTATGGTTTATCAGTGGGAGTTGTACAAACTGTAGCCGCCTTAATTTTTATTACGTTATTACACATTTAATTCAAAGTCTTAGGCAGATAATGCTTAAGACTTTTTATATGCTTTTAAGGCATACTTTCGATAATGATAAGTATTTGTATTTAAATAATGACAGTCTTAATATTAAGATATTGAAATGAAGAAGGGTGATTATTATGAAAACTTTAGTCGTTTATTATTCAAGAACAGGTACTACGGACAAAGTAGCGAAGCAGATTGCTAGTCAAATTGATGCAGATATCTTTGAATTAGCAACCAAAGTAAAATTCCCAACTGATATGTCTGCCACATCTGATTTATCAAAGAAGCAATATCAAACCAATGAATTTCCTGAATTAGTTGTAATTCCCAAGATTGCAGAATATGACCGAGTGTTAATTGGTTCACCAATTTGGAATGGTCAGTTAGCAACCCCAATCGTGAGTTACTTGAATCAGCAAGTGTTTACTACTCAATCGGTAGCGGGATTCTGTACCTCAATGGGATCTGTTGGTGAGGCAGAATCACAGTTTAACCAAATAGCGCAAGCCGATAAAATTAAAGCAGGATTATTTTTAGATAGTGGTGTTGTTAGTGACGTTCAAATTAGTCAATGGTTAGCAAGATAGGATAGGGTGAAATAATGAAAGTATTAATTTTAGGAGCGGCAGGCCAAATTGCTAGGATGGTCGAGGCCAATTTATTAGATCAAACTGATGCCGAATTAGTTTTATATGGTCGGAATGTTTCTACTCGTTTAGTATCATTAAAAAGTGAGCGAGTGAGTTTAATTGATGGTGATTATTCAGAACTAGATAAGTTAAAGTTGGCATTAACAGATGTTGATTTTGTATATCTAAATACGGTGCCACGTGATGTTAAATTTATGACGGAGTTAGTTAAATTAATTGAAGCTAACAGCCAAGCTCGTTTCATCTCAGCCAATATTCCGGATTTATATCAAGAAGTTTCTGGTCCATTTACCAAGTGGTATCGTCAAATGACTGGTGATAAGATTTGGGAAGGACCGCGTCGTCAGGCTGCAGATGTAATTGAAGCTAGTCAAATAGATTATATTATTTTACGAATTACTTGGTTATATAATCAACCGGGTAACACGAAACTGCATGTTTCTAAAAAAGGTGAACCATTAGTTGAATCACAAGTTGCTCGTCAAGCAGTAGCCCAATTTGTAACCGATATTGTTACCGGTAAAGCAGATTATCATCGTGCTAATTTAGGCTTAGGTGAACCTGATACGGCATGGGAAAAACCTTCGTTCTATTAATAAACAAAAATGATTGAGCAATATTTTTGCTCAATCATTTTGCTTTTTTGTAGTATTAAAGGTGTTTTCTTTACGAAAATTAATTGCCTTGGTACAATTCGAGGTAGATAGATTAAAACTAGAGTGGTCACTATTTTATTAGTTGCGGCGTGCTAAAAATGGGAGAAAAAATATGACAAGAAAAGTTATTTTATATATTGCAACCAGTCTTGATGGATACATCGCAGATAAAAATGGCAATATTGATTGGCTTACTGCTTATGGAGATCAAGATGTTGTATCTGAAGATAACAGTTATCAAACTTTATTAACTAGAGTTGACACTGTAATAATGGGACGAACGACTTATGATCAAGTTATTAATGAATTTATGGTAGAAAATAATGATGCCTATTATTATGAGAACATGAGCAATTATGTCTTTACCAATCGTCCAGCAGAGGCACGTGAAAATGTTGTTTTCACTAATGAATCTGTTGTGGATTGTGCTCGTCAGCTAAAAGTGGAAAAGATATTTGGTTAATCGGAGGTGCATCAATCATTACACCGTTAATTAAAAATAATCTAATTGATGAATATCAAATTACGTTGATTCCTGTTATTTTGGGAAAAGGGATTAGACTATTTGAAAACCTTGATATAAATGAGGTTAGAGCCTTGAAGTTGACCGATACTCATACAGTTGGGGATATGGTATACCTTACCTATAAATGATAATTAAGTGGTGGAGCAAATTTTATTTGCTTCATCACTTTTTAATTTTTAGTAATAGTAAATTACTTTTCTTTACGATAACTAAGCAACTTGGTACAATTCGAGATGGACGGATTAAAATTAGGAGGATCTTTTAGGATGGTCACTATTTTATTAGTTGAAGATGAAGATAGCCTAAGAAGTTATTTAAAAAATGAATTACAATTTGAAAATTATACAATTATTACCGCTTCCGATGGTGAAGAGGCGGTGCAACAATTCACCGACCATCGAAATGAAATTGATTTAATTTTATTAGATTGGATGTTACCTAAAATTGATGGTTTGGGAGTTATGCGTCGAGTATTGAAACTAAAACAAGTACCGATAATGATGATGACGGCTCGAGATTATATTGGTGATAAGGTTGCCGGATTAGATAATGGTGCAGAAGATTATATTACAAAACCATTTGAAATCGAAGAATTGCTTGCGCGGATTCGAGTGATTATAAGGCGTGAAGCTAATACAGAAAAAGCGACACCGGAACAGTATCAAGTTGGTAAATTGGTACTAGATATTAAGGCAAAGGCCTTATATTTTGGTGCAGAAATAATTAAATTAACGCCTCGTGAATATGATTTGTTAGTAGTATTACTTAAAAATGAAAATCAAGTTATGACGAGGGATGAGTTGTTAGATTTAGTTTGGGGTATTAATTTTGAAGGTGACCCCAATATTGTTGATGTTTATATTCGTTATCTACGTCAAAAAATTAAGTATGATGATTCATTAATTCAAACTGTGAGAGGAATTGGCTACATTTTAAAATCTGATGAAAATAAAAATGAAGAGTAAAAGTAGCGCATCACAAATGACGTTTGCCTACGGAATTATGTTGATTATGATTACGGTGATTACCAGTTTATCGGTAATGATTATCGTTGGGTCAATGTTTGTTGTTAATACTAGAAGTAATAGCGAACAATTAATCACTTCGTTAAATAACTCTGTGGTAGAGGGTAAATTTGATTGGAAATATTGGAAGTCGAATAATGATGTTGATACTAGACGAACTTTCATTACGATTACCACTAAAGCAAAGGGTAAAGTAATTAGTAAACAATATTCTGACCATGCTGAAGATTTTTTATATGACTCTTTTTGGAGTTGGCCAATTTTAAAAAATGTGCAGGTGCGTGAAAATCAGGGGATTTATTATCATGCCAATCGAACGGTGATTGTTATGAATAGTAAAAATCAACCACGCCAAATTAAGTATCAAATTTGGATTAGTTTAAATCGAGTAATTAACTTATTTAAACGTTTATTTATTGTGATTGTCGCAATTAATTTGTTGAGCTTTTTATTGGGACTATTAGTTATTTCCAAGCTAGCTAATAAATTAACGCGCCCGCTTAAATCATTAGTTAGTGAAACTAAACAAATTATTAATGAACCAACGGCTAAGTATCAATCTAATCTGACAGTAGCGGATAACCCCAAAGAAGTCCATGATTTAACGATTGAATTTAATAAACTGTTAAATGAACTCAATGAAAATATCAAGCGAGATCGTCAATTTATTTCTGATGCTTCTCATGAATTGAGAACGCCGATTGCTGGAATTAAGGGGAACGTTAAGTTAATTCAACGCCGTGCTGCGGAGCATCCAGAAGTCATTCCAGAATCGTTAAAGTATATTGAAACTGAATCTGATAAAATGCAGCGCTTGATTGAAAGTCTCTTAGCGTTATCAAAAGTTGATAAAGTTGAACTTGAATTTAAGGAAGTTCCCATTTTAGCAATCATTAATGAAACGGTTGATTTGATGCGGCAACAAGTAACGCAACCAATTAAGGTTGAAGGAATTACTACTAGTAATGTCGTAACTAATGTCAATAATCTCCAGCAAATATTAGTGACGTTAATTGATAATGCACAAAAATATTCACCAAAAAATTCTACAATTACGGTGCAACAAGTTGAAACTGCCAATGCAATTATAATTACAATTGCTGATCAAGGTCTTGGTATCAGTGACGAGGATAAAGCTCATATTTTTGATCGCTTTTATCGTGGGAAAGAAGCACGTGATACTAAGATTGAAGGGACTGGGTTAGGGTTAGCAATTACCTCACGCATGGCGAAATTAATTTATGCAAACCTAGAAGTTACTGATAATACTCCACAAGGAACTAAATTTATGTTATTGCTTCCAAAACACATTTCTGAGAAATTCTAATCTTTTCCTCAGCAAACATATATGGCACCTTACAGACTCAATGTTTATAGTACAACTACAGACATTAAGAATTGTAAGGTGTCTTTTTTTATGAGGTGATGAGATGCAAATTTTAGAACGACTGAAACAAAAGCCAATTATCTGGTTTTTATTAAAAGCAGGTTTTTATTTTTTAATTATAATGATCCTGATTTATATGTATGAATACAGTGGCGTTAATAATTCAGGTTTTATCTATAACGAATTTTAATCATGGAGGGATATTTCAATGAATTTAATTAAGCAAATTGATCAATTCGCAACGGAAAATCCGGCGGCGATTGTTTATAACTACCTTGGTGAAACAAATACCTATGGTGAATTACAACAATATTCGAATGCGTTAGCAGCAAGAATTCAACAGTTAGATTTACAACCCGAATCACCAATCATTGTCTATGGTGGTCAAACTTTTGAGATGTTAGTTGCTTTTATGGCGAGTGTCAAAACGGGGCATGCTTATATTCCTGTTGACAAACATTCACCTAATGAACGAATTAAGCTAATAACTGAAATTGCTCAGCCAGAATTAATGATCGAAGTTGATGGAAATACGCCAGCAATTGAAAACTTAAAAGTGATTCATAGTGATGAATTTCAAGCTATTAAACACGAGACATCATCATTTGAATTCGACGATAACCAAATGGTTACTGGTGATCAAACCTTTTATATTATTTTTACCTCAGGGACCACCGGTAATCCTAAGGGGGTTCAAATTAGCCATGATAACCTTAAGAGTTTTACGGATTGGATGTTGAGTGACTTTGGCTTGCAAGCACAACCTAAAGTTTTAGCACAAACACCTTATTCATTTGATTTATCAGTGATGGATTTATATCCAACCTTACTTTTAGGTGGTGAATTACAAGTTCTACCACGTGAACAAACCGAAGATTTTAAGAGCTTATTCCAGTGTTTATCTGAACTAACGGTTGAAGTCTGGGTATCGACGCCGTCATTTATTGAAATGGCACTCTTAGACCGTAATTTTAATCAGCAAGTGCATCCTGAATTAACAACTTTTATGTTTTGTGGTGAAGAACTTACACACGATGTTGCTAGTAAATTACATGAACGCTTTCCAGATGCCCACATTTTTAACACTTATGGACCAACAGAAGCCACAGTGGCTGTTACTTCAATTGAAATTACACCAAGCATTTTAGCTATGTATGATCGATTACCAATTGGTTATTTCAAGAATGACACATTGGGATGGATTGAACTTGCATCAGATAATGATAATACTGGTGAAATTGTGCTCAGTGGACCATCGATTTCAAAAGGATACATCAATAACCCGGCTAAAACAGAACAAGTATTTAAGCATGACCAAACTGCAACTTACCATACTGGTGATTTAGGACAGCGTAAAAATGATGGCCTGATATTATATGCCGGACGCAAAGATTTTCAAATTAAGATGCATGGTTATCGGATTGAATTAGAGGAAGTTAATCATTATCTAAATCTAAATGAAAATATTAGTCGCGCCGTGGCGGTTCCAGTGACGGATAAAAATGGCAAAGTGGTTTCACTGTTAGCCTACGTTCAATTAGATTTAACGAGTTATCTTTATCATGATTTTGAAGTCGATGGCCTTAATTTGAAACTGACGGACGAATTGAAATTTGAATTAGCCAAAAAAATGATGTCATATATGATTCCACAAAAGTTCGTTTATCTAGATACATTACCAATTACGATGAATGGCAAAATTGATATTAAGGCATTGATGAGGGAGGCAAAGTAGTTTGATTAATTTACAACCATATGAAAGTCCAGGCTATTTTGGCCTCATCATCGGTTTGTTATTACCAATTATTATTGGACTTTTTTATGGCAAACGATTGGTGATTTACGAAACCATCTTTTCTTTGACCTTTTTAGTTTTAACGTTTGGTGGGAAAGACTGGCATCAAGGCCTGGCACTAATTGGATATGTATTATTTGAATTAATCGTGATCTTTGCATATTCCAAATATCGTTTAAAACGCAATCGAACTTCGGTCTTTATCATCGCGGTACTACTAGCGATTGCACCATTGATCGTGGTTAAGATGACGCCACTATTTACAATTAAGTCATCGTTAATCGGTTTTTTAGGAATTAGTTACTTAACTTTTAAAAGCGTGCAGATGGTAATGGAAATGAGAGATGGGGCAATTAAAGAGTTTGAGCCAATCCTGTTTGTTCGCTTCTTACTATTCTTTCCAACCATCTCATCAGGACCAATTGATCGGTTTCGGCGTTTTAAAACGGACTATGTCAACGCGCCAGAGCGTGATAAATATGTAACGATGATTGGTAAGGCAGTTAAGTATCTCTTTTTAGGCTTTTTATATAAGTTTATTTTAGGTTACTTTTTTGGCAAAGTACTACTGCCAGTCTTAGCGCATGAATCATTAGCACAAAGAGCGGCCTTCTTTCATACCGGTTTATCATGGCCGTTAATTGAATACATGTATACCTACAGTATGTATTTGTTCTTTGACTTTGCGGGTTATAGCTTATTCGCGATCGCGATTAGTTACTTGATGGGAATTGAAAGTCCGTTGAACTTTAATCAACCATTTAAATCGCATAATGTGAAGGATTTTTGGAATCGTTGGCATATGTCATTATCATTTTGGTTCCGAGATTATGTATTTATGCGTTTAACCTTTTTCTTAATGAAACACAAAATTTTTAAAAATCGAATTCACGTCTCACAAGTTGCGTATTTAGCTAACTTTTTGATTATGGGATTCTGGCACGGCGTAACGTGGTATTACATTTTGTACGGTGCTTTTCATGCCGTTGCGATTATTATTAATGATATTTGGCTCCGGTTTAAGAAAAAACATCAAGTTCCAAGTAATCGCTGGACTAAAGGTTTAGCAATCTTCATCACTTTTAATGTCGTTTGCTTTAGTTTCTTAATTTTCTCAGGTTTCTTGAATACTCTATGGTTTAAATAAAAGGAGAACTTAAAATGAATGTAAATGAAATTGTATTAGATATCTTAAATGGAATTACCGGTACCGACTTTAGCAAAGACATGGATGCAGATATTTTTATGTCAGGTCTTGTAGACTCAATGGCAACCGTGGAATTACTACTAGAATTACAAGATAAGTTTGGCATTGATGTGCCAATTTCAGAATTTAATCGAGAAGATTGGAAGTCGGCTAATAAAATTATTCAAAAGGTGGAATCATTACAATGAAAATGAAAAAAAAGCTTTGGAATATCTTTGGACCGGTACTACTTGCTGGGCTGCTGGTTTTCATTGCTTTTTTTGTCGCTAACCAATTTACAACGGTTAACAAGGCAACTGAAAAGCGAGCAGCGGTTTCATTATCAACCAATGTCTACAAGGGAAGTATTGTTAAAAGTCAAGCGCTTAAGGATGGCTATGTACCATTCTTTGGTTCGTCAGAATTATCACGGATGGATCCATTTCATCCATCTGCCTTAGCCAAAAAATATCATCGTAACTATCAACCATTTTTATTAGGTAACCCGGGAACTCAATCGTTATCGCATTTAATTCAAATGCAAGGAATGAAACAACAATTGAAAAATAAAAAAGTGGTGTTTATTATTTCCCCACAATGGTTCACAAAACAAGGCCAGTCGCCACAGGCATACAGTTTATATAATTCACCAATTGGAACCACACAATGGCTTCTCCATGCTCATGATAGCCAAATGACGCGTTATACAGCCAAACGAATTTTAGCAATGAATGAAAATAGTAATTCAGGTGCTGCCCATCGAGCATTAATTAATTTAGCTAGTGGTAAGAAAGTGACTAAGACTCAGTTGATGCAATTGAATGTTGAGGCAACGATGTTAAATTCAGAAGATAAATTATTTTCATCGTTTGTTTCTGGTAAAAGAGAAGCTAAAATTGATGGCAATCAAAATAAGTTACCGAAGCAAGATAACTTTAAGATGCTAACAAAGTCGGCTAATCAGATGGCAGCTAAAGCAACTGATGATAATCCATTTGGTATTAGTAACAATTTTTTCAACCATCGGTTAGCTAAAGGAAATAAATTAGCTAAATTACAAGGATCACAGTCTCACTTTAATTATCTTCAGTCACCAGAATATGCGGATTTTGAATTAGTTTTGGCTCAGTTTGCTAAATGGAATGTGGATCCAATCTTTGTGATTACACCAGTTAACCAAAAGTGGATGAAATATACTGGTTTATCAAATGACATGTATCAAAAAGCCGATCAAAAGATTAAATATCAATTAAATAGTCAAGGGTTTAATCATGTTGTTGACCTCAGTAAAGATGGTGGTAAAAAGTATTTCATGGAAGATACAATTCACCTTGGCTGGAATGGCTGGTTAGCAATGGATCAAAAGGTATCACCATTTCTACAAACAAAACAAAATCAACCAACATATCAAATCCAAGATAAATTCCTCTCAAAAGAATGGCAACAAGCAGAATAGCTGATGATAACAATGAACAAAAATATGCAGTGGTGGTTAATTATTATAATAATCACAGTCAGTGTCGTTAATATCCCCATTAACGTACTGGCAAAAGATAAGAATCAAATAGTAATCAAAAAAGATGTTAAAACAAGGTCATTTGTTGGAACGATAGCGATTTATCAAAATGGCAAACTAATTAATCATTATAGTCAAGGCTACGCTAATGTCTTGAGTAAAAAGTCGAATAATCTAAATACAATGTTTGAAATTGATTCAATTCAAAAAATGATGACCGGCGTATTAATTATGCAGCAGGTAGAAAAGCATCATCTGAAGTTAACTGATCATTTAGACAACTATTTCCCCAGTGTACCGGGTTCGGCTAATATTACTATTCGGCAGATGTTAAATATGACTTCCGGATTATCAATGGATGGTTCCAAAGCACCGGGTTTTTTAACGGATGATTTTGGAATCATTCGTCATGAAATTACGCAGACAAAATATACAATTTTGAAAAATGGTATCTGGGATTATCAACCAGTTAATTATGTATTGTTGGCTGGAATTTTGGAAAAAGTTTCACATCAGAGTTATCGACAATTATTTACTCATCAAATTATTGATAAACTGAAATTAAAACGAACTGCATTTGCGTATGCATTACCAACTAATCGTGATTCAGCAATTGGTTACTCGGTTCCTAATCACATCCTTGGAATTTCATATACCCAGCCATTTAAGCAGCGATTGGTCTTAGAACGTAATGAATTAGGGACCGGTCAGTTATATATGAGTGTAGGTGATTTATATCGCGTGGTTAGCGCAATTACACAAGGCAAAATTATTAAGCAAGCAGATGTAACTAAATTGTATGCTAAAGGATCAATTAGTGGCTATGGTGGTGGCTTATATAATCGTGTTGATCGTTATAAAACTAATGGTGCCGGTTATGGATTTGAAGGAACCATTAGAATTAGTAAGAATGGGAAGCAAGCGGTGGTTATCTTGAGTAATTACGAGGTGACAAAGATGGGAATCAGCAAACTAGGTGATTCTTTAGATCGAAAATTACTCAAATAATTGGAGGCATTTGGATGCTAGGAGGAAAATACGTAAACTTAAGTCGCAAAATAATGTCACTTAACTTTGTACAAGAATTGCAACAAGCTTTTAGAATTCTTAATCAACAAATCTTAGTCACAGCCGTTTTGTCAGTTATCAATTTAGTGGTGCTAGATGATTCAGGCTTTTTAAAAGAAATTTTTGGAATTGATCAATGGCTACCATATTTCACACAAATTCAAATGATTGTTAATAGCTTAACGATTATTACTGGGGTGATGCTAATTGCCTCAATAGCGTATTTGATGGGTTCAAAAAAGTTGGACACGTATTCTTTGTCCGGTTACATTAGTGTCATAGTAACGATTATCTTTATGTTCCCAGGGAATTTGCTGACTGGTAAAATTAATGAAGATTTGATATGGCTAAGTTTTAGTGCAATTAATTTAAGAAATTTGCTGATTGCTGCAGTTATTGGTTATCTAATTAAATTAATTTATCTTAAGTTAACACAACTAATTAATGCGAGGACGTGGTTTTCTGCACTAATGACTTTATTAGTTTTACTGGGGTTATTTGTTTTAACCAGAGATGATTGGACTCAGGCCGTTATTCGCACCTTGTATGATTGGATTGACGGGATACAGGGTTGGGGTATTTTGCTGATTCCACTGATTGCTGTTTTGAATTGTTTATTATTCATTTTTGGAATTGACTCATTGCTACCAGTATCTAATAGTGATTTTAGTGATGCAGCCATTAAAAATTTAAACTATGTTCTAGAAGGTCATAGTGTATATTCAATTCCAATGCCAATTAATATTCACGCATTATTTGATGTCTATGCAACTAGTGGTGGAATTGGAATGTTATTGCCATTAGTAATTGCGATGTGGATTGTGAATCGACAACACACAGATATTCATGATTTGAAATTGTCCGTAGTTCCGACGGTATTCAATATTAATGCACCGCTAGTAACTACATATCCAATTCTATTCAATCTAATTTTATTAATCCCGATGATAATTTCTTCAGTTGTGGCTTGTTTAATTCCAGGAATCTTGATATTACTGCAATGGTTACCCAGCTCAGTTTATCCAACGGCAACTTCTACTCCTGGTCCCTTAGAAGGATTTTTAAGTACTAATGGAAATTGGGTTGCTTTAGCAGTCGGCATCATTAACTTAGTAATTTCAGTGTTAATCTATGTACCATTTATTAAGTTATCTAATCAAGAACTGCAGGTGAATAAGCATGAACATTAAAAAAGTAATTGTTAGTTTGTTAGTTATAATCGCATTTGTCGGTATGGTTATTTTTGGTTTAAGCCAACAACGCGCACGTGTGAAACTGATGCGGGAAATGGTACCGTCCGCAATGGTGCCAATAATTCTGGTACCGGGAAGCTCCGCTGATCAAAATCGTTTTGATGCGTTAATTCAAGAATTAGATGAACAAACAGAAAATCATAGTTTACTTAAAGTTAAAGTCGATCAAGATAATCAATTACATTATTCGGGTACAATTCGGCAAGGTGATAAACGACCATATATTGTGATTAGTTTTCAAGATAATGATGATGGGTATGCCAATATCAAAAAACAGGCAAAATGGTTTAGTATTGCTTACCAAGTCTTGTCAAAACGGTATCATTTTAATCAATTTTCAGGAATTGGTCACTCAAATGGTGGTTTAATACTAACTATTTTTTTGGAAAAGTATTTACCGGATACTAGTTCAATTGATAAGTTGATGACGATTGGTACGCCGTATAATTTAGAGAACACAACCAAAGAAAAAACGACGATGCTCAAAGATTTAATCGCTGGCCGCAAACAAATTCCGACCAATTTAATCATGTATTCCATTGCTGGGACCAAATCATATGCTGGTGATGGTACGGTGCCGTTTAAAAGTGTTGATAGTGGGAAATATATTTTTCAAAATCAAGCACGAAGTTATACGGAAATGATTGTTACAGGCGTTGAATCATCACACTCTGATTTACCAGAGAATAAGCAGATTGTTAAATTAATTAGTCGATTTATGTTGAAGCCGACGCGTAACAGTCATCACTAAGAGAGTGTTAAAGTTTTAAATTAAGGATTGATGTGTTATGGTTAATTGATAGAAAAAAAGATAAATTGCCACCGGGCAAGGTACACCACGTTTCACTCCATTAGGTCATTGAAGGAGTGAGAAGTGGTGTATTTTTATTTCTAGATAATTTATTGATTGTAAAACTACAGGAGGAAAAATCATGAGTTGGATTTATTTATTAATTGCAGGTTTATTTGAAACAATTTGGGCCACTTTTTTAAAATTAAGTAATGGATTTACGCACCTAAATTATACAATTTTAACGATTGTCGGTATGATTATTAGTTTCTATTGTTTAGCGAAGGCCACAGTTTCTTTACCATTGAGTTTGGCATATCCAATTTGGACCGGAATTGGAGCAGTTGGAACGGTAATTATTGGGGTCGTTTTGTTTGGTGATAAAATTAATCCAATGACTTGGGTCTTTGTGGGGGTCTTATTAATTGGCATTGTGGGTATTAAAATAACGTCTTAATTAGACCAAAATGTTATCAATTTGTGGTTAACCAGCATATAATTAAGTTAAAATCTTAAGTTGATGGGGAGTATTTATGTATGCAAATTGATAATGATGTAATTTATGATGCTGATAATCGGTTAACAACAGATATTTATTATCCAACTACCAACGCAACTCGTGGAGTTGTTATTATGATTCACGGTGGGGGATGGCTCCGTGGTGATAAAAGTAAAGACGTTGATCTAGGTAAGAAGTGGGCATCTAATGGGTATCTAACTTTTATCCCAAATTATCGATTAGCCCCGGTTGCCTATTATCCAGCTCCCTTGGAAGATATGGATACATTGTATGCATGGATTAAAAACTCAAATTATCAATTTGACCGGACCCATATTGCTGTTTGTGGTTCTTCGGTTGGTGGAAATATGGCCGCTGAAATGGCGATTAAATATGGAATTCCAGCAATTTCATGGTCAGGAGTATTCGATATTGATCAGTGGATTGAGCAACACGAACAAGTAGTTGGAAAACTAGAACGGACAATTAGGGAAGATTCCGGCCAAGATGACAGTTTTTATAAAGGTTTTATTATGAACTACTTTAATGGTCAAACTGATCAGTTAGTTGAAGCAACGCCAACACACCGGATTAATGAAAAAACCGGACCAATGTTTTTAGCTAATTCATTAGATGAATTTATCCCTAATTCAGGAGTGCTAAAAATGTCAGCGAAGTTGGCTGAAAATCAAATTGTGCATACTGTGAGATTTGTAGAGGGAACACAACATGCTAAGGGATATGTGGATGAAGTCTTTGATGAATCAGTCTTATTCTTGAGTAAATGGTTTTAGATAAGTATTGGTATTTTTAATCAGATTTGTTATAATAATGGATGTTAAATCTCAATTATGAAGAAGTAGTAATTAAGTAATTCAATCAAGCGAGCTTACGATAGTGCAAGGTAAGTATGAACCTTAATGAAGGCGTGTTTTCTAGAGAACAGTCAAATATCTAAAGTGGATTAATTTCAAATAGAGTGGTACCGCGGGTAATCTCGTCTCTGATAAGGCTAATAGTCTTATTAGGGGCGTTTTTTATTTGCAGGAAAGGAAAAAAGATGGATACAAAAACACAAGTAGTTGAAGCCTTAGCTAAAGTTTTACCAGATATTGAAGTAATTGATATCGAAGCCAAAATTGAACGACCAAAAGATACAACCAAAGGGGATTATGCCTTTCCAGTATTTTTCTTGGCCAAACAATTACATCAAGCACCACAACAAATTGCACAAGATTTATTACCTAAAATTGATCAAAAGGGCTTTGAAAAAATCGAAGTTGTCGGACCATACTTAAACTTTTTCTTAGATAAAGTAACCGTTGGGGCTGGTATTTTAGATGAAATTCTTTCTGATCCGGCTAACTATGGTTCATCAAATCTTGGTGACGGTGGTAATGTATCAATTGATATGTCATCACCTAACATTGCGAAACCAATGTCAATGGGACATTTACGTTCAACGGTGATTGGTAATGCATTAGCTAACATCTTGAAAAAAGTAAATTATAATCCAATTAAGATTAACCATCTTGGTGACTGGGGTACTCAATTTGGTAAGTTAATGACGGCTTATAAGATGTGGGGTAGCGAAGAAGAAGTGACCGCAGATCCAATCAACACGCTTCAAAAATATTATGTTCGTTTCCATCAAGAAGCCGAAACTAATCCTGAATTAGATGAAGATGCGCGTGCTTGGTTCAAAAAGCTTGAAGATGGCGATCCCGAAGCATTGCATTTATGGGAATGGTTCCGTGAAGAATCACTTCAACTATTCATGAAAATTTATGATTTATTAGATGTTCACTTTGATTCATTTAATGGTGAAGCTTTCTATAATGACAAGATGGATGAAGTTGTTGAATTACTTGAATCTAAGCATCTCTTACAAGAAAGTAAAGGGGCCGAAATTGTTGACCTTGAAAAGTACAACCTTAATCCTGCCTTAATTAAGAAAAGTGATGGTGCAACCTTGTACATCACGCGTGATTTAGCTGCTGCAATTTACCGTAAGCGCACGTATGATTTTGTTCAATCACTATATGTGGTTGGTAATGAACAACAAAACCACTTTAAGCAATTAAAAGCAGTTCTAAAAGAGATGGATTATGATTGGTCAGATAGTATTCACCACATTCCGTTTGGCTTAATTACTCAAGGTGGTCGTAAGTTATCAACACGTAAAGGTCACATTATTTTATTAGAAGTAGTTTTAAATGATGCAATTGATTTAGCTAAGAAACAAATTGCTGCAAAGAATCCCACATTAGCTAATGCCGATAAAGTAGCTGAACAAGTCGGTGTTGGGGCGGTGGTATTTCATGATTTGAAAAATGAACGCTTAAACAGCTTTGATTTTGATTTAGAAGAAGTCGTTCGCTTTGAAGGTGAAACTGGACCATATGTTCAATATGCTCGTGCTCGTTCATTGAGTATCCTACGTAAGGCAGGAAATCCTGATCTAAGTGATGCCACTAAGAAAATCACTGATCCAAATGCTTGGGAAGTAATTAAAGCGCTTGGTAATTATGGCGATATTATCCAAAAGGCTGCGAAAGAATATGAACCATCAGTAATTGCCAAATACACATTGCAACTAGCTAAAGACTTTAATCAGTATTATGCACATTCAAAAATATTGGTTGAAGATGATGAGAAACTAGCTCGACTTGCATTGGTTAAAGCCGTTAGTGATGTTTTAGAATCAGGTCTTACATTATTGGGTGTTCAAGCACCAGATGAAATGTAATTAATAAATATTCAGGAAGCCACGAAAATGATTTATGTTTTCGTGCTTTTTGTTATAATGAAAGATAATATCCGTTTTAATCAGGAGGAACAAGCATAATGAAAAAGTCGTTACGACAAGCTAAAATTGAACAAATAATTAGCCAATACTCGATTTCAACGCAAGATGATTTGCTAAATAAGCTTACTGATGCTGGAATTTCAGCTACGCAAGCAACGATTTCACGCGATATCCGTGAAATGCAAATTGTTAAAAGTGCCGATGGAACTGGTGAATTACGTTATACAATTTTTAAAGTTGGTAATCGGACCGAACAAAATCGGTTGTATACAACGATTAATGATGTTGTAACTAATGTGACTCAGGTTGAATTTATGAACATCGTGCGGACACTACCAAGTGATGGTAATATGTTGGCAGCCATCATTGATGATTTGAGTTTGCCTGAAGTAGCTGGAACGTTAGCCGGTCACGACACAATTTTCATCATTAGTCCTAACCAAGTGGTTGCTAAAAAGTTTAATCAAAAAATTAAAGAACATATTAACGAGAATATTTACGTCGATTAAATACCGTTGCTTAGAATAAAGATTTTTAAAATTGATAAATGATTGGGGCGTTATTAGCCTGATAAGTTTATTAAATTTGAAATCTTTTTTTAATTTCACGTAAGATTTATATAAAAATCTTGCATTAATGGAAAATGTGATAAAATTAAACTCGATAATAATTGGAACTGGAGATACTAAATGAACGATCAGCAATCAAAATTTAAACGCTGGTTTGAAGATTTTAAAGAATGGTTTTTGCCGTATTGGCGTAAATTTAGATTAAAACAAAAAGCCTTTTGGAAAAAATATCAAATTACCCGTTGGATTATTGCAATTTTACTTACTTTGTTTTTAGTCATTAGTGTTTATTTAACGTTTGTTGCTAAAACTGCAAATGTTAGTAATTTAAAAGCAACCTTGTCACAAAATACAATGGTATATGACAAGGATGGCGATTCAGCAGGAAGTTTATATTCGCAAAAAGGAACGTATGTATCCTTAAGTAAAATATCGCCAACCATTCAAAATGCAGTGCTATCAACTGAAGATCGAAATTTCTATCATGAACATGGATTTTCAATTAAGGGAATTGCGCGTGCGGCGTTACTGTATGCTAAAAATAAGGTACTTGGAAATAACTATATTTCTGGTGGTGGGAGTACGTTAACCCAACAATTAGTTAAAAATGCTTACTTAACTCAGGAACAAACATTTACGCGGAAAGCGAAAGAGATTTTCTTATCAATTGAAGTTGAAAATGTGTATTCAAAGAGTGATATTTTAACGATGTACTTAAATAATGCTTACTTTGGAAATGGTATTTGGGGTGTTCAAGATGCATCAAAACGTTATTTTAGCAAGGATGCCAGTGAATTAACTAATTCAGAAGCAGCCGTGTTGGCAGGAATGTTAACGTCACCTAGTGGATATGATCCAGTTGCCCATCCGGAGGCATCGAAGAAACGACGAAATGTTGTCTTACAATTGATGGTCGAAAATAATAAATTAACTCAATCAGAAGCTAATAGTGCTAAAAAAACCGCGCTCACGATTATTAATGGCTACCAATCTTCAGATAGCTATAAGTATCCTTACTATTTTGATGCGGTAATTGATGAAGCGGTCAATACTTATAATATCTCTGAAGAAGATATTATGAATAAGGGCTATAAAATATATACAACGCTTGATCAAAATCAACAAAAGGATATGCAAAATACGTTTGATGATGACGATAATTTCCCAGCAGATTCTGCTGATGGAACGATAGTTCAAGCATCATCTATCGCAATTAATCCTAATACAGGTGGTGTTTTAGCCGTTGTTGGTGGTCGAGGAGACCATGTTTTCCGGGGATTTAACCGGGCAACGCAAATGAAACGACAACCAGGATCAGCAATTAAACCGATTGCTGTTTACGCACCAGCTTTGGAACATGGTTATTATTATGATTCAATGCTAACTGATAAGAAGAAATCTTACGGAACGGATAATTACACACCTAAAAATTATGATGATACGTACAGTGGTTCGGTGGCAATGTATAAAGCAGTGGCACAATCTTTAAATGCACCGGCTGTTTGGTTACTTAATAAAATTGGCATTAATCGTGGATATGAATCGGTTAAAAAGTTTGGGTTACCAGTAACTAGTAAAGATAAGAACTTGGCTTTAGCGCTGGGTGGATTATCGACTGGGGTATCACCACAGCAATTAGCCACAGCATATACTGCTTTTGCCAATGATGGTAAGCTGGCGTCAGCGCATTATATTACCAAGATTGTTGATGCCTCTGGTAAAACGATTGTGACTAATGAAAATGCTAAAAAGAAACAAATTATTTCTAAAAAAGTGGCTAAAGAAATGACTAGTATGTTAATTGGTGTCTTTAGTGATGGAACTGGAAAAACAGCTAAACCGGCTGGTTATACGGTCGCCGGTAAGACTGGGAGTACCAGTGCCGATGTTGTTAATGGTGAGGATTCTGAACGTGATAAGTGGATTGTTGGTTATACGCCGGATGTTGTGGTTGCTACATGGGAAGGCTATGACACCACCGATGAATCGCATGTTTTACCAGATTCAAGTTACGTTAATACCAACACTTTATTTAAGACGGAAATGGAACAAATTTTACCAAATACCAAAGAGACTGAATTCAGTACTAAGAGTGCATCGACGCTAGCTAATAATGATAATAGTTCATCTTCAAACATTTGGGATGAAATTCAAAATAGTACGTCATCGGTTGGTGATAAAATCAGTCAAGGTGCAGATTCAATTTCTGGAACGGCAAGTAATCTTTGGAGTAAAGCCAAATCAATTGTCGGTCAGTAGATTTCAAATTGAAGTCGTTTGAACGTTCATGTATAATGAACATATCGAAAATTTAGGAGGACTATTATGGTAGTCAACATCTATGACACAGCTAACCAAATGGAACGCGATTTAAGCAATACACAGGAATTTGCTGCATTGAAAGAAGCTCATGCAGCAATGAAGGCCGATGCTAATGCATTTAGTATGTTCCAAGATTTTCAAAATATGCAGATGACACTTCAACAAAAACAAATGCAAGGTCAACAACCTACTGAAGATGAAATCAAAGCAGCACAAGATTTAGCTGGTAAGGTTGGCGAAATCGAAGTTGTTAAGAACTTGATGGAAAAAGAACAAGCAGTTGATCAAATGCTTAGCCAAATTAACCAAGTAATCACAAAACCAATCCAAGAATTATATCAAGGATAAACCTAATTAATTAGGTAATATAATCACTAAAAGGACAGCAACGGACTACGGTTTGTTATGTCCTTTTTTGATAGGAGTAATGAAATGAAATTTATTCATACTGCAGATTTACATTTAGATAGTCCTTTTTTAGGATTACGAAATACCCCAACAGATTTACAAACTCAGATTATGCAATCAACCTTTGTTGCGTTTGAACGATTAGTAACTAATGCGATCGAATCACAAGTTGACTTTATTGTGATTGCGGGTGATATCTATGATCGTGATGAACATAGTATTCAGGCCGAAAACTTTTTTATCCAGCAATGTGAAAAATTAAAAGTACATGATATTAAGGTTTATTTGAGTTATGGAAACCATGATTATCAGCAAGTTAACGATGCTAACTCATTACTACCCGATAATGTTTATGTATTTGGTAATCAAGTTGAGACTAAACAATTAACAACTAGTGATGGGACCAGTGTTGCAATTTCTGGTTTTAGTTATGATTCTAGATGGATTACAGATGACCGAACAAATGAATATCCAAGTAAAGCACAAGTTGATCTTCAAATTGGAATGCTACATGGCATGGTATCGGGATCTAAAGAAAATCATGCTAATTACGCACCATTTAAATTGGCAGAATTAACAGCTAAAGGTTATGACTATTGGGCACTTGGACATATTCACAAACGAGAAGTTCTTAGTGAAAACCCATGGATTATTTATAGTGGTAACACGCAGGGACGGCACAAAAATGAACCCGGTGAAAAAGGATATTATCAAGTTGAATTAAAAAATGGTCATTTGGTGCCGGAATTTGTTGCAATTGCTCCAATTGTTTGGACATCATTGAGTATTGAATTAGATTCAACAAATACGGCAGCAGAGTTACAGTTGTTACTACTTAAAAAATTAGAGGCACAGTTAAGTACGCGTACTCAGTTAGTTCAGATTATCTTAAAAGGTGACACAATCGCTTCTAATCTTGATGATAACGTAGAATCAGGATTACTATTAGGTCAATTACAACGAAGTATTGTTAGTACCAAACTAACCACGGTATGGCCAGTTAAAATTAAAATTGAAACTACCAATCAATTACCAACATTAATGAGCTTAGATCAAGAATATTGGCAAGCAGCCGCGCAACAGGTATTTACTAAAACTACTTTAGATCAAGTAGCTGAAAAGTTATTTAAAACGCAATTTATTGATGATGAATTTAATAATTACGATGCACTTGATGATTTAAAGCAACAGGTTTTACTTGAATTTAATGCGAGAGGAGAAAAGTAATGAAGATTACACAAATCCAAATTGATGGTTTTGGTAAATGGCAATCAACTAATTTTAACCTTTCTCCTAATTTACAAGTAATTTACGGGGCCAATGAAGCTGGAAAATCAACGCTAACGCAGTTTATTTTAAGTGTTTTATTTGGCTTTGCAAACCATTCTGGTAAGAATAAATACTTACAATATATTCCAAAAGATACGGCTTCTTATGGTGGCGTAATTTTATTTGAGCATGAGGGACAGGAATATCGACTTAAACGGACCAAAGGTAAAAAAGTATCTGGTCAAGTAGAGTTTTCAACTGAAACTGGTGAATCCTTAACAGAAGAACAGCTAGCACAAATTATTTCACCATTGAATGAAGAATTATATCGTGCGATTTTAAGTTTTTCACAGAATGACTTGAATTCAATTTTTGATTTAACCACAGATGAAATTGATGCAACATTACAACAAATGGGAACAGTTGGTAGTGCACAATGGATGAAATTAGTTAAAAACTATGAGAAATCAGCCAATGCAATCTATAAAGATAGCGGTCGCGTATTACCAATTAACGTTAAGTTACAAGAACATCAAGAATTACAGGATCGAATTGACGAAGCAAAATTAGATTATAACCGGTATCATGATTTAGTCGAAGCAAATAACCTGGATTCCATTCAAAAAAAAGAGCTGACAAAGGATTTATCAAACCTGCAGACTAAAGATAATGAGCTAGAACAATTGAATCGATTGATGCCAATTTATAAAAAGTTACAGGGGATGGGACAAGTTGATACCACAGATTTTAATAGTGATGATGAGATTAAAATTAATCAGATTGTGACTAAAGAAAATGAATTGCAGCGATCAATTAAACAATCAGAATCAGATTTAAAAGTTATTGATGGTCAACAATATACGAGTGAAAAGCAAAAATTTTACTTTGAACATTTAGCCGAGTTTGAACATGTGAATCGCGAAGTTCCTAAAATTAAACAAGCAATTGTCTCCCAACAAGAAATGATCAATGAGCTGCAATTAGTTAATCAAGAGCTTGCGAAGATTAAAGCAAAGTATCAGGAGTTTGGATTACCGAAGTCACTGGCTAATGAGCAAAAACAAGTACTCGATGATTTGTTGTCGCGCAAAGCCAAACTATTAGATCAACAGGATTCCATTTTGACGACGAGATCAACGCAAAAAAATCAAGCAGCAGATACCAAATCTAAAGCAATTTTATTTATTGGTGTTGCCGTAGTTGGAATTGTGCTTGCAATTTTATTTACTACTCTAATTATGCGAATTTTGGGTGTGGTGTTATTAATTGGTGGTGCAATTGGTTGGTATTTAGATTCTCGTAAAACTAATTTAAGCAATGATACTTCAATAAATGATGGGGATGGGTTATTAGCGCAGGTTAATAATGAAATTACTCAATTTGGAAAAACAAACGGTCTGCAAGATTACTCGGTTAATCAGTGGTCAACAATTCAGTTTGAATCATCCCAATTTGATGAACAATCACGTCAGGTTCAAATCCTCAACCAAAAGTTAGCTGATATCGAATTGATTATCGATACTTTTATGGCACAAAATACTGAATTAGGTACCTGGATTGATGGTGATCATTTAGCCAATAGTTTGGATAAAATTGAAGAATACCATGATGAGCAGCAGCATGCGGTTAGCTTAGCTCAAAAAAATAATGAAAAACGTAAGTTATTAACTGCGCAGATTGACGAACAGCAACAACGACTAATAAAAATTGCCGAAGATAAACAAGAACTCTTGGAACAGGTCGGGGTTAATTCAATTGAAGAGTTCAATGTTAAATATCGAGATCAACTGACAAAGATTGATATGAATGCAGATAAGAAAGCTTTAGCTGGACAGATTAATGGTGAGCAATTAACTAAATTAGCTACGTATGATGACGTTAAGCAACTTAAAAAGCAATTAGAACAGTTACGTAAGAAAACTAGTGAGATAAAAGTGCAACGGGATGAGCTTGAAACGAACGTTAATCGTCGTAATCTTACAATTGAATCAATTGCTAAAAATGGCTTATTATCTGAGTTACGGCAGCAATTAGCGGATTTAGAAACTGAAATTAATGAGTTAGTCGTAGAGTGGTTACATAATCAATTTGCCAGCTTATGGATTAATCAGACGCTACAAGCAGCATCCAGTGATCGATTACCACAAATCATTACTCAAGCTAAACGATACTTTAAGTTATTAACAGATGATCGTTACATTGATATTGTATTAGCTGATGGGATAAAAGTAATGGATGAAGAGCATGTCGAGTTTGAAGTTGGTGAACTTTCACAAGGCACTGCTGAACAATTGTATGTTGCGCTTCGGTTTGGCTTTATTACAGTAATGAATGAAAAAATTAATTTTCCGCTGATTATTGATGATGGATTCGTAAATTTTGATAATTCGCGAAAAAATCGTACAATTGAATTATTAAAAGAACTATCTGATCGTAGTCAAGTGATTTACTTAACAGCAGATGATCGGATTTTGCGTATGTATAATAGTGAACAGGTAATTAATCTAGATGAAAAATAGGTGATTTGATGGATGCTAAAAAGTTAATGGATTATAAAGTTGATGAAGCAATGGATTTATTTGTTTTATTGAAAAATGCTGATGCTAGAGTGGCTAAAAATGGTAAACGATTCTTATCAATTACTTTTGAAGATGAATCTGGTGAAATCAGTGGAATGTATTGGGATGCAAGTGATGCGGACGTTGCTTCATTTGTTGCTGGTAAAGTGGTTAAGTTAACCGGAAAACGTGAACTTTATCAAGGAAAGGCACAAATTAAAATTCAAAGTATTCGTTTAGCAACGGATAATGAACCAAATGATCCAAGCTACTTTGTCCCACATGCACCAGAAAAAAGAAAAGATATTAAAGAAGAGATTGAAGCATTCTTGTTTGATATCACGGAACCAACTTGGAATCGAATTGTCCGTAATTTATTACAACGACATGCGGAGTCATTTTATACTTATCCCGCTGCTAAAACTAATCATCATGCATATGCGGGTGGACTATCATTTCATACGTTGTCAATTTTACGATTGGCAAAATCAGTTGTCGGTGAATATCCTGGGATTAATGCACCGTTATTATATGCAGGCGCAATTCTGCATGATATTGGGAAAACAACCGAATTATCTGGTCCTGTTTCAACGCAATATACAACCACGGGTAATTTAATTGGTCATATTTCGTTGATTGATGGTGAAATTGTTAGTGCCTGTGATGAATTAAAATTAGATTCACAAGGTGATGCAGTAGTCCTACTTCGTCATATGGTTTTATCGCATCACGGCTTGTTTGAATACGGTTCGCCAGTCGAGCCGCATATGTTAGAGGCAGAAATTTTACATCGACTTGATGAATTAGATGCATCAATTATGATGATTCAAGGCACGTTGAAAAATACACCAAATGGCCAATTTTCAGAACGAATTTTTGGCTTAGATAATCGTAAATTTTATAAAGAGTAATCACAATGATAATTAAATAAAACGACTAAATCACTTTTGATTTAGTCGTTTTTTATTACAAAAATAATGCGACGTTTGATTTTAATCTGATTATAATTTGCATGTACTATTTTTGAAATGATACTAATTTTTATTTAACTAGGTGGTGTATGTATGCTAATTGATATAACAGGAGAAACATTTGGTCGGCTGATTGTAATTGAAAGACACGGCCGAGCTAAAAATGGAAATGCACTTTGGCTTTGCAAATGCAGTTGTGGTAATACATCCGTTGCTGATTCATATGGATTACGCCACGGTGTGACAAAAAGCTGTGGGTGTCTACGAAGTGAGACTGCGAGTTATATAATTAAATCCAATAAAAAGACAGCTATTAATATTGGTAATAAAAAAAATTTAAAAACTGCTAATGGTGTACCAATTGCTAGTGTGTCATTAAGCAAGCGAAACCAAACTGGAGTTACCGGGGTTACATACCTATGTAGGTCTGATAGTTGGCAAGCAAGAATGATGGTAAATGGTAGTTATGTGCTTTTAAAAAGTTTTGCCACTTTTCAAGAAGCAGTCGAAGCTAGAAGGACTACAGAAAAACAATATTATGGTTCAAAATTTTTTTAGATGATATAAAAGCTAATTTATACATATATAAGTTCGTAATTAAAAATAGTATCACTAACTATTAAACTTAAAGGCTAATAATTAGTGATACCATTTTTTATGTAGTTAAAATAAACGGTATGTATAATATTATTTCATGTTTTTAAATATATGTATATTTTGTTGCAATAAAATAAGATCATCTTTCTTTTCTAACGCTTTAATCAGCAAAAAGAAGAAATGATAATCATTGGCAGAATAGGCTAAAGAAAGTGATTTTATATAATTAGTTTGCGCTAATTCGTAATTTTTAAGTTGATAATATGATTCTGCAATTTCAAATAAGAGTTCAGAAGAACGATAGATTGAATGACGTTCTTGTTCAAAGATGAGTCCTTTTTTTGCTATTTCAATTGCCTGCTCATACTTTCCCATGAATTTTAAATTTTTACTGGCGTTATAAAAGATAGTTCCAAGGGTTTCAATCGATGATTTTTCTTGAATTAAATCAACATTCTTACAAGCAATATCGAAGAGCTCTTCAGCCTTACTATATTTTTTGAGTAGAAAATATGATGAAGCAGCTGCAGAAAATAAAAATGTTTCAGTTTTTGAAAAAACAGTTTTTCTTTTAGCCAAGATAGATAAATCATTTGTTGAAAATGACATAGTTTCTTGAAGTGCTTTTTTATAAATTTTCAAGGCTTCTGCAGGTTTATGCAAATAGAAATTTATGTAAATTCCTTTATAACACATAAATTTCTGCTTATCATTTGGATCTAAACAGTTTTTCCAGACATCTTTATTCTTTAGATGAACCGTCATGTTAGCGTAATCACGGTTGTGGATGGCCTTTTCTAATTGATTAAAAATATCACTAAGAAATACTTCACGTGAATGGGTGAAAAATTGATTTTGAAAATAGTAGATAGGAATTTCTAGACGCGTACTTAGCTTACCAATCAAGTCAAATGACGGAATACGTTGATCCTTTTCAATCATACTAATTTCACCTTGTGTGCAGATACCTGCCGCAAGTTCCAGTTGGGTCATTGAACGTTGCTTTCGATAATATTGAATGATTTTTCCGACTTGCATAAAAGATCTCCTCTCGTTATTACAAAAGTAATATGACGTTTTGTTTTAGTAGCATTATTATTATATACATATAATTTTTAACTATACATATAAGTTGTTACTAAAAAAGATAATAACATTTTCTAATCAGATAGCAAGTTAATAAATGGGAGGAGTTAAATAATGACTAGAAAGGTTTTAATTACTGGCGGTGCTGGATATATTGGATCGCATACAGCAAAAGAGTTGTTGAATCAGGGATACATAGTAATTATTGTTGATAACTTAGTTAGTGGTTCAATAGAGGCAGTTGACCCTCGGGCAACATTTTATGAAGTCGATATTACAAATGATAAAAATTTTTCTAAAATATTAGCTAAAGAAAATGTTGATGCAATTATGCATTTTGCATGTGCAATTCTGGAAAGTAATAGTGATGATAATCCTGCAAAATATTATGAGGGAAACGTTTATGAGATGACCAAAGTTTTAACAACAATTGCTAACTTTGGTATAAATAAAATTATGTTTGCATCAACTGCTTCAGTTTATGGAAATAATAGTTCCACTACAAAAGCGACAGAAAACACGTTAGTTACACCAATTAGTTCATACGCTGAAACCAAATATGCGGCAGAGCGGTTATTATATTGGATGAGTAAAAAAAATGGTTGGAATTATGTTATTCTTCGTTATTTCAATGTTGCTGGTGCTGAAATGGACGGTAGTAATGGATTAAGAACTAAAAATACAACTAATATAATTTCAAATATCAATAAAGTAGAATTAGAGCAAGAAAAAGAGCTTGAAATTTTTGGTGATAATTATCCGACTGAGGATGGAACATGTATTAGAGATTATATTCATATTTTAGATTTAGTAAAAGCTAATACACTAGGAATAAAATATTTATTTGAAACAAATGAATCTAATTTATTCAATTTGGGTAGTGATAAAGGCTTTTCAGTTAAAAATATTGTTGATCGGGCTGATGAGTTAACTGGTAAAAGTATTTTATATCGCTATGTTAATCGTCGTAACGGTGATCCAGTCAGTATAGTTGCAGATTCTGAAAAAGCAAAAAGTATTTTAAATTGGGAAACAAAATATTCAATGGATGACATTATTAGTTCGGATTTTAATTGGCAGAAAAAGAATAAAAATGGATGAGAGAATGGATAACTTTAATAAAGATTGGTTATCAAAGTCGGAAGATTTTGGTAATCCAGATGATTTAAGAGATATTTTAAAAGAAATTAAAATGGGGACTATTGAATTATTAAATGATCCTGAGTGTCCACAAATATATGAACTTGAGTTTATGGAAAAACAATTACTTCTAAATGAAAATGAATTCTTTGAATTTATAGATCAATCTAAAAATTTAAGTACTGAATTTACTAAAATTAAATATGTTTTTTTTACAAAATTAAATCAAGGCATTATGTATTATAACGGAAATCCAATTGAAGTTAATCTCAATAATTTGAAAAAGCCGATTCATTTAAATCTTTCAAAATATCGAAAAAGAGGCATTAAAATTTCATTAACTATGGATTACTATCCAAATGAAAATATATGGATACAGGTGAAAAAAAGTAATCAAGTACTATATATGGCTTTTAAATTAAAAGTTGATGCCGTTGGTGATCTTGATTTAATTTGGAATAAAGATATAAACAAAAGTGTTGATATAGAAAATTTTGAAGAGGGACTTTGTAAATCGAAATTAGGACCTTGGTTGGTTGGAAATACTTTAGTGTGTGGGGAAATTGAAAATGATGAATTAACCGGTGTTCGTTTGATATTTAATATTAATATTAAATCTGATGCTAATTGATCCATTGATTTTAAAAGTATTCAGTTAGGGGGTGATGATAAAGATTATATTTGTTAATTTTTATCAGAGTTTAAAAGAAATATATTTTGGAGGAGCAGAAGATGAATAAGGTAAGATCGTGGTTTATGACGATTTTAATTTTGGCTGGAGTTACTGCGAGTAGTGGGGTTATTGTAGCTGATGCTATCTCAGCGGTAGCTCCAGATACATATTTATCATCAGAAGTAATGATAAAGGATGATGAGAATAACAACGTTACATATGGTGGCGATAAAACTATTTATGAGCATTTGGAAACGAAAGCTGATAGTCCAACAATTAGTGGTGCTTATTCAGTTATTAAGTTGGCAAAAAATCGATTTAAAGCCCCAGTAGTTAGTGATACTACTAATAATGATAATTATATTTTGCGATCTGACGTAGATGTCACAAGTGATCCGAATAATTATTTGATTAAATTGTATTATAAAGAAATCCCGGCAGCAGGTATTGATGTTAAAGTACCATTTGTAGTTCATACATTAAAAATGTCGAACGATTCTAGTTTCCCTATTAGTGATAAAACCTACGATAATCAAGGAAATATTCTTAGTAATGGGTCGGACTTAACTCTTAAGTACGTACTTGCAAATCCAGTATTGTTTATTAGGGAGACGAACAAAGTAGTCTCAGAAAAAATAGTTTCTGAAACTGACAATACGCTGACTAAAGAGGTGCCAGGAATATTAATTAATACTTTTGGAGGAAGTTCAGCTGGTACAAGTACGGTTGATAATAGAACTTTTAAAGTTAGCATTAAGTTACCAGATGATTATAAGTTTGATGATACTTTTGATTATAGTAACGATTCAGACAGTAACGTTTGGAAATATGATGCTAAAAATAATACCGCTAGTTATACCAATGCACCCAATAGTGATGGAACACATACATGGAATTGGGTTAGTTTACCAGTAACGGCAAAGGTTGGAGCTAAGGTAAATGAAAAAGAAAAAATCGAAGGGAAGATTACAGTAGTTGGTAATGATACTGACGTAATTTCAAACAGTTCAAGTACAATCAAACTAGAAAAAAAGAAAGTGGTTTATGTTCCAGGTGAAGCTGGTAAAGGTTTTGTTGCATATGAAGGCGATAATTCAACAAATAATACGATAACATCTGATACAAAAAAATTGAAATTATCTGGAAGCTTATATGCAACTGGTAATTTTCTCAACGGTGGGACAGCTACTTCAAAAATGAGTGAGTATGTTGATAAAATTGTTGATGAACCGCAATCAGATATTGACGTTTCAAATTTGTATAACGATGATAAAGCTAAATCAACCATAAATAATGGTGATTATTCGATCTATAATCAAATTTCGCTAAAAGGGAAAGTTAGTGCAGATACTAAGGCAGATGTTGAAAAAAATACTGTGACCGTCGAATATACAGATGGAACAACTGAGGTAATCAGAAATCTTAACGCTTCAAGCGATGTTTATAATTTTAATCTGGATTCAAAAATAGTAAAAAGAGTGACATTAAAATTTGATAATCCGGTTCATGTAACTGATACAGATGGTTATAATCTATCGGTTGATTTGTCAGGAAGTATGACGGAGTCGACCGCTAAAAAAATTGTTAATTCTGATTATTTAAAAATATCGGTAAAAAATAATGTAACGGTTTATTATGACAATCCTAATGGAAGTCAAAGATTATCTACTTATCAAGCTAATACTCCAGTAAAAAAGAAAGTTCCTAGTGTTACTAATACCAATCGAGATTGGGCCTCAGTTGATACCGGTGATATGTTACCAGGTGGAACAGTTAATGCTTCAGCCTCATATGAAGTTAAAAATATTGAATCTTTGCAGGACAAAGATAAAGTTCTAAAAAACGGGAAAATGTTCTTCCTTGTTGATACTGGAGTTAAGTTAGGTGATCCTAGTAAAATTGATGGTTTAACCAATGTCCAAGTTGATTATAATTATAAAAACACTGGTAAAACCGCAATTTATGGTGATATTACTAATGGAGATTTAAGTAGCAGTAGTGAAAATACAACTGAATTAAATTATACAATTCCACTAACAAATACTAACGCGTTGGATAAAGGTAATCATGACTTTGAAGCATACCTGGTATTTGATAATAATGGACTAGATTCATACAATCTTAACGAAATAAAGAAGAGTGGAAATTTTGAAACTGCGAATTTAGATAATTATCAATCAAATACTAATTGGGATATTGATAATCATAACTTATATGATAGTACTGAAAATCATGAGGCATTTTTGGGCGAACATGAAACATTTTCTTTTACCCCAAGCGCTGCTTTAACTGCGACTAGTCTAGTTGAACAGGGGACAAACTCTGATAATTGGGTTGAAGATACCGGTAAAATTGCTAGTAAACCGGGCAATGATTTTACTTATTTATTAAAAACTAGTAATTATAGTATGAATCAAGATTTCAATAACGTTGATGTTATTGATGTGTTACCTATGGTTGGTGATAAGTACATCACAGATAGTACTAAGAATCGTGGATCTGAATTCTCGGTTGGATTGAAACAAGCCGTGCAGGATGTGCCAAAAGGTTATCATATTACATATTCAACTGATACCCCTAAGAATGAATATGCAGATAATCAATCTGCTAATTGGTCCAATTCAGTAATCGATTGGAGTAAAGTTACCATGGTTCGTTTACAAGCAGATTCAGGAACAACGCTTGCTCATGATAAATCGGTGTCGGTTAAAATTAATGTTATTACCCCAAAAAATATTGATTATAAAACTGATTTAGTAACTAATAATACCTATGCAGTTTCTGGTAAAACAATCGATTTAAAATCTGTATTAGTGGAATCTAATAAAGCTGTTATTCGTACAGTTGGCGTTGATCAAGTAGTTGGAACCGGATCAATGCAAATTAATAAAACTGATGCAGCGGATGCTAATAAACATTTGGCAGGAGCATCATTTAAAATAACTAGTTATGATGGCACGGTTAAAACGGGTACTACTAATAAGTCAGGAGTATTAGATGTCACTGATTTAACGGCTGGAACTTATAAAGTGATTGAAACACAAGCACCAACAGGCTATCAGTTAGATTCCACTGAACAAGTGGTTGAAATAACTACTAATAAAACTTCTAACGTAATGTTTTTAGATCGACGTGAAGTAGTTATCCCCAAAACCGGTAGTTTGAAAATAATAAAGGTAGCTGAACAAGATAAGACTAAAAAGTTAGCAGGTGCCCATTTTAATATCGTTGATGAAAATGGTAAAACACAACAAGCAATTACTAATAGTGATGGCGAAATTAATTTAGACAATTTAACTACTGGGAATTATGAAGTCACTGAAACTCAAGCTCCAATTGGATATACGTTAAATTCGACTAATAATCGAGTTACGGTAACAAATGATCAAACAACAACTTTAATGATTAGCAATAAGTTAACAGATAAACCAGTCATTCCCGCAAACCCAATAGTTCCAGGGAAAGATATACCAACGAAGTCAACTGTTGTAGTTCAAAAAAATGATAAAGGAAAATTGCCGCAAACTGGTGAACAGATTATTTCTGATTATACGTTACTAATCTTTATGATATTAACAAGTATTGCTGGTGCATGGATGCTGTATCAATATCGAATTGAAAAGCATTAAAATTATCCAAAAGGTATTACAAAGGTAATAGGACGTGTGTACGTAATCTAAGTACAATAACAACGTGCATGTTAATAATAATTAAGTCCAGATCCTTAAGACTTTAAAAGGTGGTAAATATTACTTTGGAGGATTTATTGTGTATAAAAAGTTATTAATGTTATTTGGAGTACTCGCTTTATCTGTAACGCTTACTGCGTGTTCCGCAGGACAAAAAGCAGGTAAATATAGAGTCTATGATACAAAAATTACAAAAGTATCTAATTATG
This sequence comes from Paucilactobacillus oligofermentans DSM 15707 = LMG 22743, assembly GCF_001434315.1. Lineage (GTDB taxonomy): Bacteria > Bacillota > Bacilli > Lactobacillales > Lactobacillaceae > Paucilactobacillus > Paucilactobacillus oligofermentans. The sequence goes on along the minus strand of NZ_AZFE01000030.1, from coordinate 70,810 downwards.
AACAAGGTGATTGGATTATTAAAGGAACAACGGAAGCACCAGATGGCGCCAAAATTATGATTACACCAACCAAAAAAGCGGCATTTGATTACAAGAGAAATGGAGGATATAATGCTAACTATTCATGGGCTAAAGCAAAAGATGGGAAATTCAAGGTTATTGCAGATGGGATATATTTACCTGATCTCGATAAAGAAGATGCTGGTGACAAGGTTAAGGTTAGAATCTTTGCGGTGACAGGTTTAAAAACGTCGTTTAGTAAAATGACCAGGATTCCGAAATCAATTTTAAAAACTGTTAAAGAAAACTTTGAAACTTATAATTTGAAAATTACTAAAAAGCAAGCTGATTACTTCGATTCATTAGATGACGATTTAGATGATACATATGATTCGGATGAAGATTATGAAGATACTGAGGATTTGGAGGCTGCTTTAGGAGCAATTACGACTGGTGTTGAATATCAGGCAGTTACTTACGATCAATTAGCTCGTACGCCAGATAACTTTAAATATAAGCCAGTAACAGTTTCTGGAAAGGTTACTCGACTTGAAAATTCAACAAAGGGAGCTGTTGTTTTATTATCACAAGATGATAATGACAATTCTCCAGTTATGGTAAGCATTCCAACTTCATATATGCCTACTAATGGTAAAATTCTTGAAGGTGATGAATTAACTATTTGTGGATATAGCAGTGGTACTCAAAAATATGATGATACTGATGGAACAACTAGTGAAGTACCGTTAATATTTGTAAGTAAAATAACTGTTGATAATGGTCAGGCTACAAGTTAAAACCAATACATAATGAAAAAGCATCGTTAGATTTTTATCTAACTGAAGTGAACCCCCGGTATTGGACCAAAATCCAATATCGGGGGTTTTATATTGACCAAGTATTCTAAAACATTAAAGGTGAAAGTTGTTCAGGAATATCTTTCATCATCGTCAGGTTACAAATTATTATCAAAGAAATATGGAATTAAAAGTGAATCTTTGGTTTCTTCTTGGGTGCAACGTTATAAGGCCTTTGGCCTAAATGGCCTTGATATTCTATCTCCAAAGAAATCTTTTGATGGTTCATTCAAGCTGAATGTTTTAAAATGGATGAAAACGAATAAGGCTTCTTATCCGAAAACTGCACTTCATTTTAATATCTCAAATGTCGGAACTATTTGGCAATGGCAACATACGTGGGAGATTGAAGGTGCTGATGCCTTATATCGTTCCAAAGTACGGCAAACAATTATGTCAGCTGATAAACAATCGAAGAAAAAGCAACAAACTGAATTAGAACGGCTTAGAGAAGAAAATGAATTACTACAGATTGAGAATGAATACTTAAAAAAATTAAGAGCCTTAGTCCAGGAAGAAGAAGCCAAAAAGCACAAATCATCAAGGAACTAAGGCTTAAACATAAATTAGTTAAAATTTTGCAAGTCGTCGGTATGGCTAAGAGTACCTATGAATACATTATTAGTCATGAACCAGACGGTTCATCCAACAATGATAAACAAGTTATTAAACAATCAATTCAAATGATTAAAAAGAAACATCCGGCATATGGTTATCGTCGTGTAACTGGTGAATTACGCCGAATGAATTTCTTAGTAAATCACAAAAAAGTGCTAATCTTAATGCGTGAAATGCAGTTACTTTCTTCCGCATTTAACAAACGTACCCGTAAGTATAATTCATATAAGGGTACTGTTGGTACCGTTGCTAAGAATTTGATTAACCGCCGATTCTTTACAAATCGACCTTATCAAAAATTAGTGACAGACGTTACTGAGATCCGTTGGGGAGGCAAAACGATTGATGAGCGTGCCTATTTTACATGTATTTATGATTTATTTTCAGGTGAAATTCTAGGACATCAAATTAGTAAACATCCAACTGTTCAATTTACAACAACCGTTTTAAAACAAGCAGTTAAGAAAATCCCTAAGGATTTAAAATACCGGACTACGGTCCACTCAGATCAAGGATTTCAATATCAATATCAACATCAAGATTGGGTTAATATTTTAAAAGAACATCGTATTTTTCAAAGTATGTCTCGCAAAGCAACTTGTTTAGATAATGCAACAATGGAAAGCTTTTTTCATATTATGAAAGCTGAGGCTTTTTATCAAAAAGAAACCGATACCTATGAAACGTTAGTTTCACAAATATCGGTTTGGATAAATGATTACAATTTTTCTAGAATTAAAACAAAACTGGGTTATAAAAGTCCGGTTGAATATCGAATTTTTACAACCCAGAAAGTCGCTTAAAGTTTCGTCCAATATTTGGGGTTCACTTCAAACGATGCTTTTTATTTCATTAACAATGGCGCTATCCAATTAGTCCAAGCCCAACTAATTGGCATAACAACAATCATTGCCGGAATCATATCCGCAATTGGAAACATTTTAATTTTAGCCATTCTAAATCCTGTAGCCAGCATTAAAAATCCGCCAGCCGCTTTGAAATCAAGGATCATATCTGGTGTGGTAAGTGGATAAATAAATTGGGCCAGTATGAATAGAATGAAAAATAAAATGAATTGGGGAATTGCAATACTTGAGACAACAAAGCCTAAGTTGGCAGCAAAGATAGCAGCCGTAAAGAAATCAAGAATTGATTTAGAAATTAAAATTGTTGCATCCCCAGTCATTCCATTAGTAAGCGAGCCATAAATTCCAGTTCCACTCGCACAAAATAATACGATAACAGTAACCAATGTTGAGGTGAACTCGGTCTCTGACAGTTCAGAATTATTATTTTTAATAACTCTAGAAATACCAGCTTGCATTAATTGAGCACCTTTGTTAATTTGTTTACCAAGATGAATGGTTAGCCCTAATGCAGTACCTAAAATTATTGCAAAAATTACCGCCGCCATATTTTTCATAGGTGCAATCGCATAAATCCCCATTCCCATTGAACAAATTCCAAAAATCAGATTGATTTGGGTTTTAAAGTTAGCAGAGATTATTTTTCCACCAAGGGCACCGAAAATACCACCAAATAAAATTGAAAGTGAATTAATAATTACACCAGTTGGCATAATTAGCCTCCTTAAAGTTTATCGAAATATATTTTTAATAACGAGATTTAGTTTATCAAAAGTAGTAAGTTTAAAACAATTCACTTTATGTCGATATATATTCTAATTTGGAATAATATATGATATAAAAGTTAGCTAAAGCCAAACAATTATTGGAGGCAGTAAGTTTAAAATGGATATTCAAAAGTTAAAAGCATTTGTTGATTTAGCTGGAACCCTTAGTTATACCGAAACTGCCGAACGACTTTTTACAACCCAAGCGACTATTTCAAAGCAAATTATCGCATTGGAAAAGGAACTAGGTGTAGTATTATTTGATCGTCAACATCGATCCATTAAAATTACAGAAAATGGAAATTTATTATTAAAATATGCAAGTCAAATTACTGACTTAGAAACTAAAATGCGTGAAGCTATTATAAAAAAGCAACATGATCAATCACTAGATTTAACGATTAAGACAATTCCATCGATATCTAATTACAAGGCATTAGAACTTATTAGTGCCTTTCATCAAGTGTATCCAGAAGTTAATTTACATATTTCAGAAGCCGAAAGTTATGAATTGATTCCAGCATTGAAGAGAGTCGAAGCTGACGTTATTTTTATGCGAACTTTTAATATTAACAAAATCGAATTTGAAATGGTCATCAGTGAGACCGATGAATTTGTAGTTGTAGTACCAAAAAACCATTATTTGGCACAGTTCAAAGACATTAATATCTCAAATTTAAAAGATGAAAGTTTTTTAATGTTAAGTAAGGAAACAAACTTATATGCACCAATTATGAAATTAATTCAATCGGTTGGATTTACCCCCAAAGTTATCTATGAAGGAAAACGAATTGATTTAGTTTTAAAATTTATTAATCAAGGGATGGGAATCTCGATTATGATGAATAAAACTGTTGATTTAAGAGATTATCCGGAGTTAGTTAAAGTACCATTAGTTCCCAAAGTAGCAAGTAAATTAGCTTTTGTCCGACGAAAAGGTGATAATACGGGGACTGCCACAGATAAGTTTTGGAATTTTTTACAAACTTATGAAGCTTGATAAGCTGACAAATTCCAAAATGGAATATTAACGGTAATATGTTGAATTGTTTGAGATGTAATTTCGTATGATACTAATCAATGAAAATTGAGATGGAGGAATTCGATTATGTCTAAACAAAAATATGATTTACGAAAAGTTATTGAAGAATTAAAACAAATTCCTGGTCAGTATCATGAAACGGATAAAGCGATTGATCCAGAAGCTGAGTTGTCAGGTGTTTACAGATATATTGGTGCTGGTGGGACAGTTAAACGTCCAACACAAGAAGGACCAGCAATGATGTTTAATAATGTGAAAGGATTTGGAAAGTCGCGCGTTTTAATTGGTATGTTAGCAAGTCGTAAGCGTGTAGGCATGATACTTCATCATGATTATAAGACATTAGGTAATATGCTCAATGAAGCGGTTATGAATCCAGTTGTACCAATTAAAGTGGATAAAAATGCTGCGCCAGCACAAGAAGTTGTTCATTTGGCGACTGATGCCGATTTTGATATTCGTAAGTTATTAGCTGCGCCAACTAATACTGCATATGATGCTGGTCCATATATTACGATGGGATTAGTGCGGGGCTCTTCACCAGATCAATCAATGCACGATGTAACTATTCATCGGATGGTTTTAGAGGATAAAGATACAATTGGAATGTATATAATGCCAGGAGGACGACATATTGGCCATTTCTTAGAGCAGTATGAAGCAATTAATCGGCCGATGCCCATTACCATTAATATCGGAATGGATCCAGCTATTCCATTAGCGGCAACATTTGAGCCACCTACGACACCACTGGGCTATGATGAGTTATCCATTGCGGGGGCATTACGTGAGGAACCAATAGAATTAGTTGATGGTATCGTTGTAAAAGAAACAGGCTTAGCTCGCTCTGAATGGATTATTGAAGCTGAAATCTTGCCAAATACAAAAATGCAAGAAGATATTAATACTAATTCTGGTTATGCAATGCCAGAATTTCCAGGATATAATGGTAAAGCTAATCCAGCTGTGAATGTTGTTAAAATAAAAGCGGTGACACATCGAAAGGATAATCCCATTGTTATGACGACGATTGGACCTTCTGAAGAGCACGTTTCGATGGCGGGAATTCCAACTGAAGCTTCAATTTTAAACTTAGTTGACAAAGCAATTCCAGGTAAGGTTAAAAATGTCTATAATGCACCTGCTGGCGGTGGTAAGTTAATGACTATTATGCAGATTCATAAGGACGATATTAATGATGAAGGAATTCAACGACAAGCCGCATTGTTAGCATTTTCAGCATTTAAAGAATTAAAAACTGTAATTTTAGTTGATGAAGATGTTGATATTTTTGACATGAATGATGTCATGTGGACGATTAATACCCGTTTTCAAGCGGATAAAGATATTATGGTGCTAGAGGGATTACGTAATCATCCATTAGATCCATCAGAATTACCTGAATATGATCCAGCTAGAATTCGTACGCGTGGGATGAGTTCTAAGTTAGTGCTTGATGGAACATTTCCATATGATATGAAAGATAAATTTGTACGTGCCCCATTTAAAGAAGTTTCAAATTGGAAAGATTATTTAAAATAGAATCTGTTTTTATAAAAATATAAAACTAACCTCTTATCTTTTATGAGGTTAGTTTTTTAAAAGAAGGGATATTGGCTATGAAAAAAATTGTGATCGGCATTACAGGCGCATCTGGAATAATTTATGGAATATCACTTTTACAAGCGCTACATAGTAATTCAGATGTAGAAACTCATTTAGTTATGAGTAAATGGGCAAAAGAAAATTTAGCAATTGAATCAACCGGATATTCTTTAAAAGAAGTGAAGGATTTGGCTGATTATGTTTATGATGAGCAGGATATGGGGGCCAAGATTGCTAGCGGATCATTTCAACATGATGGAATGGTTGTGGTTCCAGCCAGTATGAAATCGCTAGCTGCAATTGCTATTGGATTAGGAGATACACTAATTGGTCGTGCAGCTGACGTGACCTTAAAAGAGAACCGCCTATTGATTGTGGTTCCACGTGAATCTCCCTTTAATCAAATTCATTTGGAGAACATGTTAAAGTTATCTAAAATGGGTGTAGAAGTAATTCCACCAATTCCTGCTTTTTATAATAATCCCCAAACTATTAATGATATTGTTAATCATAATACGATGAAGTTATTAGACCATTTGCATATAAAAAATGATCAAAGCTTACGTTGGGATGGAATGGTAAATGCAAAAAAATTAATACGACAAACACAACAAAGGTGATGATATTATGCAAATTATCTTTAGTGAAAAGCAGTCAGATTATCAGATAACGGCTAAACTCGAACGTGAGGGACAAGATATATTAATTCAATTAGTTGGTGGAGATGTTCCACATTTTGGTGTGGTAACTGGAGTTAATGAAAATAATTTACTTTATGATATTCAAATGCCAAGCCGAAAAGGTCATGTACATCAAGAAACGGTATTAACTCATGAAATGATTAAAATAATTCAACCGGTAATTCAAGGTAATGTATTTATTGTTAGTGGGGTGCATGTTAATAATATTTCTAAAATTCAGATGCAGGCGGCCTTTGAAATGGTCGAAAAGTTAGCACAAAAAGTTAAAGAGTGGATTATTGATAATCCAGGAAAACAACAAGTAGAACATTTTGCTAACTAAAAAGAGTAGCCACGATATTAATTTATCGTAACTACTCTTTTTAATTTACATATTATTCACTATCAGAACTGCTTGATGCACTAGTACTTGTAGTAGTACTTGTTGTACTAGATGATGAAGAAGATGATGTTAGGTAATCATCAAGGATGCTCTTCAAATCGCTATCTTTGATAGAAACATTACCCTTCTTTAAGACCTTAGAAACAACGTTGTGTAACTTAGTACTGTTACTCATGTTAGCTGTAACAATTTGGTCTTTCAAGTTGTTAAGGTTTGACTTCTTAGTTCCCTTAGCAGGATGTTTGATCATATAGATGATTTCATAACCATCACTAGTTTTAACAGCTGAAGTAGTATATTCACCAGTCTTCAACTGGAAGGCGGCTTTACGATACTTACTTTGAAGAGTGGTGTCAGTATTATCAAAGGCTGATAATTTACCACCAGTACTTGCAGTTGTTGTATCAGTTGATTTGCTCTTAGCAAGTTTCTTAAATGTTGACCACTTCTTATCAGCAGAAGCTGCATTTAACTTGTCAATTACAGCGTTAGCATCGTCTTCGCTAGCAACTAAGATATGAGCAGTCGTAACTGAAGGTTCATATTTCTTCCATTGCTTGTCGATTTGAGCTTGTGTAATCTTGCTATAATCCTTAACGGCTTCTTTAAGAAGTAGGTTAGAACGGATTTGTTCTTTCAAACTTGAAGCAGTCATTCCACTTTGTGAAAGAACGCTACTGAATGATGAACCATATTGAGCTTTATAAACGTTATATTCTTTAGTAACAGCTGATTTTTTAACTTTGTCGCCATATTCTTTTTCAAGAACTTTGTTTAAAATCATTTGTTGAAGTACTTGTTTCCCACTAGAAGTACTCTTCATGCTACTATAATACGCACTTTCGGTAACTTTTCCCCCGCTAGTTGTGGCAACAGCTTTGTTCCCACAGGCAGCAAGCGGAATCATAATTACAAGTCCCGCTAAAATTGCAAGCCATTTTTTCATTTCGAAAACACATCCATTTCTTTTATATTGTGATACTAAAAAATCTCACCTAGACAATATACCACACTCATTAAATTCTGTGTGGTATCGGCACAAATGTTTAAAGAAAATTCATAGGTTATTCATAATTTTAGAAAAATTAGAATCAATTAAAAATTATCAAATTTTTCGGTTTCTTTGGTAATTCTTGCTTGAGCATCATTGATTCGTTTTAAAGGAACTTCATTTTTATGATTAAATTCTTCAACTGAATGATTAATTTCATTTAAGGCAGGTTCCATATTTATTAATTCTTGATTGAGATTAGTTAATGATTTTGAGACATTTTTTGATGCAGTTACAAGTTCTTTAATTGCAGTAATAAAGTTTGTAAATGGTTTAAATAGATTTTTCATCAGCATTACTCCATTTCATTAATAATTGATTGTTGAATCTTTGTATAGATATCGTTGTTGTATTTACTTGAGTTGTCTTGGAAGATCATTTTAAAGCCATCTTCATTACTATAGCGAGGGACTAAATGGAAGTGAGAGTGGAATACTGATTGGTAAGCCAGTTCACCATTATTATTCACGACGTTCATGGCTTTGATATCAGGATTAGAGGCTTTGACTGCTCGTGCAATTTTGGGAATTCTTGCAAAAACCTCACTAGCTAGTTCTTCATCATAGGCAAAGATGTCAGGAACATGTTTCTTTGGAATAACAAGCGTATGACCTGGTGTACCTTGAGAAATATCGAGGAATGCTTTCACGACGTCATCTTCATAAACGGTATAACTTGGAATTTCGCCAGCAATAATTTTACAAAAAATGCAATTTTCATCCATTTTGAGTCCTTCTTTCAATACTTATTTGTTTGAGCCTAGTATACAAAATATTTGGAGAAACTGCACCTTTTTCATCATTTTATGGATATGCTATAATGAACGAAAATCTAGAAATTTGGTAAATAGAGGAATTAGTATGACCTTAAAAGTAGAAAACATTGTGGGAGGATACTCTCAGGTTCCAGTTTTAAAAGACGTTAGTTTCAGTGTAAATGATGGTGAATTAGTCGGCTTAATCGGCTTAAATGGTGCAGGTAAGTCGACCACTATTAATCATATTATTGGTTTATTGTCGCCATTTAAAGGGCGGATTGCTATCAATGGTGTGAGCATTACTGATGATAGCGAGAAGTATAAATCACAGATTGCTTATATTCCAGAAACCCCAATTTTATATGATGAATTAACTTTAAAAGAACATCTTGAACTAACAATCACGGCATATGGGTTAGATAAAGAAAAGGCGTGGGAAAAAGCCAACCATTTATTAGAAATTTTCCGATTAGATAATAAATTAGAATGGTTCCCAGCTAACTTTTCAAAAGGAATGAAGCAAAAGGTCATGATAACTTGTGCCTTTATGACTGAAGCTAAATTATTTATTATCGATGAGCCTTTTTATGGACTAGATCCAATTGCAGTTCATGATTTATTAATGGAAATTGAAAATGTTAAAAATAACGGAGCAGCGGTCTTAATGTCAACGCATGTTCTTGATACTGCAGAAAAATATTGTGATAAGTTTGTGCTGTTGGCTAATGGCCAAGTTAAGGCAAATGGAACTTTAGATGAATTACGAGCTTTAAATGATGGTAAGGATCAAACCTTAGATGATATTTATTTATCATTAGCAAAGGATACTGACAATGGATAAACTATTTCAAACTCGCTTAAAAAAGCATTTACTAATGTTAATGAAATATTGGAAACTGGTCTTCAATGATCATTTTATTATTGCGTTGTTCTTTATGTTCGGAGCACTAGCGTATGGCTATTCGCAGGCATTGAATCAAATTAAAGCACCGGTTTGGTGGGGAAAACCCGTAATTTTAGTGATATTGTTACTAGTTATCCAACTGGGAAGATTGGCCACAATGATTGAAAAACCAGATCCAGTATTTTTATTGCCACAAACCAAGCAAATTAATCGCTATTTACAACATGCTAAAAATTATAGCTTGTTAATGGCAGTGTTAATAACGCTAGCTGGAGTTGGGGTATTGTCACCTTTTATGGCCGTTGGTGGTGGAATGAAAACTACGACAATTATATTAGTGGCAATGACTGCGGTATTAACGAAGGCTATGTGGATGAATTGGAAGTTATTATCGTTGTACGATCGTAAATGGCAACTAAGTTCATCAGTAGTTATCAGTAAATGGCTTGCTCCAGTTTTATTGTATGTAGTGTCACTATATGTAAGTTCAGTGTTAGCTCTAGTTTTAAGTATCATCGGATTAGGTTGTTCAATTTGTTTAGTGGTGAAGGCACAAGGTATTCAAGTATTGGATTGGCGCACGGCAGTAGTCGATGAGGCTAATCGGATGCAAAAAAATTATCGATTCTTTAATTTATTTACCGATGTTCCGCTAGTACAAGGAACTGTTCATCGTCGTCGTTACCTTGATTGGTTAATCAAATTACTAGGTGATCAAAAATCGACGTATGGATATTTGTTTTCTCGTGGCTTAATTCGGGGTGCAGATATTAGTGGTTTAATCGTTAGATTGACGGTTGTGGGGATGCTAATTGTCTTTTTCATTCCCCAAGGTTGGTTAAACGTAGTTATCTTTGCATTATTTATCTACCTCGTAAGCGTCCAACTGGTTTCTTTATACAGCCAATTTGATAATTCAGTGTTTGTCTACATTTATCCGGTTACTAATATTGAAAAACAAATTCAGTTTAAAAAAATTGTTACTAAGGTCTTATCAATCGTTACATTATGTTTATTGATTAGTAGTTTAACGGAAAATCCTGACTGGATAATGATGGGGATTAAATTAATTCTTGGTTTAGTTGAGATTGGGTTAATTAGTACGGTATACTTGAAAAGTCGAATACAGTCAAAAGCTTAAGTGAGGGAAACAATGAGAGTAAGAAACAAACCATGGGCATTACCTATGATTGATAAAAACCCACAATTAATTACCGCTGATGCAACTAATTTCGGTGGCAAGTGGGATGAAAAGTTTGCTAAAAAGCAACCAATTCATATCGAAGTTGGAATGGGAAAAGGTCAATTCATTATTGGCATGGCTAAAGCCCATCCAGATATTAATTTCATCGGAATTGATGTACAAGTATCTGTTGCAGCGGTTGCCTTACGTGCAGCTTTAGATGAAGAACAAACCTTAACTAATTTATTCTTGATTGCCGGTGATGGTGAAGATTTGACGGAATATTTTAATGATGGTGAAATTGATCAATTGTATCTTAATTTTTCTGATCCATGGCCAAAGACGCGTCATGAAAAGCGTCGATTAACATATAAATCATTTTTGGATACGTATAAGCAAATTTTACGTTCAGAAGGTCGAATTGAATTTAAAACTGATAATCGTGGATTATTCGAGTTTTCATTAACTAGTTTAAATAATTACGGTATGATTTTTGAAAATGTTTGGTTAGATTTACATGATAGTGATGAAAATGAAGGCAACGTTGAAACTGAATATGAACAAAAGTTCAGTGCCAAAGGTCAACCAATTTATAAATTAGCCGCTCATTTTGCTAAATAGTTTAAAATACAAAACACAGGTTATCCAAATTTTGGATAACCTGTGTTTTTTTTAATAAATTTCAAGATTAAACGCGACTTATTTTTAAGACAGTTCCGGTTTTGGCATCAGCTAAAAATTCGTAAGTAACTAGTTCATTATCTTCGTAACGAGAAATACCACCTTTGTATGCAGCGGTTTCAAAAGCAAAGTTCCGATAATTAATTAGACTACTTTCAATCCATGAACCTTCAATGGGTCCTTCTTTTTTAAATTGCTTTTTTACTTTCTTTAAGATATCGGTTGCTGACATGTTTTTATCGGCGATTTTTTTACCCGCAAAGAAACTTGAAACAATTAGGGATGTAATCCCAATGCTTAGACTGATCTTTCCAATTGATGAACTAGGTTTTGACATAATAATATCTCGCTTTATCTAATTATTGATGGTATAAACTTTTCACTCATTATGAGCGATGAAAGAAAAAAATGCAAAAGTAGTGAATTTAAAAAATAATCTTGTATAATAGTATCTTAGATAGCAAGTAGAGAGGGGAATTATCATGGAAAAATTACCTAAAATTAATCAAGCAACACTCTTAAGCCAAATTGGAGAAGGTAAGTACATGCTGTTCTTTAGTGCAGATTGGTGTTCAGATTGTAATTTTATCAAACCAAGAATGCCAGAAATCGAAGCTGAATATCCTGAATATACTTTTTTAGCTGTTGATCGTGATGAAAACATTGACCTAGCAGTTGAATTAGATGTCTTTGGAATTCCAAGCTTTATTGCTTTTGAAAATGGTAAAGAACTCGGTCGATTCGTTAATAAAGACCGTAAAACTAAAGATCAAGTTGAAGAATTCATTAATAACCTATAAAAAAATAGTTGGTTAAATTAGAAATGGCGTTAAGCGCCATTTTTTTGTGAGAAAGGGAATAGTAATGTTAATTGCAAGTTATAATCCAAAAGTATTGGGCGATATTTTAGTCGTAGTTGTTGACCAGGATGGCGAGGATCAAGTTACCGAAATTAAAGGTGACGTTGCGATTATTAAAGATGCAGCCAATCAACGATTACTTGGGCTTAACTTTTTAAATGTTAGTAAAATATTAGGCGAGCTAGATGCTAATGGACAAGTTTTCCTAACAGCAGAACAAGTTATAATCTTAAATCAATTTCTTAAAGATAATAATATTGAAGAAAGTTTAGCTTTTGATGATACACCTAAGTTTGTAGTTGGTCATGTTGACTCACTTGAAGAACATCCGAACTCTGATCATCTTCAAATTACGAAGACACGAGTTGATAATGATGAAATCGTTCAAATTGTGTCTGGTTCACCTAACATGGTTAGTGATATTCGGGTAGTGGTTGCTAAAGTTGGTGCAATGATGCCGAGTGGATTGATTATTTTTCCAGGTGAATTGCGCGGTGTTAGTAGCAATGGTATGATTTGTTCAGGTCGCGAACTAGGTATTAACAACGCACCACAAAAGCCAGGTGCATTAATTTTACCAAACGATTTTCAAGAAGTCGGACAACCGTTTGACTTTAAATTGGGTAATCTACTGTTTAAGTAGAGCCTTTTTCAATTGCAACGAGGTGAAAACAAGATGACAAGTGACTATGATGGGCCATCTTTTTCAAGAGTAGGTCATGAAAAAAATGACACAAAAGCTGGTTATGAAACTAAATTAGGTGATTTTCTGAATACATACGTTCCGCCAGTGATGAAAAAAGATGCATTTAAAAAGAAAACTAATTTTCGGTTGATTGAGAAGTTGTTATCTAAACGTCCTGATGAATACTATCTGGTAGTACCTGATGATGAGCCATTACCTGAGAATACGGTAGATTCGGAATTAGAAACGATTAAAGTTAAAGAAATAGTTAAACGTGATAATAAACAGGCCCTAGGTCATTCATTAAGCGATATCCTAGAGACTGAGAATCAAGCACAAAAACAATTAAAAATATTCAATAATAATTAAATTATTTTGAAAGAGGAAATTCGACATGGATAAGAATACGGTATATTACTTTGTAGGGATTAAGGGTTCAGGAATGAGTGCCCTTGCGTTGGTATTACATGATAAGGGTTATCAAGTTGAAGGCTCTGACATCGATCAATACACATTTACACAACGTGGCTTAGAACAAGCTGGCATCAAGATTTATCCATTTGATCCTAAAAATCTACATGAAGGACAAACCGTTATTGCAGGAAATGCCTTTCCTGCGACCCACCCAGAAATTTTACAAGCTAAAAGTTTAGGCTTAAAAACTTATCGGTATCATGAATTCTTAGCAAAATTAATCGAAGGATATACTAGTATTGGGGTTGCAGGTGCTCATGGTAAGACCAGTACAACCGGGCTCTTAGCGCATGTACTAAGCGGCGTTGCACCTACTAGCTATTTAGTTGGTGATGGTAGTGGTAAAGGTCGTCCCGATGCACGCTTTTTTGCGTTTGAAGCTGATGAATATCGCCGCCACTTTGCTGAATATCGTCCAGATTATGCAATTATTACTAATGTCGACTTTGATCATCCTGATTATTATAGTGGCATTGAAGATGTCTTTGATGCGTTTAAAGGCTTTGCATCTCATGTTAAAAAAGGTATTTTTGCTTGGGGTGAAGACGAGCATCTTCGTAAATTAAATGTTGACGTCCCAGTTTATTATTATGGGGTTGAAGACAATGACGACATTCGAGCAACTAACATCAAACGTTCTACTAATGGATCTGCGTTTGATGTTTATTATCGAGATGAATTTTTAGGAAACTTTGAAATTCCATTGTTTGGCCAACATAATATTTTAAATAGTTTGGCAGTAATTGGCGTTGCTCATTTTGAAAAAATCGATTTAGATGAAATCAAAAAAGAATTATTAACTTTTGAAGGGGTTAAACGTCGCTTTAGTGAACGTGATGTCGCTGATATGGTGATTATTGATGACTATGCACATCATCCATCAGAAATAAAAGCAACTTTAGACGCAGCTCGACAAAAGTATCCTGATAAGGAAATTGTGGCTGTATTCCAACCCCATACCTTTACGCGGACACTTGCTTTAATGGACGATTTTGCAGCTAGTTTAAATTTAGCTGATAAAGTTTACCTAACTGATATTTTTGGCTCCGTGCGTGAAGAAGCAGGTAAAGTTTCAAGTGCCGATTTAGGTGCAAAAATTACCAAGGGTGGCGAAGTATTGAAGCTAGATAATATGTCACCATTGCTTGATTTTCATAATGATGTAGTTGTCTTTATGGGTGCAGGGGATGTTCAAAAATATGAACGTGCTTACGAAGAATTATTAAGTAACATTACGCCTAAAAATAATTAAGTTTTAAGAAAACATTAAGATGAAATTTACACTACTAGTGCAGGTTTCATCTTTTTATTTGACCAAAGTTGATGTATTAGTATTTAATGTCAGTAATTAACATCAAAATAGTTAATATGGATAGAATAAATTACTTGATTTAACGATTGTCGTTAGCTAAGATGTTCCTTACAGATAGAAAAATCAGAATGATATTTAAAAGGAGAAGTGAGATAAATGAACAATCCTAATGGTGATTACTCAAGCTCAAGGCGGGTCGTTAATACCGATGCTGGTTTGAACCGTTTTATGACAAAAATGTATGGACATATGACTTTATCAGTTTTAGTTTCTGCTTTAACAGCATTTGTCTGCTCATTTTATACAAGTAGTATTACAATGTATTTGTCACAACATAGTGCAATGATGTGGTTGTTATTCCTTGTTCCAGTGGGACTTTCAATGGGGATTAGCTTTAAGGCAACACGAAACTATGCAGCAAGTTTTACGATGCTGATGGCAATGGCTGTAATCTATGGCTTTATTTTCTCGATTATTAGTCTTGCATATACGAGTGCTAACATTGCAGCAGCTTTCTTATCTGCTTCAGCAGTTTTTATCACAATGACCGTTTATGGTGCGTTTACTAAACGTGATTTAACTAAGTTTGGTTCCCATGCACGAGCAGCATTGATTGCATTGATCATTGCGAGCGTAATTAACATCTTCTTGCAAAGTCCGGCCATTACTTATATTTTTTCATATATTGCAGTAATTATTTTTACCGTTTTAACGGCTTATGATACGCAAAATATGAAACGGATGTATTTACAGTATGGATCACAAGTATCAGTTGGTGGGCTTGCAGTTATGGGAGCACTTCAACTTTATCTTGATTTCATTAACATCTTTATCAGCTTGCTCCAAATATTTGGAATGGGCGGAAGTCGCGACTAATCTAAGTTAATATAATATTTCAATCAAAAAAGCAGCCAGGTAGCTGCTTTTTTGTTACAATTAAAGATAGATTAAGTAAAAGTCGGGAGAAAATAATGGCAAAAAAAGTATTATTAATTGATGGAAACAGTGTTGCATTTAGAGCGTTTTTTGCGTTATTTCAACAAGTAGATAAATTTGTGAATCAGGATGGTCTTCATACTGGGGCTATTTTTGGCTTCAATAAAATGCTAGATATCATTTTAGATGAAGTTAAACCAGATTATGCAATTGTGGCTTTTGACGCTGGGAAAACCACTTTTAGGACTGAAATGTTTCCAGATTATAAGGGTGGCCGTTCAAAAACCCCATCAGAATTATCGGAACAAATGCCATTTATTAAAAAGTTAGTTCAAGCTCATGGAATTAAAACCTATGAATTACCCAATTATGAAGCGGATGACATCATTGGTACGCTAGCTAAAGAAGCTGATAATAGTGGTTATATGACTACCGTTGTAACTGGTGATCGTGATTTAACCCAGTTATCGACTGACAATGTGACCGTTTCAGTGACTAAAAAAGGGGTTACGGAAGTAGAAAATTATGATCCCGTACACGTTATGGAAAAATATGAAATTACGCCAGCTCAAATTATTGATATGAAAGGGCTAATGGGTGATGCTTCAGATAATTATCCTGGAGTAACTAAAGTCGGCGAAAAGACGGCGATTAAGTTATTAAAGCAATACGGCACTATCGAAGGTATTTATGAACATATCGATGAGTTTAAGCAAAGTAAAATGAAAGAACATTTGATTGAAGATCAAGAACTAGCATTTCAGGCTAAGAAACTAGCAACCATCAATCAAGATGCACCAATAGAAATTAAGTTATCTGATATTGAATTTAAAGGAATTCAAACTGAAGAATTAATTGAGTTGTATCGGCAATTAGATTTTAAATCATATTTAGCTAAATTAGATGGTGAACAAATTAGTTTAGATTTAGATGCTGCCCTTAGTGAAATTGAATTTACTGTTTTGAATCAAGATAATTTAAATGAAGTGAATCAGTTTAATGATGAAATTACGTTATATGTTGAGATGCCAGACAGTAACTACCATACGTCCGAATTTACTGGCTTTGTTATGGGTAACAATAGCCACTGGTTAGTTAGTCGTGATATTGACTTACTCCAATCCGATGAAATTAAGTCAGTCCTTGAGAGTAATGATATTAAAAAGAATGTTTTTAATGCAAAAGCGATGACAGTGGCATTGAATCGATTAGGGATTAAGTTAAATAACTTAGATTTTGATTTATTACTAGCTTCATATCTATTAGATACCAATGATAACAGTGATGATTTAGGCCAAGTTGCTCATGAACATGGCTTTATGGATGTAATGTCTGATGAATCAGTTTATGGTAAAGGTGCTAAATTTGCGATTCCTGCAGATCAAGAGTTATTTGAACATCTTGCACACAAAGCTAATGCAATTGATGTCTTACATGAAAAGCTCGTTAAGGAATTAGAAACAAATGAGCAAACTGCTTTGTATCGTACGATTGAGTTGCCATTATCGAATGTATTGTCGAAAATGGAAATTCGTGGAATTCATGTGAATGCCGATACGCTTGAGTCAATGGGTAGCAAGTTAATTGAGCGTATGAGCGAAATGAAACAATTGATTTATCAAGAAGCTGGTGAAGAATTTAATATCAATTCACCCAAACAACTAGGTGAGATTCTATTTGAAAAAATGGGCTTACCAGTAATTAAAAAAACCAAGACGGGTTATTCAACTGCTGTCGATGTGCTAGAAAAATTACGTGCTGATGCACCAATCGTTGATAATGTCCTCCAATACCGTCAAATTTCTAAATTACAGTCGACTTATATTGAGGGCTTACTGAAAGTTATTCATTCGACTGATCAAAAGGTGCATACACGTTATCTTCAAACCTTAACCCAGACTGGTCGACTATCATCAGTTGATCCTAATCTACAAAATATTCCAATTAGATTAGAAGAAGGGCGTAAGATTCGACAAGCATTTGAACCCAGTCATGAAGGTTGGGAAATATTCTCATCTGATTATTCACAAATTGAATTACGCGTTTTAGCACATATTACGGGCGATAAGAATCTGCAAGAAGCTTTTATAGAAGATGAGGATATCCATGCTAGTACAGCGCGCCGAATTTTTAAATTAGGACCTAATGATGAAATTAATCGTGACCAACGTCGACAAGCCAAAGCCGTTAATTTTGGAATTGTCTATGGAATTAGTGACTTTGGTTTAGCACAGAATATTGGAATTACTCGTAAACAAGCCAAAATGTTTATTGAAACCTATTTTGAAGAGTTCCCAGGAGTTAAACAGTATATTGATGATATTGTAGGTTTGGCGCATCAACAAGGGTACGTTGAAACCTTAACTAATCGTCGCCGTTATTTACCTGATATTCATGCAAAGAACTTTAATTTACGTTCATTTGCCGAAAGAACTGCAATGAACACACCAATTCAAGGTAGTGCTGCCGATATCATCAAAATTGCGATGATTAAAATGGAAGATGCTTTAAAAGATGCGGGACTGCAAGCCAAAATGTTGTTACAAATTCATGATGAATTAGTATTCGAAGCTCCCGCAGAAGAAATTCCTACGCTAGAAAAACTTGTACCAAGAATTATGGATTCAGCCGTATCATTAGATGTACCATTAAAAGTTGAAAGTGCGCATGGTAAAACATGGTACGAAGCAAAATAAAATGTTAGATATTGGGAGATGAGCTAATGCCTGAATTACCAGAAGTTGAAACGGTTCGCCGGGGATTAATTAAAATTGCTAAGGGACGCAAAATTATTGGAATTGATGTGAATTATCCACAAACAATTACTAATGATATTGAGTCTTTTAAACAGGCCTTGATTGGTCAAACCATTGAAGATTTTAACCGCCGTGGTAAATATTTATTATTTAGATTTAGTAATGATCTGACGATGATTTCTCATTTACGAATGGAAGGTAAATATTTTGAGTTACCTGAAGGTGAAGTGCCTCGTAAACATACGCACGTGATCTTCCATTTAGATAATCAGACTCAACTTTGTTATAACGATACAAGAAAATTTGGTCGAATGACGTTAGTTGATACCGGTAAAGAGTTAGAATATGCCGGTTTAAAAACTATTGGACCAGAACCGACGGATGAAGATTTTACTTTAGATTACTTTAGAGAAATTTTGCATAAGGGTCGGCGTGAGATTAAGCCATTTTTACTTGACCAAAAAGGCGTAGCCGGTCTTGGTAATATTTATGTTGATGAAGTTCTTTGGATGAGTAAAATTCATCCTGAAGAACGTGCTAATAAGCTTAATGATCAGCAAATAATACTTTTACGCAAAAGTATTATTAATGAAATTGAAGTTGCAACCAAACATCATGGGACAACCGTGCATTCATATACGAATGCCTTTGGTCATGCAGGTGATTTTCAAAATGAGTTACATGCCTATGGTCGTGTAGGAGAACCATGTGAACGTTGTGGTAATAACTTAGTGAAGATTAAGGTGGCACAACGGGGAACAACCTTCTGTCCACATTGTCAACAACTTAGTGAGGAATAAGATGAACACAATGATACTTGGATTGACTGGTAGTATTGCTACCGGTAAATCAACGGTCAGTTCGTTTTTTCGGAAAATGAATATTCCAGTAATTGATGCTGATGTAGTTGCAAGACAAGTGACTGCACCAAATTCAGTGGCCTTATTACAAATTAAAAATCATTTTGGTGATGATGCAATTAACGATGACGGGACCATGAATCGTAATTATATTGCTAAACAAGTTTTTAGTGATCCAGCCAAATTAGCGACTCTAAATAAAATTACAGCACCGTTAATTCGTGCTGGAATAATTGAACAATTAGAAAAGTATAAAACGCAATCAGCTAAATTAGTTGTGTTGGATATGCCATTATTATATGAACAACACTATGAAAATATCGTTGATCAAGTAATGGTCGTTTATACGACAGAAGAACTGCAATTGCAACGATTAATGAAGCGAAATTCGTTAACTATCAAAGCTGCCAAACAAAGAATTGCTGCTCAAATTACAATTGATCAAAAAGTTCAGTTAGCTGATGTGGTGATTGATAATTCAGGGTATGTTGCTGAAACAAAGAAGCAAGTGGTAAAATGGCTTGAAGACCAATCGTTTAGAAATGAGGAATGAAATCAATGCATTGTCCTAATTGTGGCAATAATAATTCACGTGTTGTTGATAGTCGGCCAACTGAAGACGGTAGTATTAGGCGTCGTCGTGAATGTGAGAGCTGTAATTATCGCTTCACAACATTTGAACGAATTGAAGTAACACCATTATTAGTTGTTAAAAAGAATGGTAATCGAGAAGAATTTAATAGTAAAAAAGTTTTAGCGGGCGTGATTCGTTCTGCCGAAAAAAGACCAGTTACAATGGAAAGTATGACTTCATTGGTCGAACGGGTTGAGAACAGCGTTCGTGGACTAGGTGAAAATGAAGTTTCTAGTACAGCAATCGGTGAGTTTGTGATGAATGAAATGAAGAGCTTAGATGAAATTGCATATATTCGATTTGCTAGTGTGTATCGACAATTCAGGGATATGGATGACTTTATGGCAGAGTTAAAAAAAGTAATGAAAGACTAATTTAGATTGGAGAAGCCACCGTGGTTAATCAAGTACAAAGAATAAAGCCACATACTGGCTTCATTGTCTCGCTATCATCAGATTTTAGTGATTTTTCTGAGGCAAACTTTACTAAGTTATATCAACCAATTATTGGTGCAAATGCATTTGCACTTTTTTTTGCGTTACAGTCAAATTTACAATCTCATCCAATGCTATCTAAACGAGTTTCACATGCACAGTTATTACAACGACTTAATTTTGATATCGATCAATTAACTGAAGCTAGAACAAGACTTGAGTCTGCTGGTATGCTGAATTCGTTTGAACAAACTGATAATGTAGGTGAGGTAGTTGTGTATGAATTACAACCAACTTTAACGGCTCACCAGTTTAATAATGACGATTTGTTAAGTATTCTGTTACTAGAAGCCATTGGGGATACAGAGTATAGTGAACTGATGTCTGAAGCAGCACAATATCAATTTGATACGACTGAGTTAAATAGTGTAACGAAAGATTTCTTTACAACCTATCACGTTGATCCGGATAACGTTAAAGAGTTACCAAGTGTAATTCAAGAAAGTCGTGAGCATTTTGTTGTTAGTGAAGGCCATGAGCACTCAATGGTGGAAATTAAATTTGATTTTCAACTATTGTTAAGTTTAGTTGATCAGCAACCTATTAGAATTGATGGAGTTGAAAAGCATAAGCAATTGATTACGACAGAACATGTGATGTATGGTGTTGATGAGATTTCAATGGCTCGAGTAATTGGACAATCGATTAATTTAAATACTAATGAATTAGACGAAACTAAATTTAAACGTAATATAGTACAATCATTTACTATGATTAAAAGTTCAATGGACTCAAGTGAGGTTGAACAAGAAGTTCCAGTAACGAAACAAGAGATTAATAGTTTAACACCAAATGATCAGCAATTATTAAAGGTCGTTGAATCATATACGCCGAATGAATTTTTAACTGAGTTGTTAAGTCAAAAGGGTGGTTACATTTCTAATAATCAGCGTGCCAACTTAACGGCATTGATAAATCGTAATTTATTCCCATCAACGGTTGTTAATCTACTAATTTATTACTTATTAGTTGAAATGGATCAAACCACATTAACACAAGCACTAATGGATACAGTTGCTAATGGCTGGGCACAGGCAAAAGTTAGAACACCAATCCAAGCCTTTGACCAAATAAAAAATTATCAAAAGAAGCGCCAAACTAAACGTCAAGCAAGTCGTAAGGGAACAGTTAAAGAAACTTTACCTGATTGGGCGAAGGAAGATTACCAACCTAAGAAACAAGAAACTTCGGCTAAACAATTGGCTGAAATTCAAGCTCAGATGGAACGTTTAAATAAAAGTAAGGAGGATTAACAATGCAAAGTCTAAGTGATGCAATCAAAGAAGTTATGAGTGCTGATGATTTTGATCCTAAGTACCGTGAACTAATGGCAGAAGTATACAACGATGCTGATGTTAAGAAATTTATTCAAGTTAATGAAAAAAGCCTTTCAAAAGAAGCGTTAGTACGTGGCGAAGCTAAGTTATATGAGTTTTTTACGCAAAAGAAAAATCCAGATGACTCGTTCGCCCCTGGATATGTGCCTGCATTGGTAATGAACGGTAAATGGATTGACGTTACATATCAACCATCTCAAAAATTATCAGCCCAAAGAAATTCAATGCAACGTGGAAAACTAGTTCATTCAATTAGTATGCCTAAATTTGTTCAAGCAGCATCATTTGCAAGCTTTGATATGCAAGATGTTCAGCGCGCTGAATCAATTAGTGAAGCTTTGAATTTTATTGAAGGATATACTTCTGATTCAGATCAATATCAACCAGGATTTTATTTATATGGTAACTTTGGCGTTGGAAAAACCTATCTCTTGGGAGCAATTGCGAACGAATTAGCTACACACGGAGTTGCTAGCACAATGGTCCATTTTCCAAGTTTGGCAGTTGAATTGAAAAATTCAATTAATGATAAAAATGTTGATACTGGCAAAATGGTTGATGCGATTAAAAAGTCACCAATCCTAATGATTGATGATATTGGAGCAGATGCGATGTCATCTTGGATTCGTGATGATATCCTGGGAGTTATTCTAGAATATCGGATGCAAGCCGAATTACCAACGTTCTTTAGTTCTAACTTTTCAATGAAAAAACTAGAAGAAGAACATTTAGCCGTTAATCAAAAGGGTGACATTGAACAGTTAAAAGCTAAGCGAATTATGGAACGAATTAGATTTTTAGCAAAAGAAGTAACGTTGACTGGTGAAAATCGTCGAACCAGAGCATAAGCTAGATAAACTTTAACCTAGTAATTGATTTTTATGGTTGACAGTGGCTAGTTAGCTTTGGTATGATATAAAAGTTGAAAGATAAAGCAGAAGCACCCGCTTCTCGCCTTGGTAATTAGAATTACCGGGCTTACGAGTTTTAATAAGCAGCTAATGGAAATTAGTTGTGTCGCGGGGTGCATGTGCACGCCGCTTTTTTGTTTCATCTTTCGCTAAAAAATTGGAGGTGTGTTGCCATAGCTCAAGATATGATGCTCAATGACGGAATCCGTTCTCGTGAAGTACGGCTCGTTGATGACGAAGGTAATCAATTAGGTGTTAAGTCTAAGTCAGAAGCGCTAAAAATGGCTGAAGATGCTGATTTGGATCTTGTCTTAGTTTCACCTAAGGCAAAGCCACCCGTTGCTCGAATCATGGATTACGGTAAATACCGTTTTGAATTGCAAAAGAAGCAACGTGAGGCTCGTAAGAAACAAAAAGTTGTCTCAGTTAAAGAAGTCCGTTTAAGCCCAACAATCGATACGAATGACTTCAATACTAAACTCACTAATGCCAGAAAATTTTTGGATAAAGGTGATAAAGTTCGAGTTTCAATTCGATTTAAAGGTCGTGCCATTACTCATAAAGAGATTGGTCGTGACGTTTTAAATAAGATGGCTGAAGCAACTAAGGATATTGCGACTATTGAGCAACATCCAAAGATGGAAGGTCGTAGCATGTTCTTAACATTAGCTCCGGCTGCCGATAAAAAATAGAAAGTAGGAATTTTGTAATGCCAAAAATGAAGACTAATCGCGCTGCTGCAAAGCGATTCAAGAAAACTGCAAATGGTGGACTTAAGAGTGCTAACGCTTATACAAGTCACCGTTTCCATGGTAAAACAAAGAAACAACGTCGCCAATTACGTGGACTTAGCATGATGGATAAAACAAACGTAAAACGATACAAAAAAATGCTTAATCTATAAAATAAATAAGATAGTAGGAGGACACCACAATGCGAGTTAAAGGTGGAACAGTTACACGCGCACGTCGCAAACGTATTATTAAATTAGCCAAGGGATATCGTGGCTCAAAACATCGTCTCTTTAAGACAGCTAAAGATCAAGTAATGAAGTCATATCTTTATTCATTCCGTGATCGTAAGCAAAACAAACGCAATTATCGTCAACTTTGGATTGCACGTATTAATGCTGGTGCACGTATGAATGGTATTAGCTACAGCAAATTAATGCATGGCTTGAAATTAGCTGATATTAACATGAACCGTAAGATGTTAGCTGAATTAGCTGTTAATGATGCTGCTGGATTTACAGCAATCGTTGAAGCTGCAAAAGCTGCAAGCAAATAATTATTTCAAAAGACTGACTCAAAATTTGATTTTGTTCAGTCTTTTATTTTGTTTAAAATGATGTAATAAACGCAAACGTTGTAATTGCAAGCAGTGGCGGATAATCGTATAATAAATTGGACTAAATAAATGGAGTATACTGATATGATGAATGCATTTAAACCAACTTGGATGATTAATACAATCTATTCAATCTCACCATCACAATTGAAAAATCATGGAATTCGGGCTGTTTTTACAGATCTCGATAACACGTTGATTGCTTGGAATAATCCAGATGGAACGCCTGAACTAAAGGCGTGGATGCAAAGCCTCAAAGAAGCTAATATTCCATTGATTGTTGTATCCAATAATAGCCACGATCGTATTGAACGTGCAGTAGCAAAACTTGAATTGCCGTTCATTTCTCGTGCCTTAAAGCCTTTATCAACCGGAATTAATCGAGCCCTTAAAAAGCTTGATTTGGAAAAACATGAAGTGGTAATGGTTGGAGATCAATTATTAACCGATATTGCAGCTTCAAATCAAGCAGGGGTATACAGTATTTTAGTTAAACCACTGATTGATTCTGATCAATGGAACACGCAAATTAATCGTTTCTTTGAAAAGTATGTCATGAAGCAGATGCTAAAAGAAAATCCGACGTTAAGTTGGCAGGAGAGTTTGAATGACTGAAGTTTTAACAGAAGAACAAAATGAAGAATTAAGATGTATTGGTTGTGGTGTGTTAATCCAATCTGATGATCCAGATGGAATTGGTTATACGCCAACATCAGCAATTAAAAAGGGACTTGAAACAGATGAGCTTTATTGCCAACGTTGTTTCCGTTTACGTCACTACAATGAAATTGCACCAGTCTCATTAACCGATGATGATTTTTTACGTTTATTGAATCAAATTCGTGAAACAGATGCGTTAATAGTATATGTGATTGATATTTTTGATTTCAACGGAAGTTTAATTCCAGGATTACATCGATTTGTTGGTGATAATCCAATTTTATTAGTTGGAAACAAAGAAGATATCTTACCACGTTCATTAAAACGGACTAAACTAATGGATTGGATGCGTCAGCAAGCCAATTTAAGTGGATTACGTCCAATTGATGTTGCAATGGTATCTGCTAAAAACAATCATCAAGTCGCTGACTTATTAGAGAAAATTAATAAATATCGTGGAAATCGAGATGTTTATGTAGTTGGAGTAACTAATGTTGGTAAATCAACATTGATTAATCAAATTATTAAAAGTACAACTGGGGTGAAAGAATTAATTACGACGTCACGTTTTCCAGGAACAACGCTTGATAAAATTCAAATTCCATTGGATGATGGTCATGAGTTAGTTGATACCCCAGGAATTATTCATGCGGAACAAATGGCACATGTACTTTCAGCTCAAGCATTAAAATTAGTTGCACCACAAAAAGAAATTAAGCCACGAACATTCCAATTAAATGATCAACAAACTATTTTCTTGGGTGGTGTTGCTCGATTTGATTATGTAAAGGGTCCTAAAACTGGAGTTGTTGCATATTTTGACAATAACTTGAATCTCCATCGGACTAAGTTAGAAAATGCTGATGCGTTTTATGAAAAACATGTTGGCGGACTATTAACACCTCCAACAGAAGACGATAAAGATGATTTTCCAACCTTAGAACGACATGAATTCCATATTGATCAAAAGAGTGATTTAGTAATTGAAGGATTAGGTTGGGTAACGGTTCCAGCTGGGACTAATGTTGCTGGTTGGGCTCCAACTGGTGTATCGGTTCTTGTTCGTAAAGCAATGATTTAAGGATGAAGGTATAAAGATGAAATTAAGAGGAAAACAAAAGCGATTTTTACGTGCAACGGCACATGATTTACGACCAATGTTTAGTGTTGGTAAAAATGGTTTAACAAAAACATGGCTTGATCAATTGAGTGGTGCATTAGATAAACGCGAACTAATTAAAGTTAGTATTTTACAAAATTCAGATGCCACAGTAGACGAAGCAAAAGAATTTATTGAATCTAATACGGATATCCAAGTTGTACAAACAATTGGACGGGTTATGGTATTATTCAAGGTTTCTTCAGATGAAGATTCACGTGAAATTTCAAAAGAAGTTGCTGCAATCTAAGGAGTGTTAAGCTTGAAAAGTAATTTGGCGTATCAAACGACGACTCAGGTAGAGTTGAATCAACAATTGAATCCACGCGCAAAGCGAATTGGCTTATATGGTGGAACTTTTAATCCAATTCATACCAGTCATTTGATAGTTGCTGATCAAGTTTACACAGCATTAGGATTGGATGAAGTTTGGTTTATCCCAGATGAAATTCCACCACATGTAAATAGTAAAACTACAATTGCTGCCCATGATCGGGTAGCGATGATTGAAGAAGCGATCTCTGATAATCCACATTTTAGAGTTGAGTTGTCAGAAATTGATCGTGGTGGCGTTAGCTATACGTATGATACGATTGTCTTCTTAAAAGAAAAGTATCCGGAATATGATTTTTATTTTATCATCGGAGCTGATATGGTCGTAGATTTACCAACCTGGCATCGAATTGATGAACTATCTAAGCTGATTACTTTTGTGGGTGTACAACGCCCAGGCTTCATCGCTAATAGCAGTTATTCAGTTTTGTGGGTAGATGCACCTTTATTAGCTATTAGTTCAACTGATATCAGAAATCGGGTGAGAAGTGGATTATCAATCCGTTATCTAGTTCCTGATCGAGTTGAAAAATATATAAAGGAGCATCACTTATATGAATAATTCATTGATTTATGAACAAAAGATTATTAAATATAGTCGTAAAGAATTAATTGAATTGGTTAAAAAAGCTGTTTCAACATCAAGATTTGAACATATTTTAAGAGTTGAAGCTATGGCATTACGATTAGCTAAAAGTTATCAAGTTAACTTGGAAAAAGCTAGTATTGCTGCACTAGTTCATGATTATGCCAAGGAACGTATTGATCAAGATTTTATTGATGAAATTATGTCAAAAAAATTAGATCCAAAATTATTAAATGCCAATAATGCAATTTGGCATGGAGTAGTCGGGGCTGAACTTATCAAAGATGAATTAGAAGTTTGGGATGAAGACATTTTAAACGCAGTTCGTCACCATACAACTGGTAGCCCGGAGATGTCGATGCTGGAACAGATAATTTTTATGGCGGATTACATTGAAGAAGGACGTAATTTTAACGGTGTGGATGAAGCACGCCAGTTAACCTTTAATAATTTGCAAGATGGCGTTAGATTTCAAATCAAACAAACGATCCAATATTTAATTGAACGCAGTAAGAATATTTATCCCAGTGCAATTGATACATATAATGCCTGGGTTGCCAAATGAGAGGGATTTTAAATGAATACAAAAGAAATTTTAGAAATTGCAGTTAAGGCTGCAGATGGTAAACGTGCAGAAGATATCGTAGCTTTAGATGTTCAAGGAGTTAGCTTTATGGCTGATTATTTCTTGATTGCCGCTGCTAATTCTAAGCGTCAGGTTCAAGCAATTGCAGATGCAATTGTTGAAGATGCTCGTAAAGCTGGAATCGAAGTTAAGCGTGTTGAAGGTAAACAAACTGGAAACTGGGTATTAGTCGATTTAGGTGATGTCGTAGCTCATATTTTCCAAAAGGAACAACGTGAGTATTATAATTTAGAAAAATTATGGTCAGATGCACCAATCGTTAATGTTAATGAATGGTTAGAGGATTAATTGTGATTTATTCAACGTTTGCTAAATATTATGATGAATTGTTTGATGAACAAATGTATGTTGATTGGGCTAAATTTGTTAAAAAGAATGTGAACCAAGATGCAAAAATATTAGATTTAGCTGGTGGAGCTGGCAGACTTGCAGTTTTATTAGCTAAAGATAAGTATGATGTCACAGTGGCAGATTTATCTGAAGAAATGTTAAGTCTAGCTGACCAACATATCAATGATGAACAGGTAGAAGTACCGTTGATTCAGGCCAATATGTTGGAAATGGATGGCTTTGATAACTATGATGTAATTACTTGTTTTGCTGATTCACTTTGTTATTTGAGTGATATCAAGCAAGTTGAACAGGTATTTACGCAAGCTTCGAATCATCTTAATGACGGCGGTAAATTTATTTTTGATGTTATTTCACCATATCAAACTGATGAAGTTTATCCTGGTTACATGTATAATTTTGAAAATGAAAATTCTTCACGATTCTTTATGTGGGCTAGTTTTGAAGACGAAGATAAACCTCATGCTGTGATTCATGATTTGTCATTTTTTAATGAAAAAGATGATGGAACTTATGAACGAGTTAGTGAAATGCATCATGAACGTACTTACGAAATGGATCAATATTTAGATGCATTAGGTCAAGCTGGATTTAAAAATATTTCAGTTAGTGCTGAATTTGGTAAGCAAGAAATAAGTGATACAACGACTAGATGGTTCTTTATTTGTGAGAAGTGAGCGGATTAGATGAAAGCAGTTGGATTGGTAACTGAATATAATCCATTTCATAATGGACACGCTTATCATGCTGCAACCGCTAAAAAAATTAGTGGCGCTGATGTGGCGGTCGCTGTTATGAGTGGTAACTTTACCCAACGTGGCGAAGTTACTATGCTAGATAAATGGACAAGAGCCAGTGAGGCGTTAGATAATGGTGTTGATCTGGTAATTGAGTTACCAATTTTTTATGCTGTTCAACCAGCTCATTTGTTTGCACAAGGAGCCATAAGTTTACTGAATCAATTACAAGTGTCAGAACTAGTATTTGGTGCGGAACATCCTAAAGCTGATTTTAAAAAGTTAGTTACCGCTGAAAGTCTGTTTAATAGTGATGAGTTTAGTCATTATAATGGAACTTATGCGAGCCGATTTAATCAACAAATGAAACAGCAGACGGGAATTGAATTAACTGATCCCAATGATATTTTAGCGTTTGCTTATCATAAGGCAGTTTCACAGTTACAGGCACCAATTAAATTAACGGCAATTCAACGAATTTCAAATCAATATCATGATAATAAAATTAGTTCAGAAATTGCGAGTGCGAGTGCAATTAGACATGCGGTAATTAATCAATTGGATTATAGTTTAAGTGTACCTTCAAAGACGGCTACTGATATCCTTGAAGCAAAAACGTCTATCGATTGGAATACTTGTTATCCGTATTTACGCTACTTTATTAACCAAGTGACTATTAAGTCTCTTCAGGAAATTTATCAAATGTCAGAAGGACTTGAATATAAGTTTAAAGACGTTGCGGAAACTGCAACCACATTTGATCAATTCATGAGTGGAATTAAGTCAAAACGCTATACATATTCACGGTTATCGAGATTATGTCTATATACGTTATTACAAATTACAAATGATGAGATGTTAGCAGCCACACAGCAGCCATACTTACGAGTTTTAGGATTTAATAAGATGGGGCAAGAGTATCTGCATACAATCAAAAAAGACCTTGAAATTCCGTTGGTAACTAAAGTTGATCGTGACTTAAAAAATGGGATGGTTAATTTGGATTATCGTGCAGGTAAATTCATTGAACAGTTAACAAATCTGAAACAAGATATGCAAAAAAGTCCAATTATTGTTAAATAGGTGTGCTGTCAAGCAAATTACATTGACAATCGAATTTTGCGCTAGTATAATGTAATTTGTTGCGTTAGGAGGGTCTACTGATGAAATGGTCATTAAAAGAATTACAACGTTACAAAAATGAGCCACTCCATGTTAAAGAACAGTTAGACCTGAATGAGATGCTAACTGAGCGATTCCCGGATCAAGTAATGGCTGTAGAGCCAGTCTTGGTTGATGGATATGTTTCGTTTAAAGATGGGGATGTGATGTTAACGTTAAAGGTTAATACAACTTTAACGGTACCATCAAGTCGCTCATTAAAGCCGGTCCAACTTCCGACTCAATTTGATATTACTGAATTTTATCTCAGTGATGCTAGTCATATGGATCGATATGAAGTTGATGAAGCGGCATTAGTTTTGGATGAAGATCAAAAGATTGATCTTGACGAAGCAGTTGGAGAAAATCTCCTACTTGCAATTCCATTACGCGTTTTGGCTGATGATGAATCTGAAGACGGTGATGACATGCCAACTGGAAGCGGTTGGGAAGTTGTTTCTGAAGAAGATTACATCGGTAATGAGCCAAAGCCTAACACTGTTGATCCACGTCTCGCTAAATTGAAAGCATTACTTCCTGATCAGGATAACGAAAATAATTAGCAGACAAACACATTAATGTGGAT
Organism: Paucilactobacillus oligofermentans DSM 15707 = LMG 22743; assembly: GCF_001434315.1. Classification (GTDB taxonomy): domain Bacteria; phylum Bacillota; class Bacilli; order Lactobacillales; family Lactobacillaceae; genus Paucilactobacillus; species Paucilactobacillus oligofermentans. The sequence goes on along the minus strand of NZ_AZFE01000030.1, from coordinate 40,571 downwards.
AAAATTTTATTAAGGAGGTGGCAAGAAATGGCAGTTCCAGCAAGAAAGACATCAAAGACTAAGAAGGCAATGCGTCGCGGACACATTAAACTTTCAGTTCCTGGTTTGGCACCATGTTCAAACTGTGGAGAATTACGTAAGTCACACGTTGTTTGCCCAAGTTGTGGTTTTTACGACGGTAAGCAAGTTATCAACGTTAAGTAATTCAATTTTTAATATTTTTACAAAAAGAAACATTCAAGGTGCCGGACCTGGATGTTTCTTTTTTTGTTAGCATAAATTGACTCTAATATTAAACCTGATAGACTAAAATTATATGTTATTTAAAGGGAGGATATTCAATGATTAGAAAAGCTCAGCCAGCAGATGCTAAAATGGTCGCGCCGTTAATTTATACTGTTCTGGAAGATATGGAACTTGATTTAATTCTTAAGGTGGACAAAAAAGATTGGATAAAGGTTTTGGAAAAAGCATTTAAAGTTGATGATCATCGTTATAGCTATCAAAATGCGTTCGTGAATGAATATGAAGGTACTGTAGCCGGAGTGGCGTTTGGTTATCCGGAGGAAATGGAAGCTGGTATTGATGAGGCTTTTGATGAGTTTTTAATCGAATTAGGGTTACCCCAAGATGTACAGTTATTTAACGATAAAGAAGCATATCCAAACGAATGGTATTTGGATACATTATCAGTTAATCCAGATTTTCAGGGGCTTGGAGTTGGAACTCAATTACTTGAGATGTTGCCAACTTTCGTTAAAACGATGGAAATAAATAAAATTGGATTAAATGTTGATGAACAAAATGGACGTGCCGAGAAATTATATCGAAAAATTGGTTACCAAAAAGTAGGTTCACTTACATTAGGAACCCATCCATATAGTCATTTACAACTTGAAATTTAAAAATAATTAATTGTAACTAAAAAGGAAGATATCAGGTTAAGATATCTTCCTTTTATTTAGTAATTATAGAGACATATCAACAACTTCACGACCAACAATCTTGCCGGCTTTCATTTCATCGATAATATCGTTTACTTCACTTAATTTACGAGTATGAACAATTGGTTTAACTTTTCCTTCAGCACCAAATTGGAAGGTTTCAGCTAAGTCTTGACGAGTACCAACTAGCGAACCAGCCACTTGGATACCGTCTAGAACTGTTTTACCGATGTTTAATTCCATGTTACCAGTAGGAAGGGCAACAGCAACTAAACGTCCATCTGGACGAAGAGAATCAACTGCATCAGTAAAGGCTTGTGCATTTACAGCTGTGACTTGGGCAGTATGAACACCACCAGTCAATTCTTGGATCTTTTGAGCAATATTACCGTCATGACGGTTAAGCAAGATGTCAGCGCCACATTCTTTTGCAGCAGCAAGCTTATCTTCGTTACCATCAACGACGACTACATGTGCACCAAAGACATGTTTGGCATATTGAACAGCTAAGTTACCAAGGCCACCAGCACCAACAACCGATACCCATTGACCAGGTTTTACATTACCAGTTTTCAAGGCTTTATACATTGTAACTCCAGCACATGTAAGTGAAGTAGCTTCAACTGGATCAAGGCCTTCTGGAACTTTAACAGCGTAGTTAGCATCAACGATAACTTGTTGAGCCATAGCACCATCAACTGTAAAACCAGAGTTACGGACGTTACGGCAGAATGTTTCACGGCCAGTTAAGCAATATTCACAATGTCCACAGCCGCCAAAGAACCAAGCAATTGAGACACGATCACCAATCTTAAGGCTGGTAACTCCATCACCTAATTTGCTGACGATACCAACACCTTCATGGCCAATTACACGGCCAGGAAATTTACCATAATCACCACTAGTAACATGTAAATCTGTGTGACAAAGACCACAATATTCAACATCAACTAAAGCTTCACCAAATTCTAATGGACGAAGTTCTTTTTCAATGATGTCAACATAACCATCAACTGCATCACGTACAACTGCTGCTTTCATAAACAATACCTCTTTCAATATAAAATATAGTAGTAGGAAAAGTTAAATACTTAACAAGGAAATGATATCACTTAGAGCGTTTACCATCAAGTGAAATTATTAACAAAAAAGGTTAAATTTGAGTTAAAATGCTTTATTCATTGATTTTAAATGAAATATTTTTTTCACATACTTATCTATTTAATTTTAAATAGATGGTTATCCCAAGTAACATAGACTATATTTGATTGATTAAATATGATAATATTAAAAATGTATGTAAGAAATGGATTAAAAAATTAAAATTTAAGTGAAATTGGAGTGTATTTGTAATGAAGAAAATTTTAATTATTGAAGATGAAGACAATCTTGCTCGCTTCGTTGAATTGGAATTGAAACACGAAGGATACTCAGTTGATATTAAGCTAGACGGTCGCTCTGGTCTTGAATCAGCGGTTACTACCGACTATGATGTGATTTTATTAGACTTGATGCTACCTGAATTAAATGGGTTAGAGGTTGCTCGCCGAATTCGTGAGGTGAAAAATACACCAATTATTATGATGACGGCTCGTGATTCTGTGATTGATCGTGTATCTGGATTAGATCATGGAGCAGATGATTATATTGTAAAGCCATTTGCAATTGAAGAACTATTGGCACGTGTTCGGGCACTACTTCGCCGAATTAATATTGAAGATGAAAATGGTAAGACACCACAAACAGTTGTCCGCTATCGAGATTTAGCAATTGAAAAAGAAAATCGGATTGTTCGTCGTAGTGATGAGGTTATTAATTTAACTAAACGTGAATATGATTTATTATTATTGTTAATGGAAAATATTGATAAAGTCATGTCACGTAGTTTATTACTTGAGACTGTCTGGGGTGCTGAGTCAAAAGTTGAAACCAATGTTGTGGATGTTTATGTTCGTTATATCCGAAACAAGATTGACAAAGAAGGTACTGAAAATAGCTATATTCAAACAGTTCGCGGAACGGGTTATGTGATGCGTTCAAAGTAGCAATTACTTGAGGTTGATTAACTTTTGAAAAATATTGAAAAATCAAAAAAAAGTGAATATCGTCTATCATTAAAAGTTAAATGGGCATTGGGAACTGCGTTAGGAGCGTTAGTTATCTTTGCTAGTTTAACTTTTGTTTTGTTTAGTGCATTTACTGATAATTTATTAGATCAAGAAAAGTTAGCAATGAATAATTCTTTGGTTCATGTAAAACAGCAACTTGAAAAAAATGATACTAATTTAAATTCAGCAAGTATTAACAAACAATTAGGCAATAGTCAGTCAGTAAAAATTAATCGCAATATAACACAAGATTTAAGTACCTCGAATACTAGTATTACCGTTTTTAATATAGAAGGGGAACGGATCTACGCAACGGGTAAAATTGATAAAAAATTTAAACCAATTAAGAAACAAACGATTGGCTTAACGGGAAAACACTTTAGTCGACGACTAGTTGGTGGTGAACCAATTATTTCGGAAAAAACGAATCAAGTAATTGGTTATGTCTATATTGAAAATTCTTTAACGGCCTTTTATAAAATATTCAACAAAATGATTTTAATTTCCATCTTAACAATTGTTTTAATGGTAATTGCGAGTGGCTTGTTAGGATATTTTCTATCGTATTTTTTGTTAGGCCCAATTGATGATATCCACGATACTTTAGTAGCAATTCGTGATGATCCAACCGCAGATAATCGGGTACCCAAATTACATCGACATGATGAATTAGCCGATATGGCCGTCATGTTTAATGAAATGATGGATCGGATGCAACGCTATATGGATCAACAGTCACAATTTGTTGGCGATGTTTCTCACGAGCTTCGTACACCGGTGGCGATTATTCAAGGACATATGGAATTATTGAATCGCTGGGGAAAGGACGATCCAGCTGTTCTAGCTGAGTCCATCGATGCTTCGTTGAAAGAAACTAAACGGATGCAGGACTTAGTTCAAGAAATGCTTGATTTAAGTCGAGCTGAACAGATTGAAACTAATTTCAACGATGAAAAAACAGAAGTAAGCGAAGTAGTCCATCAGGTATTTAATAATTTTAAAATAATCCATCCAGATTTTTTGTTTATTATGGATGATGATTTACGTGAACGGGTTGTATCACCGATTTATCGTGATCACTTAGAACAAATATTGATTATTTTATCTGATAATGCGGTTAAGTATTCAACCAATCATAAGGAGATTCATATGTCATTGTCTCGAACACTTAATCGAGTTGAAATTGGCGTACAAGATTTTGGTGAAGGAATTTCTAAAAATGATATGGGTAAAGTATTTGATCGCTTTTACCGAGTTGATAAGGCGCGTAGTCGTAAAAAAGGGGGTAATGGGCTTGGCCTTTCAATCGCTAAACGATTAGTTGAAGGATATGGTGGGGAGATGACGCTTGAAAGTTCTCCTGGATATGGTTCATTATTTAAAGTAACTTTGCCAATTATTGACGAAGATATTAAAACACTAGATGACTATTAATTAGCCTTTAAAATATTTAATTGTATAAAAAGTAGTGGATCAAAACATTTTGTTTTGATCCACTACTTTTTTAGTTATGTTTACTTATTTATGATTTTGCTTACCAGCGTTCCGATTTCCCTTAGGCTTTGGAGTAGTTGGTTTTGTTTCGATTGGTGTAACAGGAGCTTCAATGATTGGTTTAATTATTTTACGAGGTGGATTCTTTTTCAATTCTGCTTCAATATCACGTTTGATTTTAGGACGATAAAGATTGATAAGGATGGTTTGAATAACTGCAAAAATCCCACCAATGAAGAAGTATAATCCAAGTCCGGCTGATGAAATCATTGCCATATATCCAAGCATTACTGGACTGACAAACATCATCATTCGCATTTGTTTCTTTTGTGCTTCTGGAATTCCAATTAATGAAAGATATCCTTGAAATAGATATATTGCAAATGATAGGACAGCTAAAATGATACTGGGAGAACCTAGCTTAATTCCAAAGAACATCGCGTTTGATAAATGTGAGTAACGAATTGCAGCATAGAGAGCGGCGAAGACTGGTAATTGAATCAACATTGGTAAACAACCAATTCCACCGGTCATACTAATGCCATTATCCTTATAAAGGGCCATCATTTCTTGACTAATAGCCGCTTTTTCTTCAGGAGTTTTCGCATTTTTTTGACGTTCTTGAATATCGCGCATTTGAGGACCAACCATCCCCATCTTTTCTTGTTGAATGGTTGATTTACGCATTTGACTAATCATAACGGGTAATAAAACCATTCGAACAATAAAGGTGATAATGATGATTGCCCAACCGTATGAATAGTTACCACCAATAAAGTTAGCAATCCATTCCATTAAGTGTTGAGTAGGCTTAGCAAGGTATTGATAAGTCATACCATAAGGATCTCCATTTTTATCTTGGCGGACACATCCACTTAAAGTAATGGCTAACGTAGTTACTATCGCAATTAGCGATATTTTTTTATTTTTCATTTTAATAAATCAATTCCCTTTTCTTCATATTAGTTTCACAAACATAGCATAATATACCACGGAACAAGCTAATGATGCCACTAACTTTTCGGGCATTATTTAATTTTAAACTCTATAAATGATTTAGTGGGGTGCAGATTAACGTAATTTATTTAATAGATTCTATTTGATAACACCGTTATAGGTCTAATCATGGTATAATTAAATGATTGGAGTGAATAAATTTGGAAAATATATCATCGGTACAAAATCAAAAAGTTAAGAACTGGAAAAAACTAGCAACAAAGAAGCAACGGACTAAGGAAGGTAGCTACTTATTAGATGGCTGGCACTTAGTACAAGAAGCACTTAATTATGATGCACCAATTAAAGCAATTATGGTTACACAAGAACAATTTGACATGCACAGTGAGGAACTTCAAAAAGTTAGCGAAATCTTTATCGTTACATTTGAAGTAATGCAAAGTATTACCGATACAGTTACGCCGCAAGGAATTGCTGCAGAAGTTGGTATTCCGGCTGTGTATACAGAAGTACCCAATGAATTAGCTGGTACTTGGTTATTAATGGATGAAGTTCAAGATCCTGGTAATATGGGAACGATGATTCGGACTGCCGATGCAGCCGGATTTACTGGAGTGGTTGCTGGAAATAAAACAGCAGACATTTTCTCACCCAAAGTAGTTCGAGCAATGCAAGGTAGTCAATTTCATATTCAAGTAAAGCAAGGATCAACGCTTGATTGGATTGATATGCTCCATGCTGAAGGAATTCCAGTTTATGGAACTCAACTCAACAAGGAAGCCGTTAATTATCTAGATGTTGAAAAAAGTAACAGTTTCGCATTAATTATGGGTAATGAAGGTAATGGTGTTCAACCAGCAGTTTTGGAACGAACATCACAAAACCTATATATCCCAATTGCTGGTAAAGCAGAATCATTAAACGTGGCTGTCTCGGCTGGAATTTTAATGTTTGCATTAAAAAAGTAGGCTGAGCTAAATAGTTTACTTTGTGATTGTAAGCAGGTATCATACCTTTGAATTAATAAAAAGGAGAATTTAATGAAGAAAGACGCATGGCAACAAGATAGTGAATATGTAGAGCTAATTAGTGATTTAATTGTGACTGATGAAGTTCAAAAGTTAGCTACTTTTACCCATCATCATCATTCAGATCGATTACAACACTCGCTATCAGTTTCTTTTGATAGTTATCAAATTGCGAAAAAATTACATTTAGATTATCGTAGTGTTGCTCGTGCTGGTCTACTTCATGATTTATTCTATTATGATTGGCGAACAACTAAATTTGATTTAGGTTCGCATGCTTTCATTCATCCACGAGTAGCATTACGGAATGCTGAAAAGCTAACCCCATTGAGTGATATGGAAAAGGATATTATCCTTAAGCATATGTTTGGTGCAACCTTGGCATTACCAAAATATCGTGAAAGTTTATTAGTATCACTTGTAGACAATTACGAAGCTGAACGTGAATTTTTTGCACCAATTCGTACGCGAGTCGAATTGTGGTTGAAAGTTAGAACAACTTTATAATATAATGTTAGTATAAGTTTTAAGATTGGAGGGGGTAGCGTGGATCAAGTAATAAAGCAGACAACTGAAAAATTGTCACTTTGTCCTAAGTTTGAGGAAACTTTTGCCATTCTAGGTAAGAAGTGGAACGGATTAATTGTAGAATTACTTTTAAAAGAGGATTCTTTAAGATTTAAGGACTTTGTTGCTGGAATTGGTAAATGCAGCGATCGTGTATTAGTTGAACGTTTGCGTGAATTAGAAAGCGAAGGCATTATCACAAGAAACGCACACCTCGGTTCAGTCAATAAGGTTGATTATTCGTTAACGGAAAAAGGCCTTGCATTAAAGCCGGTTATGGATGAAGTTCATAATTGGGCAAATGATTGGATTAATTAATTTAATTCATCAAGTAATATTAATTAAAAAATGTTGATAGAAGTTAGTAAAAATATCACTTTGCTAGGAAGTCCTTATCAAGACTGTAAGTAAGGATCTAAGTAATATTTTGAATTTCACTTCTGAAGTTGATACTTAATCGTACTCCGGTCAATCACCGTTATCGATTTCTAAGTGTGTAGGTTATTAATACTACAAACTAGGGTGGTACCGCGATGCTTCGTCCCTTTTCTGGGGGCGGAGTTTTTTTATTTCTGAAAAAGGAGAATTAAAATGGGATTACAAGATAAGCTAAATGATTTATTACAACAAGGATTAAAACAAGTTGAAGAAAGTGTTAATCTTGATTCAATTAATGATGTTCGTGTCAAAATGTTAGGTAAAAAAGGACCAATTACGGAAGTGTTACGTGGGATGCGCGACTTAAGTTCAGAAGAACGTCCTAAAGTTGGTCAATTTGCTAATGAAGTTCGTGATCAATTAACCGCAGCCATTGATGAACAACGTTTAAAAATTGAAAGTGCTAAATTAAATGAACAATTAAAAAAAGAAGCAATCGATGTGACCTTACCTGGTAACAGTGTAGCTCAAGGCCAACCACATGTGATTCAACAAATAATTGATCAACTTGTCGATTTATTTGTAGGAATGGGCTATGTTGTGGCTGAAGGTGGCGAAGTTGAAGAAGATCGCTATAATTTTGAAATGTTGAATCTTCCAAAGGATCATCCAGCTCGTGACATGCAAGATACATTTTATGTGACGCCAGAAATTTTAATGAGAACGCAAACGTCACCAATGCAAGCACGAACACTTGAAACGCATGATTTCAGTAAGGGACCACTCAAAATGGTTTCTCCTGGTAAAGTTTATCGTCGTGATACTGATGATACGACCCATAGTCATCAATTCCATCAAGTTGAAGGCCTTGTGATTGGTAAACATATTACAATGGCTGATTTGAAAGGGACTTTAGAAATCGTTGCTCAAGAATTATTTGGTGATGAATTAGAAGTTCGTCTTCGTCCTAGCTATTTTCCATTTACGGAACCATCAGTTGAAGCTGATATCACTTGCTTTAATTGTCATGGTAAAGGATGTTCAATTTGTAAATCAACTGGTTGGATTGAAGTACTTGGTGCCGGGATGACTCATCCTAACGTCTTAAAGATGGCTGGCGTAGATCCTGAAGAATACGGTGGGTTTGCCTTTGGATTAGGACCAGATCGTTTTGCAATGCTTAAATACGGCGTTACTGATATTCGTGATTTCTACCAAAATGATGTGCGTTTCCTAACGCAATTCGACCAGAAAGGATAATTTAAACAAATGAAAGTTTCTTATAAATGGCTTCAAGAATATTTAGATATTGATGTTAAACCAACCGATTTAGCAGAGAAATTAGCCCGAACGTCAGTTGATATTAATGATGTTTATTCACCTAGTGATGGCTTAACTAAGTTAGTCGTTGGATTTGTTACTAGTACGAAACCACATCCTGATTCAGATCATTTAACAATTTGCCAAGTTAACATTGGCGAAACTGAAGATGTTCAAATTGTCTGTGGGGCACCTAATATTGCAGCCAATCAAAATGTGATTGTTGCTTTACCAGGTTCACGAATTGGTAATAATATTAAAATTAAACGTAGTAAAATGCGTGGTGAATTATCTGAAGGAATGATTTGTGCACTTCAAGAAATCGGCTTTTCAGAAAAAGTGTCACCTAAAGATTATGAAGATGGTATTTGGGTCTTACCTGAAGATGCCAAGCCAGGAGAATCAATTTTTCCATATCTAGGTATGGATGATGTGATTATTGATACTGATATCACACCTAATCGTGGCGATATGTTTAGTATTCGTGGTAACGTTAATGATATTGCGGCTTTCTATAATTTGAAATCTCATTTTGAAGTTAAGCAAGTAATTGAAAATAGTTCAGAAAAGACCGCTGATTTAATTTCAGCTGCAGTTGATAATACAGCGATTGCGCCAACCTATAAATTACGTGTAATTAAGGATATTAAAATTGCTGAAAGTCCTTTATGGCTACAAATTAAATTATGGAATGCGGGAATCCGTCCAATCAACAATGTCGTGGATGTAACCAACTACATTTTAGTTAAATATGGCCAACCGTTACACAGTTTTGATTATGATAAATTACCTAGTCATGAAATTAGTGTTCGTCATGCCAATGATGGGGAACAATTTATCACTTTAGATGATGAAACCCGTGAATTGATTAGTAATGATATCGTTGTAACTGCTGGTGACAAACCAGTCGCTTTAGCTGGAACTATGGGTGGATTAGAAACTGCTATTTCAGATCAAACAACTAATGTCACTTTAGAAGCAGCTATTTTTGATTCAATCTTAGTAAGAAAACAAGCTCGTCGCTTAGATCTTCACAGTGAATCATCAACGCGTTTTGAACGTGGAATTGATCCAGCTGCAGTTGAAATGGCCTTAGATGAAGCAGCACAAATGATAGCTGAATTAGCTAATGGTGAAGTTACTACTGGAATTGTTACTGGTTCTGAAACAGAAATTAAAGAAGTTAAAGTAGATATTACGTTAACGAGAATTAATCACGTTTTGGGAACATCATTAACAGTTAAAGATGTCTTAGATATCTTTAAACGTTTAGCATTTGAAACTAAAGTAACTGATGATAAGTTTACAGTTAAAGTACCTTCTCGTCGTTGGGACGTTAACATTGAAGCTGATCTATTAGAAGAAATTGCTCGTATTTTTGGATATGATAATATTCCTTCAACGTTACCATCACAAACTAGTAATGTTGGTCGTCTGAATGCTGAACAAAAATTAATTCGTTCATCACGTCATGTGTTGGAAGGATTGGGCTTAAATCAAGCGATTAGTTATTCATTGACTACGCCAGAAAAGGCACAACAATTCCAAATTATTGATGGTGGCTCACCAATGACGCTAAGTTATCCAATGAGTCAAGATCATGTTGCTACCCGGATGAATTTGATTAGTGGTTTATTGAATGACGTTGCTTATAACGTTGCCAGAACACAAGATAATGTGGCTTTGTATGAACAAGGACGCACGTTTGTTCCAGTTATTGATAATGATCGACCAACTGAAGAAGAACATATTGCCGGGACAGTAACCGGAAAATTAGTTTCTGAAACTTGGCATGATAAAACAGCTGCGGTTGATTTTTATCAAGTTAAAGGTATCGTGGAACAACTTATCCAAAATATGGCAATTAAAGGAACAATTGAGTTTGTTGCTAATTCAGAACGCAAAGAAATGCATCCTGGACGAACAGCAGATATCAAATTGAACCATGTTGTTATTGGTTTTGTAGGACAAGTACATCCTAAAACAGCAAAAACTTATAAAATACCAGAAACCTATGTTTTTGAATTGAATCTTACCCCAATTATTGCGGCTGACAAAAATGAACGTCATTACCAAGAAATCAGTAAATATCCATCAATTTCTCGTGATATTGCAATGTTAGTTGATGAAAATATTTCTAACCAACAAATTGTTGATTTAATTGAAAATAAAGGTGGCGCCTACTTGACTGACGTAACCCTCTTTGATTTCTATCAAGGATCACATGTTCCAGACGGTCAAAAATCACTTGCGTATTCATTAACTTATCAAGATAAGAATGATACATTAGTTGAAGATAAAGTTAATCAAGCATTTGATAAGGTTATCGCTAAATTAGTCGAAGAATTTGAGATTACAGTGAGATAATTATTAAAGATTGATTTACAAATTGTGAATCAGTCTTTTTTAATTTATAATGAATTCTGCAGGCAAAAATAAGTATGTTAATTAAACGAATTGGTGGGGTGAGTTTTAATGAGTCGATCGCTTAAAAATAAAAAAAGTAAAAAGCTCGGTTGGATTATCACAATTATTATTTTAATTGTAGTTTTAGTTGGTGGCTTCAAAATGTATGTTAGTTCATCGATGAAGGCAGTTAACGCTAATAATGATAAGGCCGTTGAAGTTTATATCAAATCAGGATCATCAAATGATCAAATTATCAAAACTTTACAAAAAAAGCACTTAATTAAAAGCTCATTAGTTTTTAAATATTATGCTAAAAGTAAGGTTAGTACCGGCTTCAAGGCTGGTTACTATTCTTTAAATAAATCAATGGACGTTAAAACGATTGCTCAAAAGTTGGAAAAGGGTGGTAGTGCAACACCAGTAACTGGTGAAAATAAGTTAGTTGTACAAGAAGGTGCAACCGTTGAACAAATTGCAGCCGCAGTTCAAAAAGCAACCAAATATTCATCCAAAGATTTTTTAGCCTTAATTCAAGATCAAGATTTTCTTGATGAATTAGCTAAGGAGTATCCGGACTTATTAAGTTCAGCAATGTCTGCTACAGATGTTCGCTATAAGTTAGAAGGATATTTATTTCCAGCTACGTATGATACTAAAAATGTTACTAGTTTAAAATCATTGGTAACACAAATGGTTGCTACTAGTAATACACAGTTACAACCGTACTTTACGTCAATTAAGAGCCAAGGTTATACTGTTCAACAGGTGTTAACTCTAGCTTCATTAGTTGAACGTGAAGGTGTTACCAATTCAGATCGTCGTAAAATTGCGGGTGTCTTTTTAAATCGAATTAAAAAAGATATGCCATTACAATCAGATATTTCAGTAATGTATGCTTTAAATACGCACAAAAAGAATTTAACTTACAAAGACCTAGAAGTAGATTCACCATATAACCTGTATGTTGAAAAAGGATATGGTCCAGGACCATTTAATAGTCCAAGTTTGCAATCAATTAAAGCAGTACTAGATCCAGCCAGTCGTAACAAAAAATATTTATATTTCATTGCTAATATGAAAACTGGTAAGGTTTACTATGCAACAACCTATGCACAACATCAAAAGTTAACTGAAAAGTTATCGGATGACAATAAATAAAATGGAGTGTTTATTTTGACTGAAATAAAAAAGCCAATCATAATTGGTGTAACCGGTGGTTCTGGTAGTGGAAAGACTTCAGTTAGTCAGGCTATTTATAAACAAATGGCCGGTAAGTCAATCATGATGTTACAACAAGATACTTACTATAATGATCAAACTGATATGTCGATGGACGAACGTAAACAAGTTAATTATGATCATCCGTTGGCATTCGATACTGACTTGTTAATTAGTGATTTAACTAAATTACGTAATTTTGAAAATATCGATATGCCAGTCTATAATTATGCGGAGTTTAATCGTTCAGAAGAAACAATTAAAACAGAAGCTAAAGATGTAATTATTTTAGAAGGCATTATGATTCTAGATGATGCACGCTTACGTGATTTAATGGACATTAAGGTATTTGTCGATACAGATGATGATATTCGAATTATTCGACGGATTAAGCGTGATATGGAAGAACGCGGTCGTTCACTAGATTCAATTATTAGCCAATATTTAAAGACGGTTAAACCGATGTATCATCAGTTTGTAGAACCTACTAAACGATATGCGGATATTATTGTTCCCGAAGGTGGGGAAAATAAGGTTGCAATTGATTTATTAAGTACAAAGGTTAAAGATATTTTAACTAAACATGGAAAATAATTAAAAAAATGCATCTCGTTGTTTACAACTATATGTTCACGTGGTATTGTATGGCTTGTTAATTAATTATGATGTATAGAGGTGCGAAATGGCAGAAGATAAAACCTTCCCAATGACGTTGGAAGGAAAGAAGAATTTAGAAGAAGAATTAGAAACTTTAAAGATGGTCACTCGACCAGAAGTTATCGAAAGAATTAAGATTGCTCGTAGCTTTGGTGATTTATCAGAAAATTCTGAATATGAATCAGCAAAGGATGAACAAGCATTTATCGAAGGAAGAATTAGTAATGTTGAAAATATGTTACTTAATTTGGAAATTATTGATAATGAAGCAATCGACAAAGATATCGTTTCAGTTGGACGAATTGTAACGTTTAAAGAACTTCCTGATGAAGAAGAAGAGTCTTATACAATCGTTGGTGCAACTGAAGCTAATCCAATGTTAGGTAAAATTTCGAATGAATCACCAATTGCGGCTGCACTACTTGGCCATAAAATTAATGAGGAAGTAACCATTAAAATTCCTTCAGGTGATATGAACGTTAAAATTACTAAAGTTGAATAATAAGTGACTAGGAAGCGTAATCAAAACTGATTATGCTTCTTTTTTTTGATTATGTGCTAGAATAATACATGAACATGAAAACGGTTTCAGAAGGAGCTATGGAATATGAAAATTACAGTAACAAAACAGGCAAGCAATTGGTTTCATAATGAAATGGGACTAAAATCTGGTAATGGTGTCCGTTTTTTCGGCAAAGTATATGGAAAAACGCCAGTTCATGATGGATTTTCAATAGGAATGGCTAGAGATGATCGTGCATTGCACGCAAGCTCAACTACTGAATATGATGGAGTACGTTATTTTGTCGATGGGCTAGATGATTGGTTTTTTAAGGGTTATGATCTAACGGTTGATTATGATGAAAAAACTGATGGTCCTAAATATGAGTATATAAATAATGGTGAATTAAAATAGAATTTATTTAACCAAAAAGGTCTGAGTAAAAATAATTTTACTCAGACCTTTTGCTATTTTCTTTTTTTGTAAATAATAATTCCGGTAATTCCAATAATGGTGACGGAACTTACTAATAAGCCAGCAATTAAATATGGTGAGCGGTAATAAAAGACAACATTATGGTGTCCTTTAGTGATAGGGACGGCCATGAAAGTTTTAATTACTTTGGTAGTTTTAACTTCTTGGCCATCAACTTTGACATGCCATCCTTTTGAATAAGGAATGGTTGTCATAAGGACGTGGTTCTTCTTTTTGATATTAACTGTCCCAGTTATTTTGGTATTGGAATGACTAGTTACTTTCAAATTTTCAGATTTAAGTGTCTGATTTAGTTTATTAAAATAGGATTGATTTAAACTATATAAGCTCACATTTTGAAGCCAAACACTTTGCTTAGTTAATTTAATTGTGAATGTAATTGGTTTGCCTTTTTGTTTAGAGGCAACATTGACGACAATTGTATTACGATAAGTTGGATATTGTTTAAGTTCTTTACCATTTAGGGAAAAGGTTGCAGTATCAGAATTTAAAGCAGAACCTAAAGTTAAGTAGTATGATCCGTTAGTTTTAGGGGTGAATTTTAATTTGATTTCTGCTGGTTTGAGAATTTCTTTTCGTTTAAAAATAGTTCCGGTAATTTGAGTGGCACTGGGCAAGTTAACAAAAGTAACGTTATCAAAATTTTGAACATTGAATAGCGAACTGGCGGATTTATCACCAGCAAGGACTTTGTAAAGTTCAGACTGATACATTAAAGGATCTTTGGTTTTGAGGGTTAGACTTTGAATTGCCTTGGATGCACCAAATGCAATTGAGAGAGCAGAATTGTTTTTATAGGTTTTAGTCAAGGCATCACTTGAAACTTCAGATTGACGATTCAAATCTGTTTTATTCGAAACCTCTGGTAGTGAGGTCACAGTTTTAGTTTTGCCAGATAAGTTTACAACAGATTTAGAGGTCATGAAGTACTTCATTGATAATAAAGAATCAGTGACTTGGGTTCCATTTGTATAGGTGACAAAACCATCCCCGTCAGGTTGTCCGATTGAGCCCATAAAAGACGGAATAGAAGGCTCTAAGGTTGATCCAAAATGAGAAGCACTATTATAATCACCTTGCATGGGATCATCTTTAGTTCGCAAGAATGTTTGACCTACACGATAAAATCCGGAATCAATTTCTTTTAGTTTGGAGGCCGTCTTAGTTAATTGAGTGGTGTAATTACCAAATTCTGACTGACTAACGTAACTAATATTATTTAACGATGTAAAGGCGTTAGTAGCTGATTCACCAATCACTAGCATCATGAATAATAATTCGTACAGTAACGGTGAACCATTACTTGGAACGATCATCCAAATTAATGCAACGGCACTGATAGCTGCACTAAAGGATACTTCAACATTAGTGATATAAGTTAACTTATCGAGATAGTGAAATAGAAAAACATAAATAATAATTAAAAAGGTAGTTATGATTATTAGCGAATGAGTGGACGGTTTAAAGTTACCAGTAAGTTCTTTGGCAGCCAAATATAACATCCAAAAAGAAAAGAGAAATGAAAAACGATATGGATACCAAACTGGAAATTGACCAGCATGCCATAATAGATCAAGTGGTTGTAAGAAAAATGAACAGATAAAGAAAATAGATATTAAACCGGCAACCAGCCGACTTTTAATTGACCAACGGGAATCTAACATAAATAGTAAGAAGGCAATGGTTAGCAGCATGCCAATAAAAATATTGGGTTGACCATCAGGCATTTGGTCAAAATTAAATGATCCAGGAATTAATTTAGCAACCATATTAAATGGAAAGTATTCAGTGGTCCATTTAATGGCGGTTTCAGTATAAGTTCCTTTGCTTTGAGCTAATGAATAACCAACCGGAAATAAGAAGCACGCAGCAATTAAAACTGAGATAATTCCGCTGCCAACATATCTAAAAAAACTACGTAAATTAGTTTTAAATCGTTGATTAGTTTCAAATAAATGGAAGATGGTAAATAAGAACGTGAAAATTCCGACCATCCAAGCCATATAATAATTATCAATTAACAAGATAGTGAACCAACAAATGAATGTCCAAGGCTTTTTAGTATCTAATAGTTTGATTAAGCCATATATTACTAGTGGTAATAATATTAATACATCTAACCAGATAACATTTAGTTGGTTAGCAATCATCCAACCCATTAGGGCGTATGATGTAGCAAAAGCAATTACACGCCAGTTAGTTTGTAGTTTAAGTTTCATTAGCATCCAGGCGAAACTTAGTCCGGATAAGCCATATTTTAGCAGGGTTAAGATTAAGATACCGCTGGAAAGTAGTTTACCTGGGAATAGTAAAATGATCACATTTAATGGGCTCATTAGATAGTAGGCAAAGATACCTAATGTATCGCCACCTAAATCCTTAGCAAATGAGTAGAAAAATGAGGTCGGATGGCTTAAAATAGTGGAACGATAGTATGAAAAGAAGTCAACATATTGTTGACCTAAATCAACTGTCAAAATGGTGCTAGATCCAAAAGGTGCCATCCCACGATACATGAAATAACCCATCATTAATACAAATGGAAATAAAAAACTAAAGGTTAATAGTAATTTTTTGGTTGGTTTTGGAACTCGAATACTTAATCTCAATATAATTTCCTCGATCTAAATATGTCTTGAATTCTTAAATTTACATAATAACTCTGTTTTATATACACAAGTTAATATAGAATAGAATATCATACGTTACTCAATAAAATGACACGTAAACGGCATAATTTGTTAAAATAAAGTTAATATGTTTGTCTGAAGGAGTATTAAACAAGTTGAAATTTTCAAAAAGAATTAAAAATATGTTTGGCACATCAAAGAAAAGACGATCATCACAATCTGAAATTCCGTTCCGTTTAAATTTCTTAATGTGGACAGTTGGAGTTTTGTTGTGTATCTTAGCAGCACGACTATTTTATATGCAGGTCCTAAATGGAGATACGTATACAGCTGAAGTTAATCGCTCCGAAGTATCGACTCAAACTGGTAATGTTCAGCGAGGAGCAATTTATGATTCAACTGGTAAAGTTCTGGTCGGTAATGAAGCTCATCAAGCAATTACCTATACTAAGGGTGAGTCGGATACATCTACTGATATTTATAAAACTGCGAAAACACTTAGTAAATATGTTTCAGTTAGCAAAACGAAGCTAACTAAGCGTAATCAAGCCGATTATTTACTTGCTGATACCAAAAAATATAAAGAAATAACCGCTAAGATTTCGGGATCATCTAGTATGGATGAGGATGCATTATATACTAAAGCTTTAAAGTATTTATATTCCCATCCTGATGATTTTACACTGACAAATAAGCAAAAAAATGGTGCGATGATTTATGCGGATATGTCTGGTGCATATTCATTATCAACAACTTATATCAAGGAAACTGGCGTTACTAGTACCGAAATTGCCGAAGTTGGGGAACATTTAAGTGAAATGTCTGGAGTTGCCATTGGGACTAGTTGGACTCGCAGCTATCCACAAGGGGATGCAATTCAGTCACTAACCGGGACTGTTTCAACTCAAAAATCGGGATTACCAAGTGACAAATTAAATACTTTATTGTCTGAGGGCTATTCACGTAATGACAGTGTTGGTCAGAGTTATCTTGAATCAGAATATCAAGCAACATTAGCAGGATCAAAATCACAAACTGAAGTTTCAAGTAGTGGCTCTGGAACAGATTCAATTACAAAAGCAGTTGAAAAATATTCCGGTAAAAAAGGTGATAACATTGTTTTAACTATCAATGCTAAATTCCAAAATGAGGTTCAAAGTATTGTTAAATCAGTCTACCAAACTGGTAGTATTAGTAAATCGACTGGTGCATATGCAGTTGTCATGAATCCAAATACCGGCGCAATTTATGCAATGGCAGGTGTTGATCGTGACGTTGAAACTGGTAAAATTACAGATGATCAAATTGGATCGATTAATCACCCAATTACAATGGGATCAGTCGTTAAGGGTGCTACTGTGCTTGGAGCACTGATGGATGGTGTCATTACACCATCAAATAATACCTTAACTGATATGCCAATTGATCTTGAAGGAACAGCTACGAAAGCTTCTTGGTTTAATAAGACTGGTGCAGCCAATATGTCACTAACAGCTTCCGATGCACTGGAAGTATCTTCTAACTCGTACATGATGCAATTGGCGATGAAAGAAGGAGGATTTACTTACTCTTCTGGAGCTGGGCTAGATATGCCAACCAGTATTTTCAGTAAACTTCGTGGTTACTTTAATCAATTTGGTTTGGGTGTGAAGACTGGAATTGATTTGCCAGGTGAATCAACTGGATATACTGGGGTCGCCAGCCAGGCTGAAATTGGTAAGGCATTGGATTTATCTTACGGAAATTATGATTCATATACCGTTATGCAAATTGCTCAATATGCTTCAACCATTGCTAATGGTGGTTATCGAATGAAGCCATACGTGGTTCAACAAATTAGAGGAACTAAAGCAAATGGTAGCTTGGGTAAAGTTGAATCAACAACCCAACCAACTATTTTAGGTTCAATTAATGCCACTGCAGCACAATGGAAAGTTGTTAAACAGGGGATGTACCAAGTTGTCCACGGAAGTAATACCTATAAGACTGGTAGTGCACTTTCAAGTATTACACCAGCAGTTGCTGCCAAAACAGGTACCGCTGAAACTTATTATGGAACTACGTCAACTGAAACATTGAGTTTAATTTCATATGCACCATATGATGATCCACAAGTAGTTGTAGCATTAGCGATTCCAGGAACCGGGACCTCAGGGGCAGGAATTAACTCAACTATGGCTAAAGAAATCTATGCTGCTTATTGGAAATATGTCCAATCAGACAGTGATTATAAGTAAATTGTCATCAACCACTAGTCAAGGACACATAAAAATGGTATAGTATCATAGTTAGGGTTTACCCAATTAATTAAAGAAAAAGTTTGGAGGTTTCCGACATGCGTGTTCATATTACACTAGAATGTACTGATTGCCACGAACGTAATTACTTATCAAGTAAGAATCGTCGTAACAATCCCGACCGTGTTGAATTTAAAAAATATTGCCCACGGGAACGTAAAGTTACATTACATCGCGAAACAAAATAATATTATTTATTCGGGATAAGATTTAGAGTCGTTGGCTAATGCTGCGGCTCTTTTTTTTATTAATTTTTAAGAGGAGTGATTAAATGACTTCAAAAAAAAGTATCCGTGAGCAATTTATCGGACAAATGATGAATGCCAATCCAGATCAAAAAAAAGTTAATCAACAAAACTTGATCGAGCAGTTATTCTTGAGTGAACAATGGAATAATGCTGACATAATTGGTGTTACCATCAGTTCGCCAATGGAGTTAGATACCGATGTGATTATCAAACGTGCTCAATCAGATGGGAAAAAAGTCGTAATTCCGCGAACGTTACCGAAACGCCAAATGGAATTTGTTGAATTAACCGACAAGACAGAATTTGAAGTTAAATTCCATATTGACGAACCCGTTAATGGAACGGTGATTGTAAAACATAATATTAATTTGATGCTTGTTCCTGGAGTTGCGTTTTCAGAAAATGGATATCGAATTGGATTTGGTGGTGGATATTATGATCGCTATCTTGCGGACTTTGAAAATGATACAATCTCATTATGTTTAGATGAACAACGGATACCAACGGAGATAATTAATCAGTATATTGATCCGTTTGATATTAAAATCAAACAAGTTTTAATGTCTCAAGGAGGAAGAAATGATTAAGGATTTAAAGAATCAACCATTTGTGACTTATATAATTGTTGCTATCAATATTATTGTATTTTTGATGATGACAATTGCGGGTGGATCAAGTAATACTCAAGTTTTATTGGCATTTGGGGCAAAATATACACCGTTCATTCAACAAGGAGATTGGTGGCGATTAGTTACACCAATGTTTATTCATATTGGCTTGATGCATTTAGTCGTAAATATGGTTACGGTATTTTATCTTGGAAAAATAGTAGAATCGCTGTTTGGTCATTGGCGATTTACAATTGTGTATTTAGTTTCTGGCGTAGTCGGAAATATTGCGAGTTTTGTATTATTACCAGCCAATATTTCAGCTGGGGCAAGTACATCAATTTTTGGTCTATTTGGGGCCTTTATGATGTTAGGTGAGTCATTTAAAGATAATCTTTATATTCGATTGATGGCACGTCAATTTTTAACCTTTATTGTGATAAATTTAGTTTTTGACATATTTTTATCAGGTGTTGATATTTATGGACATATTGGTGGATTAATTGGTGGTTTCTTAATTGCTTATGTAGTTGGAGCACCGAAACTTGGAAAAAATGACTTGATAAAGCGCTTTCTTAGTGGCATTATATTATGTATAGCTATTGCGTTATTTCTTCAAATCGGAATGCGAGGATTTTAGTTTTGGATCGTGAAATGAACACGTTGTACGATGTACAGCAATTACTTAAACAATTTGGGGTTTATGTCTACGTTGGTAAAAGAATGTGGGATATTGAATTAATTGCCCTTGAATTAGACAATCTTTATAAATCTGGGGTTGTTGAAAAGGATTTGTATTTAAGAGCTAAAATTGTGCTTCGACATGAACATCGATTTGAAGAAGAAAACGAGAGATATAAATAAACGGCATTAGGGAGATTTAGATATGAATAAAAAGTTAATCGGTGTTGATTTAGGTGGTACAACAATTAAGTTTGCAATCTTGACAGACACTGGCGAAGTTCAACAAAAATGGTCATTAAGAACCAATATTTTAGATGATGGTAGTCATATTGTTCCAGATATTGTTGAATCAATTAATCATCATATTGATATGTATGAAATGACTAAAGATCAATTTATCGGAATCGGAATGGGAACTCCAGGAACGGTTAATTTTGCTAATGGGACTGTTAAAGGGGCCTTCAATTTAAATTGGCGTGAAAGTCAACCGGTTCAAGAATTAATTGAAGCCGGTACTGGCTTAAAGTTTGTTATCGACAACGATGCTAACGTAGCTGCTTTAGGTGAACGCTGGAAGGGTGCTGGAAATAATAGTACCGATGTAGTCTTTATTACCTTAGGAACTGGTGTTGGTGGTGGAGTTATTGCTAATAATCATTTAATTCATGGTGTGGTTGGTGCAGGTGGTGAATTAGGCCATATGAATGTTCAACCAGATGGATATCTATGTACATGTGGAAATCGTGGCTGTTTGGAACGATATGCATCAGCTACCGGGATTGTTCAATTGGCACAAGACTTCGCAGAACAATACGTTGGTGATAGTAAGTTAAGTGCAATGATTAATGATGGTGAAGAAATTACTTCAAAAATAGTATTTGATTTAGCTAAGGAAGATGATTATTTAGCTGTAAAAGTTGCTGAAAAAGTTGGCTACTACTTAGGAATGGCTGCAGCTAACGTTGGTAATATTCTAAATCCAGAATTTATCGTCATTGGTGGTGGAGTGTCAGCTGCTGGGGAATTTCTACTAGATTTTGTTAAAACTAGTTTTGAAAAATTTGCATTCCCAACTGTTCGTGAATCAACTTCATTGAAGTTGGCCGAATTAGGTAATGATGCCGGTATTATTGGTGCCGCATCACTCGCAAAGAAATTTATGTAATTTTTGGAGGAAGAAAAATTGGTACTTGGAGTTTCTGGAATGAATATGCTTTATATTATAGTAATTGTTTTAATTGTTGCGTGGATTATTTACCGTGTATATCAATATATTCAACGTAAACGCTATGCAAACATCATCACTGAAGAAGAATTTACGCAAGGAATGCGGAAGGCACAAGTAATTGATTTACGGGAAAAGAATGATTTTGATCGTGGTCATATTATGGGCTCACGTAATATTCCTTTAACAATGCTTAAGCAACGCTCTGTTGAAATTCGTAGTGATTTACCAGTTTATCTTTATGATCAAGGAATGATGTTAAGTACGCGAGCATCAAAATTGCTTAGTAAAAAAGGTTATACTGATATTTCAATTTTAAAAAGTGGTTACGCTCGTTGGACCGGAAAAACAAAAACTAAAAAGTATTAATAAAAAAGGGTTGAACAAAATGTTAGTTTTGTTCAACCCTTTTAAAATATACAAATTTATAAAATAGTGGCTAAGCTATTACAAAATACCACAGTAAAGTTTGTTACCACGTTCTGTTCTTAATTGTAGTATATTATAGATTGTGTGCAGAACGATTTTTTCGGTTTGCTGTTCGACGGTTTTCATCGAATTTAATTTCTTGATCCTCAATTGGTTTAACGACCTTACGATGATAAGAAAATAAGCCACCAACTACGGCACCGATTGTAGCAGCAGTTCCGATTACAACACCTTTTGTAAATGATTTCATGATCACGCCTCCTCGTTTGATTATCTATATTATGCAAAAAAATTCACAAGATTACCAGTAAAGACTATAAATTAGGAGAAAAAGATGCTAAAAGTAGTTGCAATTGTTGGTCCAACTGCAGTTGGAAAAACTAAACTGTCAATCCAAATGGCAAAAGAATTGAATGGCGAAATTATTTCGGGTGATTCGATGCAAGTTTATAATCATTTAGATATTGGGACGGCGAAGGTTACGCCACTAGAAATGGATGGGATCGTACATCATCTAATTAATATTAAGGAATATGATCAGCGATTCTCTGTGGCTGAATTCAAATCATTGGCAACTGACTTAATCAAAGATATCCATCAACGTGGTAAATTACCAATTATTGTTGGCGGTACCGGATTTTATTTACAAGCTTTAACTGAAAATCTAACGCTGGGTGATGATGAATTTGATGGTAATTCAGAAACTGTTAGACAAACTTTGAATCAATATTTGGAAAAAAATGGTCCAAAAGATCTTTGGAATCAACTTAATGAAAAGGACCCAGAGGCGGCTAAAGAGATTGAACCAAATAATTCACGGCGTGTGATTCGGGCTTTAGAAGTTATCGAAAAAACAGGTCATCGTTTTTCAAAGCAAGTAACTAATAGTGCAGAATTCGATTTTAAATTAATTGGGTTAAATACTGATCGCAAAGTATTATATGATCGCATTAATAGTCGGGTTGATCTGATGATTAAAACTGGTTTATTAGAAGAGGCAAAGTGGTTATATCAAACCGGCGGAGTTGATTCACCAGCAGCTAAGGGAATTGGTTATCATGAACTGTTTGATTATTTTGAAGACAAGATATCTTTGGACTTAGCAATTGAAAATATTAAAAAGGATTCAAGGCATTATGCAAAGCGCCAATTAACCTGGTTTCGAAATAAAATGACGGTTGAATGGTTTGATTTAGTTAACAATGAAAATACGATCGAACAAGTAAATTCACGGGTTGCTGACTGGATTTAATAAAAAGTTAATCAATGATGTTATGTTTTATGACATCATTGATTGACTTTTTATTTCTCTCCTGTTATTCTAAAACACATTAAGGAAGGAGGAGACATTTTGAAGGAAAAAGAACTTCGACGTTCGTTAGCAGTTCTTCCAATTGGAACGGTCATGAAATTGACGAACTTAACGGCTCGTCAAATTAGATATTATGAATCGCAAGACTTAATTAAGCCTGAGCGAAGTGATGGTAATCGACGATTATATTCATTGAATGATATTGATCGATTGCTTGAAATCAAAGATTATATTGATGATGGTCTGAATATGGCTGGAA
Organism: Paucilactobacillus oligofermentans DSM 15707 = LMG 22743; assembly: GCF_001434315.1. GTDB lineage: Bacteria > Bacillota > Bacilli > Lactobacillales > Lactobacillaceae > Paucilactobacillus > Paucilactobacillus oligofermentans. The sequence continues at coordinate 16,802 of NZ_AZFE01000030.1, read as the reverse complement.
TTCGAAAAGTATTTACGCAAAAGCAACTTGAACAAGAGCAATTCAAAGAGCGCTTGAATAAATCATTAACTGACGATGATGTTCGAAAAATCCTTCACGATGAACTCCTTCGACAAAGTGGGTTCAGACAGGTAAAATTACTTACGAACTCACAGACACCCTTACAGAAACCATTTTAATGTTGTTATGAGAAAGGACAGGAGAAAATTTATGGCAAAGCACATGTTTACAAACGATGAGGTTCATCAATTAGTTAAGGATGAAAATGTTCGCTTTTTACGTTTAATGTTTACTGATCTATTTGGAACAATTAAAAACGTTGAGGTTTCAACAAGTCAACTTGATAAGTTATTAGATAATAAAATCATGTTTGATGGTTCATCAATTGATGGATTTGTTCGAATTGAAGAAAGTGACATGTACTTATATCCTGATATGTCGACATGGATGGTCTTTCCATGGGGAGCAGAGCACGGTAAAGTTGCACGTGTAATTTGTGAAGTTTATACTGCTGATCTCAAGCCATTTGATGGCGATCCTCGTAACAATTTGATTCGCGTTCTTGAAAATATGAAAAAAGCTGGCTTTACCGACTTTAATATTGGACCAGAACCTGAATTCTTCTTATTCAAAATGGATGAAGATGGTAAACCCACAACTAAGCTAAATGATCAGGGTAGTTATTTTGATATGGCACCAATGGATTTAGGTGAAAATTGTCGTCGCGATATTGTACTTGAACTTGAAAATATGGGCTTTGAAATTGAAGCTGCACATCATGAGGTTGCACCGGGACAACATGAAGTTGATTTCAAATATGCTAGTGCACTTGAAGCAGCTGATAATATTCAAACTTTTAAATTGGTTGTCAAAACAGTTGCTCGTAAATATGGTTTGTTTGCAACCTTTATGCCAAAACCATTACCATCAATTAATGGTTCAGGAATGCATATTAACATGTCACTATTTAATGAAAAAGGTAATGCCTTCTTTGATGAAAGTGGAGAACTTGAACTTTCAGATACTGCTTATAATTTCCTTGGTGGTTTATTAAAACATGCACGTAGTTTTACAGCGATTACCAATCCAATTGTTAACTCATACAAGCGTTTGGTTCCTGGCTTTGAAGCGCCAGTTTATGTGGCATGGTCAGGATCTAATCGATCACCACTAATTCGAGTACCAAATTCACGTGGTGTATCTACACGTCTTGAATTACGTTCAGTCGATCCTGCAGCCAATCCATACCTTGCAATTGCAGCAGTCTTAGAAGCTGGACTTGATGGAATTAAAAATAATATCACACCTGAAGATAGTGTTGATCGTAATATTTATCGAATGGGCGAAGAAGAACGTGAAGATAATAATATTGATAGCTTACCAAGTACTTTGCACAATGCGTTGAAGTATCTTTCAACCGATGAAGTAATTAAGACGGCAATGGGTCCACATCTCTACAATGGTTTTGTGGAAGCTAAGAATCTTGAATATGACGCATATCGTCAAGAAGTATCTGATTGGGAACGTGAACAATATATGGAAAAATATTAATTATTAAAAATAATTTAATGGGTAGTCTTGCTTTGATAGCGAGATTGCTTTTTTAATTTTTACTTAATTAAATTAAACCGCTTTAATAAGTTGGTATAATTAGGTATTATTAGTATATAAATATGTGTTAAGGAGAGTTCGAAATGACAGAAGAAAATAGTCCAGAAAACGTGATTGATGTAATTTCTGACCAAATCACAATTAAAATGCAATATTTACAAAATTTGCAGGCGGCGGTCAATCATCACGATGACAAACTAGTATATTCATTATTAGACTCTCGTCGATACGCATCTGAAATTTTACACACTGAAAACGTTGAAAATGATGTGACGGTTGCAAATTTAGTAGATAACCTATCAGACGAATTGAGCCATTATTTGAGTTCTAATCTTATTCAATATCTAGGACAGCATTATCCATTCTTTTATTATGAAGAATTTGCACAAGGACATTTCCGTGTGTATTTCGGTAATTGGTGGGATAGACGAGAATTTGGTGAGCTTGATGTCTTAAACGTTCGCTTTATTTTTCACGAAGCAGAATATGAAAAACTTTCTACGTCATTTGGACTTTCAAAAGAAGGTAAACGATATAATACTAAGAAAATTGCCGAAATTTCGAAAGAAAATGATTGGCTACAAGATTTAATTGATAGTCAAAGTACACGAGAAACCAAAAAGGCTGAAATTCAAAATGAATTAAAAGAAGTCAATAATAAAAATGGAATGCCATGGGAATCTGGCAAACAAAAAGAAGCTCGTCAAGAGTTGATTGATCAATTAAGTGATTTAGAAGATCAAGATGATAAGGCTCGTGGAGCGAAAAAGCAAATTAAGGATAATGAAGCTAAAGTCTTAACGTTATCAAAGGAAAATACTATTTTGAGTTATGAACAAAAAAGTATTATCGATACATTTAGTAGTTTTGAAACTTTTGAAGCTGCTAATCGTAGTTTGTATGCAGATTATTTGGGATTTATTTCAAATGAAAAGCAGGTGAATAATCATGAGTAATGATCAAATCACTGAGCAAATGAGTAATTTTACGAATGTCTTTAAAGATGGATTGACGGCTGGAGAGACTTATATCAAATTAATTAACCGTCTGATTCAAACAGAGGATGCTGAAGAATTATTAGATTCATCTAGCCAATTGTCAGAATATGTACTTGAAAATAAGTATGTTAAGTTTCCTTTTCAATATCAAGTTCAAGATTATTATTTGGTTTTCATTTCAAGATTGTTGAATTTTCATAATAACGATTCACTTGAAGTTATAATCAATGAAGAGTCTGTTGATGTTAGTGGAAAGCTTAGTCAACTTGGTGAATCGGCTAAATTTAAATTTGTAATTGATAAAGCAAAAAATGGTGGCGCGTTCTTTACTGAAACTAAGACAGGTGAATCATTATTTTATCTTAATTTACAAAAACGAATGATGCGGTTTAATAATTCTGCGTTAATCAACTTGTTTGTTGAAAAGTTAAGTGAAGTGACGACTATCATTCAAATTCAACAGGCAATCAACCCATTGATTACATTAGCTCGTTATCTCCAAACCGATTTAGGCTTTAGTGTTGATTTAGGTATTCTGGATACATCTAATGAAGCTAATTACTATCTATTGAATAAAAAAATGAATGTTGACGTCATTGATAAATTATTTGTTTCTACTGAAGGAACAGATTATATGTTAATGAACTTACAGGGTCGAACTGGAATGAGCTTACAGATGGATGTTTCTTCTAAGTTAATTTTAGCTGCTGCGGGTGATACTTGGGCATTTTCAGTTGATGATGGAAAAGAAGCAGTATCATTCTTTGATATTTTAATTCGTTTTAAATTAATTAAAAAATGGTTTATTGATAATCGAAAAGAATTAGAAATTAAATCAGATCCAATGATATTTAAGGGATAAGAGGAACAATTAATGTTAGACATTACTAAATTGCTGCATAGCTCGATTGAGTTAGATCATGAAATTGCATATGATCGACAAATTGCAATGAAACCAGATAAAAGTTTGGAAAACGTGTACGTTGCATTAGATGTTGAGTTAGCTGAAATTGCTAATACCGCAGAGTGGTTTAAGGTGTGGAAGACGCATAAAGGTAAAGCTGATGAAGGAAAAACGCATCGTGAAACTTTACTAAATGAGTATGTGGACGCAATGGATTTCTTTTTATTGGCTAGTGCAAAACACCAATGGACACATTTAATTGTTCTTGATCGTGATGGGATTGAAAAAATCAAAGGTATGCCAGTGGCATTGCAAAATTTAAATAAAGAATACTTGGCAATTAAACATATGCTAAATTCAGCGTATTTTGAGCACCGACAGGATGATTTTAAACATGCGTGGAGATTATTCCTCAAACTAGGTTTAGTTGAATTTGGCTATTCTGAAGATGAAATTATGAATGCGTTTGAAGCTAAAAATATCGTTAATCAAAAACGACAAGCTAGTGATTATTAAAACTACTTATTAAATATAAATAAAAAATATCCGTAAGAATCTCAATTGAAATTCTTACGGATATTTTTTATATATTTCGGTAATTAATTAGGCTGCTTTACCATGTTGATCATCAGATATAACTTGATCTTCTTGACTATTAAAATGTTTACCTGAAGATTGCTTTTTAGTAGGGCTCCCAAAAAAAGTTTGCCAGAGCATTGAAAATAACAAAATCGAAATAATAATAATAAATGGACCCATGGCGATTCCTCCCTATAGCACAAGTCTTCTAGTGCTTATATTACATTATTGTTTCTTTTTTAATATAAATCAATAAAATGGGAAGGATTGGGGGGAATCTTAACCATTTGATAGACAACTTAAGCTTTCTTTAATAATTATTGTAATAATAGACATGCTTACAGTATTTATTGGTAATAAAAAAGGTAGTTAGAGGAATTTATTCCTAGTTAACTACCACTGTATTATGCTTCGGTATAAAAGAAATCCGTAAAGAAAATTTTGTCATGTTGTAACTGGGTCATCAGCTTAGTTACGCTAGATGACATGTAACGAGGGGTGTAAATCATTCCTTTTTGAAGCCAATATTTAATTAAACCAAGTTCAGCTGAAACAATCATGGCCATTTGAATATCAGTAGGGACGTCAATTTCTACAAAATCATCTTTTAATTTCTCGTGAAAATCATTTATTTCAGTGTTAACCCGTTTAGTCAATCGATCAAAAAAGATCAGATTTTCGGGATTGTTAAGAAGAACATCGAATGCATCGGCTTCGTCCTCAATATATTTAAAAGCATGTTGCATTGAAAAAACGTTAATCCCGTTAGGATAACTTTTACCTGCTAAAGTATAAACTTCAGTCATGACGTTTTCAAAGAAGTCATCTAAAATTCCATTCATCGCACGATCGATAAAGTCTTGTTTATCTTTATAATGTAGATAAAAGGTTCCGCGTGTAATTGAAGCTGTTTCAGTAATCTTTTGAACACTGATATTTTCAATCTTATATTCTTTCATTAGATGAACTAGGGCATGCTTCAGGTTATTACGAGTTTTTACTACTCGTGGATCTGTTCGAGTGTTTTCCAAAATACTCCTCCTTAATAGAATTTATTTATTTCTTTAATGTTCAGTAATAAGAGTTTAATTGATTATATAACGATGTAAGCGCTTAGTCAATCCGATAATAAGACAAAATCAAAAAAACTATTCATAACTTTAAGGATAGATTAGATTGACATTACAAGTTAAAGTCCATATAATTATTCAAGTCTGGAGCGGTAGCTCAGCTGGATAGAGCATTCGCCTTCTAAGCGAACGGTCGTGAGTTCGAACCTCACTCGCTTCACTTTACAAGACTTGTTATGAATATGTTTTAACGTCAAGAACGTTGATACATAGGCATTACAAGTCTTTTTGTTTATGATTGAAAATCAAAGTTTCTAGCACTTTTCTAGCAAGTTCTAGCACTTTTCTAGCACAACAATTTGGCATTTTGAACTAGACTGAGTCGGATAAATTGAGGAAAATAGTCGAATTTCGAAAAAATTTTAAATTATTTTTTCATCTTCGTAAAAGGTCATCATTTTCTTGTGTGCTTGTTCCTCTAATTCGGGGATGCTCTTGATGTAATATTTGAGCGTTGTCTTCGAATCTTGATGACCAAGATAGGTCGCAACCGAACGCAAATCATTATTGGCCAAAGTCATTAAAGTTGCTTGAGTGCGTCGGAATCCATGAGTAGTAATTCGGACGATGCCAACTTGGGTACAAATTCCATGAATATAATCGTTAATCCCGGAATTTGAAACTGGATGACCAGTCACAGAATTAAAAATTAAACGATCTACATTCTCAATAATGTTACCTCTACGAATTTGGTCCTTGTACCACGTCTTGTAGTTGCGTAGGTGATTGATTAATGCATCTGGTACATTGATAGTCCTTTCGGGTGAATCGCCCTTTAAACCAGTCAATTTATGCGCATCATCGTAATCGTATTGTTCCGATACTCGGATTGTCTTAGCAAAGATATTAACTTTGTCCCAAGTGAGTCCGATTACTTCACCAAATCGCATACCAGTAAACGCATGAACCAAACAAACATATTTAGAAACGCTATCTTCAGATGACTCAATCGCGTGAACAACTTTCTTGAAATCATTGAGAGATAACACTAATTGTCGTTCGTGCTTCAAATCGAGCTTTTTACCGCTGTATTTGGCGCTTCTAGTCGGATTCCGAGTGATTACACCTTCATCAATTGCAACCTCGCACATCGCTCTAAAATCGCCATTCGTGAGGCGATTAGTTTCTTTGGCATATTTCTTTGATAAATCATTCATAAATGTTTGCCAAATTGGTTTGGTAATATCCGCCAATTTTTTTTGACGACCAAAATAGTCAAATATATGGTCAAAGTCGTAAGTGATCCGACGAATTGACCGATGCTTTAAATAAGGCTTTTTATAAGTCTCCATCCAGTGGTCAAAATAAGCGCCGATTGACGTATTTTTTGACGTGTAACCATTGTCAGCTTCGTACAGTATTTTGCGGTCAAATTCGAGTGCTTCGGTTTTACTGTTAAACGTTTTCTGTGTTTGAGTCCATTTTCCTGTTAAGGGATCCTTATATGCGGGACGGATGGACCAACGTCCGTTTTTTAACTTTCGTGGTGTTGTCATGATTCATCACTCCTTAAATTTTTGGAGTAGTGGATATGACAGGAATTGAATTGTAACAAAATGGTAGCAGGCACTTTGTTACGAGCTATTGACGGCAACACCTCCTTGAAGTATTATAAGTGTATGAAAAAACGGTTCGACCGTTTGCTGAATTAGCTTCTGGCGAAGTTTGGTTAGTCTGTTAACACACTCTTAAAACTTTGGTCGGAGATGAGAGTGTGTTTTTTAAATATGAAAGGGGAGCTGGTTATGGGTAAACAATCAGATGTGTTGATGGCGTATGCTGGTATAATGTTGCTAGTGCTAACTCCGATTTATTATATAATTCGAATTGTCATGGACACTATAGGAATTGTAATTATTGATTGGTGGACGTTGGTAATATCCATAGGTATTGATATTTTTTTAGTATTGAAATTGATAAAAATTTACTATAAATAAATGCAGCTAATCTTGATCAGATTCTTCATCGGGACTATCTGCTTTTTTTGTAGCTTCACGTAATTCGTTAGATATTTTTGCTTGTATTTCTTCCATTGAAAAGCCGGCAGTATTCATCATTGCAATTGTTCTTGCTAAATGAGCATCATCAGCTTCTTGGTCGGTTATTTTTCTACTTTGTTGCGAATCTAAAATTCTTTCAGCCACTATGCCATCGTTTTCTTTTGTGAATTTGAACTTACCGCTTCTTAAGTTGGCCTCTACCGTAAATCCTTTTTTACTCTTCAGAACCACAATTAGTAATAGAAATAATCCTGACATTGCTGATAATCCAAGTACTAATTGAACAACACCTTCTGATTGCACGTTGCTTTTTATTACAAGGTCCTCTTTACTTAATTCGTAAAATCCTTCTGTTAAGTTGTAAGTGAATTTTGTGAATGGACGGCCCTTGATATTTTCTTTTTGTTTAACGGGGAACGAAAGGAAAATATTATTTTCAGAAATGTAAGCATCGTAAGCAGCTCTTAAGATGTAAGCAGAATATTTATCAATTTTACTTAGGGTAGTTTGTGTATAAATCATTTTATAAAGAGCAGGGTCTGCATCTTGTCTGTTAAAGCTTTTCAAAAATTGAACGGAAAGCCTTTTTTTGTAAGGTGAATTTTTTCGCCCCTCAACTTCTGAAAATTCATTAACTTCAGAGTCGGTCAACTCTCTAGGTAAATCAGTTATTACTCCAAAAGAAAATCGTTCTGATGAATCAGATGGAACAAGAACATAATCACCAGGTTTCAGTTCATTCGCAAACCGTTTTAATTGGCCAACCCATGTTGTGTAAGTACCTGCTGGGATTTCTTTGCCAAATTCATCTTTTGGTTTTCGCTGCTTAAACAGTGTAGTGAGTTGTTCATTTGTTTTTTCTTGTGCCTCTGATAAGGAAATTTCATCAAATCCAATTCCTACATACTGACGCATGACAAAATCCAAATAATAGTCGCCTTTATTGGCTCGTACCATCCAAAAAGTAGCAGTAGCATTTATTTTAGGCAGAGCAGAAAAGACATCGGCCACATCATTTATTTTCAATATTTCATTTTCCATTTTATATCATCTCCAAATATGTGTTGGTGCATCCTTACTTTCGACGGTGGGGGATGTACCTTTTAACTTTGAGATGCGATGGTTGCGCTTATAACTTGAGTGACAAGTGTAAAGACGGAAGGATGACTTTGAAGGAATTTTTCGAATTTACTCAATTTAGAAATTTCTCCAGAATTTGAAGCTTCAATTAATTCATCCTTAAAAACTTCTGATAAACCTTCTTCATTAACTAATCGTACAAGTTCATCTTGCAATTGAGATGATAGGGAAATAGTATTATTCATTTCTCCGGTATTAGTGGCTGCAACGTTTCCGTTGTTTGTACCAATATTTATACTTACATTACTAGATTGACTATTTTTAGGATTCATAAAATTCTCTCCATTTTCAGTTACCATCGCACCTCGAACTGACACGATGGTACACATTTTTGTTAAGGTTAATCCCAAACCAATAATAAAACCTTGATTTTTGATGTTTTGTAGTGCTGCAAGTGCAGTGGAATCGTTTGATAATTGAACATTATTGAATACATAAATTCGATTATCTTCTACAAGTGTAATAAAAGATTTCATCATCCTTTTAACATCTGTTGTTCGTGGAAGTGGATGCAATATTTTATCGCCTTCACTTGTGATAACAACATCAGTACCTGAAAATAAATGATGCCTTGAATAATCCATTTCGTGATCAATACCTGAAACGTATTTCAAAGTTATGCACTTTATCAAAACGTTAGATTCATCATTTGTAAATGATAGATTATTAAAATGAGATTCAGTCTGTATCATATTTAGTACTTTGAAAGCAGTTTGCATTTCGATAGGATTTAACAATTTTGAAACCTCACCTTTCCTTATTGAAACAACGAAATTTGTTTTTCAGTTCTGTTATCAGAATCAAAGTAAAAATAGTTCTTCAAAAATTCATGATCGCTTTTAGAAAGTTTTTTTTCTGACTTAACAATGTTGTAGATAGATGATTCAATATCAGTAGCAGCTCGTTGTTCAATAACATCTTCTTGTGAGCAAATTTGAACAGGGGATGAGTTGATATAATCAGTATAATAGTCAGTTCCTTTTTGATTCATGTCAGTAATAATGTGTTCGCAATATAAGCGGATTGAATAACCAAAAAGCATATGAAGTCGTTCACGTAAATCATCTTGGACGGTTTCAATTACAAATGAATTATTATTTTTTGTTCTTACATAAATTAGATCCATAACGATACCAACTTTCGAGAATATTAGGCAACTTCAGAAATTAATGATTGTAATTCTTCAATGCTGTGCAGAACTTTAATTTTTCCACCTTTTTCAGAAAATTCCATTGCTTTCAATTCAGATGCACTATGAATTCCATCGGTTAAATTATTAGCAACTTGTTCGCCAACAATTAGATAATCAGTCCGACTTGAAACTGCACCAGTGACACGACCGCCATTCTTAGTGATTAATTCTTTAATCTCGTCACGATCCATTTCCATGAATTTACCGGTAATACAGAATCTTAGATCAGCAAATAAAGTACCTGGGGTTTCTTCCGTAGAAGCAATAACAACTTGATCTAAGTGTCCATCGCGTATTTCACGATATATGAAAGCAGTAGTTTCGCAGTCATTCAAAGAATTGTGAGATTGATTTTTTAGGCCATAATAATTTTTTAAAGTTTCAAGTTTATGATTTTCGATATTTTTAATTTTTCTACGTGAAATACTTAAGGTATCTTCAGTCGTAATTACAGCTGGATGATATCCGTGTAATCGAAGGAATTTGATGTCGAAACTCACATTGTGACCAATAATTGTATTATCGCCAATGAAGTCAGAAAGTTTTGGTAACAGTTCTGTAAATGTTGGTTTGTCTGCAACCATTTCAGGTGTTATGTGTGTCATAAATTGAATGTCGCGGGGGATGTCATGTTCTGGATTAACAAATTCATTGAACGTTTCGATTGGTTCGTCATTAACATATTTGATACCAGAAACTTGTGTAATACCGTCTTGGTCTGCGCTACGTCCAGTTGTTTCAATATCCAAAACAACAAAATCTTTTAAATCGTCAAAAATTTTGTTAACGACTGTTTCAGATTCTTCTGGTGTTACTGTGAAATTTGGAGTTTCAACACTAGCAGTAGTGTTTGAAAAACTGAATGATGTCACTATATCTTGCTTTAATGTAGATGAAGAACTAGTTGGTTCATTTTCTTCTGTAATTACATTATCAGCAACAGGCGATTCAGAGGCATTTATACCAATTTCTTCCTGTGTTGTATCAACACTTTTAATGGGTTCTTTAGCAACTTCTGGAGAGCTTTTAAATTCATTACGAGTATTGATAATGTGCTCGGCAACTTCTTTTTCAATTTTTGCTTGATCCGCATTAATCCAACTATTAAGTTTAAAAGCGTCAACAATCATCCAAATTAAATTAACGAAAAATAACATGCCGAATGACAAAATAAAAATTGCGGTCATTAGTACGCCAGTACCAATTTTTTTGAAATAATAACGATGAGCACCAATCATTCCAAGAAGTAACCATAATATCCAAACTACTGCTGGACTTTTTCGCTTGTTGCTAACTTCTGAACTTACCAATAAACGTTCTTGTGTTGTGAGTTGTTCTAAAAGTTCATTGTTCTCCATGAGAAATCCTCCAAAGATTTTATCCCAATTACCAATTTTTTAAGTCACTAGGGTTTGGACAATTGCCTAAATGCTAAATCGATTCCCCAATCGATTCATAACATTGTTTTCAAACTTAGCGGGAATGCCAAATTCTTCCATAAATTTTACAGCGTTAATTTGTTCAAACCCGTTTTTTACTGAGCAATCAATTAAAATGTCGATTGCTTTGTTGTTGGCCGAAACTTCAATTTTTGACCGTGAACTTCCGGTTGTATAGTAAAGCACACCGACATCATTATTAATTTGATGAGATATTTCGTGAGCCACCATAAAAGGTAGTTCTTTTTTGTTGGACACATTTGTATTGATCACGATTGCTTTTGAACGACCAATGGATACAGAAGGTGCATCGAGTTCCATTAAGTCAGTAATCGTGATGGCAATACCACGGTCAAATGCATAATTGTAAAGGTAGTTCAAAGTTTGTTCCATAAAATTACTCTTTCCCGCGAAGCAGACGTTTAATTAATTTCATATCTTCATCAGATATAGGCTTACCTTGATACATAGCAATCGTGTTGTCATCGGCTAAATCAAAAGTGGTAGGTTTATTCGTATTTAATTCAACGATATTTGAAGCCTCTTTATCTAAAGATTCATTTGAAGCTAATTTATATAAATCCTGAGGGGTAACATTTAATGCTGATGCATAAAGTTGAATGTCATGTTCATCGAGTGATCTATTTTGATTTTCATGATTTGAAATTGTATTTTGTGCAATTCCGGTTAACTTGCTTAAATCACCTTGAGTTAAATGCTTTGATTTGCGAAGACTTTTGATGACCGGTCCCAATATATTCATAGCCATGTATTTACACCTTATTTCTTATATTTATGTGATAATAATATCACATTATGAGATTGTGTAAATAGTAAGATATTTAAAAATGAGATATTTTTATCTTGATATATATCTCGTGTTGAGATATAGTTATTTTTGAAAGCGAGGTGTTGACATGCAAGGGGCAACGAAAGAAGAACTGAGAAATGAATTTCTAAAACCTAAAGTTAAGTTGGAACGTTTTAGAAAAGAACAACATTGGACCACCGCTTATATGGCTACAATGATTGGATTGAAAGACCGTAGACAGTATGAGTTAAAAGAACGTGGCGAATATCCATTTAATGATTATGAAATGTTAATTATTGCCAATGCATTTCATAAACAAGTACAGGATATTTTTTTTAAAGATTAATATCTCACTATGTGATATTAATTAATTAATCCGAGGGGATGACGAAAGGGGATGAAGTCGTGAGCGAAGAAGAAAAGAACAGAATTGTTGAAACGGGAAAGAATTCATTTATTTTTTTAATCATTACAACGCTTGTTGAGATTGGATTTATTGCTGCATATCTAATTTGGAACACAAAAATAACAATGTTCCTATTAGTGGTAGGCACATTGCTATGGATGTTTTGGATCCTCATGTTTTTTCTGTGGTACAGAATGATGATTAAAAAAGTGAAATCAAAAACAAAGATTTAGTACCCCATTTGTTTGTCGATTATGTGATTTAAAACACCAGTACCGATATTAGAAACAGTGCTAATTGAAACTGACTCAAGATGAGACAAAATCTTTTTAGTATTTGACCAAACTTCAGGATCACGAATTGTATCAAGAAATTCATGACCATCCCATGTAATCATTCCAGTGGAAAACATAATCAAATCATTGTTCATCCACCGGGGAGTTGACTTCAAATAATTTGTTTCTGCAAGTTTAGCCAATGTGTATTTTATGGTATCTGAATCGTAACTAGATTTTAATTTTTCATTGGAAGGAAATCTTCAAGATGTAAAAAATTACCGAATGTTATATCAGATTCAATGAACAACATAACATCGCGAACACAATCATGGTTTAACCGCATGTATATCACCACCTTTCAATATCCATTACGAAACAAGGTCTAGAACAAGTTTAATTAGAAAGTAAATTCCAATGTTTAGGAGGAAAGTACAATGCACGATAAAGAAAATTATTTAGTTATTATTAGCAATCTGACACAAGCATTACAAAACTCAACCCAAGTAATTAATCAATTAATGAAAAAGATTAACGCTAGCAATTAATAAGCAATCAAGATCTATTGATAAAATTCTTGGCATCTTCAATACTGCGGTTGTATTCAATCATCGCCAGCAGTGCGTTAATGAATTTTTTCATTTCAGAAATATCATAATCTGGATTTCTTTTGGAGTAATGAGTTTCATCATTACCAATCCAGGTGATAGCAGTCGATAGAGCTTTTAAATTTTCGTCATTTAACTTTTGTATTTTATTATTCAATGAAGTTAATGGACTTGAAATCCAAGTTTCGGTTATTGAAGGGTCATCTTTTTGAAAATTGATTAAATAATCTGACACTAAGAACTCAACAGCTTTTCGGTATCCCATACCTGAAATTAAATCCAGTCCTTCTTCTTCAGCAACTTGAGATTGTGAGTATATTTTTGAAAATGATGGGAACGTTTTTCTGATGTAGTCGCTCAATTCAGTGTTGTCTTCTAGTTCAGGTATTGATTTTTCAATAAAGTAAAAAGAATAATCTTCATCTGATCTGGCCAAGTAGTGGAATGAAGTGCTTTGACAATAATAACAATAAGAAAGCATAACACCGTAATAATCATCGTGGATGCCACCAGTTTTGAAACTAAATAATATTTTTTGTTCACCGGTATTGTGACAGTGCATACAAATGTTGGGGTTATCAACTTTAGCTCCATCAACCTCCACTATACCGTCCTCATAAGATTCATACATTGGTTCCATTAATATCGCCTCCAATAAGAGATTATAACAAATGAAGTGTTAAAAAAGTAAGCAGGTAGTTAATATGCCAGGAATTGAAGAGCTATTAAGTCAAGAAATAGAAAAACAAGTTTCGAGCAAGGTAGCAGTTGTAGCGAAACGATTTGAAGTACTAAGGCCTTGGATAAGTACTGAGGTAGTTAAAGAATATATCGGAGTTAAAGATAGTCAGTGGGTCATTAATCATTTTGCAATTGGCAAGAACAAAAAGACTACTGAAGCATATAATCGTGGGCTTGTAAAAAAAGTTGCAGGTCAATGGAGATTTAAAAATCCAGAATTCATGCAGTATTTACATGATGACTTCTGGAATGAATAGGGGATGCATACCAATGAAATATTCTTGGGCACAATTTAAATATGAGTATGGAAGTTTGGTCACACCAATGGCAATTGCTATGTCTATTTGTTTACCGGTCGTTGTCTGGGCATTAATGTATTAACTTAAAATAATTTTAAAGGAATGAACGCATTGAATTTTGTTGAAACTGAAATAAAAAAAGCTGGACTGAAACACGAAAGGATTATTAAGAAACTTTGTGATTTTGTCCTGGTCGAATTTGATAACAATAATCGAGCTGCAAGAGAGTTTTTAAGTAAACACAAACGTAACTCAAGAATAAGTCATGACGAGTATCTGATAACAAAAGAGGTTATCGCATATCTAACAAGATTGGGGATGCCTGGTAATGACAACTAGCACAAGAACTTTTGAAAATGAGGACATTCAGATACTAACACTGCATGAAGCGCGCTTCGTTGATAGATATCTTCAATTAGTCAATACGCATCATTGGAGCCTTGATCAAACCATGATTGAAATTAATGATGATTTTGAATTAAGACGAGATGTTGAAAAATCGATTGTAATTCGTAAAGCTCAGCGTCAACATGTTCATTTTTGGTTCAACGATGGAGAACTCGACTATATCGATTTGGTAATTAGGGAAGCCTATAAGCATAATTTTGATGCTGGTTATGTAGTTGATGTGATTAATGAAAGAAACATGAGCTGTGAGATTACTCAAGCAGAGGTCGAGTATTTAAGTTCCAGACATGGATATGTGTTGAACAAAGATTTTGAAACAAATTTTGTGTAACAAAAAAAGTCCTAACCAATGACGGCTACGACTTAGATTACTTCCTTCAATAGGCATTATACCGCCTACTAGTGATTTAAGTCAAAAACAGCCGCCTTGGCAGGCTTGTATTAGGTATTAACTTAACGACGTTACTAAATCACGAAGGGTGTTTTCGGGATGTATAGGCATGAGAAAAATATCATGAGAGAAAAGAGAATAACAGTTGGCGATTCATATATGGAAGTCGATATTATTCCTCGTAATCTTGAAGATGAGAGAACTAGATCAGGCAGAAGTAGGAAACGAAAAGAAAAAGTAACTGCTCCTGCTCAATCAAATCTTAATGATAAAAATGCAAGAAGATATTTAGTCGAGTTGGGAAACGGAAACTTTGATGAAAATGATATCTATCTCACATTAACTTATGAAGATTTGTCAAGGCCGAAAACAATTCAGGAAGCCGAGAAGAATGTTACTAATTTTCTTCGAAGGCTAAAAGCTAAACGTAAACGAAACAAACTAGATTCATTGAAATACATTTTGGTTACTGAATATGTTCAGAACGAGGATGGAGAATTTACCAAGAAGATCCATCATCATTTAATTATTAATGGTGGTATCAGTCGTGATGAGTTGGAATCAATGTGGAGTATTAAGGTGCCTGGTCAAAAGAAACGTAAAGTGCTTGGTTATGCTAATGCACGAAGATTGCAACCAGATGAGTCATTAGTTGGTAATGGTATCGAAAGATTGATGAATTATTTGAGCAAGGACCCCAAAGGGAAAAAGCGTTGGTCCAGTTCACGTAATTTGAAACGTCCGATTATGAGAAAGAACGATTCTAAATATTACACGTCAACAATCAAAAAAGCTCACAAGTCTCCAGATATGGGGATGTCATTATTTAAAAAGAAATATCCAAATTATGAAATCGTCGACAACATCAAGTGGGAATATAACGAGATGACTGGTTGGCATGTGTATTTGAAGATGTGGAAGAAAAGTACGGAAAGGGTGATTTAAATGGAACTGCAAAAGTTCAGCAATGGAGTGGTAAATTTACCAATCAAAAAATTAGAAGATGGTTCGATTGAATTTGATGCAGAACAAGCTGCAATCGGATTAGGAATCGTATCGTCAGCAAAAGGATATACAAATGTTCGTTGGTCACGTATCAATGAATATTTAAATTCTGCCACAACTGGCAGAAAGATTAGCAACGATGAATATTTAAATTCTGCCACAACTGGCAGAAAGATTAGCAAAGGTGATTTCATCACTGAACCACAATTTTATAAATTAGCTATTAAAGCGAATAACGAAACCGCAGAACAATTTCAAGATTGGGTCACTGGCGAAGTGCTGCCAAGTATTCGTAAAAATGGAAATTATCAAGTTAAACCATTAAGTCCAATTGAACAAATCAGACTTCAAAACGATGCATTAATTGATATTGATGATCGTGTTACTGACCTGGAGGAGAACCAAACTTTGAGCCCAGGAGAATATAACTACATCTCAAAACGTGTAGGTCAATCTGTGAACAATTTTGTTAAGGACCGTGGACTTGATATCACGTCTGATCAACGGAAACTTTTATATAAAGATATCAACCGTGGGATTAATGAAGTTACTAATATCAAAACTAGAGCACAACTTCGAAAACGTCATTTTGATTTAGTCACTGAATTCATTGATAGTTGGAACCCATCAACAGCAACAATGATGGCAATTCGTCAAACTAATCTTGATTTATAGTCAATCAAAAGAGGGATGCATAATGAGCCTAAATATCTATGCAAATATTAAATCGTATTCAGATGGTGACAAGGAAGTGAAACTAAGCATTTCAGTGAACGAGTTGAGCGACAAACAAATCGTTGAATTGAAACTGGGCCTAGAATAAAAAGTGTACAAGTTAAATAGAGACTCTGATTTAGTATAATTA
>NZ_AZFE01000029.1 GCF_001434315.1 Paucilactobacillus oligofermentans DSM 15707 = LMG 22743 | reverse complement strand
CAATTGCGCCAGCCATACTATGTCCTGAAACCATTATAATTACTTGTCCAAAAACAGCGCCCGCAAAACCTAATGCCCAAATATGACTCTTAGTCATATGCTTATTCATTAATGGAATTAACAAAATTGCTAATACTTGAATTAATGAAATTGAATTAAAAAAAGTAACTAGTCCTTTGTTGTGGAAATAATAAGTAAAGTAATAAACCATTCCTGATTGACGATTTTGTTGTGCAATCCAAAATAGTAAATTACCCGCAACTAAGATAAACCATGGCCAGTTTTTATTCATAGC
>NZ_AZFE01000028.1 GCF_001434315.1 Paucilactobacillus oligofermentans DSM 15707 = LMG 22743 | reverse complement strand
ACTAAATTAATTTTAAAGTAAAGGAACTAACAGCTTATGCAACAAGTTGTCTTACCGATCAAAGATTCAAACGTTCTTAAAGGGGTTCAAGATACCTTACTCAATAACTTTAAAGCTGGCCGGCGTAACTATACGATTTTTCAAGTTGGTAAAGCACACTACTGAGAGTAATTCCTTTTGTTGTAGATATTAATAATGATTAATTGTTGGTCTTCATACCATTGTGGTGCTTACAAAGCATTTGTAAATTAGCGATTTCGGTCTTTCCACCCTTAGACCAAGGGGTTATGTGATCGCCTTCCATCTCCTTAAATGTCCAAATATGTGTCATGTGATTATATTCTGTATCATTTACACAGTATGAACAATTCGAAACGCCTGCAGATTGAGATACAGTTGTTTGTTGCTTATAGATTGTTCTTTTGTCCGTTTCAGAAAACGCACGTATTGACAATAGCTTGATGAACTTCGGCTTCTGTCCGCTTAGAATATATTCAAAAACACCGGATTTCTTAGATATATCAGCGTCCTCATAAAGTTTAGACAATTCTGTTGAAACGGTTTGAGGGTTGTAAGACTGCTTATGATAAGTTTCATAAAGGCGTCCCCACTCTAATCCGCGCATCTCTCTTTCGACGACAGGAAAAACTGTTGAAGCCCAATCTATAACTGCGTTGAAATACATCTTTAACTCGTTGAGATTGTCGTCCTTACGATGTGTGGACATGTACTCGTCAATCGAGATGTTTTGTGACGTGCTAATCCAATTTAAAGCCTCCTCAAGTATTTCCTGCCTGAGCGGACTACCTTTGATATAAGCAGACCACTTTTGGATATTGGCATTTTGAGAGTTTGAGAATTCTTCTTTAGCCTTCGTGATAAATGGTCCCGAATATATGGCATTGCGGATTTCCTGTTGATTCAAAGGAATACCAGAGATGTTAATCGTTTTGAACCATTCTTTGATTTCTGATTCCAAACCATTTGTTTCATACACCAGAAGTTTGGTATTCCGTATCAAATCTTGTTGATCTAACGAAAGACCCGAAAAGGTTGTCTCGTTGCCGTTAATATCCTTAATTGCAAACTTACCCGTAACAAATCTTCCTATAGAAGTAACACGTTGTTGCCCGTCTAGTATCTCTAAGATGTGTTGATTAGCATCAATCACATTAAAATAATAGAGTCCGGTAGGATAGCCCTTCAACATCGATTGGATAACTGCAACGTCTCTTTTACCATCCGCATAAATATAATTACGTTGATATTCTGGTTGAATGGTTAGTCGACCAGAAAGACCAAACAATCCTTTACCTTCATACTCATTGTATTGAAACCCTTTAACGAGTTCGCTGACGGTATACTGCACTAGTTCTGTTTTCATTTTACGTTCCCCTATCCAAATGTATGACGACGTGTGGCAAATGTATATACGATAAAAAACGTAATAAGGCTTGCTAAGATCGTTTTTTAATGAAAATACGCTTATAAACCGCTTTAACAGGATAACCAACATCGAAAAATGTTCCTTTTCCAAACGCATCTTGACGAATAACTGCCCCCATTGTTCCTGTTTGTGACTTCATTCTTTTTCCGTCAACAACCTTTGCTTTGTGGCTATAAGTCTTTGTTGGAGGTGTATCGCCAAACCCATCTCCACCAAGTATTTCAAATTGATCGGGATTGTATTTGTCCAAGAAAGAAATAGGAACACCCATTACACCATCGTAATCACTAGGGATAGAGTCTGTGTATGGAATTTCGATAGCGTCATAATTGTCATATTTATCATATTCACGACCCTGTACTTGCGTGTGCTTACTGAATTTAATATTATCTTCCATGGTCATTAGTGATAAAGGTTGGTGACGGCGACCGTGGTCGATGTTGGTGAACCAACCAGTACCGGGAACACGATTTGCAGGTTTTCCGTTCTTTTCTCTATCAAATTTATAAGTTTTAGAGTATTGAAATCCTTCAGGGACATAGAAGTACATACCAACATTGAAGTTTGTTGCACCTATCCAAAATTTATTGTCCTTTATCAAAGGGAATACTTCCTTATAGGTAATGGCATTCATATTACCTATAACTAATATCCTCTTTTCTAAGGGATTAGCCCAAGATAAAAACTCTCGAAACAAGCTGAATGGTGGGTTGGTGATGATCATGTCTGCTTCATCACGAAGTTTTGTAACTTCCGCACTTCTAAAATCTCCAGCAGAGTATCCACCAACTGATTCATCACCAGTCAGGTAGCCTAGAATTTTCGATTTTTTGCCCTTATCAATATGCTTCTTCTCAGCTAATAGCTTAGCTTCGACATCATCAATGTTAATGCGCCCGTTTTCATCAAAATCTGAAACGTCAGTAAGTTCAATTCGATAAGCTCTGCTTATTTTTCGAGTCATACCAACATCTTGCTCATTATTGTCATCAAATAAGGACAATTCAAGTTGAGTATTAACGATTGGGCTGGGGTCGTAGCTTGTGGCAATTAATTTTTTTAGTCCAAAATCATTAAAATGTGTTGCAAAATACTTAAAGAAATTACTTTCGAATGGATCATCAGCAGGTAAGAGGATTGTCTTGTCTCTGAACACATTTTCATCAAATTCGAGGTAAGCATTCACCTCTTTTTCGATATCAGCCCATTGAGTGTAGAATTCGTCATTCTTAGCTTTTCTGGCGTTTGTCAAATTAGCATTTGCCATGAGTAAGTTTCCTTTCATAAAATATATGTTATGCATATTTTAGCATATTGAAATATGTAGAGCGTAACTGGAACAGTAAAAGCCCCACTAAATCACTTAGTTATGAAATTGATGATGGTTATAGCGTGCCCCCAGCTAACAAATAAACACGTGTTTATGATGCGTTTGGCAGTTTTGAGTTAGTTGAGAGAAAATCTTCAATTTACAGGGGTGATGTCTCAAATGCCCCCTCGAAAACGTTGAAAGAATAACCCCTAATATCTATAATGTAGATATTAGGGGTTATTTATTTTTATATACCAGAAATAGCTTCTTTTATTCGTTATTTTTTCGATACCTTTTAGAACGGTTTTGACCAGGAAATAAACGATCATGCGATCCGACTCGAATGCCAATTAAGACTAG
>NZ_AZFE01000004.1 GCF_001434315.1 Paucilactobacillus oligofermentans DSM 15707 = LMG 22743 | reverse complement strand
CACGTGGTTTAAATCTTAGTTTTTTCATTATTTAAACTGACCCCAATAATCATCATTTGATTCAACAATTTCATCATCAGGTAAAACATGGCGTTTAATTAACTGATCACGCGCAATTGCATATTCTAACGAACCTTCTTTAGCTTTTAATGCTCTTTCTAGCCAGTCCATTTTTTCTTGTGAAACAATGGCTACTGCGCGACTATTTGAACGAGCAATATAAACGGTTTCGTCTTCGTCATTAACTTG
>NZ_AZFE01000027.1 GCF_001434315.1 Paucilactobacillus oligofermentans DSM 15707 = LMG 22743 | reverse complement strand
CTAGTCTTAATTGGCATTCGAGTCGGATCGCATGATCGTTTATTTCCTGGTCAAAATCGTTCCAAAAGGTATCGAAAAAATGACGAATAAGAGAAGTCATTTATACCATATAAAAACAAATAACCCCCAACATCTACATTATAGATATTGGGGGTTATTTTAACAATGATTTTGAGGGGTTATTTGTGCCTTTTTTTAATCGCCCCTATAAAACAGCCCCCGTTATCTAGTGGATAGATAATAGGGGCTGTTTTTTTGTTTAATGGTATTATAGGTACTATATTAGTATGAATATATTGGAGAAATAACATGTATAAAAACATCAAATAAATCGTCAGCGGATTGGGCGCTTTTATAATTGCCCAATGGCTCTATCATACTCTGTCACAATATCCAAACATCAATATTTGGCTGGCTAGACTGCTTCCTATTCTTATCATTTTTATTGTGTTCTTTTCTCTGCAATGGATAATCAACACATTTGAAAAGTAACCTTATAAATTTTAGTTATTATATTGGGCTGAAACCCTTGCTACAAGCGGACTAGCAAAAATGCAAGCTCGACAAAAACATAACTAAATAATCTATTGCTCTTATGATGATATTTTACCAAACGAGAAAAACTAGTCCGGAATATCAGCATAAGAGCAAGTGTGTTAATCAGTCCGTATTAGATAGTTTTCCGTCGACAATTTTGTAGACATTATCAGAAAACTCTCGCAGACGATCATCGTGCGTGACGATGACGACTGCTTTTTCCTCGTCATGCGCAATATTAGCAAAAAGTTGGCCAACTTCTTTGACACGTGCCGTATCTAATGCTGCCGTAGGTTCATCGGCTAGGATGATCGCCGGGTCTGTATACAACGCACGGGCAATTGCAACGCGCTGTTGTTGACCGCCAGACAATTCGCCAGGGTATTTGTTTAATAATTTTTGAATGCCTAGCGTTTCAATAATTTTGTCAAATCCATCTTGACTGAGGTTATTGTTAGGCTTCACCTGGTCAACAAGTTTGAATTGGTCTGCTACGGTTAAATATGGCACGAGATTGTACGCCTGTAAGACGAAACCGATTTGTTCAAGTCGTGTTTTTTCGGCTTCTTTGGTACTCAAATCACTGATGTCGTGACCATTCAAACGAACTGAGCCGTCTGTTGGTGTCTGTAACCCGCCTAAAATGGTTAGCAAGGTACTTTTACCAGATCCTGAAGGACCAATGATAAGCGACACCTCACCAGCTTTAAACGCTAAACTGACGTCTTCTAGTGCCGTAACTAAATTGGTTTTCTGACCAAATTGTTTCGTCACGTGTTCAAGGGCTAGTTTTTCTTCACGCATCTTTTTAACCTCCAATTACTGATACCGGATCAATCTTACTAATCACACGAATCGGAATGATTGCACCCAGTAACCCGGTTACCATCAATCCGGCCGCAATGAGTCCCATCAATCCCCAATCAAATGCCATTGGTACGCTATCTGGAATCCCAAATTCAGTTAATGCCGATAGTACAGCACCAACGACGATACCAGTTGCCATAATAAAGAACGTCTCAAATAACGTATTTTGGGCCAAGAAACGATTTGGAATGCCTTGTGCACGCAAAACTGCCAAGTTAGGCAATTTTTGAACCGTTAGAATGTAGAGGAAGATGGTAATCACAATCAATGAAATGACAATCAGGAAGCCAATCATGAGACCAAACGTCGCTTTTTGCGGTGTATAACCTGGCAATTTATTGATAAAGGCTTGGTATGAATAAGTCTTTAATGCTTTATCATCGACCGATTGTGACGTTTTTGAAGTAACTACGCTACCTTGGAATTGATCTGACACGCCCTTAATGACACGCCATTGCGCTAACGCGCCATAAATAACAGGTGCGGTGTTATACGTGGCATTTTTCGCATAACCCACGATTTTATATTTCGTATCAGATAACCCAATCGAAATTTTATCCCCCATACCGTAAATATCCTTATCAACTGAGTCAGCGAGGACGACTTCGTTAGCTGCCTTTGGCAAGTGCCCCTTGGTTAATTGTAGGTTTTTAGAGATGTACTCGTCGTTATTCATCCCAACGAATTGTGCGGATTCACGTTTTCCGCCAATTTTCATATTAACTGGTGTAATGCCAAGTGTTGCGGTTTTGTCGTCGCTTAACTGATCCACCTGTTTCGTTGTCAGTAATGACTGTCCGGCATTGCCATTAGCGTCTTTGGTCATTACAAAGGACTTAGACTGCCAGCTGTCCACCGCAGCGGTGTTAGCTGTTGCCAGCCCGAGCGCCAGGGCACTTAAAATGAAAATCAAATAACTGATTAAGACGACGACTGTTAGAATCAAGCCGTACCGTAGTTTTTCTTTTTTAATCTCTCTAATTGCTAAAAACATTTGTTCCTCCTGTATTTGTTGCAGTTCAGCAAACTTACTATACACAAGTATACATGCTCTTATGATGAGATTCCGGACTAGTTTTGCTAGTTTGGTAAAATATCATCATAGGAGCATTTTTATTTATGGTTACACGTTATGAAGAGGACTTAAAAAAGTCCATTGTGGAGATGGTTAAAGCGGGACGACGATCCGATGAATTATCCAAGGAATACGGTCCTTCAGCCGATTCAATTCGGAATTGGGTTAAAGGCGCTAAATCAGTTGAGCTAGAAGACGGTACTGAAGTAACGTCCAAAGAATTCAAACAACTTCAAAGGGAAAATCAGCGATTAAAGGAGGAACTTGAAA
This sequence comes from Paucilactobacillus oligofermentans DSM 15707 = LMG 22743, assembly GCF_001434315.1. GTDB lineage: Bacteria > Bacillota > Bacilli > Lactobacillales > Lactobacillaceae > Paucilactobacillus > Paucilactobacillus oligofermentans. The sequence continues at coordinate 864 of NZ_AZFE01000027.1, read as the reverse complement.
TTTTAAAAGCTGCGGCGGTGTTACTGGGAAAGCATTAGGACGAATTAATTGCCTTGTCTTCATAGAAGATCAGTTATTGCGACACCGCTTATCAATTATTCTTTCGGCACTGAAATTACCGCGCAGTACCTATTACCATTGGAAAAGATATCAACCTAGTCAACACGAACGTGTTGATAATCAGCTCAAAGAAAAAATTGAATTGATTTGGGAAAATAATTATCGTGCCTATGGTTATCCACGAATAACGATGGTGCTTCGCAAGTCAGGCATCTGTGTTGGGTCAAAACGAATTTTACGATTAATGAGGGAAATGGAGATTCACTCTTTAATGAATCGGCGATTTAAAAAACCTGGCACTCATGTGGATCATTCACAACGCCCCAATTTAATCAAGCACCAGCCCAATGCAAGGATATGGCGTGCTGACATTACTTATTTGGAATTACGTCCAGGAACCTGGGTTTATCTCAGTTCTATTTACGAACCAAAGGTTCATCAAGTTCTTGCTTTCAAGATTGGTCGTCAGATGGAGGCGACGTTAGTTGTAGAAACGATTAATCAGGCGCTTGAATGTCATCAAAAGCCACAATATTTTCACTCTGACATGGGTTCACAGTACACCAGCAACGAAGTTGAAACTTTACTTGAACGGCATCAGATTAGCCACTCATACTCAAAACAAGGTTATCCTTATGATAATGGGCCAATTGAAGCTTTTCACTCATTGTTGAAGAGAGAGTTTGCCTTTCAAACAACTTTTTCCAATTTTGAGGACTTGGTAATCCGAACCTCAAATTACATCAGTTGGTTTAATTCCGACAGAATTAGAACGAGTGTTTAGAAAAAGATGTGCCATTTATT
>NZ_AZFE01000003.1 GCF_001434315.1 Paucilactobacillus oligofermentans DSM 15707 = LMG 22743 | reverse complement strand
AAGACCCTACACATTTGATTTGTCGAAACTTTATTCAGTTTTCAAAGTTCTACTTGGTTACTTAATTCGTAATTAAGCAACGTATATTATATTATCATTCAAGCACTTCACTGTCAACAAGTTTTTTGATTTAATTTGATAATCAAAATCTCTCAAACCCCTGTAGCAGCAAGAACAATCATACCAAGCGTGCTGACATAAGTCAACTGCTTTTTTTAATTATTTTGACATTTTTTAAAGTCATTCATAACTTGATTATTGTGGCTATCTATATTTGACAACAGAAACTATCATAGCAAGAATCACTTACCTGGTCAAGCGTAATTTTAACTTTTTAACTAAAAAACGGTGCCATATCAATTTCGACCGTATTAAATAGACCTTGAAGCTGCTTAACATCAGTGAATTCTAGTAATTTTGTCGCCGCACATGCTGCTTTAACATCAGTAACTTTACTATTAATAGAAAAGACAAATAGATTTTGTTTCATATCACCCTTATGAACCATTGATAGTTCTTCTAGTCTCAATAAATCGGGATTAATTCCAATCACATCTAGATAGTAGTTTAAAATAACCCCCAAAGCCGTTTTACTTTCATCTAATTCTTCTATAGAAGGAAATGTTATTGGTTTTTCTTTCATCACTAAAAATGATGTTGTTTTCTTTTCATCTAAAATGATTGTTCCTGATACTTTCATAACATAACTTCCTTTCATATAATTACATACATTATTATAACTATTAAAATTTTGTTTAGTCCATTAACAAGATATCATTCTTACAAAAAAGAATGATATACTGGTTGTCGTGAAATAAACACTGATCTTATTACTTTCGAAAGAGGTTTATCTATTGGGTACACTAATTGATTTTATTCTACACATTGATTCACATATCGTTTCAATTGTGAATACATTTGGCGGTTGGTCATATATCATTCTATTTGCCGTTGTATTTATTGAAACTGGGGCTGTAATCATGCCTTTTCTCCCCGGAGACTCACTATTATTTGCAGCAGCCGCACTGGCAGCAAACCCACAATATCATTTAAAAATTGAATTGTTTGTCATTCTTTTCTTAATCGCTTGTATTGCTGGTGACTCGCTTAATTTCCTAATTGGCCATTCAATTGGTAAATCATTATCAAATCATTCTTGGTTTGGTAAACTAATTGATAAGAAAAGTATTGAACGTTCCGAACTATTTTTCGAAAAGCATGGAGCAGTTGCTATTATATTAGCTAGATACATGCCCATTATTCGAACATTTGCTCCATTTGTTGCCGCAGGAACCGGATACTCATATAAACAATTCATTCGTTACAGTTTAATCGGCTGTGTTAGTTGGGTAACCATCTGTTCGGTATGTGGTTACTTCTTTGGCAATTTACCTTTTGTTCAAGCACATTTTTCAGCAATTATATTAGGAATCATTATCGTTACTCTAATTCCAGCGGTTGTTGGTTTTATCAAATCACGTCTATCTAAGTCTTAAATACTTGGCGCTTTGTAATTCGATACGATAAATACATCATTACTTCTATCAGCAAATGTTCAAGCACATTTTTCAGCAATTATATTAGGAATCATTATCGTTACTCTAATTCCAGCGGTTGTTGGTTTTATCAAATCACGTCTATCTAAGTCTTAAATACTTGGCGCTTTGTAATTCGATACGATAAATACATCATTACTTCTATCAGCAAAACTACTATCACTGCTAATTGAAAGAAAATTGATTCCGTTAATACATTAATAATTGGATCAGTTGTCGGATTAAACTGCCAATCATTATTATTAAAAATCAATTCATGAAATTTAATAAATGCTGATTCAAAATTAAGACCTAGCGTAACTGCTAATACTGGAAAAACAAAAACTCCAGTCTGCAAAGGAACTAACAATTTCCATAATTGTTGGTTCCTTTTTTCTTGTCTTAATAACCAGACTGACAATGGGACTGTTACAACCATTACCAAGTTATTAATCACAAATAGTTTTCTTACATCATTGAAATGATTACTACCCGCATGAGACATTGGTAGATATCTAAATTTAAGATCACCAGTTAGTGGGTTCTGTAAATACAGCAGCAAGTGTTGATAATCGACCATGATATGTTTAGCATTTATACCATCAACAGATTTAGTTTGCATTTTAATCAGTACCAACGATAAATTTAGAACAATAAAAAAAGCCACACTAATGATAGCAAGCAGCAAAGCACTCCCTGCAATCACATGGTAACTCTTATTTTTTATTCTATTCAAATTTCCAGTCATCTAATGTATCCACCTGATATGTTGGTAGTTTAGCTTTAGTTTGAACCTGTTCTTTCGTTGACAAACCAGAATATACTAATAACGTATCGATTTCCGCACCCATACCAGCTAAGACATCAGTATTATAGTTGTCCCCAACCATAATTACCTCATCTCTTTTTAAGCCACTACGTTTAAGTGCCATATCCATAATAATACGCTCTGGTTTTCCAATCATGATTGGTTTAACTTGCGTTGCATATTCAACCATCTTCACCAATGAACCTGCACCAGGAACCATGCCACGTTCATTCGGCAAATTACTATCGGCATTCGTTCCAATAAATTTTGATCCTCGACGAATATTTAAAACGGCAACTTCTAATTTGTGATAAGTTACATCAGAGTCTAATCCGACCACTACATAATCTGGATTATTCTCCGAAAACGTAAATCCAGCACCAATTAAAGCGTCATTCAATCCAGATTCACCAACTGTATATACTGTTCGATGTTGTTTATCAGCCACTTGATTTAAATAATCTGCAGTTGCTAAAGCAGTGGTATAGACTTCTTCTTTAGCAGTTAGAATATCATGGTTATTTGATAAATTAGCTGCCACTTGATCGGGTGATTTCGTACTATTATTAGTAACAAACATTAATTCACATTTTGCTTCACGAAGTCGCTTAATAAATGCTGCAGCCTCAGGTATTTTAGTTTTACCTTTATACATTGTTCCGTCTAAATCTATAAAATATCCTTTATAACTAGGCATTTTTAATTCCTCACTTATGTCGAATTACAAATTTTTGCTTTGTTTTTTGATTTCCGGCTACTCGTGTGGCAGTCTGATCCTTACGTTCGCCTAATGATGCTGTCTTTATTTTCGTCTCACGTTCTTTAATCTGTGGTTTAACTGGTTTGGTGTTACGCGTCTTTTGCTTCTGATTATTACTTTTTGAATCAGTATTTTTCACTCGTGGTTTTTGCGATTTAGCATTATTTTTATTATTAGCATTGTTAGTATTCTTTTTATGTCCGGTTGTATTACCACTTACGTTTTTTGTAGTCGCATTTTTTGCATTTGTTTTAGTCTGACTACGATTGTTATTATTACCTGATCGCTTGTGTGTTGGCTTTTTACTTTGATGTTCTGGTTTAGGTATTTTAACTTCCAGATTTTTTATCACAAAGTAAGCACAGCCAAAATTACAATATTCATATAAATAATCTTGAATTGTATCTACGCTTGTCGTTTTTTGTGATAATGGATTTTCCGGACTAAAAAATCCTTTTAATCGTAATTGGTCAAAGCCCCAATCACCAACAATATAATCATATTTACTTAAAATTGAACTAAACCGTTCTTCCAATTTTTCTGTTTGAAAGGCATCTCGATACTCGGATAACAATACATATTTATGACCATTAATCGTGAATTCGGTTTCACTTTGACGTTGAATTGAATAGATATCAGCACGTTGTTCCTGTCGCTTATCAATTAACTCCTGCATTACTTCTCTTTTCATAATTGCTTCTCCTTTCATTTAAATTGGATAATGTTTTTTTAAATACTCTCCAAATACATCTCTAAAGAACATATTATACATTAATTTGTTCTTCCCTGCGATTTCAATTGTTGGAAAAAATGGAATAAACAAATAATGATCTAAAGTCGCAATTGTGTATTGACGGTATAAATCAATCGAACTCCCATGAAAACGGACTTCCTTAGTATTTTTATTATACTCAATTCCATCGTACTCAATTTCACCAAAAATCTTACCTCGAAAGCCCATTCCTTTCAACGGGAACTTCCTAAGAAATGCACGATTTTTTTCAATTTCCCGTACTAGCCTAATTAAATCAACTCCATTTAATTCTACCTGCATTAAATGCATTGCATGCGGGAGCATTTTATGTAACTGATTTCGATTAACAATTCCTTCATCTAAACCGTCTAAAAACAACCCAGTATTCAAAATGGCTGCATCTGTATGAGCAGTTTCCTTAATTGCAGATAGTCCTAATTTAATTAAGCTATTATCCCGTTCAAAATCAACCGAAAATGGCCGATTAACTTTGGCCACCATCTGCTGTGAAAGTAAGCTTTCACCCAGTTTCATATAATCATCAACCTGTTGTTGATCTTCAAGTTTTTCAGGTAAATGTTCAGTTACAGTCACTCGTGCTTGTGAACTAACTATCTGATTATCTTTAATTTCAAGATCAATTTTACCAATATACTGGCCATATTTACCCGCGGCTGCCAATAACGAATGATTAACCCGTTTACCATGTTCTAACAAATGATGTGTATGACTTCCGATAATAACATCAAATTCAGGGAAATGTTCTGCAATTTTCTCATCTGTATTAAGGCCTAGGTGTGATAGTAAAACTAAGACATCATACTTTCCTTCCAATTCTTTCAATAATTCAGGAATTACTTCAAAAACATCAAATGGCAGCCATCCTTCTAATGGGTACGTTAAGATAAACGGTGCCGTTAAACCTAACACCGCAATTCGTGTTCCCTTATCAGTGATAATAATCTTTGACTTAATTGCAAATGAAGGTAACGTTCCAGAATCAATATCCATTAAATTACCCAGAATCACATCAAAGTTCTTATGTTCATATAGTGCTTCTAATTGCGATTTAGTATTACCCAATCCCTCATTGTTTCCAATTGTTACACCATCATAGTGAATTTCGTTCAGCATTTCGACATTAGCTTTACCATCAGTTGCCTCGCTTAGTGGATGAACTCGATCCATCGCATCCCCAATGTCAAAAGTTAACACTTCACTACCTGCTTGTTCTAAGGACTTTTTTTGACTAACTAAATATCGCTTTATTTTTGGCCAATTTTCAAAATGAGAGTGCATATCATTAGTGTGTAATATCGTGACCTTTTCAATCATTTTCGATCTCCTCACTTTTTTAGTGACGTTTATTAAAGCCATCCTTTTTACCTTCAACCATTTGACTAATCTCTGATAATGATAATGGTGCACCAAATGGAACTTTTTCATTCAAATAATCAGTCTCTGGAGTATCGACTCCCACGTTAATATTCTCTTTAAGATTAACCGCATAATGATGAATATGACCATGTAAATTAATAATCTGTGGAGCAATTCCTAACATCATTGGATAATGCGTTAAGTAATATTGTCGATGATCATATTTGATTAATGTCCCAACATCATGAAATTCAAATTTAAGTTTACTATTTAATTGATAATTATTGTTTGCAAGAAATTTAAATAAAGATCGACTATCATGATTACCTTTGATTAGTACTAAATTACCATGTAATTGATTAAGAATATCAAGTATCGCTTGCTCTGACGTATGTGCTGGTTTAGTAAAATATAACGCTATGTCCCCTAAATGATAGACCGTATCAGTTTCGTTAACTTTTTCATTCCAATTTTTAATTATTTCTTGATTCATATCTTCTACCGTTAAAAACGGCCGCGGTGCAAATTCACCCATCCCCAAAAGTGATTCATGATAAAAATGAGTATCTGCTGTAAAAAATTTCATCTTAATTTACCCGCTCCGACTATATTTTTGATACAAAAAAGGACTAAGAATTAACCTTAGTCCCTTTATTATACCGCTTTTATTTTATTATTGACTAACTTAGACGCTCAACATCACGAGCAATCATTAATTCTTCATCCGTTGGAATTAACAAAGCCTTAGTAGTTGAACCATCAGCTGTCAAATCACGTTCAACACCGCGAATATTATTCTTTTCAGGATCAATTTTAACACCAAAGAATGAAAGGCCATCGGCAATTGCTTGACGAATTTCAATATCATTTTCACCAACTCCAGCGGTAAAGACGATTGCATCAGCACCGTCCATTTCAGCTACATATTGACCAACGTAGCGAACAACTCGATTGATCCAAATATCTCGAGCTAATTTGGCACGATGATTTTCATTCATAACTTTTTCCAAGTCACGCATATCAGCTGAAACTCCTGATAAACCAATTAATCCAGATTTATGGTTTAAAATATCAATCATTTCTTCTGAAGAAATATCAAGCTTATTTTCTAACCAAGCAATCAATGATGCATCAACATCACCAGAACGAGTAGCCATTGTAATTCCTGCTAATGGAGTGAATCCCATTGAGGTATCATATGACTTACCATTCATTACGGCAGTAATTGAAGCACCAGCACCTAAATGAAGGGTTACTAACTTAAGTTCTTCCAAAGGTTTGCCAATCATTTCAGCGGCACGATTGGCTACATAACGATGGCTAGTTCCATGGGCACCATATTTACGGGCACCATATTTTTCATACCATTCATATGGAAGGCTATAAAGATAATTCTTTTCTGGCATTGTTTGATGGAATGAAGTATCAAACACTGCTACCGATGTAATATCAGGTAAAACTTTCTTAAAGGCTTTAATACCCGTTAAATTAGCTGGGTTATGCAATGGTGCATAATCTGATAACTCATCAATTTTTTGCATAACATCGTCATCAATAATGACTGAGTCCTTAAAATATTCACCACCGGCAACTACTCGATGACCAACTCCTGTAATTTCACTAAAATCACTAATGATGTTTAATTTTAATAATTGGTCAAGTAAGTAATTAATCGCAATTTCATGATTACTAGCTTGAATAGTTTCTTCTAAGCGTTGACCGTCACCATATTTAATATCAACAAGTGAATCTTTAAGACCAATTCGTTCAATAACCCCTTTAGCAATTACTTCTTCGCTTGGCATTTCGAATAATTGAAATTTTAATGTTGAACTTCCTGCGTTAATGGAAATTGTTTTTGACATGATGATGTTCTCCTTTTTATTCAGCTAAGTTACTTGCAACCCATTTATCGATTTCTCGCATGAATTTAGCAAGCTCTGGTTTATTTTTAAACGATGGAAAAGTTCCTAATAAAATCTGTTTGGCTTGTCGACTATCTGGACCTCTTCGTTGCAAGAGCAAAATTGATTTTTGCCCTTGCTTGGTCTTAAATAATTCATCAGGCAAATTAATTAATCCTTGCATATGTGCATGCTGATTAATCCATTCAACAAATTGTTTAGATTCCTCAGTTTGAAACAAACTACTTGGTATTAAGAATACTCCGAATCCACCTGGTTTTAAATAGTTAATTGATTGTTCTATTAGTAAATGATGTACATATGAATGTCCTTTATCAGCACGCGTTTCGTAATTAGCCGTGTTATCATCTAACGGGTAATATCCAACTGGTAGATCTGACACTACCATGTCAACTAATGGTACATCTAATGTATCAACTGCATCTTGATGATACAAATCAATTGCTTGATTTTGCAAAGCAACGTTGATACTTGCCACTGATAACATCGAATCATCATTATCAATCCCATATCCTGAAACTTTATAATCATTTTCTGCTTGTAAATGATTGATTACAGTAGTTAATAAATTTCCAGTCCCGACACTTGGATCTAAGATAGTAAAATCTTTGGTTACATTAGTAACACGTTCTAAAATATATGCCATTAAAAAACCAATTGTATCTGGTGTCATCTGATGATTAGTTTGAATTTTATCTTCTTTAATCGCTTTTAGCATCAAAAGTTGAATTACAGTTCGTTTTTCTTCTGAGCTAACTTTTGAAAAATCAATAAGCTGATACTTATCTTGAAGTTGCTTAACTACAGACTCATTTGGTTGACCATCTTCAATTTGTACCTGTTTCTCATCAATGATGTTATCCATATTTTCAATAAATGCATCTAGATATGAACTAGTCAATGCGTCTCGCAGGATTGAAGTAGTTTCATCTAACTCAGTAAATAAATGTTCAATCTCACTTTGTGACATTTTGCTTTCACTCCTGTCTGCTTATATAAGATAGTACTACACGTTACAGTTTAACTATTTTCACAAGCAAATTCAAGGAACTTTAACTAGTCGGACAAAGAAAAACCATTATTCAATTTTACCAAAACCTTTTCATCGTCAAAATTTACGATACCAGTATTAAAACGTATCGTTTTTTGCTGATTATTGGCTAGATTTAGCATCACATCACACAACAACTTATTTTGTAAATTTGTATACATTCGTCGTTCCCGATAACACTGATTATATCGATAAACTTCATAACTCGTAATTAACGCCATTACGATTAATACATTTATCAATACATATCCTGTTTTTTTCATTAATCACCTGATTTGACATAAATTGGAAAAGTAACTACCGCTTCATGCTTTTCTCCACTTAAAAATTCAACTTTAAAAGTTACTCTAGGATTACCATTTTGATGTATGACACTATATTTTTTTACATGTTGTAGCAATGGCAAATAACCGGCACCAGTTTCAGTTCCGTACATATACACTTTGGGTTTATAGGCATTTTGTTCAATCGTATATTGCTTAGTTCTGACTCGACTATATAGATTGATTGCATTGTCATTACCACCATCTGCAAGTTCAAATTGATTATCTTTAGACTCAAGTTCTTGAATGAAAATATACCACTGCGCGTAATCGTCATATGGTTGCTGATCAACATGCATATAAAGATGCAACGTAAATTGCATCAAGATCCCAATCATCGCGGTTACTAACAATGCCACAATACATTCAATCAAAGTAAACCCACACCGCTTCACAGTTTATTCACCGTAAATAACCGTTGCTGATTACGTTTAATTTTGACACTATTATACGTTGCCGTAACATGATAGTTGTCCTTAACATACTCTATTTGCGGATGTTTTATGTCTAATTGTGCTGTCGCTTCTTTAGCTAAGCGAGCCAAATAAAGCTCTTGTTTTGCATGCTTCATTTGAGCTTGTAATTGCTGCTCCCCTAGGCAAAAAAAGATGGCTACCATCGTCATTAATGCCATCCCAACCAAGTTATCAGCCAGTACGAATCCCTCATTTTTTCTCAATGTAATATCCTCCATACGCCAATTGGATTTTCATTAAGTAAATTTTATTTGTTCGACGCGAATAAAATTTAGCTGTCTGTGGTTTCACATATCCATTTTGATGCATCGTTATGGATTTAAAAGCACGAACTTCAATCGTCTTTGGAATTTGAATATCATTATCATCGTCATTTCCATTTCGATCACGCGCATGAAATAATAGTTGTTCCTTATTAGCACTCAGCTTGATTGCAGTTGGTTTACCAGTATTTTGTGCTCTTGCCTGACTTTGTTGCCATGCTCTCTCAAGTTGCGTCCAAAAATGTTTCTCATCACTAGCCTCTCTAAATGAATTTAACTTCATCGTTCCAAAAGTAAACATCAAAGCGACCAATGCTAACACAATTAACGTTTCAATTAATGTAAACCCATTTTGCTTATTCATTACCTTGAATAGCTTTATCACCACTAATTGTTATGTGCTCTTTTTTTGCCTTAGTAACTTGATCCTTAGTTAAATAATCCGCCTTCTCCAAGGTATCAAAATCAACATGGCTTTCACCGATTTCATTTTGATACAAGTCAATTTGAGTCTGAATAACTGAGGTCATTGCACTTCGATGAACACCAGTCGCATGTTTTCGTTGTGATGCTAGATTAGGTAAAATAATGAGCACTAACAAACTAATAATAAATAAAACAATACTCATTTCTAAAAGTGTGAACGCCTGATGTTTCTTAGCAAATAGCTTTTTCATAATATTAATAAATTCCCTTCATTGAATGATAAATTGGCAGCATAATACTCAAATATAATAAAATAATCACAATTGCAATAACTCCAAACAGCAATGGTTGAATCATGGTCAATAATTTTTCAATTGATTTTGATAATCGTTTAAATAAGACGTTAGCAAACGCATCTAACTGCTGCCCCAATTCCTCAGTGGTTGCTCCTTTATTAACAAAAATAATCAGTTCTAACGGTAAATACGAATATTCTTTCAGTAGCTGTTCCGGTTTATTACCTTCAGCTAAGATTTCATTTAGTGATTGTCCTAGTTGATGCAGTAATGACTGCGAATCAAACGCGGAAAACATCTGACAAATCCGTTTCATCCCCATCCCATTGCTTAACAATAAAGAAAAATTTGAAATTAAATAATAACCATAGTAAAGACGATATGATTCACCAATGATTGGTAACCGACAAAGGTAAGCAACCTTCTTATTAGTACCAATACCACGCCAAATTTGGCTACCTTTGACTATCAATAAAATTATAAATAACAAACACAATCCTAATCCAACTAGGTATAAATAATGATTGTTCTCAACCACGGTATCTTGAGATTGCCAAGTATCTAGCTCTGGAAAGACAAATATTTTCAAGGCAATTAATAAAGCACCCAGCATACTCAACAAAATAATTGGATATTGTAATAATCCTTTTAAAACCGTCTGTTGTTTTACTCGCATTGATAAATATTGTCCCAAACGTCCGATACAGTCTTGTAGGTCACCATGTTCTTCCGCAATCACTAACTGATAGTAAACATCCTGTGATATAAATGGTTTTAAACTATCCGCAAATAAGCTTCCGTTGCTCAAATTGGAATCAATTTGTTTAAACATTAATTCATGTTTAGCTAATAAAGTTTGTAAGAACGCAATTGCCTGTCGCAATGAAAAACCAACTGTTAATAGATCACTAATCAAAATAAATATTTTTGATTGCTCACTTTTAGATAATCTAACCGGTTTTAAATGATTCGGCTGTTTTTTTAGTGATTTTTCCATCTTCAACCAATTTAGCAAGATTTGCTCCCCACATTTTCGTCATTCCAACATAAGAATTTATTTGTTTAAACACCGTTTCAAGTTCCCCTTCAGCCAAAATATCATAGAGTGGTGTCATTCGTTCTTCAGTTGTTGTAATCAATCGTTGATAGCAAATTCCACTGATTGTTTGCATCAAATAATGATCTTCAATACCCAACTGCTGCATTCTTTGCATCACCCCATAAACATTTTTAGCATGTACCGTCGCCATGACTAAATGACCACTCAACGCGGCTTGTACCGCCATTTTTGCAGTCTTTTTATCCCTTATTTCTCCAATTAAAAAAACTTCTGGTCGGTGTCTTAGGCCAACTCTTAATAGCTCATCGTAATCCATATCCGCTTGCTGATTAACCTGTAATTGAATAAAATTACTTTCTTCAATTTCAACCGGATCTTCAATTGTCATTACTACCTGGGTTTGGCTATATTTACGCGCCAATTGATACATTGTTGTTGTTTTGCCTGAACCCATTGGACCAGAAAATAATAACAATCCGCGTTTTTTACCTAGTTGATTCAATTGATCCATTTGTCCAACAATCAGTTCTTGGTGACTTAACTGATTAAGTGGATAAATAAATCGAATTACCATTGATTCTTCACCATTAAAATCGCCAACGGTTGATAACCTTAAATTCATTTCTGTCTGTAATTGTGCCCACTTTAATGAACCCAGCTGTGGTCTTCGATGTTCACTGACTGCCATATTAGCCCGATACTTAAAAAAATTAATCATCTGCAGCCCTTCAGTTCGATTAATTTCCGCCAAGATTGTTAATTGTAATTTAGAGTGATAACTTAACTGATAGCCACTATCTTTCGGTAATATATATAAGTCAGAAGCCTGCTCATTAATACATTCTGTCAAATATTCTGAAAATACTTCCTCTTTCATAATGACCTCCCTTCTAGCAATTAAGTACGCAATAATTTTTATTTTTACGACAAAAAAGACTCAAAACAAAATTTGTTTTGAGTCTTTTTAATATTTCCAGTTTAATCTTCTGCGATAACTCCAGCTTCATAAACATCTGAAATGTCATCATTTTCTTCAAGTTCATCAATCAAACGTTGGTATTGAGCAGTTTTGTCTGCTGGAACCTCAGTTGTGTTTTCAGGAAGCATAGTGACTTCAGCTGTATCTAGTTCATACCCCTTGGCTTGAAGTGCATCACGAACAGCAGTAAGATCTGCTGGTTCTGTATAAATTTCAAAAGCTGCATCTTCAGTATTCATGTCTTCGGCACCGGCATCAAGCGCATCCATCAACATTGTGTCTTCATCGGTATCTAGTTCTTCACGAAGAACTACAACATATCCACGACGGTTAAAGTTATATGCAACTGATCCAGTAGTTCCAAGTTCACCACCAGCATGTGTAAAGGCTGAACGAACGGCAGCAGCTGTCCGATTCTTATTATCAGTCAAAGCAGATACCATGACAGCAACGCCACCTGGTCCATAACCTTCATAAGTAATCTCTGAATAATTGGCACCACCAGCACCAGTTGCCTTATCGATTGCACGTTGCACGTTTTCTTTTGGCATATTAGCAGCACGTGCCTTATCCATAATCAAACGTAGCTGAGGGTTGTTAGCTGGATCAGGATCTCCACCTTTAGCGGCTCCATACAAGTCACGGGAAATTTTCTGGAAAATTTTACCGCGCTTTGCATCTTGCGCGTTTTTACGACCCTGTATATTGTGCCATTTTGAATGTCCTGACATAATAACTCCTCTTTTCTTTTAATTTACTTTTATAAAACATACGACCAACATTGTAGCAAAATTTAGTTAATAATTCAATATGCTTTGCTTATCTTGTCGTCCCTCGTTTAATAAGACCATATGGTAAGACAATATTTTTATCGTCTGCCTCTTCACTATTCATTAACTTAGTTAATAAACGCATTGCCACCGCACCAATATCATAAAGTGGTTGGGTTACAGATGACATCTTAGGACGTGTAATTTCAGTATACTTAGTATCATTAGTAGTTATTAATTCAAATTCATCAGGGACTTTAACTCCACGATCAGTTAAACCATTAAGTAATCCAGCAGCTAATTCATCATCCCCAACAAAAGCTGCAGTCACACCATTAGCTTGGATTTTTTCTGATAAATTATAACCAGTATTATATGAAGTATCAGTATCAAATACTAATTTTTCATCAAATGAAATACCAGCTTCACTAAGTGCTGCTTTGTATCCCTTAAGACGATAATCTTTATTAATCGATTGATCCATTGATCCAGTTACCAAAGCAACTGCCTTGTTACCACGATTTAATTGATTTAATACAGCCTCTTTAGTTGCAGCGGCATAATCAATACTTACACTAGGTAAATCTTGTTTAGCATCAACTGAGCCAGCAATTACAACCGGCATCTGAGCACGCGTAAATTCAGCTTTTAAATCATCTGAAATTTTATTACCCATAAAAATAATTCCATCGACTTGCTTAGCTAGCAAAGTATTTACCACTTGTAATTCTTTGCTGCCATTTTCATCAGAATTAGCTAAGATAATATTATATTTGTACATGGTTGCGATATCATCGATTCCCAATGCTAACTGTGCAAAATATGCATTAGTTACATCTGGAATGACCACTCCAACGGTTGTCGTTTTTTTACTTGCTAATCCTCGGGCAACTGCATTTGGACGATAATCCAAACGATCAATTACATCTAAAACTTTTTGACGTGTGGCTGGTTTCACGTTTGGGTTCCCATTGACCACTCGTGAAACGGTTGCCATTGATACTGCGGCTTCGCGCGCAACATCATAAATTGTGATAGTTTGTTTTTCCATCGTTAATTAAGCCCTTTCTTTACTATTCTTATATGTTTTCACATGGTTTCATAACTTAATAAATATATCAGATAAAAATCACAAATGCAAATTGAAATCTAAACTGAATTCATCCGAACTATGCTATAATATTCGCATTACATATAGAAAGAAGTCTTTTAATGAGTCAATTAGAAAAGTTACAACAATTAGTTTCCGATAACGAATTGGACATTGCTTACATCAGTGATCCTATGACAATTAGCTACCTCACTGGATTTTACAGTGATCCAGTTGAACGTGTCCTTGCCTTAATCATTTTCCCTGATAATGAACCATTTTTATTTGCTCCTGCACTAGAAGTTGAATCAATTAAAGATACTGGTTGGAAATTCCCTGTTTATGGTTACTTAGACCACGAAGCACCATTTGCAATGATTGCTGATCAAATCAAAAAACGTAATAGTAACCCTATCGTTTGGGGAATTGAACACGATCAACTAACCGTTAGTCGTGCTAATGCACTTAAAGATCAATTTAATGATGCTAATCTTAGCTACAATTTAACTCCCGCAATTCAAAACTTTAGACTTATTAAAAGTGACGATGAAATTAACTTATTAAATGAAGCTGGCAAATGGGCTGACTTTGCATTTAAAGTTGGTTTTGAAGCTGTTAAAATTGGTAAAACAGAACAACAAGTTGCCGCTGAACTTGAATATGCATTAAAACAAAATGGTATCAGCCAAATGAGTTTCGATACTTTAATTCAAGCTGGTACCCATGCCGCTGAACCACATGGTGCAACTTCTTCAAAACAAATTTCAAATAATGAAATGGTCTTATTCGACTTAGGAACTATTTTCCGCGGTTATATTAGCGATGCTTCAAGAACTATTGCTGTTGGCACATTAAATGATAAACAAAAAGATATTTATAACGTCACACTCGAAGCTCAATTAACTGCCCAATCATTTGCCAAACCAGGAGTTACTGCGGCAGAGCTTGATAAAATAGCCCGTGATATCATTACAAAAGCTGGTTATGGAGAATATTTCATCCATCGTCTTGGACACGGAATGGGAATGGGTGAACATGAATTTCCATCAATCATGGAAGGTAATGATTTAATTCTTCAACCAGGAATGTGTTTCTCTATCGAACCTGGTATTTATATACCAGAAGTTGCTGGTGTTCGGATTGAAGATTGCGTTCATATTACAGACACTGGTTGTGAAGCCTTTACTCATACATCTAAAGAATTAACATATTTAAACTAATCACTTAGTCATAAAAAGTCTGGATTAAAAACTAACGTTTTTAATCCAGACTTTTTTATTTTTAACTAATAATAGTTTTAAATACTATTTTTCACTTTTATCAGTTTCTTCATTCAGCTCATCATCAACAAACTCATCCGTCTTATCGATAATGATATCATCGTCATTCATTGCTGCACTAAGTTGTTCACGAATCGAGGTAGTCTGATCATCAAAGTCATCTTGATTAAATTTATTTAACATTTCAGTTTTTTTATCAGTTAAACGATCACTAGCAGTTTGAACCTTTTCTTTAACATCATCATAAAAATCTGATTCTTCCACTAAATCATCAATTAAATCTTCAGCATAAAGTGCATAATCAGCAAATTGTTCTTTCAAGTCTTCTTTAGTATTACGGATTTTATCGTGTAGTTCTTCCTTTTTTTCTTCAGAAAGTGCTTGATATGCAGCAAATGCTGCAACACCACCAACAGTTAGTCCTAATAGGAATCCTTTTTTCATGTGAAATACCTCTACTCTTCTCTAGATTTATTTTTTGATTTTTTACGCATTTTCCATAATTTTTCAGCAACGTTTTGACCCACTGTTGCTGCAACACCAAATTTACCCAAATTAGCAGCATTGTTCGTAAATTTGTCGGTAACATTCCTAGTAGCTTCATTTAAATCAGAAACCGAAGTTCCTAAATCAGCAACTGCTTGAAATGCAGGATCAATCGTTGCTACCTTTTGATTGACATCTTCCAACAAATCATTAGCATTGTTCAAAATAACCTCAGTTTCACGGCTAATTGAATCCATATCATTTGTAATAATTGGTAAACTTCGGTTAACTTCTTTCAGTGTTCCACTCAAACGAATCAAAAAGAATGAAATGAAAACTGCTAAAATTAAAAACGCAATGGCTGCAATTAAACCAGCGATAGCTCCTAAAGACATAATTAATTCCTCCATTCAAAAGTTGTTTCACTAAGAATATCACTGACAAACTACATCCGCAATTAAAACCCTACTTAATCTGGTTGCAAGTTTGTTTTTTTGGTAAAATAAAGATATTAAATTATTTTAGAAAGTATGTGTCGTATGAATAAACTTCTAACTCAACAAGCTTCTACCTTCACTAAATATTTTTCCACTATAAATTGGGATCAATTTGTCGCAGGATTTTTCAATAAATTTTTTGTTCTAATTTTTATTATCGTCATTTTCGGTTTAATTTTATGGATTGGTCGAATTATTATCAACCGCGCCTTCAAACAGTACACCAAAAGTAATTTTGCCATCACTACCAATCGAACTAATACAATTCATGCACTAACCCTAAATATCTTTAGATATACTTGCTTTTTCTTTTTGCTATACGCCCTATTATCTACCATCGGGGTTCCAGTTGGCACCTTAATTGCTGGAGCCGGAATCTTCAGTATTGCTTTAGGGCTTGGTGCTCAAGGATTTGTTAACGACGTTGTCACCGGATTCTTTATTTTACTTGAGCAACAACTTGATGTTGGAGATATCGTAGAACTCGGAAATGTTAAAGGAACAGTTACCTCGCTTGGAATTCGGACTACTCAAGTAACTAGTGCCGATGGTACCTTAAATTTCATTCCCAATCGAAATATCACCGTTGTCAGTAACTTTTCACGAAATAATATGATTGCGACCGTCGATTTATATATTGGTTCAAATGCACCCTTAGAAAAAATTGAAGCTCAAATTGAAGCTGTTAATGCACGACTTGCACCAGAAACACCTGAATTATCTAGTGCTCCTAAGATTATTGGCCCAACTTTAAACAAAAATAATAATTTAGTCTACCGTGTAACGATGATCACTGAAAATGGTAAACAAGATGCCATTCGTAGCCAATTCTTAGCCGAATATCTAACCGCAATTAGAGCGGCTAAAATTGATCTTGGTGCCCAACCAAAAGCCCCACTGATTTAATATCAGCGAGGCTTTTTTTGTACTATTTATATTAATTGTCAATCGTTTGAAAACGATGCTCCAAGAATCCGGTCATTGCTTGAATACCCGGAAAAATTGCATTAGTGTCTGGGGCTAGCTTTTCACTATGAAGTGAATATGGACTATTAACACCCAACCAAAACATTGTTCCTGGAATCTTCGATAAAAGAAATCCAAAATCCTCACCAGTCATCGCTGGTTTAGTTTCAATAAAATTAACACTTTGATTATTTTTCATATATTTAATAAAGTCAGTAGTAGTTTCATGATTGTTTTCAACTGGTAAATATCCACCTTGGTGTAAAGTTAAATTCACTTGGCAACTATAAGTTAATGCAACGCCTTCAGCAATTGCCTGCACTCGTTTTTGCATCTTTAAGTTATTTACTTGGGTTAATGACCTAATCGTTCCGTCAACATGAGCATGTCCAGCAATCACATTACCTGTATCACCAGCATTGATATGACCAATCGTCACAACGCCACCTTCAATTGGATCCACATTTCGACTGACTACTGTTTGTAATTGCATCACAAACGCACTAACTGCAACTGCCATATCATTTGCTGCATGAGGAAACGCTGCATGACCACTTAACCCCTCAAGATCTGCGTGAATCTCACAAGTTCCGGCAAATAAGGTCCCATTAGTTGAACCAATTGCTCCGGTTGGCAGATTTGGATTATCATGAAAAGCATATATTTCATCCGGCATCCAATCATCGAGAATTCCACTTTGATAGAGTTTCATCCCACCACTATGATTTTCTTCAGATGGTTGAAAAATAAAAATTAAATCATATTCAGGTTGATGATCAGCAAAATAATCTAAAATTCCTAAGGCAACGGTCATATGAATATCATGTCCACAAGCATGCATTCGTCCATTAGTTTTTGAAGCAAATGATAACCCAGTTTGTTCAACAATTGGTAACCCATCGATATCAGTCCGATAGCCAATTCGTTTTGTGTGCTTTTTTCCATTGACCTTCACTACCAATGAAGTCGGTAATTTATCGGTTGTTTGATATTTTAGATTTTCCTGATTCATTTGATGAATCGTAGTCAATAAAAATTGATGTGTCTCAAACTCTTCAAGTCCTAATTCAGGAATTTGATGTAGCTGTTGATATATTTGAATTAACTGCTCATTTTTAAATGCCATTATCTAACCAACCTTACTATTAAGGGACCGTATGAAAGCAATCGCTTTAATAACAGTCCCTATCATTAATTATCAACTTAAATTAGAATGACCTAATACGCTTTAAAGCTTACGCAATTCATCCATTAATTCAGTCTTACTTTTAGTTTTATCATCGATATCTTTAATTTTACGAGCTGGTACTCCAGCGACAACCGTATTTGGCGCAACATCTTGGGTTACAACTGCTCCAGCACCCACAACCGATCCTTTACCAACTTTAACACCTTCAAGTACCACACAGTTAGCTCCGATTAAAACATCATCTTCTACAATAACTGGTGTAGCCGAAGGTGGTTCAACAACTCCTGCTAGCACTGTCCCCGCACCAATATGACAATTTTGGCCAACTAAAGCACGACCACCTAAAACGGCACCCATATCAATCATTGTATTATCACCAATTTCAGCCCCAATATTAATTTGCGCCCCCATCATGATTACCGCATTGTTACCAATTAAAACTTGTTCACGAATTACAGCCCCTGGTTCAATTCGTGCATTGATTTCTTTCATATCAAGCAATGGAACACCTGAATTACGACGGTCATTTTCAATTTCAAAATCAACAATTTCTAATTTATGAGCATCTAAAAAGACTTTAATATCTTTCCAATCTCCAAAAATAACCCCACTTTTAGTTTCAACAAATGAGCGAATTGCAGCTGGAAATTCTAAGTCAGCTAAATCACCTTTAATATACACCTTAACTGGCGTTTTCTTAGGTGAATTACCAATATAGTTAATAATTGATTGTGCGTCTAATTTTGCCATACTTTACCTCATCTATTTAATATTTTCATTTTTTTGTAATTTCATATTGATCATCAATATTATGAACCATTCGATTGATTGCTTTTAATAATTCTCTTCGTGTGACAATCCCAGTAAAATCACCATTATCAGCGACAACTGGCAAAAATGGATTATTAGTTAGTAGTCGTAAATCATTTTCAACATCGTATGGATCTTCCACCGTGATTGCATCCGTTTGCATTACATCACCAACTAAAATATGAGTCAGCTTACTGACATTAATACTTTCAGTATCTAACATCTGATCAGTTACCATCGCTAATGATAATAAGCCTTTGTACTTACCATCATTATCTAAAACAATGATTTTAGCATATTGATTCTTGGTTAAAACTAAAAATGCATGATACAAATTATTTGATTCTAAAACATTAGCAACAATATTGGCTGGAATCAAAAATTTCTGTTTTCTCTCAGTCAACATTTCATTAATTGACGCATCGATCATTAGAATGACTCCTTTCAGTACTATTTCATTGTATCGAAAATTTAGTCACATGAATACTAATGTCTTTGATATTTTAAAATATTTAAAAATCACTTCATATTTCTTTCAAATGTAAATTTAAGCTCATCAATTGGCTCTAATTCCCGATTATAAAATTGAACTTTAACAATTTCATCCTGCAGATCAACAATTGCGTATGTGCCACCAATATAACTAAACTCACCTCTAGGCAAACTAATACTTCCCGGATTAATAAATAATTTATTATCCTTCATCGTTGCTGCTAATTGATGGGTATGTCCAAAAGCAATTACTGATGCATTATGATTTCTAGCTAAGGCTGCTAATTTATCCATTGTAAAATTAACATTATATAGGTGCCCATGGGTTAATAAAATCCGTTCTGATTCATCTTCAATTATTCGCTTATCTAAAAACGGTTGTCCCCAGTCATTGTTACCAAGCACACTTGGCATATGTTCAAAAATAGGATCATCAACTAGCATTTCTGAATCACCACAATGAATCATCAAATCAACTTTATTCGTATATTCATTAACCAATTTAGCTAAAATATCCCGATCACCATGATTATCACTTACAATCATAATTTTCATTATTCACGCCACCAAGTTTCAAAATTAGTCATTAAATTACGCATTGCATTGCCTCGATGACTAATTTGATTTTTTTGTTCTGCCGTTAATTCTGCCATCGTCTTATTAAACTGATCGACATAGAAAATTGAATCATAGCCAAAGCCATTAGTTCCACGTTGTTCATCTAGGATCACGCCTTCAACATCACCATGCGCTAACAGCTGATCACCATTAGGCTTAACTGCAACTAATGCAGTATGAAAACTAGCACCACGATCCACCGGCGCAACATTTTTTAAATTAACCAATACTTTATCAATATTGGCTTGGTCATCATGATTGCCTGCATATCTTGCTGAATATACCCCAGGCTCACCATTTAAAGCATTAATCATTAATCCTGAATCATCAGCAACTACTGGTAAATTAGTGATTTTAGCAACTGTATGAGCTTTAATTAAAGCATTTTCTTCAAAAGTTGTCCCAGTTTCTTCAATTTCAGGTAACTCTGGAAAATCTTTTAATGTTTTTATTTTAATTTTAAGTGGTAAAAATAATTCCTCATATTCAGTCGCTTTACCAGCATTATTAGTAGCTACAATAATTTCATTCATTTTTATTCTCCTAAATTAACTTGTGCAATATCCAACTTAGAATCTTGTAACCAGTTACTTGCCACCTTTTCAAATTGTATGATTGAACCTGTTGTTAATAATTTCAAAAAGTTATCATTATGCTGACTCGCTAATACATCATTTTTAGTCAATAGCTCTTTAACTACCGATGCCGTTTCAGCTCCAGAATCAATTAGTTTAACCTCTGGCCCCATCGCTGATTGAATTTCATTAGCTAATAATGGAAAATGGGTACACCCTAAAATTAACGTATCAACTTGATAATCAGCAAAGAAATTTAATTGTTCACTAATTATTTGTTGTGCATAATCAGTATTCATTTGATTACTTTCAACTAGCTTGACTAATGATTGTGTTGCAAGCCCAATTACTTTTACTTTTGAATCCAGTAAACCAATTTGGTTAGTATAGGCCAAACTCTCAATGGTTTTTTGAGTTGCAATTACCCCAACTTGATGATTCTTCGTTAAGCTTGTTGCTGCTTGACTACCAGGCTTAATTACTCCAATTACGGGAATATCCAATTGTTCTTGTAAAAACTGTAATGCCGCAGCGGTTGCCGTGTTACAAGCAATCACAAACATTTTAATATCAAATTTTAATAAGTATTTAGCAATCTGAAAACTAAATTCACGAACTTCCGACGAAGATTTAATACCATATGGCAGTCGTGCTTCATCACCCAAAAAAACTATTGATTCATTTGGCAGTTGATGTCTAATTTCTTTAACAAATGTCAGTCCGCCTAGTCCTGAATCCATTACACCAATTGGTCGATTATCCATGATGTCTTGCCCCGCTTATCTTTAAACTATAACTACAATTATCGACTTAATTAACCTTTTTTTCAAGCAAAATAGCAGTTACAACTGACATATCATCATTTAAAATGTATAATAAATTTTAGCAAATTAAGGAGTTCGAAAAATGACACAATCTTTGTATGATCAAATGATTCATAGCAATACTGGTTTAGGACAAATGATGCTTCGAGATGTTCTTCTACCATCTATCTTAGGTACCGAAGCTGATGGTATCTTATATTGGGCAGGTAAAGATATTGCCCGCCAATTTCCCGTTGATTCTGATGATAAATTAATTAGCTTATTTCATCAACTTAGCCTTGGAACCTTATCTTTAATTAAAAAGAATAGTAAACAGCAAGTATGGGAGCTAGCCGGTGATGAGATCATTGATCGTTCAAAATTATCCCATGCTACTTTTAATTTTGAAGCCGGCCTAATTGCGCAACAAATCGAGTTTCAAACTAATATGGTCACTGAAGCTTCCGTCGAAGTGGAAAAGAAAAAGATTATTCAAATTACTGTCTATCATGATTCATCCAATCAAGTCACTGATGAAACCCCAATTAATTTCATTCAGTTAAGTGAATAAAATTATATACAAAAAATGAACAAAACTAATGTTTTGTTCATTTTATTTTGTTATAAATATTGATTTAAAATTTGCGCTAATTGTTCCTTTGAATGATAACCAATCAATGTATCAACCACTTCACCGTCTTTTTGAACAAGTAAAGTTGGAATACTCATCACATTAAATTTTTGTGCAGTTTCTGGATTTTGATCAACATCAAGTTTATTGAATGTTACATTTCCCATTTCGCTAGCTAATTGTTCCACTACTGGTGATTGCATCCGACAAGGACCACACCAAGTTGCCCAAAAATCAGTTAATGTTACTCCGTTCGCAGTATCTGCTACGAAGGTTTGATCAGTTGTTTCTTTGAATGACATAATCAATTCCTCGCTTTCATTGCTAACATTCTAACAAATTTTTAAATTAAAATACATTATTTTGCTTACAAAAAATTAGTAATTTATAAAAAGACAATCGTTGCTCCATCGCCACCAGCATTAGGTGCTGCAAATTCAAAGCTTTTAACTCGTGGATTACTTCGAAGATATTCTTGTGTCCCCTTACGAAGTGCCCCAGTTCCCTTACCATGAACAATCGTTACTGATGACAAATTACTCAAAACCGCATGATCAATAAATTGATCAACTTCGACCATTGCTTGATCATAGCGATGTCCTCGTAAGTCTAAACGAGCAGATGTTTCTCGGGTTGAAACAGAGTGAGTAATTCGTTGCTTTGGCTCACGTTCGCGTTCCTGAGCTGCAATGTTCGCTTGCTTAGATTTTTCTAAATCAGATTCATTGACCTTCATCTTTAAAATTCCCAGCTGAACTTCCCAATCTTGTTTACCTAATTTACGAATTAGATCGCCATACTGACCATAAGATTTAACTAGTACAGCATCACCAGCTTTTAAATCATGTTTCAATTTTTCACGTTGTAAAACTTTATTTTTCTTTAATCGTTGGTCATCCATGCGTAGAGAATTCAATTCACCCTTAGCATCAATTAACTGATTTTCTTTAATTTGTTGCCCTTCAAGTTCTAATTTTCGTAATCGTTCGATAATTTTGTCGGCTTGCTTTCGTGATTGCGATACTAAATGATTATTCTCTACTTGAGCATCTTCCAGCAGTTTTGCCTTTTGCGTTTCAAATTTAGTTAACTTTTCATCTAAATCAGTCTGTAGTTTTCCAGTAGCTTGCAAATCATTTTCTAATTGTTCTGACCGATCACGTGCTAATTTACGTTGTGTCACCAGATCACCAATAATTGCATTTAAATCCTGACTATCTTCTGAAATAAGGGCCTTTGACTCCATAATAATTGATTCGGTAATCCCTAATCGTTTGGCAATTTCTAATGCGTTTGATTGTCCAGGAATACCTAATAGCAATTTATAAGTTGGTTTAAAGGTCTCCTGATCAAATTCCATACTGGCATTAATCGTTTTTTCACGATCAAAACCATATGCCTTTAGTTCAGGATAATGGGTTGTAACCAACACGTAACTACTTTTAGCACCTAAAGCATCCAAAATTGACATTGCCAATGCGGCACCTTCTTTAGGATCAGTTCCGGCCCCAACCTCATCAAGAAAGACTAATGAATTTTCATCAGCTTGATCTAAAATTGCTTTGATATTTGATATGTGTGAAGAGAAAGTACTTAAATTTTGTTCAAGTGACTGTTCATCCCCAATATCCGCAAAAATCTGTTCAAAGACCCCGATTGTACTTTCTTCTTGAGCTGGAATGTAAAACCCAGCTTGACCCATCAATTGGATCAACCCTAAGGTCTTCATTGTAATTGTTTTACCACCGGTATTAGGACCAGTAATGACGATCATTTGATATTCATCACCAATAATAATATCGTTAGCAACTGTTTTATTTGCTTCAATCAATGGATGTCGAGCTTGCTTTAAATTAATCTGATGTTCATTGCTAATTATTGGCAGTGTTGCCCGCATATTATGAGCCATTTGTGCCTTGGCATTAATAAAATCAAGGTGTCCTAGGATTTGTTCATTATTTCCAATATCAATTCGATAAGGTGCAATTAAGGCCGATAGCTCAGCTAAAATCCGTATTTCTTCTTGTTTCTCATCTAATTGATCTTGGCGTAAGCGATTATTCAATTCAATAACTGCTTGTGGCTCGATAAATAGTGTCTGACCACTACCACTTTGATCGTGAACAATCCCACCAAATTTACCTCGATAGTTAGCCTGTACTGGAATTACATAACGATCATCACGCATCGTAATAATTGCATCGCTTAAATATTTAGCATTGGCTCCCCGAGTAAATCCTTCCATTTTAGAACGAATTGATCCCTCAGTTTGCGTAATTCGTTGCCGTAAGCCATGTAATTTTGATGATGCCTCATCAGTGATGTGACCATCACCTTCAATTGATATTGCTAATTGTTTTGTAATCGTTGGAATCGTAACTAAATCATCAACGTAATGTTCAATCGTATGCATATCGACATCTTGTTCGCGTAATTTAGCAAAAAAATCTTTAACCGCCATACTAGTTCGTAAAATTTTCGTAATTTGAGCTAGCTCACCCGCATTTAAGACTGCATCCATTTTTAAACGTTTTAATTGCATACTAATATCAGCTAGCTGTGGAATCACCATTCCGCCAGCTAAGCGATAAATATTTACACCATCAGTTGTTTCTTGTATTGCCAACTTCACTTTTTCAATCTCAGTTTTGGGCACCAAGTTTTCAAGTTCTCGTTTCCCTGCTGCTGATACTAAAAATGGTAATGCTTTCGCTTTAACTTTATCAAAATCCATTACCTCTAATATTTTAGAATTCATTTATATTTCCTCTTAATTAACTACCTGATAACCAGTAAACAACTTGTTGTGACAAAACCGGGGTATCATTAATAATCCATTGTGCGATCCCAGATACTGCTAATTGATCTTGCCACCATGTATTTGGTAACACTTGAAATACTGTTAGGATTAAAAAAATTACAACATAAGTCAGCCCTAAATTGATTAATCCACCTGCCAGCGCATTTATTTGATGTATTACTGGAATTTTACTAAGTAAATTTAGTCGCATAATTAGCCATTTAACTAATTTCATCACAATCAAAAAGGTGATAAAAAAAGCAATTCCATTATAAAAGAAACTATCCCCATTACTACTATTTAATGCACTACCAGTACTATTAGTGGTAGCATCAAACACTGGAAATAGTGATGTTAGATTATCACCGACTAATTGGGTCATAAATTTTGCAGCAATTATTGCAACAACAAAGCTAACCAGCCTTAATATCATATACAATAGTCCACGTCGGCGTCCTACTATAAAGTTAAACACCAATAACACTAGAATGCCAATTGAAAGTATCATTATTTATCCTTATTTATCTCTAAATCTCTTTGCATTTTTATCTGATCAGCGACCGCATTAAATGCCACTAAATTAGCCCGTTGAATATCATCCAATTGTGGATTAACTTCTTTTAAATGATCAATTTGTTCATTGACTAGATTTTGAGCGGCAACAATTAAATCTGATTCTCCTGGTCCACTGATTACATATTCTCGACCATCTAATTGAATTTTATATCTTTTATTCATTTCATCACCCGCCTAGTTTTTAACTTATCAAGTTTAGCACGAACCGTGCTATTTAGCTACTTAACCCATCTTTTCGATATGCCCATAGAACAACCACTAAATTAATAACCACTAACCCGGTTGCCATTAAAAAAATAAAGCGATAGTCCAATATTCCAGCCACCATTGACGCTAACATAGGTCCTAATACTGAACCAATTGCTTGAAATGATTGATTATAACTAAAAATACGACTAATTGATTCTTGTGGCGTATTAACACTCATCACGGTTTGCGTTACAGGCAACAGTGCCGCATCAGCAATTCCAATCATAAATCGGAAAACCCCTAACATAAATACAGTGCTCACAAAGAAGGTTGGTAAAAATACCACTCCCGACAACAGTAGTCCAGCAATTAATACTTTTTGCGGCCCAATATGATCCCCTAATGATCCAAATCGTGGTGCTGCAATCAAAGTTGCAATTCCAGGTAAAGCCGCAATAATTCCGCTTGTTAAAGCTAAATTAGAGTGCGTCGTTAATAACTCTTTAACAAATAAACTAATAATTGGATTAATTGAATTAGTGGCAGCTTGAATTAACATTGATGAGATTATCATTGCCCAAACCACATGCACATTTTTAACACCTGCAAATGCACTTTGTTTAGCTAACTGACTATTTTTATCAATTGGCGTAAATTTTTCTTTAACCCCAACAATGGTAATCACCGTTGCCATCAACATTAAACACCCAAATATATAAAACGGAATTCGATAGCCAAACGCATCAGCAATTACCCCGCCAAAAACTGGACCGATTAATTGTCCTCCAACACTTCCAGTTGTTAATAATCCCATTGTCTTACCACTTTGTTTGGTAGGAACTTCACTAGCCACTAGTGCATAAGCGTTATTAATATAACCTGAAAAAGCACCTTGAATAAGTCTAAGTAAAATTAAAATCCATACATTGGGTGATAATCCGGTTAAAGTCGCTGTGATTGTCATCCCAATTGCCGCTCTTAATAGCATTGGTTTTCGACCAGTTCGATCCGCTAGCTTTCCCCATAATGGTGAGACAATTGCTTGACTCAAGAAGGTAATTGAAAAGGCAATCCCAGAATATAGCGATAGTTCCCATTTTGAAAAATCACCCATTGTTGAGATAAACAATGGCAAAAATGGTAAGCTCATACTAGCTCCAGCTCCAGTCGCAAAATTACCGACCCAAAGAGCATACGTATTTTTCTTCCATCGTGGTAATTCACTCATCATTTTTCTCCGTTCATCGACCTAATTACAACGTAAAAATTATATCACTGTTTACAATAAAGTGTTAAACCTCACCAATTAAATAACTATGGTAGAATTGTTAAAATAACATAAATGAAGGATGATTACATGCAAGAAGTAATTAAAGTAAATAATGCCACTTTAAAACAAATGAATAGCCATTACGCTAGCAACCAACAAGTCCCACCAGTTGGGGCTTTGTTTCGCGTAAAACAAGGTGGCACCATTATTACTGGCTACAATTCCGGTAAAGTTATGTTTCAAGGCACCAATGTTACCTCCGAAGTATCAAAATGGGGTAAACCTACTACCTCAACGAATAAAGCTAGCTTTCCAAAGGCAACTAATAGTACATTACCGTCAGGTTTTGATACTTGGTCAGTAATTGGCTCCGATGAAGTTGGCACCGGTAGTTACTTTGGACCATTAACAGTTGCTTCAGTTTACGTAACTAGTGAAAATATTGAAACCGTTCGTAAATTAGGTATTCAAGATTCAAAGAAATTAACTGATCCAGAAATCGTTAAAATGGCAAAACAACTCATTACTTTTTTGCCTTACCATGTCGTTAATATTATGCCTACTAAGTACAATCAAATGATTGAAAAATATAATCAAGGACAGTTAAAAGCCCTTTGCCATAATTTAGCTTTAACAAATGTTTTAAAAAAAATTCAACCTGAAAAACCGCAAGCAATTTTAATTGATCAGTTTGTTGCCCCAAGCACCTATTACCGTTACCTTAAGGGCCAATCAATTATCCATGAAAATGTCTACTTTCAAACTAAAGGTGAACAAGCTCATCTTGCTGTAGCGGCTGCATCAGTGATTGCCCGTTACGTTTCACTCGAAGCTATGGATGAATTAACAGCGAACGCAGGAATTACCTTACCGATTGGTGCTGGTAATGCAGTTGATCAAATTGCCGCTAAATTAATTCGTCAAGGAAAACCACTGGCAGATTATGCTAAATTGCATTTTGCTAATACACAAAAAGCCCAAGCCATTGCTGATAACAAATAAAAAACGATTTTGATGTTTTCATCAAAATCGTTTTTTTGTACTTATTTATATTATGCGTCAAAATTACCGTCATCATCCAAGAAAGTATTTAATACTTCTTCAACCATTTCCCATTCAGCTTCATCCTCAATTGGTTGTAAATCGCCTTCTGAGTCTTCGCTTTGATCAGGATTATAAGCATATGCTTGGATATCAACTTCTTCATCATTTTCAGCGCTTGATGGGTATAGAAGAATATATGATTTACCAAAATCATCTGAATCAAAGGTAAAGAGTACTTTATATAATTCCTCGTTACCATCATCATCAACTAATGTAATTAAATCTTCATCTTCGTGGTTATGGTCGTGATTGTGTTCTTCAGCCATTATTAATTCCTCACAGTTCTTTTAGTAGTTTACCATGGCCATCTAAATAATTTTGTAGAATTAGACTAGCCGCCAATTTATCAATTACTTTTTTTTGCTTTGCACGAGATGTATCTGCTTCCTCAACTAACATTCGTGAAGCCTCAACTGTCGTTAATCTTTCATCTTGATAGTCAACAGGGAGACTAAATGTATCTTCTAAGAGTTTACCATAATTACGAGCAGCTTCAACCCTTGGTCCCTCAGTATTATTCATGTTTTTAGGTAATCCGACAACAAAACCAGCTACACTTTTTTCACTAACTAATTCTGCAACTCGTTCAATACCAAAAATTTGTTCATTTTCATTAATCGCAATTATTTCTAAGCCTTGAGCTGTCCAACCTAATGGATCACTAACAGAAACTCCAACTGTTTTTGAGCCGACATCCAATCCCATTAACCGCATTAAGCATCACCCTTAGTTTTGAGATATGAGCGAACAAGTTCTTCAATAATTTCATCACGTTCATACTTGCGAATCAAATTTCTAGCATCATTCAAGCGTGGTATATATGCTGGGTCTCCAGACAATAAATACCCTACAATCTGATTAATTGGATTATAACCTTTTTCTTCAAGTGCATTATAAACTGTATTTAATGTTTCATGAACATTTTTTTGATTACTATCACCAAAATCAAAGAACATTGTCTTATCTAATGCCATTAAACCCACCCCCACAATAATTTGTTTATATCCCTATACTACTAAACACACGGCAAAAGTACAATCGATCCAAATTACTGTAACGCATTTTTAATGTAACCTACGTCATTTCATCTTATGCTAAAAATTCTTTAGCTTGCGATAATGCTTGTTCAATTCCGGCTGGATTTTTTCCACCTGCTTGAGCTAAATTAGGACGACCGCCGCCGCCACCACCGACTGCGGGTGCAATTGCTTTAATGATTTCGCCAGCTTTCAGACCTTCTTTAACTTTATCATCACTGACACCAACAATTAAATTAACCTTTTCTCCGACTACAGCTGCTAACACGAGTACATCTGATATTGACTTTGTCCGCCAAGTATCAGCTAATTGACGCAATTGATCCATTCCGTTAACTTGCACTTGTTCAGCAACCAAAGTTCCTTTAGCAGTTTCTTGAATATTACTAAATACATCTGTTGCTTGTTGTGAAGTCAGCTTACTTTGAAGACTATCATTAACCCGTTGAACTTCTTTAAGTTCCATTTGCAAAGCTTCAATTTTACGTGGAAGTTCTTTTACTTGTGGTGCTTTTAAAACTTCAGCTGATTGCTTTAATAGTTCTTCACGTTCATGTAACAACTGGTATGCATCCCCAGCAGTTACCGCTTCAATCCGACGAACACCTGCACCAACTCCAGCTTCCGAAACAATTTTAAAGATTCCAATTTCATTTGTATTACGGACGTGGTTCCCACCACAAAATTCAGTATTAAAATCATTAATTTTAACAACCCGCACTTGGTCGCCATACTTTTCACTAAATAGCGCAATTGCACCCATTTCTTTAGCGGATTCTAAATCAGTTTCTACGGTTAAAATTTCAATTTCACGCCAAATCTGTTCATTAACCATTCGTTCAACTTGTTCCAAATCATCTTCAGTAATTGAGCCAAAATGATTAAAATCAAATCGCAAATAATGCTGTTCAACTAACGAACCAGCTTGTTGGGTATGACCACCTAACACATTGCGTAGTGCTTGATCTAATAAATGAGTTGCTGTATGATTTTTTTCAATTTTTAGATGACGTGCACGATCAACAACTAGTTTGTAACGTGCACCATTTTTCAAAGCTTTGCTCAAAGCTATCGTGTGTAGGTTTTGTCCATTAGGTGCATGTTGAACATCAACTACCCGTCCCACTTCTTCTCCTAAGTTATCAATGATTGAACCTGTATCGGCTACTTGTCCACCCATTTCTGCATAAAATGGTGTACGATCAAAAATAACTTCAATCGGATTTTCTGTTGGTTGTGCCTCTGGAACATTGGCTTCATCTTGCGCAACCACAACTGCTTTGGCGTCATCAACCACTAAGGTATCATAACCAACGTATTCACTTTCATCTTGAACGTTAATCCAAAAATCACTTTGAACTCCCATTGATTTTGTATTTCCACGGGCATTACGTGCTCGGTTTTGTTGCTTTTTCATTTCAGCATCAAACCCAGCTTCATCCACTTTAATACCTTCATCTTCAGCATATTCACGGGTTAATTCAATTGGGAAACCATAAGTATCATATAATTTAAACGCTGATTCACCATCAATCAAATCACTATTCCGTGACTTAACATCAGCAATTGTTTCATTCAACAAATCTAAGCCATCATTTAAAGTTGCATTAAACCGATCTTCTTCTGATTTTACAACTGAGGCAATATAATCAGCATTTTGAGTGATTTCTGGATAATATGATTCCATAATTTCACCAACCGTTGGCACTAATTTATATAAGAAACCATCATTAATTCCAAGCTTCTTGCCATTAACTACAGCACGCCGAATTAATCGACGAATTACATAGCCACGACCAACATTAGAAGGTAATGCACTATCACCAATTGCAAATGTGATGGCCCGAACATGGTCAGCAATTACTTTAAATGAAATATCTTCAGCAGCTGATTGACCATATTTTTTATTATCACTAAAGGTTTCAGTCTTTTTAATTAGTGGTAAGAATAAGTCGGTTTCAAAGTTAGTCCGCGCATGTTGGAAAATTGAAACAACTCGTTCTAATCCCATCCCCGTATCAATGTTTTTATTGGGTAATGGTTCAAAGGTATCTTCTGGCGTGTGATTAAATTGTGAAAATACGATATTCCATATTTCTAGATAGCGTTCATTTTCTCCACCCGGATAATTTTCTGGGTCATCAACGTCGACGTTATTCATTTCTTGTCCACGATCATAAAAAATTTCAGAATCAGGTCCCGATGGTCCACGACCAATATCCCAAAAATTATCTTCATCTTCATAAATATGACTTGGGTCAATCCCGATTGATTCCCAAATTTTACGAGCATCCTGATCTTTTGGATACACCGTAATATAAAGTCTTTCAGGATCTAATCCATACCATTCCGGGCTCGTTAATAACTCCCATGCCCATGGAATAACTTCTTTTTTGAAATAATCGCCAACTGAGAAATTACCTAGCATCTCAAATAAAGTATGATGACGCGCAGTCTTTCCTACATTTTCAATATCATTAGTCCGAATGCTCTTTTGTGAACTAACTAATCTTGGATTATCAGGGACTACTGAGCC
Organism: Paucilactobacillus oligofermentans DSM 15707 = LMG 22743; assembly: GCF_001434315.1. Classification (GTDB taxonomy): domain Bacteria; phylum Bacillota; class Bacilli; order Lactobacillales; family Lactobacillaceae; genus Paucilactobacillus; species Paucilactobacillus oligofermentans. The sequence goes on along the minus strand of NZ_AZFE01000003.1, from coordinate 268,296 downwards.
ATCAAAATATTTTTTCATGGTGGCAACTCCAGAATTAATCCAAAGTAAAGTTGGATCATCGACTGGGACTAAGGAAGCACTTGGTTCGACTTTATGCCCATGTTGAGCAAAGAAATCGATAAACATTTGCCGAACTTCACTACTAGATAATTGCTTTAATTCACTCATAAAAATTCTCCTCTGTTTTAAAAAATAAAAAAATCCACCATTGCACACAGAGACGTCCTAGACGCGGTACCACTCTGCTTGCAACGATGGAAATCGTTAACCTCTTAATTGTTATCTAAATTATTTAAATTTATATTTTGGGTAGCACTTAATGACCTTCATCGTTTTTCTCATTACCAAAACGTTTCTTAAAATCCAATCAATCAGCATGTCCCTTAACACTCGTAATTATAGCTGAGCCAAGTACAAAAATCAACGTGATGAATTCTTTTTAGCTTTCTTTGTTCGACGGAAATCAGCACGTTGTTCAATTCGACGTTTTTGAATTGCTTGATCGGCAATTGCACCTTTAATCTTTTTCTTATAACCAGGCTTAACGGTTTTCTTTTGTTTTTTAACGTAACCTTTCATCGTGATATCTAATTCTTCTTGACGTGGTTTACGCTTTGTACGACGCAAACGGTCATACGTATCAACAAGTTCGTTATTCTTAATTTCTTTATCTTGAAATTTAACTCCAAGACGTTCCAATTCACTAACTGCTTTGTCGTCACCTGGTTCATACAAGGTAACGGCCGTTCCGTTCATACCCTTACGTCCAGTACGACCAACACGATGAATAAAGAAATCAAGATCAGTTGGAATTTCATCATTAATAACCATTGATACACCATCAATATCAATTCCACGCGCTGCTAGATCAGTCGCAACTACAAATTGAAAATCTAGGTTATGAACCTGACGCATCACTCGTTTACGCTCACGTGGTTTAATATCACCATGAATCATTGCTACTTTTAAATTTTGCTTTTGTAAATATTCATGGATTTCTTCAACACGCGTTTTCGTGTTAGCAAAAATTAAGACTAAGTATGGATCACCCATTGTCACTAAGCGATGAATAAGTGCGTTTTTGCTCTTGCCCTTAGTTGAAAGTAGCCAATTATTAACATCTGGATTAATTACTGACGTTACTGGAATTTCTTCTACGACCGGGTTATTCATATATTTACGTAAGAATGGTCGTAGCTTTTCAGGAATTGTTGCTGAAAAGACCATCATTTGTAAATGTTCGGGTAAACTACCAGCAATTTTATCAACTTGATCCAAGAATCCCATGTCTAGAGTCATATCGGCTTCATCAATAACAAATTGATTAGCAGTATGAACATCTAAAGCTTGTGCTGAAATTAAATCCCAAATTCGACCTGGTGTTCCAATCACAATTTGTGGTTGATGTCGTTTTAATTGGTTGATTTGACGAACCTTATCAGTTCCACCAACATAATTATGAACAATCAACTTATCTGATCCAAAGCCAGCAATCTGCTTTGCAGCATCGTAAATTTGATAGGCTAATTCACGACTTGGTGTGGTAATAACTACTTGAACTTCATCCTTTTCTGGATCAATTTTATCAAAAATTGGTAACAAAAACGCATGTGTTTTCCCACTACCAGTTTGTGATTGTCCAATAACACTTTTTCCTGCTTTAACTAACGGAATTACCTTAGTTTGAACCGGTGTTGGTTCTCTAAAATTTAAATCCTTTAACGCATCATATAGATACGGTTGAAAATTAAAACTTGTAAACATTTCGGCCATGTTAATCTACCTCATTTTCTTTTGTTAACTGGTCCAGTTGCGCAATAATTTCTTTAACTTCATTATCATCTTTGGCTTTTGCCCCACTGGCTAGTGGATGTCCACCACCATCATGAAGTTTAGCAATTTCATTAATTGGTTCACCCTTAGAACGCAATCTTACCCGGTAACTTTCATCCTCTTGTTGAACAAAAATTGCCCATGAAATTACCCCTTTGATTTGTCCAGGTAGCGGTACAATCCCCGCAGTTCCTGAATCCTTTAAATCAAATTTTTCAAGGATTTCATTAGTTAAGATTAAATACGCAGCGCCATGTGACATAATTTCAAGATTTTCATACACATAAGCTGATAAACGGGCCACCGGAATTGGCATTTCATTTTCATGTTGTCCAATTGCACTGTTATCGGCTCCTGCATTCATCAATGCCGCAGCGACGTTCATCGTACGAGCTGTTGTTGCTGGATAAAGATATCGACCGGTATCACCAATAATTCCAGCTAATAATGCACTAGCTGCCACTTTAGGTAACGTTAGTTGATCCTTAAATTGCTCATAAAAATCATAAATAATTTCTGAAGAACTAGATGAATCTGGATTAACCATCATAATATCGCCATATGGTTCATCATTGGGATGATGATCTATTTTAATTAATAAATCTCCCTGATCAAATCGACGATCATCAATTCGTGGTGCATTGGCAGTATCTGTGACAATTATTAAGGCATCGTCAAATACTTCATTGTCAATTTCATCCATCTCACCAATCCAAGCAAACCCTGGAATCTTTTTACCAACCATAAAAATTTCTTTAGTTGGAAAAGAAGCTCGCAAGATTTCAGCTAAACCAGTCTGTGAACCAATTGCATCTGGATCAGGTCGTTGATGACGATGAATAATAATTTTTTGATACTTCTTGATTTTTTCTAGTATTTCTTGTTGTTCCTTCATATCTATTTATTCCTCTCAATACAGAGACATCGCGTTAAAGTCCATTCACCAGTATAACGTTTATTGGGTCTAGTTACAAAGGTTGTTTTATCAGTGCTTAAATAAGGGCAACGTAATATTTTCAAAAGTGGACGGTGATAGATTAGTCAATGTAATTCCTAATAACCGTACTGAATCATCATTTTTTGGTAGTTCCTCATAAATTTGATTAGCAACAAAGTAAATTGCTTCTGGTGTATTATCAACAAATTCGGTCATCGTATCACGTTTGGTTATCGTAGAAAAATCCTGATACCTAATCTTAAGAACGACTGTTTTACCGTGCTTTTGATTAGCTTTTAAAGCGTCAGCCACCAACTCTGACAGATACGTTAATTGAGCTTGTACCCCTTCTTCAGAATTAATCAATTGGGTATAAGTTCGCTCTTTACCAATTGATTTTCGATCACGTTGATACTCAACGGGTCGATCATCTTCGCCTCGCACACGACGATATAATATATAGCCCATTTTACCAAACTTAGCCATTAAGTCTGATTCCGAATACTCAAATAAATCAGCACCATTATTTATCCCCATTTCGTACATTTTGGGGACTGTCTTTTTTCCGACCCCTCTAAAATCATCAATGGGCAATTTAAATAAAAAGTTCTTAACATCATCTGGATTAATAACTGTTACACCCACTGGTTTACGATATTCAGATGCCAGTTTAGCCAAAAACTTATTATATGAAATCCCCGTCGAACAAGTTAACTTAGTTTCTTCAAAAATTTCAGCCTGCAATCTATGCGCCAACACAACTGGATTACTAATATTCAACTTATTATCGGTTACATCTAAATATGCTTCATCAAAGGCAATTGGTTCTACTATGTCAGTATATCGATGAAATATTTCATGAACCTGTGCTGAAATCCGACGATATAAAGTAAAATCAGGGGTCTTAAAAACCGCATTAGCTTCAAGCTCTAATGCTTTGGCGGCACTCATTGCTGAATGAATACCGGCTTTTCGTGCAACATAATTTGCAGTTGCTACTACTCCATGACCACCAGTTTTTCTAGGATCCTTGGCAATTACCAACGGCTTTTCGCGCCATTCTGGATGATCTCTCATTTCAATTTGTGCATAAAAAGCATCCATATCGATATGAATAATTTTACGAGTAGTATCAATATTTAACTGCTGTTGCATAAATTCCGTCATGTTATTTCTCCTGATGATTATTATATCAAAAAATAAAACTAAGAATTCAGATCTTGCTCATTCTTATCATGATCATTTAATTAGGCAATTATTTATAAATAAAAAACCCATAAAGCAAAATATTAGTTTTGCTTTACAGGTATTTCATCATTAAAAATTATTTAGCTTCTTCTGAAGTTGGTTCACTTGCAGATTCAGCAGGTGCAACAGTTTCTTCTACTGCTTCACTTTTTGCTTCAGTAACAACTGCAGCAGCCTTTTCAGCTGGGACAACGTTAGCAATCGCAGATAAATCAAATGTTAAATAAATTCCTTCAACATCTAAAACTACGGTCTTGTTAGTGTTATCAACTGAATCAATTACTCCGTGAAGACGGCCAATTGTAACAACCTTGTCGCCTTTTTGAAGAGTACTAACCATATTTTGGTGCTTAGCACGTTGTTTTTGTTGTGGGCGAATCATTAAGAAATACATAACTGCAACCATCACAACGATTAAAATAATTCCTGAATAACTTTGCATTAATTTGAACATCCTTTCAATTTTACTATCTCTACTGTATCAAAAAAACTTATAAAACACGAGTAAAATTACTAAAAATTCCGTGCATTTTCTTCATTAAACCCATATTGTTCAAAAACCATTTCCCTAAATTCGAGCACTTGATCATTTTTTATTGCTTCTCGCATATCTTCCATTAAGTGAATTAAGAAGTATAAATTATGATAACTGGTCAACCGAATTCCAAAGGTTTCATTTACATGAATCAGATGACGAATATAGGCTCGCGTATAATTACGGCAAACATAACAATCACAATTATCATCTAACGGATTAAAATCACGAGCATACTGCGAGTTTTTAACCACTAAACGGCCATGAGAAGTCATACAAGTTCCGTTACGCGCAATCCGAGTAGGTAAGACACAATCAAACATATCAATCCCACGAATCACACCATCAATTAATGAATCCGCTGTTCCCACGCCCATTAAATAACGCGGTTTATTTTCAGGGAGCAATGGGGTAGTGAATTCTAGAACGCGGTTCATTTCTTCTTTAGATTCACCAACTGATAATCCACCAACTGAATAGCCAGGAAAATCCATACTAACTAAGTCACGTGCACTTTGCTGACGTAGTGCTTTAAAGCCAGCTCCTTGAACAATTCCAAATAGTCCCTGATTAGTTGGATTTTGGTGAGCTTTTAAACCACGTTCAGCCCATCTTGAAGTTCGTTCAACTGATTTTTTAATATAATCATAGGTTTCAAAGTATGGTGGACATTCATCAAAACTCATCATAATGTCAGGACCAAGTGCATTTTCCACCTGAATTGCTTTCTCGGGTGATAAAAACATTGTCCGTCCACTTGAAGGATCTTTAAACGTGACCCCTTCTTCTTTAATGTCACGATGTTTCGCAAGTGAAAACACTTGAAAACCACCTGAATCGGTTAAAATACCTTTATCCCAATTCATAAACTTATGCAATCCACCAGCTTGTTCAACCAAGTCTTCGCCCGGTTGGAGCCATAAATGATAAGTATTAGCTAAGATAATGCCAGCACCCATTTCATCTAATTCTTCTGGAGCAATACTTTTTACACTTGCCTGAGTTCCAACTGGCATAAACATTGGTGTTGGAAATGTTCCATGCGGGGTTATGATTTCACCAGTACGAGCCCCAGTGTACTTATCTTGGTGAATCAAACGATACTTAATTGCTGGTTCCATAAAATCTCCATTTCACTGTTAACGTTATAAATTATTTAACAAACATCGCATCCCCAAAACTAAAGAAACGATATTTTTCTTGAATTGCATGTTGATAAGCATTCAGAATATTATCACGTCCAGTAAAGGCAGCGACTAACATTACCAACGTTGATTTAGGTAAATGGAAGTTTGTAATAAATGCATCAACCACTGTCCACTTATATCCTGGCATAATAAAAATATCAGTCCAACCAGAGTCGGCTTGTAACACCCCATTGAATTTTGAACCAATCGTTTCCAATGTACGAATCGATGTCGTTCCAGTGGCGATAATACGACCGCCATTTGCCTTAACTTCGTTCAACGTCTTAGCTGATTCAGCATCTAATCGATAAAATTCACTATGCATTACATGATCTTCAATTCGTTCTTCATCAACTGGACGGAAAGTTCCTAGTCCAACATGTAAAGTTAAATAGACTAACTTAATTCCTTTATCTTCAACTTTTTGCAATAAATCTTTGGTCCAATGTAATCCTGCGGTTGGTGCCGCAGCTGATCCATTTTCTTTAGCATAAACTGTTTGATAACGATCTGGATCATCAAGTTTTTCTTTAATATATGGTGGTAATGGCATTTCTCCCAATTTTTCAAGAACTTCTAAGAAGATTCCTTCATAATGAAATTCAATCATTCGGCCACCATGTTCAAGTTCTTCAGTTACCGTGGCAGTTAGTTCGCCATTACCAAATGTTAATACCGTTCCAACTTTAATTTTTTTACCAGGTTTAACTAAAGTTTCCCATGTATCGCCTTCCGTATTGTTTAATAACAATACTTCAACATGCGCACCCGTATCTAATTTCACACCATGAATTCGAGCTGGTAAAACACGCGAGTTATTCATGACAACCGCATCCCCGGGATTTAATTGATCAAGCACATCATAGAAATGTTGATCTTGCATTTCTCCCGTTTTACTATCCAAAACAAGTAAGCGTGAAGTATCACGTTGTTCAATTGGTGTTTGAGCAATTAATTCGTGTGGTAAATCATAATCAAAATCATCCAGCGTTAAATCTGACATTAGTATTATTCTCCTTTAGTTTCTGGTATTCCTAAATGTTCATATGCAAGCGAGGTGGCAATTCTACCGCGTGGGGTTCGTTTAATAAAGCCAATTTGTAATAAATATGGTTCATACATTTCAGAAATGGTATTCGGTTCTTCACCAATATTAGCGGCTAAAGTTCCTAATCCAACCGGTCCACCTTGATAAAAATCAATCATTGTTTGTAATAACTTTAAATCAATTTCATCTAAGCCACGATTATCAACCCGCAATAAATCTAATGCATAGGCTACAATTGCTTGATCAACATCACTACGTTGCTCAACTTGAGCAAAATCACGAACTCGTTTTAATAATCGATTAGCTACTCGCGGCGTTCCTCGAGATCGCAACGCTAATTCACGCGCACCACTTGAAATCATCGTAATTTGGAAAATATCTGCCGAGCGAAAAATAATTTGTTGTAGTTCTTCGATCGTATAGTAATCCATGTGTTCAACAATTCCAAAACGATCCCGTAAAGGTGCTGATAATGCTCCGGCTTGAGTCGTCGCACCAATCAAAGTAAATGGTGGTAACGGAAAATGAATTGGATGAGCGGTTGGTCCTTGTCCAACTACAATATCAACAAAGAAATCTTCCATTGCTGAATACAACATTTCTTCAACAATTTTAGGTAAACGATGAATTTCATCAATAAAAAGAACGTCCCCCGGTTCTAATTCATTCAACAAAGCAACCAAATCACCCGGTTTTTCAATTGCTGGTCCACTAGTGGTTCGAATATTAACTTTCATCTCATTCGCAATTACCATGGCTAATGTTGTTTTACCTAACCCTGGCGGTCCGTATAACAAGACATGATCTAAAGCTTCTTCACGCCCAGTTGCTGCTTGAATGTAAACTTCCAATTCATGTTTAATCTTTGTTTGCCCAATATAAGTATCCAAACTTTGAGGCCGCAATGACTTCTCGATATAATTTTCTTGTTCATTTTCACTTTGTCCAGATAAAATATCCTGGTTATCTTCATCCATTTTAACGACCTCCTCTAGTTACTTTGTTAATAGTGTTAATCCTTGTCGCAAATAATCATCAGTTGTCGTTTCAGGTAGTTCACGCAACTTTTTAGCAATCTTTTCAACATCTTTAGTCCGATAACCTAATGATTCCAGTGCTGATAGGGCATCTGAAAGTGGCAAGATATCATTTGATGCTGTCATAATTTCTTTACTATTTTGATTACCTGTATCTAATTGTAAAATCTTATCTTTTAAATCTAGTACAATTTGACCCGCCGTTTTTTTACCGACACCAGGAAATTTAGTTAGATACGATGCATCATCATTTGCAATCGCATTAATTAGCCCACTGTGATCAGCACTCGCTAAAATCGCTAACGCACTTTTAGGACCAATCCCGGAAACATTCAGTAATTGTTCAAATAATTGCTTCTCATCAGAATCAACAAATCCATACAATGTGAGCTCGGTTTCTCGAACTGCTTGGTAGATATAAATACGTGCCACATCATTTTCATGATAACGATATGGATTCGCAGTTAGCACTCGATACCCTACTCCCTGAACATCAATTACTATATAGCTGGGAGTAACAATTGTAACTTTACCTTCTAGATATTCATACAATTTTTATTCCTACTTTTTCTTAAATTTACGTTATTAATTCTATCATAAAGTTATGTATGAAACAGAATTGATTAATTCTGTTATTTACTACTATTTTTTAAATACCACTTTAAAAATCATGATCATCAAATTCACCTGCATATGAACTATGTGAATCTTGAATTCGCTTAAACATTTTTTCCAGTTCTGATTCAGTAAACTGAATCACGACTGGCCGTCCATGTGGACAATTAAATGGGTTTTCACACTTAGGTAATTCGGTTAACAGTGCTTTGGCTTGCACATCATTCAAATAATGGTTCGCCTTAATCGCGCGCTTACAGCTCATCATAATTGCTGTTTTTTCACGGAATTGTGCAACCGTTAACTGACCGTCATTAATAATCCAATCAACCATTTCACGAATTGTCGCTTCTTCTTGGCCTTGCTTAAACCAAGTTGGATGCTGGTGAACCACAAAACTATTTTGACCAAACGGTTCCAACTTCAAGCCTAAACCTTCGAGAACTTCGGTGTGTTCCATAATAATCATAGCATCGGCTGTTGGATAATCTAACACAATTGGTACCAACATCGTTTGCTCATCATCACTAACTTTACCAATTTCTTCGCGATAAAATTCATAGTTAATTCTTTCTTGCGCAGCATGCTGATCAATCAAATACAACCCATCCGCAGCAGAAGCAATTAAGAAAGCACCTCGGAATTGACCAATAAACTGCAACTCCGGAAAGCGTTCTTTAGCTCGATCACTTTTATCATTTAATTCCAATTCAACATTTTCAAGTTTGTGCGCAATTGTCGTATCAGACTGTCCATCTTCAAAAATTGAAAGCTTGTCCTCGCTCTGGTATTTTTCATCAAACTTTTTAACCATCGGATTAATCAATTCATTTTGACTTGCAATCGTAATCGGTGAAACTGGTTCTGCTACCGTAACATCAGTTTGATTATCATCATTTTCTTTCAATGGTATTGTATAAGAACTAGATGCATCATTTAGACTTGATTTCAAATTATCAAAATCAACTTTTTCATTAGCATTAAGATCACCCAAAGCATCTGGAATTAAATTTTCTTGTTTAATCGCTGCTTGCAGTGCACTCGCAATTAATTGTCCCAGCTGATCTTCTTTACTAATTCTTACTTCTCGTTTAGTCGGATGAACATTAACATCGACTAAAATTGGATCTAACTCAATATTGATAACACTAATTGGATAACGACCAACCATTAATTTTGATCCATAACCCTGTACAATTGATCGCGTTAATTGAAAATTACGAATATAGCGATGATTAATTAAAATCGTGATGTATTGACGTGATGCTCTGGTTACTGCAGGTAATGCCGTATATCCATTCACCTTAAAATCGGCATCTTCATTTTCAAAGCTTACCATCTGTCGAGCATTTGAAATCCCATAAATTGCTGCAATAACTTGTTGTAAATTACCATTGCCAGCTGTTCTTAAAATTTCATGTCCATTATGCATAAACGTAATTGCAATGGCAGGATTACCTAATGCAAGTCGATCAATAATATCAGTAATTTGCGATAACTCAGTTTGTGGTGATTTTAAATATTTCAATCGTGCGGGAGTGTTGAAAAAAAGATCCTTCATTAAAATATCGGTTCCTTGACGGGCGGCGGCAACCGTATGTTTGATAACCGCTCCGCCACGAATATTTATTTCAGTCCCTTGGTCCTCACCAGTAGACGTAATCATTTCAACATCTGATACTGATGCAATACTCGGTAAAGCTTCACCTCGAAATCCTAATGAAGCCACTTTAAATAAATCTTGCCTTGAACTGATTTTGCTAGTTGCATGCCGCTTGAACGCGGTTAACACATCATCGGGTTCAATTCCATCACCATCATCAATGATTCGGATACTATCAAGCCCCGAATTTTCAACGATAATATCAATTTGATGACTGTTCGCATCAATTGAATTTTCAACTAATTCTTTCACAATTGAAGCTGGTCGTTCGATAACCTCTCCAGCAGCAATTTGATCAGCTAACACTTCAGTTAATTCATGAATTTTAGTCATTACTCGAATCTCCTATGTTGGCTCTGACATATAAATCTTATTGAATTTTATTTTGCCATTCATAAATCATATTCATAACATCCATGGGGGTCATTGACATCAGATTAAGTTTCTTAATTTGATCAATTACCTGTTCATACTTAGGATCAAGTTCTACCGTTTGAAATAGCTCCATTTGATTGTCAGTAATTTTTCCTTTATTTTCTGAATTTACAACCGTCGTTTGCGTTTCATCATGAACCGCATCTGGAAGCTCAACTTTCTCATCTTCCAATTGTGACAAGATAACACTAGCACGTGAAAGCAGCGACGTAGGCATACCAGCTAATTTAGCAACATGAATCCCATATGATTGATCAGCTGGGCCATCTTCAACCTTATGAATAAAGACTAATTCACCATCTTTTTCAACAGCACCAACATGAACATTCTTTAAATTCTTCAATGATTTATCCAAAACAGTCAATTCATGATAATGCGTTGAAAATAACGTTTTTGCGTGAACTTTTTCATGTAAATACTCAATAATTGATTGTGCTAAGGCCATTCCATCAAAAGTGGCAGTCCCACGACCAAGTTCATCAAATAATATCAAACTATTTGAACTAGCATGACTTAAGGCATTATTAGCTTCTTGCATTTCAACCATAAAAGTACTTTGACCGGAGATTAAATCATCAGCTGCTCCAATGCGCGTGAAAATTTGATCAAAAATTGGGAGCTTAGCTTCTTTTGCCGGTACAAAGCACCCCATTTGAGCCATAACTACTGTCAAAGCTAGCTGACGCATATAGGTACTTTTACCTGACATATTGGGTCCTGTAATTAATAAAATATTAGTTTCACTATCCATCGAGACATCATTTGGAACATAGGCTTGATGACCCATGAATTTTTCTACAACTGGATGACGACCATCTTTAATTGATAAAGTATGTGAATCACTAAATTCAGGACGCACAAAATGATACGTTTCACTGACCACAGCAAAGCTCTGAATCACATCTAATTCAGAGATAACTTTAGCTAATTTTTGTAACCTATCAATGGCTAATTTAACATTATTACGAATTTCCGCGAATAATTCATACTCTAAGGCAGTTGATTTTTCTTGTGCTTCCAAAATTAAAGCTTCCCGCTCTTTTAATTCTGGCGTTGAAAAGCGTTCGGCGTTCGTTAGCGTCTGTTTACGCTCATAGCGTCCCTCTGCTAATTTACCAATATTACCCTTGGAAACTTCTATATAGTATCCAAACACGCGATTAAAGCCAATTTTAAGGTTACTAATCCCAGTCTCTTTTCGTTCTTTAGCTTCTAAACTAGCAATCCATTGTTTGCCATTTTTCATAGCATCCCGATACTGATCTAAAACGTCATTATAGCCATCTTTAATGACTCCACCATCAGTTATTGAAATAGGTGGTTCCTCTGCAACTGAATTTTTAATCATTGCCGCAATATCTGCTAAAGGGTCCATTCCTTTCACAAGTGCATTGAAAGTTGGCGCATTTAAACTTTCTAACACATACGAAATTTTAGGAACTTGTTCTAACGAAGTTAATAACTGGATTAAATCACGACCATTAACACTACCATATGCAACTCGACCAGCTAATCTTTCAAGATCATAGACTTTTGTTAATTCTTCTTGTAAATTACTACGTTCAAAATAATGATTGAGTAATTCTTCAACTTTGTCTTGTCGATTTTCAATGGCTGATTGATCCAGTAACGGACGATCTAGCCATTGTTTTAATAGTCGGCTTCCCATTGCTGTCTTTGTTTCATCAAGCAACCAACTTAGAGTACCCTGCTTTTTCCCACTACGAATATTTGTTGTTAATTCTAAATTATATTTAGAATAATGGTCCATTTTTAAAAAATATGATGTTTCATAAGAAACAGCGCGTTGTAAGTGATCAAGCGCTCTTTTTTGCGTTGTAATTAAATACGAAATTAATAAACTAACGACTTTTTCTTGAGTAGTTTGCTCTAAATCTTGCACTAAAAAGCTAAGCTCCGAATTATCTGTAATTTCATTTTGTTGTGAAATTAAAATTGATTGCTGATTAAATTTTCGTTGTAAATCGTCATTAATTGAATCGTCAATTACAACTTCTTTAGTTCTTAAATTAATCATTTCATTAATGACCGCATCAGCACTAGCTAAAATCGTAGTTTTCAATTCCCCCGTTGATAAGTCGGTGTAGGCAAGTCCAAATTCACCATTGCAAATCAAAACTGCAGTTAAATAATTATTATCATGCGTTTGATCACCCTTGATATCCATCTGCGTTCCGGGTGTTACTAAACGAATAACTTCACGTTTAACCATTCCCTTTGCTTCTTTAGGATCTTCAACTTGCTCACATACCGCCACTTTATATCCTTTATCAACTAAAATATCAATATAGTTTTCAGCTGCATGATGTGGTACCCCACACATTGGAATCGGATCAATTGCGCTTTTATTTCGTGTCGTCAAAGTTAACTCAAGAATCTGGGCACCCTTAATCGCATCTTCATTAAATAACTCATAAAAATCACCGAGTCGGTAAAATAAAAACGCGTCTTGATATTGATCTTTAATTGCCTGATATTGCTGCATCATTGGCGTTTCTTTAGTTTTTTGTGGCACGCAAATTCACCTCATCTATCTTTTAAAAATATATATTCAATTTTACCACGATTTTAAATTTAAAGTATGAAATTAAAATACAAACAAAAAGGATCGCCCAGATAACTGGGACAATCCTTATTTTGCATAATCAACTGATCGAACTTCACGAATAACAGTCACTTTAATATGACCTGGATATTCAAGTTCATCTTCAATTTCATTTTTAATGTCATGAGACAAGGCTGTTGCTTCTAAGTCAGAAACTTTCTTAGGTTCAACCATTACACGAACTTCACGACCAGCTTGGATCGCATAACTGTGATCCACACCGGAATGTTTATTTGCAATAGTTTCCAATTGTTTCAATCTTTGAATATAATTCTCGAGCGATTCGCTTCGTGCTCCTGGACGGGCTCCAGAAATTGCATCCGCGGTTTGCACTAGAACAGCAATAATTGATTCTGCTGGAACATCGCCATGATGAGATGCGATAGTATTAATTACCACAGAATTTTCCTTGTACTTCGTTGTTAATTCAACACCTAATTCAACGTGTGAACCTTCAACTTCATGATCAACTGCTTTACCTATATCGTGTAGTAATCCTGCGCGCTTAGCTAAAGTAACATCTTCACCAAGTTCGCCTGCCATAATAGCCGCGATCTTAGCAACTTCAATTGAATGATTTAAAACGTTTTGACCGTAACTAGTCCGATACTTCATACGTCCAATGATCTTGATTAAATCAGGATGAATAGAATGAACACCTAAATCAAAGACTGTTTGTTCACCAGCTTCGCGAAGCTGTTGATCCATGTCTTTTTGTGCTTTTTCTACCGCCTCTTCAATTCGTGCCGGATGAATTCTTCCGTCTTGAATTAACTTTTCAAGTGCCATCTTGGCAATTTCTCGTCTAATTGGATCAAAACCACTTAATACGACAGCTTCAGGAGTGTCATCGATAATTAAATCAACTCCAGTTAATGTTTCTAGCGTTCGAATATTACGACCCTCACGGCCAATAATTCGACCTTTCATATCGTCGTTTGGCAATGTGACAACTGAAACTGTGGTTTCAGACACCATATCGGCCGCACTTCTTTGAATAGCAGAAACAATCAATCCTTTAGCTTTTTTATCGGCAACTGCCGCTGCTTCTTGTTCGCTATCACGAATAAGAACTTCACGTTCATGGGTCAATTGAGACTTTACATCATCTAAAATTAAAGTTCTCGCATCATCCTTGGACATTTCGGCAACAGTTTGTAAATCAACCTGTCGTTGTTCAATTAATTCCGTTACATGTTGTTGATCTGTTTGAATTTGTTCTTTGCGTTTTGCATTTTCTTGTTCTCGCTCACTTAGAACATTTTCGCGTTTTTCAATGGTATTATCTTTGTGGTCTAAAGTTGTTTCACGTTGAAGAAGTCGATCTTCTTGTTTCTGTAATTCAGATCTACGAGATTTTAACTCTTCTTCAATGCTAGCCCGATACTGATGACTCTCCTCTTTAGCCTCAATTACGGCTTCTTTCTTGGCAGTCTCAGCTTCCTTCTTTGCACTTGAAATAATTCCTTCGGCACTATTACGTGCTTGATCAATCTTTTGTTCGTAAGTTGACTTACGTCCGAAATAACCAATCAAACCACCGACAACTATAGCGATCGCGGCGAGAACTATGCTTAAAGCATTCATTGTTTCACCTCCGCATCACTTATTAATTTGTTGTTTGGTTAATAATCTTAAAATTTTTAATGTGATAAATGAAAACTCACACACACTTAATTTTAAGCTTGACTTGGTTACATGTCAATAAATTATATAAATATAATCATACAATCACCTGAGTTATTAACGAACAATTCACCCTAACACCTGTAAGTATATACAAAAAAAGAAGAGCGATTAGCTCTTCTCATAATTAATATTATTTTTCATTTGATTCATTATCGTCAATAACTTCTTCATCTGCAGCAGGTTGACCATCCATACCATATGCAGCACGAACCTTATCGTTTAATTCGGCCATTGCAGCGGGATTATCAGCGAAGTATTGTTTAGCATTTTCACGACCCTGCCCAATACGTTCGTCACCATAAGAATACCATGCACCACTCTTATTAACTAAATCTTTTTCAACTGCCATATCGAGCATCTCACCAGTTTTAGAAATTCCGTGACCGTACATAATATCAACTTCAGCACGACGGAAAGGAGGCGCAACCTTATTTTTAACAACTTTAATTTTAGTTCGGTTACCAATCACTTCGGTACCGTCTTTGATTTGTTCGCCACGACGAATTTCTAATCGCACTGTTGAATAAAATTTTAATGCTCGTCCACCAGGAGTGGTTTCAGGGTTACCAAACATAACTCCAACTTTTTCACGAATTTGATTAATAAAAATTGCAATTGTCTTTGTTTGATTAATTGATCCTGATAACTTACGTAATGCCTGCGACATTAATCGTGCCTGCAACCCAACGTGAGCATCCCCCATTTCGCCTTCAATTTCGGCTCTAGGAACAAGGGCGGCAACTGAATCTATCACCACAATGTCAATTGCACCACTTGAAATTAACGCATCAGCAATTTCAAGCCCTTCTTCACCAGTATCTGGTTGAGAGAGTAATAAATCATCAATATTAACACCTAATGATTCAGCATATTTAGGATCCATTGCATTTTCAGCATCAATATACGCAGCTGTTCCACCTTGAGCTTGGACTTCCGCGACCGCATGCAAGGCAACCGTCGTTTTACCAGAACTTTCTGGTCCGTACATTTCAACAATTCTTCCCTTGGGATATCCGCCTACTCCAAGAGCTTCATCAAGTGCTAATGATCCACTAGATACAGTAGCAACATTCATATCAGACTTTTCGCCCATACGCATAATGGAACCTTTACCAAAGTTTTTTTCAATTCTTTTAAGAGCAGCATCTAAAGCTGCTTGACGTTGATCTGCCAATATTCGTTCCTCCTCAGATTGGGTAATACTTTCTTAACTATCATAGCAGTTAGAAATTAAAATGCAAGAAAAATCGAACAAAGGTTCGCATTTTTTTATTTTCTTAATTTAATCCATAACATGCGTAATGCTTCCAGAACACTCTTTTCACGAATAGCCGTTCTTGAATCAGTAGATGCAAATTGTAGCTTTTGTGCCACGGTCATTCCTAAACCAGCAAGTCCAATCCAAACCGTTCCAACTGGATTACCTTCTAAACTATCTGGTCCCGCAACTCCAGTAAACGAAATGCCAATATCTGCATTCATTATTACCTTTGCGTTTTCAGCCATTGATGTAGCTACTTGTTCACTAACTACACCATTTTGTTTAATTATTAAACTTGGAATATTTAACATTTGTGTTTTGACCTGATTAGAATAAGTTACAAAGCCACCGCTAAAAACATTTGAAGCTCCTGGAACTGAAGCAATCGTACTTTGAAACATTCCAGCAGTTAGACTTTCAGCAGCTGTAATAGCCTTATTTTTTGCTTTTAATAACTTAACAACCACCATTGCTAACGTTTCATCTATGTTATCTGAATAATAAAAATCAGGATATCGCTTAGCAATCTTTAACTTAACCGCATCAATTTCAATTTGAGCATCATCAGAATCATTATCTAGAATCGTTAAACGTAACCAAATTTCATGTTTTTTTGCATATGATGCAATCGATACTCGCCCTGAATTACCTACTAAATCAGATAATTCTGACATTAACTGAGATTCTGAAATCCCATAGAACTTCATTACCTTAGAAATCAATCGATATTTTAAATGATAGTTTTTGATTACGCTTAGTATCAATTCGTTCATCATTGGCTCCATCTCAGTTGGTGGACCCGGTAATAATATAATATCTGCACCATTATCATTACGATAAAAATCACCTAGTGCTAATCCATGATAATTTGGCAATATTTCACTACCGTTTAAATATTGAGCTTGTTTTATATTTGATTCTACAAAGTTTCGTCCTCGTTCATCAAATCGACGTTTAATTCTTTCAAGTTGTACTTTATCCAGCATCAATTTCGTATTTAAAAATTCAGCAACTGCCTGTTTAGTCATATCATCTTGAGTCGGTCCTAAACCACCACTCACAATTATTAAATCATTACGTTGATTAGCAATTGCCATAGCTTCCTTAATATGTTCAAGATTATCACCAATTGTCGTTTGATATCTTGACTCAATTCCTATATCAGCTAACTTAGCAGCTATATACTTAGCATTTGTATTAACAATTCTTCCAAGTAGCAGCTCTGTTCCAACCGAAATTATTTCAGCTTGCATGTTATCCTCCTCACACTTAATAACTACGAATATTTCTATTTCTTTAGTTAAAAAAAGCTGAGAAATAAATTCCCCAGCATAATTAGCTTATTTTAAACCATCTGAAAAGACTGAACGTCCCTTAACAAAGTAATCGATTCCTGAATATACAGTAAAAAACAAACAAATATATAACATGATTTCGCCAAATGGAACATTAATCAATGCAAATCCCATATTATTCAAAAGTAAAAACAAGATTGCAATAAACTGGCTAACTGTTTTTATTTTACCCGGCATTTTAGCTGCCAAAACTTCACCATTAGATTCGACAATTAATAATCGAAGGCCTGTAACTGCTAATTCACGCCAAATGATAACCACGGTTACCCATGCAGGAACAACATCCATTGATGTCAACATGATAAAAGCCGTCATTACCAATAATTTATCAGCTAATGGATCAGTAAACTTACCGAAGTTCGTCACTAAATGATATTTTCTAGCAATAATTCCATCTAAATTATCAGTAATCACTGCAGCTAAAAATAAAATTGCTGCAACAAATTGAGATACTGGAACTACTGATCCCGCAAATGAAATTGTACCCCAATCTAATGGTAATACTAGTAATAGTAAGAAAAAAGGAATCGCAATTAAACGTAATACAGTTAATTTATTTGGTAAATTCAAACCAAAATCCTCCATAGTAAAAATTATTTTTAATTTGATGAACTAGATGATGTTCCATTTAACTTAATGGTTACAGTTCTTACATTAGGATACTTACCTGAATCAGTAATATCTAATGTTTTTCCGTTCAATTTAACTTTAGTCCCATCACCATTACCAACTGAAAGTACAATAGATGTTGCCGAGCTATCAACTTTAACGTTTTTTGAGTCACCACTTTCTAATGTTCCACTATATAAAGTTGAACCATTAGATGTCACTTGTAACCATGATTGCTCAGTGGCACCAAGATTAAGGGTATATCCCTTAGATGATTTACCTGTCACGTTAAAAGTTGCTGCACTTGTTGTTAATGACGTTGACGAAACTTTCAACGAGCTTGTGCTTGATTTTTCTTTATCACTAGATGCTTTTTTAGCTGAAGAGCTATATTTTTTAGTTGAATCACTTGAAACTGAAACAGAACTACTGTCCGCATTTGTACTTTTTTCGCTTGAACGACTATGAATTGCAGTAAGCCAAATAGCACCTAAAATAGCCACTACAATTACAACCACAATTACAGTTGGAATGTATTGTCTTAAATTATCTAATCCACTGGCAGTTTTAGTTTTACTTGAACGTGTTGGTTGATTTTCTGTAATTTTTTCTTCATATTCGGCTGTATGAACATCTGGAAGTTGCTCATTAAACTCCTGGAGTAAGTTTTCTCCATCTAGTCCAACCTTTTCCGCATACTGTTTGATAAATGCACGTACATAAAAATCTCCCGGCAATTCATCAAATTTTTCGTCTTCAATGGCAATTAAATATCTTTTTTGAATCTTGGTAGTTTGTTGTAAATCATCAAGCGTTAGCCCTTTAGCTACACGGGCATCACGTAGTTTACGACCAATCTGGCCGAGTTCTTTGTTATCCATTTATCTTGATTTCTCCAATACTATATTATTCACCATTACGAACGAAATTATATCACATTTAATGGTATAAATGAGTGAAAAAAAAGTGATTTTTTTCTTAGTTATTCCTTGGAATAATATGAAATACAGATATACCAGCTGGTTGAATAAATTCTGGTATCACAGCTAATACATCTTCAAACGTAATTGATTCTAGTACTTCAACTTCATCAAGTAAATTAGTATTACCATATAATTTGCCTGCATACCGATTAGCAATTGCCTCCGGTGAATCCATCATCCCGATTAAACGACCTAAAATAGCTCGCTTTTCACTTTCAAATTGACTACGTCCTTTCAACATCTGAGCATTAGCATTTTCTAAGACCTTTACAATCTCATCTGAAAATTGTTCAGTGTTGTCAGTATCTGCATTGAAATAAGCAAAATGGAACCCACGTTGCATTTCAAAGTTATAACTAAATGAATCATCAATTATTCCGTTATCATATAATTCTAGATATTTATCTGAAGTATCATCAAAAAGTGTATCTAATAACAATTCCACTGTAAATCGATATTTTAACGCATCTTGGCCTGGCTTAATTTCTTTTAATCCACGAATTCCAACCATTACCTTGGGACGTGAAACGTCCATTTCTAATGTTCTAAAAGGAATTACGTCAGATCCATCAAGTGTGTTCAATTCAAACTCAGTTTCAATATCAGCTGGTTCATCAAATTGCTTATGTGCCTGATTATCAGCAATCCATTGCACCGTTTCTGCTGGATCTATATTTCCAACAATGAATAAATTCATATTATTGGGTTGATAAAATGTGTGGTAGGTCTGATATAAATCTTCAGCTTTAATTTGTGAAATCGATTCTTTAGTTCCTGCAATATCAATATGCATTGGATCATTTGGATATAAATTACCCAAAATACCAAAATATAATCGCCAATTAGGATCATCATCATACATACTAATTTCTTGACCGATAATACCTTTTTCTTTTTCTACTGTTTTTTCTGAAAAATATGGATCTTGAACAAAATCTAATAATACATCTATATTTTCATGAATATGGTCACTACCAGAAAATAGATAACTGGTTTGTGTAAAACTAGTAAAAGCATTGGAATCAGCACCAAGCTTACCAAATAAATCAAATGCATCATGATCTTCTTTTTCAAACATTTTATGTTCCAAAAAATGAGCTATACCATCCGGGACAGTACGCATCTCTGTTTTTCCTTTTGGTACGAATGTCCGATCAATCGAACCAAAATTAACAGTTAAAATTGCATACGTTTTATGAAAATCCTTTTTGGGGAGCATTTGTACTAATAGTCCATTATCAAGTTTTTGATGATAAATTGTTTCATTAAATCGTGAATATTGATGTTTTTCCATATTATTTAACCTCTCCATTCAAGAAGTAAACCGCTTGTAGCTTCAATAGTTTGGCTGTCTTAACAACATCATCAATGGTAACGTTATTAATTTCATTAACAATTGTCTCTACAGACTTATCATTATCAAATATATCGTTCATTAGTGACCGTTCAGCACCATTACTTGATGAGTCTAATCCCGATAATAATTGATGGGTCAGGCCATCTTTAACTTCTTGCAATAGTTCTTCTGAAAAATCTCCAGCTACAATTGCCTCTACTTGCTGTTTAATCAATTTAATTGCTTTATCTTTATTCTGAGATTCAATTCCAGTTTGAATGGTTAAAACGCCATTAAAGGCATTAAAATTACTATTAGCATAATATGCTAAGCTTTCTTTTTCACGGACATTAACAAATAATTTTGATAACGGTGTGCCACCTAAAATACCATTCATAACAACGGCTGAATAGTGGTTTGATTCTTGGAAATATACTGGCAATTGATAAGCTAGGTTTAACTTGGCCTGTTTTAATTCTTGCTGTTCTTCTTTTTCAAAGACTTCATGTAGCTCTTGTCGATAAAACGCACTCACGTTTTTAACTATTCGCGGACTAAAGTTTAACTCGCGAAAAGCTGCCGCTGCATTTTCTTCATCGACATCACCTAGTAGCACAATATTTATTTTATCTTGGTTGATCATTGCCTGATATTGATCAACTAAATTGGTTGCTGTCAGCACACTTAAATCATCTATTTGGCCAAAACTAGGTATTTGCATTGGTGAATCTTGATCAAAATATATCTTTCTTAATTCACTAGATGCATAGTATTGCTTATCATCGGCTAAAGAAGCAATTGAGCTTGCCAGATTAGTTTTTTGCGTCATAAATGTTGGTTCATCAAATGAACCATTATCAATTAACGGATTAAGTATCATTTCTCCAACCAATTTAATTACTTCATGCAAAAGTCCAGGTTGTGAATATTGATCATTTAAAAAACTAGCTCGAAACTTAACATTATGCAAATTACCAATTCTAGAAGCACTTGTACCTAAATACATTCCAAATAAATCTGCTTCATGTCGGGCTAATAATGTTTGTGTATGATACTTTTTAGTACTAGTTTCCAGAATATCGGCCATTAAACTTCTAGCAGTAATATTATTTTTTGTTTGTGGTGTCGAAAAATTAACAATAATTTGATTGGTTTTAAATTGTGTTGTTTTAATAATGTTTAAATCAACACCGTTAGTTAAATTGAAATGCAAACTTTTGCCTCCATCATTCTGATGACCTTATTTTAATTACACATGTTCAACAATACTACGTTAATATCTTCTAAAATACAAATATACCACTAAACAAATTAAGACTAACTGAAGTTTACTAAAGAGCAATTGTAACTAGGTACTCGGTTTGATATTATAAGGTTTAATGCAAAAACGAGGAGAGTGTAATCGTGAAAGTTATTAAATTTGGCGGAAGTTCGTTGGCAGACAGCGACCAAATTAAAAAAGTTATTAACATTGTAAAATCTGATTCAAAACGTAAATGTATTGTAGTCTCTGCCCCAGGTAAACGAAATCCTGCAGATACTAAAGTTACTGATTTATTAATTCGTTATGCAAATCAAGCAATCGAGCACAATGACTTCACTAATACCCAAAATGCAATTATTGACCGCTATCAAGAAATTGCCAATGGCTTTGGAATTACGACAGAAGGTTTTTCACCAATTAAACAAGCGATTAAAGAACTCCCAGAAAAAAAATATCCTAATGATGAATATTTAATGGCTGCTTTTAAAGCGCATGGTGAAAAATTAAATGCCCAATTAATCGCTAAAGTTTTATCTATTTTAGGAATAAAAGCGCGTTATTTAGACCCTGCGGATGTTGGGATGATTGTTTCTAACGTTCCCGATGATGCCCAAATTGCCCCTGAAAGTTATTGTCGCATTGCCAAATGGAAGCTAACCGAAGAAATTTTGGTTGTTCCCGGATTCTTTGCCTATAACTCTGATGGTGATATTTGTACCTTCTCTCGTGGCGGTTCCGATATTACTGGATCGGTTATGGCTCGTGGATTAGACGCTGAGCTATATGAAAATTTCACAGATGTCGATGCGATTTTTTCAGCTAACCCTAATGTCGTTAAAAATCCACACGCGATTGCTCACATGACTTTCCGTGAAATGCGGGAACTATCTTATGCTGGCTTTTCTGTTTTTCACGATGAAGCGCTTATTCCAGCTATTCAAGGTAATATTTCGGTAAACGTTAGAAATACTAATAATCCTGATGCCCCTGGTACAATTATTTCATCTAAAATCGAACCCAATAAAGATTATCCGGTTCGTGGAATTTCTGCATCCAAAAATTTTTGTGGATTATATATTAGTAAATATCTTCTAAACAAAGAAGTTGGCTTTACACGTAAAGTCCTAAACATTCTATTTAAAAATGGCGTTGGTTATGAGCACATGCCATCTGGGATTGATGATATCACCATTATCATGGATGAAAATAATTTAACTCCCGAAATTGAGCATGCCATTATGACTGAACTACAAGACGCAATTCATCCTGATGAAATGCATATCATTCATAACTACGCGATAGTTATGGTCGTTGGCGAAGGCATGCGTAATACCGTTGGGGTAATGGCTCGAGCAACCAAGTCTTTAGCCAATGCTGGTATTCGGCTTCAAATGATTAACCAAGGAGCATCTGAACTATCAATTATGTTTGGCGTTTCGCAAGATGATGCTGATAAAGCAGTCCAGGCATTGCATACAGAATTTTTTAAAAAAGGTTAATAATTAAAATTAAAAAGACTGCTACTAGGAATATATTTCCCCAGATAACAGTCTTTTTTTGTATCATTAACCATCATAGTACCGGTGCCAACAACCGGCATAAATCTTGTTTAATCTTTTTAAATCTTGTCTGAGCTTCAAAATGCTCTTCAGTTACAAACTGTGAATTTTCTTGATCATGTAAAAAAATCATTTCAGTGGCTTTGGCAAATTCACAATCATATAAAAAAGCATTAGCTTCAAAATTTAATTTAAATGATCGAATATCCATATTAGCTGAACCAATTGATACAATTTTGCCATCAATTACGACCATTTTAGAATGCATAAATCCTTTTTGATATTTATAAACTTTTACACCGGATTTAATGAGTTCTTTTGCAAAATATTCCGTTGCTCGATAAACAAATGGATGATCTGGTGCATTAGGAATAATAATTCGAACATCCACTCCGGCAATGGCTGCAATCGACAGCGCCTCAAAAACACTATTATCCGGAACAAAATAAGGTGACTCAATATAGATTGATTCTCGTGCAATCGAAATCATTTTCACGTAACCTTGCTTGATTTTCTCACGATCATCATCGGGTCCACTAGAAACGATTTGCATACTGGTTTGACCAATTGATTTCGTTTCTGGAAAATATTTCAGATCAAATGAAACTTTATTTTTAGACGTTGCATTCCAATCTAGAAAGAAACGACTTTGCATTGATAAAACAGCATCTCCCAATACTCTTAAATGTGTATCCCGCCAAAAGCCAAATTTTGATTTGCGATTTAAATACTGATCTCCTACATTAAAACCACCAATATATCCAATTTCACCATCAATAATTACCAGTTTACGATGACCTCTAAAATTCAAGCGCAACGTCGATGGAAAAAACCTAGACGCTAAAAATGGGCTAACCTCGCCACCTAACTCAACTAAATGCTTAAATAATTTCTTTTTTGAGCCATGCGATCCAAATGTATCGTAGATTACTCTTACCTGAACACCATGTCGTTGTTTCTTTTCCAGTAATTGAACAAACTCATTACCAATCCGATCATCGTACCAAGTAAAGAATTCAATATTAATATGATGCTTAGCCCGCCGAACATCTTCAAAAATACTTTCAAACAATTTATTGCCTTCAGCATAAATTCTAACTGCATTTTTTTTAGTCAACACGGCATTATCAGTTTCTAAAAATAACCGAACTAATTCCCTTGCTGAGCTAGTAATCTGATTAGCTGGTAATAACTCTTTTTCATCAATTTGTAGTTTTTGATTAGCTACAATTTGGTCTAATCCTAATGGTTCCTGCGCTTGTAAATTAAATACTTTTCGAGACGATAATTTGCGTCCAACAATTAAATATAACAAAAAGCCAACTACCGGTAGTAAAAGCAATACCAGTAGCCAGGCCCATGTTGTTGAGATATCACGTTTTGAACGAAAGATGATGATTAGCGCCACAATAGCATTCAAAAAAATAATACTATCTACTAATATCCAAAAATCAGTCATCTAGTGATCCTCCCATTATTTACGATAATCTGTATATTTATTCTAACATAAGACTAGTTAATTATGGTTACCTAGCCAACTGCTATTCTCACCAAACCACTTTTCATTAATCTTTTCCAGTTGTCCATTTTTTTGTAGCTTGCTTAAAGCACGATCAATTTTAATCTTTAAGGTTTTATCCCCTAATCGCATTCCGACTGCAAAGTCTTCAGATTTAATTTGACTACTTTCATAAATCTTATAAGCAGAACTATCTTTCTGATGCTGAATATAATATTCTGCATAAACCTTATCCATCATAATCCCCTGAATTCGATCAGCATTTAAATCAATAAAAGCCTCTGAAAAATTATCATATAACACTGGGCTTTGATCTTTAATTAAATCTTTTAAAATACTTGGATTTTCATTCAAAACAGTGTTCCCTGTTGAACCATTTTGGACTCCAAGTACTTTCCCCGTCATATCAGCAAAGCTATTAATATTGTCTTTGGTTTTAGTTACTAAAACTTGTTTATTTTGATGATAAGAACGACTAAATAATACTTTCCCTTCACGATCAGGAGTCAATGTATAACCGTTCCAAATGAGATCAATCGTTCCATTGCGAAGTTCAGTTTCTTTCATTGACCAATCAATTGGCTGAAAATCAACTTTAATCCCATATTGTTTAAAGACTGCCCTGGCTAGATCAATATCATAACCAACTAATTTACCATTTTTTTGACGAAATCCCATTGGTACAAAACTATCATCAAGTCCAATAATTACGGTCCCTCGTTTTTGAATTTGCGACCACGTATCAGCGGTATTAGCTTTTTTTGTTACGTTCTCGCAACCACTCAAAAATATGGTTGGCACTAGCAGAACTACCAAGAGAAACCAAATTTTAAATTGCTTCATCTATTTTCCTCCAGTGTTTTACTTTTGATTTGAATTATCTAAATAATTAACTTCTAAAATATCATCAGCAATCATTTTTGCAAATTCCATATCATGAGTTACAACCAATTGTGTCATTCCATCTTGTTTTAACTTCAAAATTAATTTTTCAACTTCTCGACGTAAGTTTGGATCTAGCGCTGATGTTGGCTCGTCATAACATAAAATCTTAGGATGCATCGCCAAAGCACGAGCTAAAGCAACCCGTTGCTTTTGACCCCCAGATAATTGGTGCGGATACAATTCCCCTTTATCATCTAATCCCAGATTATTCAATAATGTTTTTGCTTCATCCTGAGCTTCACTCTTAGTATTTTTTAATACCATCGTAGGTGCCAACATTATATTTTCAAAAACTGTTAAATGTGGAAATAAATTAAAATCTTGAAATACAACGCCAATCACACTTTCTGACGTATCACTAGCTGCTGGATCAAAAGCAACCCCATCGATTAGGAACTCGCCTGAATCAGCAGTTTCAAGACCGGCGATGCAACGAAGTAAAGTTGTTTTACCAGCTCCAGAAGGACCAACTATACTTAAAATTTCGCGATCTTTAACTGTAACATTCACATCATCTAAAATAACTCGTGAACCAAAACTCTTTTTTAAATTTTTAACTTCTAACATAGTGATACCTCCTGTTATTTATATGAATAACGTTTTTCAACTTTACGTAAGATATATGTGAGTACAGCGATCATTACTAAATAAATGACTGCAACTAATAATAACGGTACTAATGAGACATCACGTGAAGTCGCAATGTTTCCGGCTCGTAATAAATCTCCCAAACCAATTACATAAACTAATGATGAATCCTTAACCAAATTAATAACTTCGTTTCCTACAGATGGTAGAACAATTCTAAATACTTGCGGAATTACAACTTTTCTAATCGTTTGAAAATAACTTAAACGCAGAACTTTAGCACCCTCATATTGACCTTTATCAATGGACTGTAATCCACCACGAAAGATTTCGGCAAAATAAGCTCCATAATTAAGAATAAAAGCAAAAATGGCTGCATCATATCGTTCAAACACAACGCCAATTAATGGTAGCCCATAAAAGACAAAAATCAATTGTAATAATAACGGTGTTCCTCGCATCAACCATACATAAATATCTAAAATCCATTTAATTGGTTTAATTTTTGAATTTAATCCCAAACTAACAAGTAAGCCTAGCGGTAATGAACCAATTAATGTCCAAAAGAATAATTGCAATGTTAATCCAGCACCTTGAAATAATGATGGTAAAATTTCTGATATATAATTTAATGACATATGCCATCCTCCTAATTTTTTAATGAACAAAAAAATCCTCTTGAATTAGCTTTATAAACTAATTCAAGAGGACGTTTTAACCGTGGTTCCACCTCTATTTGTATATACCTTACGATACATACCTCTGTAAGTTTAATTATTAAAATTAAAAACGCCCTCATAGCCTATTTAGACTACGAGGGCGTTTCCGCGGTTCCACCTCAGCATTACTAATTTTTCACAAAATTAGTCTCGTTAAGTTTAATAATTAAACTTATGCTGTAACGGGCTACCCGGATTTTCTTACTATGTTCAGAAAATCAACTCACAGATGTGTTTCGACTAATTATCCGATCCCATTTCCATCGTCAGGGACTTTCTAGGCAAAATAACTAATCTACTTTTCCGCTCAATGTCTTTTATTATTGTTTATTATATTAATATGCAATGGCATTTATGTCAATCATTAAATCAGTTTCTTATGAACGTAATCTGGCATATTTATCATAAATAGCTGAAATAGGCAGGTATAATATCACAAAATAAACTAAATTTAACGCTAACGTTGGTGCCAATGTATGCAATACAAAATCTGAAAAGCTAACACTGATAACTCCGACAATTGAATAAGCAACATAATTTAGTAATTCCAGTAATGCAATATCAATAAAAAAGATCATAATTGAATTTAAAAAATTAGCTGCAAAGTTCTTAGTTAGCATTCTTGTGACCCAAATGATAATAGGAAATAAAAACACAAATAATCCTAGAATTCCGGCGTAATAAGAATCAAATATGATACCAATCACTACCGCAAAAAATGTAAATGGAATCACTCGTTCATTACGTCCTTCTTGAATAACTCCTAACACCATCCATAAAACGACCAAGTGACTCACAGTAGAATACGGATAGCTAAATAAAAAGTCACTGAAAACACTACTAACTGAACCATCTAAAAAGAAACATAATAGTAATCCAATTGGAAAAATAAATCTCATCCTAGATAATCGATACATATCTATCCTCCACTAATCAATCTCAGCTACTGAGACAACACTGATATCATTATAATCAGCGGCTGGAGTTATATAAATTTTCTTTGCTAGTCCGTAATCATCCTTACCAACTTTAGCAACTTTTCCAACATATAATCCTTTAGGTGTAACTCCACCCATTCCACTAGTGACTACTTTATCATTTTTCTTAATATCAGCATCAGATGTAACTTGTCCCATAATTAGTTGACCTGTTGACTTTTTATAACCAGTAACAATCCCATTAACTACATCACCACTACTTGTTTTAATTTGGATAGCAAATCGATTTGATGAGTCATTTGAGTCACTTAATAATTCAACTTTACTGTTAGTCTTATTAACCTCTGAAATCCGGCCAATTAAACCAGACTGTGACAATACAGGCATATTCTTACGAATACCATCAGTTTGTCCTTTACTAATTATAATTTGGCTTTGCCATGAAGATGGGGTTCTTGAAATAACTGCTGCCGTAACCGTAGAGTAATCAGTCAATGACTTTTGCAATTTCAATTCCTTTTTTAATTGTGCATTTTCATCTGCAAGTGTTTGATCTCTAACTTTAACTTGAGCTAAACCACTAACTTGCTTTTTCAAAATTTTATTTTCAGAATATGAATTCATTAATTCTGATACTGAATCTAGACCTGATTTAATACCATTAATTGGATAAGATACAACATTATTCGTGAACCCAACAATATCATTACCAAACTGTTGAACTAACGTCGGTGTCGATTTCTTATTTCTCAAAGCTACCGAACCAGCCATCAATCCAAAGCAAAGTATTAGCAAAACGCAGATCAGTACTAATCTCCGGTTTGAAAAGAATTTTTGCATTATTATCCTCCACTTTTAAATAAAAACGACGGCATTGGACAAAACATTAGTTTTGTACCAACCCCGCCCAAATGTTTCGTCAAGCTAACTTACTTAACGAATATTTATTTTTTTAGCACATCGATACTTTTCAATGATTCACCAGTACCAATTGCAACACAGTCTAATGGCTCGTTAGCAATAAATACCGGAACCTTAGTTTCATTAGCAATTACTTCTGGCAAGCCTTTTAGTAAGGCACCACCACCAGTTAAAACAATTCCATGATCAATAACATCTGAAGAAATTTCTGGTGAAGTTTCTTCAAGTGTTTCTTTAATCGCAACGATGATTTCAGCAACGACATCTTGAAGTGCATTAGCTACATCAACTGCAGATACTTCAATTGTTTTTGGTAAGCCGGTTACTAAATCACGGCCACGAACATCAGTTACACCAAGTTCATTGGCAGCTTCTGATGAAGCAGAACCAACATCCCATTTTAATTGTTCAGCAGTTCGTTCCCCGATTAGCATATTTTTATGTTGGCGAATATATGACACAATTGCATCATTCATTTTATCTCCAGCCATTCTAATTGAACGACTAGAAACAATTCCCCCAAGTGAAATAGTAGCTACATCAGTAGTTCCCCCACCAATATCAACAACCATGCTACCAGTTGGGTCCATAACAGGTAATCCTGCACCGACTGCTGCTGCAAATGGTTCTTCAATTACGTATGCATCTCTAGCACCAGCAACTCGTGTGGCATCAATCACAGCACGTTTTTCAACTTCAGTTACACCACTGGGCACACAAACCATAACAAATGGCTTGCCACCATTTTTACCAAGTACTTTTTCAATGTAATATTTCAACATGGCAACAGTTGTATCATAATCAGCAATGACCCCATCTTTTAATGGACGAATTGCAACGATACTTCCTGGTGTTCTACCAATCATCTCACGAGCTTCTTGTCCAACTGCAACAACGTCGTCAGTTTTGATATTTTTTGCTACGACTGAAGGTTCGCGTAGCACAATTCCTTTGCCTTCAACATAGACAATGGTATTCGCTGTACCTAAATCTATTCCAATGTTTTTCGTTCCAATTCCTAGCACGCTATTTCTTCCCTTCGTCATTAACCATTTAGTTTTAAATTATCTAAAACATTATACCATAGTTGATCATAGATACACTCGCATTCTATAAGATCAAAAGTTAAGATTTATAAAAGAAGTCTGCTAAGCATTGGCAATACAAGGATTGTCTTAATTTGATTCAAACAAATCTGCTTCACGTAAACTAAGATAATTTCCGTCACCAATAATGAAACTATCTAATAACTCGATTCCCATTAACTCACCACATTGATCTAACCGTTTGCTAAATAAAATGTCATTTTGAGACGGAGTAACACTACCACTGGGATGATTATGAGCTACTAAAATACTTTCTGCATGGTGCTCCAATGCCACAGCAAAAATTTCACGTGGATGAACTGGACACGTACTTAAAGTTCCTTTAAAAACCATTTGTTGAAAGATAATTTGATGTTTAACATCTAAACAAAATAATATTAAGCATTCTTGAACATCATTTCGTAATTGCTCAATTAATTCCACCCCGATTTGTTGGCTACAATAAATCTTGCCGATTAAAGGTCGTGGTTTGTGAGCAATACGCTGCCCTAACTCAATCCCCACCAACAACTCATAATATTGATGATCAAAATCAAGTAAATCTCTTTTAACGTCATTTTTAGCCATTTTAAAATCAGCCAAGGTTGGAAATGTTTGCCAAAAAAACATGGTTAATTCATCGACTCGCTGTTGACCAATATTCGAAAAATACTCAATTAATAATTCTTTATCAGTCAATTCACTCATTGTCATTTCAAAATCACCTCATGTACTACGTACGATGAAAATCGTTATTTTCATCGAAAATAACTTCTGACTTCTGAAATGAAATATAGTGATCCAGTAAAAATCAGCACGTCATCAACCGACATTTTTTGCGTGACTTGTATTAGACCTTCTTGCCAAGATTTAGTTCTTAACACCTTGTCATTATTAATCTGAATTTGATCAATTTTAGCGGCCGGTCGATTAATATGCGGCCCAGTAAAGGAAGTCAAAACAATGGTCACGTTACTTAATTTTGCTAACATATCAATCATTGTATTAACTTGTTTGTCTGCCAAAATTGCAACAATTAGATAAACTTGTTGCGTTGAAAAATCAGCATTAATCGTCTCAATTAAAGCTTCAATTGCTGGAACATTATGTGCACCATCAATAAAAATAGCTGGTTGTTGATTAACTAATTCCATTCGACCTGGCCACTGAGTTACTTTCATCGCTTTTTTGATAGCTACTTTGTTAGGTGATATTTGCTCAAGCTGACAAAAGATTAGGTAGGCTTCTATGGCTACTGCTGCATTTTGAATTTGAAATTCACCGACCATTGATAATTCAATATCAATCCGTATATCATGATTGTTAAATTTAAATTGTGGATAAATTGACGTCTTTTTAAAATCAATTGCTTGGTAATCACGTCTCCATAAATGGACGATTGTATGATTTACAGCTGCTACTCTTGCAATCTCATTTTGAGCTTCACTAGATACTTCGCCTAAAATCACTGGCACTTCTGGTTTAATAATCCCAGCTTTTTGATTAGCAATTTCGGTAATCGTATTACCTAAAATTTTCATATGATCTAATCCAACTGTCGTAATAATTGATAGCATTGGCGTGATAATATTAGTTGAATCATACGTTCCACCAATGCCAACCTCAACAATCACTACGTCTGGAGAAGTATGTGAAAAGTACATAAACATTAACGCTGTGACAATCTCAAATTCAGTTGGTCCACCATCAACATCAGTTTCATCCATCTCGCTAATAATTGGCTCAATTTGTTTAACTAATTCTAATAATTCATTATCATCGATCGGTAACTTGTTGAAACTAATTCGTTCATTAAATCTTGTAATAAATGGTGAGGTAAAGGTTCCCACCGTTAATCCTTGTTCCATCATTAATGAAGCTAAGAACGCAACCGTTGATCCCTTACCATTCGTTCCAGTAACATGAATCATTTTCAATTTATCTTGTGGGTTTTCTAGTTTCGCCATCAAGCGCCGCATACGGTCAAGGGTTGGAATCTTTTTAAACTGTTGTCGTCCATGAATAAATGATAATGCTGCTTCATAATTATTAATCATATTTATCTTTCTAAAAATAGCCATGAACAAATTAAATTTGTATCATAGCTATTTATTTTCTGTGATGTCAAAATCTAAACATCACGTTATTAATTATGCATTTTCAATACTAGTCAAACGATCTTTAGCCGCTTGTAATTTTTGTTCCCATTCTTCTTGTTTAACTTTTTCTTCCGCCACAACTTCAGCAGGAGCGTTAGCAACAAATCGTTCATTACCAAGCTTCTTTTCTGAACGTTTAACTTCTTGGCTTAGGCTTTCAATTTCTTTAGCTAGTTTAGCTTTTTCTTCATCCATATCAACTAATTCAGCCATTGGAATATAAACTTCAGCCCCCGTGATAATTCCACTAAGCGCTAATTTAGGTGCCGCAACACCGGTTCCAATTTCTAAATTATCAGGATGACAGAAACGTGCGATATATTCTTCATTGTCCTTAAACACTTGACCTAATTCTTCTGTGTCAACCTTAATTAATAAATCAACTGAACTAGACATTGGTGCTCCAGCTTCATTTCGAATATTTCGAACCGCTTTAATCAAATCAATCAAATGATTCATTTGTTCACTAGCTTCTTGATTATCAAATTCATCGTTCACAACTGGATATGGTGCATTAACTAATGAATCACCAGTATGTGGCATGCTTAACCAAATATTTTCAGTAACAAATGGCATAATTGGATGCATTAACTTCAAGGTTTGATCAAGCACATAAGCTAAAATATTACGAGTATTGGCTTGTTGCTGTGCATCCCCGCCATTTAGCTTTTCTTTTGACATTTCAATATACCAATCACAAAAGTCGTTCCAAATGAAGTTATATAAAATTCGACCAGCTTCACCGAATTCAAATTTATCAAAGAGACGGGTAGTTTCTGCAATCGTAGTATTTAATTGATTCAAAATAAACTTATCCGCTAAGTCCCATTCTGATTGATCTGGTAATTTAGGCTCTTCCATCTCACCTAGATTCATAATGACATAACGGCTAGCGTTCCAAATCTTATTGATAAAGTTCCAGGCCGCATCCATCTTAGTATAACTAAAGCGAACGTCTTGCCCTGGTGTTGAACCAGTTGATAAGAACCAGCGTAATGCGTCAGCACCATATTTTTCAATGACATCCATTGGATCAATCCCGTTACCTAATGACTTACTCATTTTACGACCTTGTTCATCACGAATTAAGCCATGAATTAAGACATTTTTAAACGGTCTGCGACCAGTAAATTCTTTACTTTGGAACATCATCCGAGCAACCCAGAAGAAGATAATATCATAACCAGTAACCAACGTATCTGTTGGGAAGTAACGCTTAAAGTCTTCACTATCTGTATCTGGCCAACCCATCGTTGAAAATGGCCATAAAGCACTTGAGAACCAAGTATCTAGGACATCCGTTTCTTGTTCCCAATTTTCCTTATCTTCAGGCGCTTCCATGCCAACGTAGACTTCACCCGTTTGTTTATGATACCAAGCTGGAATTTGATGTCCCCACCATAATTGACGTGAGATTACCCAATCATGAATATTTTCCATCCAACTTGAAAAGGTATTTTCAAATCGTGCAGGCACAAAATCAACACGGTCTTCACCTTTTTGGCCAGCAAGTGATTCTTTAGCTAATGGTTCCATTTTAACGAACCATTGAGTTGAAAGTCTGGCTTCGACCTGAACCCCTGTCCGTTCTGAATGACCAACTGAATGAACAATTGGTTCAATTTTTAACATAAAGCCAGCGTCTTCAAGATCTTTAACAATTGCTTTTCGAGCTTCAAATCGATCCATACCATCATATTTACCAGCATTGGCATTCATGGTTGCATCTTCATTCATGGTATTAATGCGTTCAAGATTATGACGATTTCCAACCTTAAAATCATTAGGATCATGAGCTGGAGTGATTTTAACCATTCCAGTTCCAAAATCAGGTGTCACATATTCATCCGCAATAATTTCAGCTTCACGATTAACCAATGGCACAACCACTTTTTTACCAACTAGATCTTTATAGCGTTCGTCACTTGGGTGAACCGCAATTGCCACATCCCCAAACATAGTTTCAGGACGCGTTGTTGCAATTTCAATATAGTCTTGACCGTTAAATGTCGTTCCATCTGTAAATGGATATTTAACATGGTAAAACGCACCTTCATCATCTTGATGAATAACTTCAATATCAGATAACGCTGTCCGTGCTTGTGGATCCCAATTAATAATATATTCGCCACGATAAATTAAATCTTTTTTATAAAGATCAACGAAAACTTTCCGAACTGCCTTATTAAGTCCTTCGTCTAAGGTAAAGCGTTCACGATCATAATCTAATGATAACCCAAGTTTAGCCCATTGTTGATGAATAATATCAGCATATTCATCTTTCCAATCCCAAACTTGTTCGACAAATTTTTCGCGACCTAAATCATATCGTGAAATACCTTGTTCCCGTAATCGAGCTTCAACTTTAGCTTGCGTAGCAATCCCAGCATGATCCATTCCTGGTATCCACACAGTATCAAATCCTTGCATCCGTTTTTGACGAATAATCATATCTTGTAATGTCGTATCCCAAGCATGACCTAAATGCAATTTACCAGTAACATTTGGAGGTGGAATTACGATTGAATATTTATGTGCTTTTTTATCTTCATTAGGTTTAAATAGGCCTTGACTAGTCCATTGTTCATATCGACCAGCTTCAACCGATTTTGGATCATATTTAGTCGACATTTCAGTTTCTTTTGTCATTAGTTGGAGCTCCTCTCATTATTTACAACTACAAAAAAAGAAACCCATCCTTGGAATAGGACGAATTTCTCGCGGTACCACCTAAATTGGGGAAAAATCCCCCTCTTTATCATGTTAACGGAATGCTCCGGACACACTTACTCGAGTTCAGTGCGTCAGCTCACAAGTTACTTTCAGTTTCTGGCGTGGAAGACATTTCAGTCTGCTGTCTTCTTCCTAAACACTATCCAGTTACTTACTCTCTTGTTCAATGCTCATTGTTAAATATAATAATCAAAATTTAAGGTGACGTCAATAGTTTAAATTAATTTTTTCATCGCATTAATTGCTGCTAAGTAATTAGGTTCATCAGTTTGTTCTTCTACCATTTGACGATAAACAATTTGACCATCCGCATTAATTAGAAAGATTGAACGTGCTAAGACACCTTCAGTTGGCACCAAAAGCTTCATTTCATAACCAAATGATTCTTCAGCATCAGACATCATATCCATATTTTCTACGCCTTCAGCAGCACACCAAGCAGCTTGTTCTTTGATTGAGTTTGTCGAAACCGTAATAAAATGTACGTCCTTATATTGATCCATCGTTTGATTGAATTTTTTAGTTTGTAGACTACAAACTCTCGTATTAATATCAGGTACCACACTAATCAAAGTTGCTTTACCCAATAAATCACGTGTTTTAACCTTTTGATTGTCAGCATCATAAAACTTAAAATGTGGCAATTCTTCACCGACTTCTGGTGGATTTCCTATAAGTTGTTCAGTAACACCCATTCGTTTGATTTCCACTTTGCACACTCCTTTAATTTGTACTAACAAATATATCTTGATTGCTATAAAATTACCGTAAATATCGTTAGTTTGCAAGTAATAAGACTATAAAAGAACCTTAAATTCTCTTTTAGAATTTAAGGTTCTTACTTAATTACAATAATTCAGCAAATGCATCAGCTTCTTGATTTAAAAATTCTTCTCCAGCTTTTACTTCTGAAATTTTAATTCCATCAAGGGAACGTTGCATTAATCCATCGATATCTAAACGTTGTTCATACAATCTAGTTCGTTCTAAATTAGGACGTGTCTTTGGGCTAGGTGGCGCAAAAATTGTACAACAATCTTCAAAAGGTAAAATTGATAATTCATAAGTATCAATATCTTTAGCAATTTTAATAATTTCATTTTTATCTAATGAAACGACTGGTCGTAAAATTGGTAAGGTAGTGACATCATTAATTGCCATCATGCTTTCCATTGTTTGCGAAGCCACTTGGCCTAAAGATTCTCCATTAAAAATAGCCATTGCGTGCCGTTGAATCGTTAGAGCTTGCGTCAACCGGAGCATCATTCGACGTTGTACCGTCATCAAGTATCCTTCTGGAACTGATGATTTAATTGTCTCTTGAATTTCCGTAAATGGTACTTCAATGAATTTAATCGAACCACTGTAACGTGCCATCTTACCAGTTAATTCCTTAGCTTTAGCTAAGGCTTGTGGACTAGTATATGGAGGACTAAAGAAATGAACCATTTCCATGGATACACCACGCTTCATACCTAAGAATCCAGCCACTGGTGAATCAATTCCACCAGAAAGCATTAACATTCCTTTACCACCAGTTCCAACGGGTAGGCCACCGATTCCTTGAATAGTTTCACTTGATAAAAAGATTCCATTATTTCTAATTTCTACACGGATGGTTAATTCGGGATTATGAACATCCACAGCTAGTTGATCAAATTGTTCTAACAAATAACCACCTAAGCGCATGTTCATTTCATTAGTATCAATTTCAAACTCGTGATCTGACCGACGTGTATTAACTTTAAATGTCATTTTAGCATCGCCCAATTGTTCTTGAACCATCTTTACAGCCATTTCAGCGGTGGCTTCAAAAGTTCGTTCCACTTGGACTGATGGAGAGAAGTTTTGGATTCCAAACACCAACTTCAACCGTTTCATAATTTCATCACTATTGGCACCATTTAAATCCACATGAAGTCGGTCGCGGTTAGCATGAACTTTTACTTCAGGGAATTCATGTAAGACATTTCGGACATTTGATCCAAGTCGATCAATAAAAGTCTGTCGGTTTTTACCTTTAGTTGATAGTTCACCATAACGAACCATAATTTCTGAATATTGCATTGAATAAACGCCTCCTTTAAGCCATTATCTTTCCAAAATCTGCATATAATTGATCAAATACTTGATTGAATGTTTCTGCTTCAGCTAAGGTATTTTGATCGCCTAAACTGATACGAACCGCACTAGTTGCAACGGCATCCGCTACCTTCATTGCTTTTAATGTACTTGAAGCCAAATGTTTCTTCGACGAACAAGCACTAGTCGTCGAAATATAGATACCCTTTTCTTCAAAAGCATGGACAATCGTTTCACCACGAACGCCTTCAATCGCAAAGCACAAAATATGCGGTGCAAAATTATCATTATCTTCCGAAAAAATGATTATATTTCTTCGTCCTTTAATATGTTCCAAGATTGATTGTTTAATTGCAAGCTCACTAGCAACTGCCTTTTTTTCGCCAGCTAATAGTAATCGAAGTGCCTTAGCCATTGCTACAATTGCGGGTACATTTTCAGTTCCACTTCTTAAATTACGTTCTTGACCGCCACCAGTTAGTAAGGGGGCAATTTTACGTCCCGAACGAGCATAAATGAAGCCAATTCCACGTGGTGCGTGAAATTTATGACCAGAAAAGGTTACAAAATCAACTCGATCATTCATGATTTTAGATTGCATTCCTTTACCAATTCCTTGTACTGCATCAATATGAAAATGAATTTTGGGATAATCTTTAAGTACCTCAGCAACTTCAAGCAATGGTTGCTTTGAGCCGACTTCATTATTGACCGCCATAACTGATACTAGGATTGTATCTGGGCGAATTGCCGCCTTTAAATCATCAATTGATATCAGGCCATGATCGTCGACTGGTAAATACGTTACATCGAAGCCAAGCATTTCTAATTGTTCCATTGAATTTCGAATTGCTGGATGTTCAATCATTGTCGTAATCAAGTGTTTACCAAAAGCTTGTTTTTCGATTGCGGTTCCTTTAACTACCCAGTTATCTCCTTCAGTTCCACCACTTGTAAATAAGATTTCGCTAGGTTTAGTTCCTAATAAATCAGCAATTTGGGATCTCGATTGCTCTAATAAATTCCAAGCCGATTCACCAAAGGCATGTAAACTTGAAGGATTTCCCCATATTTGTTCACTAACTTTTGCATAAGTTGCTACAACTTCAGGCAATGCTTGTGTAGTTGCACTATTATCAAAATAAATCATTTATTCTTCCTTCTTCAATTGAACATACTGGCAGCAAAAATACAGCCAGCTATATAGGAGTTTAAGCTCCATCCAAAACAGAAATATTATAGCAGAATTCTGTACGGTTTAATAGATATTTATCTTGCCACAACTAATTCACTAATTTCATTTAATAAAAAATGACTCATACAAATTGTACAAGTCATTAATCTTTATTTACCGTAATAGTTATCTTCAAGTCGTTTATATGATCCAGGTTCCACTTTATCTAAAACTGTTGCAATAGTTTCAAGACTAGCTGAATAATCATAACTCTCATCAAATAATTTTTGAGCTTTTTGGACCGCTACTTCAACTTCAACATTATCTTCTCTTAAACGATTAGCATATTGTAACAATCGTTCTGCAAGTTGAGCGCTATCTTTTACATCATTCGTTTTTTCTTCAAGTGTTTCTAAATCAGATTGAACAATCAATAATTGCTTCGTGATATCTTCCATATTAATTTTAATTTTATTAATATCAGAATCTAGCTTTTTAATTTCATCACTAACTACAAAGAAATATTCCAAATATGACTTAGGTAACCCAGGTAAATTAAGGCTTTCCACATGTCGTTTAATTGCATGAATATCAATTGCAAATTGTCTTAACGTTTCCTTTGCCCGATGTTCATCACTTTGTAAGCTATCAACATCATCATTAATTTCAGTCTGTTGTTTTTCAATTTGTTCAAGTTGAACTAAAGCTTCTTGCTGTTGTTCCAAAACTGAACTATCAATTGCCGATTTGTTTTCAATTGCATTTAAATCATTTTGATAATCTTTTTCAAGTTGTTTAATTTGTTCACCTAAACCACGTGCAGTTTCAAGTTCACCATGATCTAACGTATAATTTTGACCCAAGCGATCTAATTCCAACATTAACTCATGATTTTGATTCTGTGCATGAATAATAAATTTAGAAACCTGCGGCATAATTTCCGTAACTTGTGGACGTGCATCAATTTCAATCTGCATTAATTCATATAAATGATCGATTTGTCTTTCAATTGATTCATTAGCTTTTTTGACTGCATCAACATCCAAACCTGATAATTTAGCTAAAACAGCAACTCTTTGTGTTTCAATATTGTTAATTTCGGTTGCAATATTAGCATCTTTAAAATTAAAATTATCAATCACTAACTGATCATAACCACTTTTAAGTTCGTCTAATTGATCAGTATATTCTGACTCTAATTGATGATATAGATCTGGAATAACTTTAATTAAGTTCTCTAAGTGATTAGTATTTAACTCTAATTTAGCTAAAATATCTTTTGCCGAGATATGGTCTCCGTTAGTAGTAAGTGTACTGAACTTATCAAACTCATCTTCTAAGGTTGAAAGCTGATCTTCTAAGCTATCAATACTATCCCCAAATTTAAAGTTCTGTGATAACAATTGCTTACGCAATGCTTGATATTTTTTTTCAAGTTTTGACACGGCTTGTCGATGCTTTTGATCAATTTTTTTAAAATCATTCAAAGTTTCCCTAGTTTGCGTCACATCGTGTTGTGCTTCAGTTACCAAACTATCCAGCATTTTGACGTCGCTTTGTGTTTTAATTACGTTAACACCTTTGACTTCGCGATAGATTTCATCAGCTAGTTCATCAATATTATTAAATTGCTCAGTTCTAATTTGATCAAAGCCAGTCTGTAGTTGCTTAAATTCTTCTAATGATTCACCTGTTAAACTCATCTTCGAACCAGATTCCAGCTCGCGTTCAACATGAAGTTCCACTAATTTATATTTTTTTGCCTTAATATCATTTACGCGATTAGTCGTTGTTTTTTGGAAGATATATAAACCACCAACGACAATTGCTGCGATAATAATTAAACCAATTAAGACTTGCAACATCCTATTTACCCCACCCTCAAAAAATAAATACTTATAGTTTGCATTTTAATAGTATATTTATTAAAATCATTTTACCTAAAATTATAACATAGACAAATATATGTCACACTACGTTTTTATTAAGAATTAAAAAGGAGCAAAAAAATATGACTAATTCCCTATTAAATCAACAGCTCGATGCGCTTTTATTTGAGGAAACTAACTCAATTGCAAATTTTTCAAATGCTGCGGCGTTATTATTTCAAACCATAGATGATATTAGTTGGGCTGGCTTTTATTTTTACAATCAAGACA
Source organism: Paucilactobacillus oligofermentans DSM 15707 = LMG 22743 (assembly GCF_001434315.1). Lineage (GTDB taxonomy): Bacteria > Bacillota > Bacilli > Lactobacillales > Lactobacillaceae > Paucilactobacillus > Paucilactobacillus oligofermentans. The sequence goes on along the minus strand of NZ_AZFE01000003.1, from coordinate 228,054 downwards.
CTGATACATTAGATTTAGGCCCCTTTCAAGGAAAAGTTGCTTGTATGCATATCAAAAATGGTACTGGTGTTTGTGGTACTGCACTTGCCAATCAATCCGTTCAACGAATTGATAATGTCCATGAATTTCCTGGCCATATCGCTTGTGACAGTGATTCAAATTCTGAAATTGTTATCCCTCTTTTTGATAATTGGGGTTCACCAATCGGTGTTTTAGATATTGATTCACCAAAATTAAATCGTTTTTCAATAGTTGATGAACAAGAATTAATCAAATTCAGTAATGTTTTACTCCAACACATTGACTAGTGGCCCTTAATTGCGTTATACTGGTTTTTGTGTAAAATAGTGCAGCAGTATGCGGATAAGCTCGTCAACAGATTGATGCCTTCATGGTTCAACAAGTAACCTAAGCTGTAAAGGTGAACGTTGCAGAACAATCTGCACGAATATTGCGGATACGATCGGATTATTTTACTCCAAAAAATATTTGGAGGACTATCATATGTCTCGTTATACAGGACCAAGCTGGCGTCTATCTCGTCGTCTTGGAGTTTCACTTTCAGGTACAGGTAAAGAATTAGCTCGTCGCCCTTATGCTCCTGGTGATCATGGTCAAGATCGTCATAGCAAAATGTCAGAATACGGTTTACAACTTCAAGAGAAGCAAAAAATGCGTATGACATACGGCATGACTGAACGTCAATTCTCAAACTTATTTACTCGCGCCGGTAAAATCAAAGAAGGTACTCATGGTACTAACTTCATGGCTTTACTAGAACGTCGTTTAGATAACATGGTTTATCGTTTAGGTTTGGCTACTACTCGTCGTCAAGCTCGTCAACTTGTTAATCATGGTCACATTACCGTTGATGGCAAACGTGTTGATATTCCTTCATACGAAGTTACAGTAGGTCAAGTAATTGGCGTACGTGAAAAGTCAAAGAACTTGGTTATCATTGCTGCTGCTGTTGAAGCAGTTATTGGTCGCCCTTCATATATCGAATTCGATGCTGACAAGCTTGAAGGATCATTAGTTCGTATCCCAGAACGTCAAGATATGGACGCAGAAATTGATGAATCATTAATCGTTGAATATTACAACAAACTATAATTCATTGTATTTTAAAAAAGTTGATTACATAAAATGTAATCAACTTTTTTGTTGCAATAAATATAATTAAATCCGAATTACCCAAATTTTATAGATATCAATTAGGTCTTTTATACTTTGCTGAATGATTTCAAATTGGTGTAAATCTTTGAAAAATGCACCATCTTTCATCCATTCAATTCCAACCATAAACTCTGCTGACTTAAAATTTGCATATTTATCAATATAGTCTTCCGTTAATTTCAACGAATGCATTCCTTTTTTAGTGTGATCAGAACTAACGCCATAACGATCACTAATTTGATTAATCGCTGTCTCTGAATCTGCTAAATATTTTGCATTAAATGGATTAGCTTTTGATTCTGATAACAAACATAATTTTAAAAACATCCGATCATCCCAAAATCCCAACTCAAAATGCGGATCTTTCTTATATCCACGTTTATTCGGTCCAAAAGCAATCCAGGTATCCACTGGCGGATTCACCGTTCTTCGAGCATGTTTTGCAACATGTTGAAAAACTGTTAGTCCTTGGCTGTTAAATAGCCCTTGTAATTGATTACCTGTCGTTTCGAATTTTGGATCTATAGACTGCTTAATTTTTCCTAATCGTCCTTGTAGTGTTTGATCATTAAATATTTCAAAATCTGATTTATCATACAATTCCATTCACCCATTTCATTATTCAATTTACATCATGGTATAATAGTATCAACTAAATTGAAAGGAGCATGGACTCATGCCTGATAATTATTCAGCTTCTACAGACGATCGTCTCCAAAATTCTATTCATGGTACACCAAAGATCAATCCGGACGAGCAACGCAAATATCTCGGTACTTTTCGCGAACGGGTTGGATTTACAATTTCGGTTCAAGAATTAATTTCTCGTGATTGGACTAAAGAATTTGCCAAAGAATTAACACAAAACTACGTCCAAATTATTTTCATTAATGGTAATCTTGAACAAGAAAAAATTAAACCATTTATTTTGATTGCCACCAAAGCTGGCATTAATTTCACCCTGAAAACAAGTCCAGAGTTCCATACCAATCCAGATAATCTTGCGATTGTCGTAGCTAATAAACAAGCAATTAATTTTTCAACGATTACTGCCAGTGAAAAATATCCAATTGATGACCAACCACGCAACCAAAAGGTTAAACAATCATTTTGGCAGAAACTATTTCAATAAAAAAGAGGTAATAACTCGTGCAGCCCTTAGCATATCGTATGCGTCCCACCCAAATAAGTGAAATTGTCGGTCAGCAACACTTGGTCGGTGATGGCAAAATAATTAATCGTATGGTTACCGCTAAAATGTTGTCGTCCATGATTTTATACGGACCACCTGGCACTGGAAAAACCAGTATAGCTAGTGCGATTGCTGGTTCTACTAAATATGCCTTTCGCATGTTAAATGCCGCCACTGATTCCAAAAAGGATCTCCAAATCGTGGCTGAAGAAGCAAAAATGAGTGGTACCGTAATCCTATTACTTGATGAAATTCATCGATTAGATAAAGTTAAACAAGACTTTCTACTTCCACATTTAGAAAGCGGTAAAATTATTTTAATTGGGGCAACAACTGAGAATCCATATATTTCTATTAGCCCCGCAATTCGTAGTCGAACCCAAATTTTTCAAGTCTTTCCACTTTCAGAAAGCGAAATGGAACAAGCCGTCAAACGTGCGTTAGCTGACGACGAAAATGGACTGGGAAAAATGAAGATTAAGCTTGAAGATAATGCCTTATTACAACTAGTTCGAGCCACTAATGGTGATCTTCGAAGTTCATTAAATGGACTGGAACTAGCTGCTAAATCAACCCCTGCTGATAAAGATGGTTTGATTACACTTACATTACCCATCATTGAAGAAAGTGTTCAACACAAAGCCCTGTCTGCTGACAAAAATGGTGATGCTCATTATGATGTCATTTCGGCATTACAAAAGTCAATTCGCGGTAGTGATGTCAACGCAGCACTTCATTATCTTGCTAGACTAATTGAATCTGGTGATTTACCAATTATTACCAGACGATTAATGGTCATTGCCTATGAAGATATCGGTATGGCTAATTTACCTGCGGCTGCTAGAACAATTGAAGCAATCACAGCCGCTGAAAAGCTCGGTTTTCCTGAAGCTAGAATTCCATTAGCTGATGCGGTAATCGAACTATGTATCTCACCAAAATCTGATTCTGGTATCACCGCAATTGATAAAGCAATTGCTCAAATCAAACAAGGTAACTTCGGCGATGTTCCCGCTCATTTGAAGGATGCACACTATCAAGGAGCTGAAAAATTGGGCCATGGTGTTGATTATAAATATCCTCATAACTTTCCAAATGACTGGGTTAAGCAACAATACTTGCCTGATAAAATTAAACGTGCGATTTACTACGAGCCAAAAAATAACGGTAAATTCGAAGAAGCCCTCGGTTTTCGTTACCAACAACTATTAGATGCTCAACGTAAATCATAGCAATTGTTTGCGCTGATTTAATCACCATGTTAGAATGAGTTAAGGAATTCTCAGGTGTACGCGTTGTTCATTTACAGTTTTGCCTTACAGTCTCACTACATTGGGACTAGAGCTGAATTACTTGGATAACAAGCCTTATCATTTGGTAGTTAGATATTTAATTGCCATGTCCCACCTGTCTTTACTACAGGGTCATCACTGACGAACAGTTAACGGCACCATTAGAGTTCCCTTTATTAGAAATTAAACTTAGTCCGAGAAATTATCGGACTTTTTATTTTGGAGGTTTTACATTGATTGCCATACTGACAATTGTTTTCGCATTAATTTTACTGTTTCTAGGTAGCTACCTGTTAGCTCATCGAAATAAGCCATTTTTAGTTTTTGATCCTATTAATCAACCCGGACTCAAAATGATGCTGACGTTTTGGGGAAGTGAATTTTTACTTGTTGCACTTGCCTGCATTATCATAGCATTTATTAATAACGATATCTGGACAATTGCAGTCTTAACCACTGGTAGTTTCTCCGGAACATTCATGTTATTAACAATGACTCGATTTTTATACAGAAAATGATATCGTTTTCTTTGCCTTTTTACCCCTATTCAATTACAATGGTCTTATAGATAACTAAGGGGGAATGGCATATGTTACAACAATACGAACGTATTTTAGTCCCAGTCGACGGATCTAAAGAAGCAGAATTAGCTTTCCAAAAGGCTGTCGCAGTCGCAATGAGAAATGGTGAAGGTACAGAATTACGCCTGGTACACGTTGTCGATACTCGCGCCTTCCAAAACATTTCAAGTTTTGATACTTCAATGGTTGAACAAGTTACTGACACAGCTAAGAAAACTTTAGATAAATATATCGAAGATGCTAAAGCTGCAGGTCTTGAAAATGTTAGTTATACAATTGAATATGGTGCCCCAAAAACCATTATTGCAAAAGACATTCCTGGCGAAATGAAAGCCGATTTAATTATGATTGGTGCCACTGGTCTTAATGCAGTTGAACGACTATTGATTGGTTCAGTTACTGAATTCGTTACTCGTAACGCAGTCTGTGATGTGCTTGTTGTTAGAACCGACTTAGACAACCAACCAATTACTAAAAAGAAAAAATAAGAATAATTAAAAAAGTTGTCCATGTTTTCATACATGGACAACTTTTTATTTTCCTAACTTATGACTTATTACTTTAATTTGTTCAGTTAAATAGTTGTTATCAATTACTTCGTTAACCGCTAAAGCAATCATAGTTTGTTTCTTTGCTTCTTTAATTTTGCCTAGTGCCTGATTACTCTTTGCTAAACACAGATAAACTTCATCTAATAAAAATAGCAAGCCATGTAATTTACATATTTTCAATGCCACTTCAGCCGATTCTAGACTAATTGAAATTTGGTTTGATTCATAAGCTAATTTAGATAAATTAACATTTACCTGAATTAACTGCGATACCGTTCCAGTTAATTGATTGCCATCAATCAATAAACTGACCCGTTTAGCCATTTGCCCAGCTAATTTATGGTTATTTTGAGCTAAATAGACCATCCCCATCTCCAACGTTGTTAACGCTTGATAGACATTACCACTATTTTCAGAAAACTCTTGATTTGATAACTGAAAATTGAACATAGCTTCATTTAAGTCTTGGTTAACGTAAAATTGTGTCACCCCAATAAAATAATAGTAACGTTGTTTATCAAACGCATTTCTAATTTGCTTAATCCTGATTTCATTTAATGCTTGTGCCGCTAAATCATATTCATGCTTCATCAACAATTGATTTACTTTTTCAAAAATATCCCCTAAATTATGACTATCTTCAGCAACTAAATCTTCAACCTGAATACCTAATCGTTCACAAACTGCAAATAAAATTGGCATCCCTGGTAACTTATTTCTATTTTCCATTAAGCTTACTGTTGCTTGAGTACAAACACCACTTGCTAGATCTGCTTGCGACATTCTTTTTTGTATTCGATATTTCTTTAGTTGATCTCCACGAAGTTCCATATTGTTTATCCTTTAAATTATATTAATTGCCAAATAATGTTTTTTGCTTGCTCTACGACTAAATTAGTTTTTTCTTTAAGTACTCGTTTAATTAAACTACTTTGATCGGTAATAATTCCATCCACACCTAATGAGACCATTCTTCTAGCAACAGTTGGACTGTTAACCGTCCATACATATACTTTTTTATCTTGGTCATGAGCTTTCGTAACAATCGTTTGATTAATTGTTCTGTAGTCTAATGAGTAAAACGAAATTCCTTTTGTTGGTAATTCACTCAGTACAAATGGCCTAATCAAACCGACTTTAATATTAGGATTTATTTTCTTGACCGCACTAACAATTTCACTATCAACTGAATGAACAATTGCACCTGATTTAATTGTTTTCAAGCCATACTGTTGATTAAATTTATTAGCAACAATTTGTGGAGCAATTGCTTGCGGTTTCAATTCAATGATTAACTGGTTGTTTAATTCATTTGCTTTATTTAAATACTGATCTAGTGTAGTTACGGATGCTACATAACCATTTTCGTGAAGTTTAATCTTTTTTAAATCGGCAAACTCATCAGTTTCAACTGTTTGATTTTTTCCAGCTAGTTTTTTTAAATTAGGATCATGCATCAATACAAATTGGTTGTCATGACTCATTTGGATATCCATTTCAATATACTTATTTTCTTGACCTGTTTTAATTAAACTTTGGAGTGAATTTTGAACTCCATTATTACTATCTACTCCGCGATGGGCAATAACAATTGGTTCTTGCTGAGTTTGCGGATTCAAGCCAACTAACCCAAAACTAACCGTAGCGAATGCCGCAATTATTAATCCCCATCCACCTAAATTAGGTTGTGATGATAACTTGGAATAATACATCCCAAAATGTAAATATAACAGTGTACTCAGAATCGAAGCAGCCAATAGCATTCCGATTAATAAAATCACACTTCCTAAAATCTGATCATCAATAAAGCTAATCCGGAAATTAGTTAACAATAACAGCATTAATAAACTAATACATCCCAAAATTACTACTATCAATTTGAGCGTTAGCTTCCTTTTTAGACGAAAACTGTTATGATTTTTTGTCACTTTTAACCAGATAAACCATAAAAATAAATATAAAATAATTGCCGGGATTCCCACGGCAACTCGATGCAGATTAACCAACCTAACAATTTGTTCTGGAAATGGTAAATTAGCAAATAAATAACCGGCTGTGCCTAATCCGCCCAATGGCAACATTAAAACAAAACCCGCAATAAAATATCTTCCAAACTGGTTACTTAAAATCAGAGGAATTTGCTTATGCATATATCGAGTAATAATTAACAACTCAAAGATAATAGCGATTATTATCCATCCCCAAAATAAATCTAAACTAACTAATATGCTATTAATTAATAGTCCGAGCCAAATAATCCCGGTAAGTTCACACCACTTCACTAAATTTCCTCCAAACAAAAAAACACCTACAATACCATTGTATTGCAAGTGTTTCATTGTTTCAATCAGCTATCTTAGTTATTATATTTCTTTTGACCAACATGTTCATCACCGAGTTCTTGGAAATCATAATGAATTTGGTTATTACGTTCAAATTCAGCTAATCCATATTGAATAATTTCATCAATTAATGCTGAATAACTAATTCCTGATACTTCCCACATTTGTGGATAAAGACTGATATTGGTAAATCCTGGTAAAGTATTTGGTTCACCAAGATATGGAACATCATTCTTATCAACTAAAAAGTCCATTCGAGTTAGCCCCTTAAGTCCAAGTGCGACATAGGCGTTGATGGCCATATCAGTTATTTCTTTAGTTAACTCATCAGATAAAACAACTGGTAATTCAAATACAATTCCACTAGCATCCACAAACTTATTTTGATAATCATAGAAGGTATCGGTTGCAGGAACTCTAACCGCACCAAGTTTTGATGCTCGTGGTGTTTCATTACCAAGAATTGAAATTTCAATTTCTTGTGGTTGATTAATTGTTTCTTCAATCAACACTTTAAAGTCATATCTTAAAGCATCTTCAAGACCTTCATTATAAGAATTCTCGTCATCCGCCTTGTGGATTCCAACTGATGATCCTTGATTAGCAGGCTTGATGAAAACAGATTTGCCCAGTCTTTCGCTAATATAATTCCATGTCATCTGCTTGCGATTTTCAGGAGTTACAAGTAGATATTTAGTATTACGAACCCCTGCCTGATTCAGTACTCGCTTCGTCATATCCTTATCAAATGAAATTGCTGATGCCATTACACCTGAGCCAATATATGGTTTCCGAAGTAGCTTAAACAATCCTTGAATTGTTCCGTCTTCACCCAAATTACCATGAATAACTGGATAAAATAAATCAATATCTTTAACTTCTTGAAATGCCTTAATTGGAGCTAACGGATCAGACATATCAATCTTAGGATATTCGTCTGCAATAATGTCGTCTTCCGGAACGCCATCAAAGATTTTTTTTGATGCTTCATGCCCTAACAAAATGCCATCTTTGGTAAACATAAATAAACTTACGTCATATTTATCTTTATCCATTGCATCATATATATTGTGTGCTGAACGTTTTGAAACATCGTGTTCAGACGAGTTACCACCAAATAGCAAAGCTATGTGCAACTTATTATTATTCTTCATAATTTTCCACACCTATTCTGTCGTTTTATAGAATCTTAAGTATAGCATGAAAGCTATAGTTTGTCGTAGCTTAGCTTGAACTCTAAGAAATATTTAATAATTTATGATAACAAATTTTCACCAGTGGAAATATACTTCATAATTTCATCTGGAAAATCATCTCTGACTAACATGGCTTGCATTAACCGACTATGATTAAAAATTATGTTCCAATCAGCTTCTGTCTGCGGTTGTAATTTAGTCATTAGGTAACTTCTCCACGACTTTAATTGTAACAATAAGTAACTACTGTATAATTCATTCTTATTAGCCAATGATGATAAAAAGGCCACAATACGCTGAGATTCGCCAAAAATAATTGGTGTTTCCAATCGTTTATATCGTTCCAACAACACCGTCATCAAAAAGAGCTTATCCGCCCGCGATAAATCATCACGTTTACACAATTCATCAATCACATTACCAATATGTGTATAAGCATGTGCCCACCCATTTGATTTAATGAATCCACGCGTATCAGTTTCTAAGATGATGTATGTCGCAAATTGAATGATAAATTCATCCAATTTTTCTGAATCTAAAAAGAAATAACCTGCTTGGTCACCATACAAAACCGTTGATAATAATAACAAACTGAATGATCGCTTAAAAATAGCATTATTTTTTGGCTCTAAAATATGCGAAAACATCACATCGTCTTGTGACAAATAATTAAATGATAATACTAATTGTTGCTTTGAAATAACTTGTAGTTCAAGTAATTCGCTAAAGAAGAAGTAAACACCTTGATCTCGAACATTAGGATTCATTGATCCTAAGTGAGTCAGCATCAGTATTAATTCCTCGTCTGAAATTTCCGTTAATTGTTGTTCATTATTTTGAGTTCTTAAATCATTTAAAGTTTCAAGATACTGGTCATCATCGGTTGATAAATAAACTTTAGCTAATTTAATTTTCTTTACGTTATCAATAACATTACCAATTTCAGAACCCAAAGATTGATAAATCTTACCATCGTTTAATTTTTTTCTTAATTCAACCAGTTGTTTTTTAACTGTCTCAATTTGAGTCATCAATCTGTTCCTCCATCGTTAACATTTATAATGTTAATACTATCATAACAATTACATCCAATGTCACTTATTCCATATTGAATAAAATAAAAAAAGCCTATTGATATGAACAGATATGTCCATATCAATAGGCTTTATATACTTAACAAAATATAGCTATATCATAAACTATTTTCCATTAGGATACACTGGTACCACGGCACCTTTATATTCTGACTTAATCCATTGTTGTGTACTCTTTGATTGAAGAGCTTTCATCAATTTCTTGATTGCTGGGCGCTTAGTATCACCTTTACGGACCGCAACAATATTAGCATATGGTGATGAATTACTTTCAAGTGCGATGGCTTTTTTAGTTGGGTTAATTCCTGCTTGTTCAGCATAATTAGAATTAATAACGACTGCATCGCCTTCTTTTTGTTGATAGAATTTAGGCATCAACTTAGGCTCAAGATCAGTTTTAAACTTCAAGTTTTTACTATTTGTAGCAATATCACTAAAAGTAGCCGTTGTAATATCAGTCCCCGACTTAATAGTAATTAGGCCTGCATCTTTAAGAATCGTAAGCACTCGTCCATAATCAGCAACGTTATTGCTTACTAAGATGGTTGCACCATCTGGAAGATCTTTTAAACTTTTATATTTTTGTGAATAAATCCCAATTGGTTCAAGATGTACTTTACCAGCACTAACTAAAGTACCATTATTTTTCTTATTCCAGTTATTCAAAAATGGTGTGTGCTGGAAATAGTTAGCATCTAAACTCTTACTAGCCAAACTTTTATTAGGTAAAACATAATCTTGGAATACTTTAATTTTTAAGTTAATTCCTTCTTTTTTAAGTTGTGGTTGAATATGTTTTAAAATTTGTGCATGAGGTTCATTTGAAGCCCCAACAGTTAGTGTAGTTTCCTTACTTGAATTACCACAGCCAACCAATAACAATGAAACCGCAGCTACACTTACAAGACCCGCAATTAATTTTTTCATGAGCTAATTCCTCCAAATTTTTATCGTTTATCAATCCGCTTAACCGCAAAATCACCTATAAATTGGAACACGAACACAATCAACACAATAATCACTGTCGCTGTGAGGGTTACAGCATTATTATTAGCTTGGAACCCGTCCAGATAAGCCGTATTCCCTAAACCACCAGCACCAATTGCCCCAGCCATTGCCGTGTATCCAATTAATGAAATAGCCGTAACTGTAATTCCGGAAACTAAGGCTGGTAAACTTTCAGGTAGTAAAACTTTGAAAATAATTTGTGCTTTAGTTGCACCCATTGCCTCGGCCGCCTCTAATACTCCACGATCAATTTCATGAAAAGCAATTTCAACTAATCGTGCATAAAATGGGGCTGCTGAAATAATAAGTGATGGTAAGGCTGCTTGTGCCCCAATAATTGTTCCCATAATCACTTGAGTTGCTGGTAATAGTAAGACAATCAAGATAATAAACGGAATTGAACGGAAAATATTAACAATCGCTGAAACAATCCAATTTAACGCTTTGATCAAAAGTGAATCACTATCAGTTGTTTCAAATAATAACAATCCTAATAAGAATCCTAATACTGCAACTACAATGATTGAAACTGCGGTCATCCAAAAGGTTTCCCAAGTTGCTGTTCCCATTGAGGACCAATCAACATTACTAAATTTAAAATATGAACCAATCCCTGTATCAACCACGTTCAATCACCTCCGTCTCAACTCGCAGTGTTTGAAAATATGCCAGCGTACCATCGATACTTTGCTGATTATCACTCAGTAAATGGATATACAGTGATCCGATTGATCCTTCCTGAGTTTGATGAATATTACCTTCAATGATGTTCAAATCAATGTCATCAAATTGTCGAAGCGTTTCAGACACAATTGGTGACGATGCTTGCTCACCATGAAAAGTCAATTTAACGATTTTACCTTGCGGATATTTCTTTAACATTTCTTCCACCGCAATATTAGTATCATCGGCACTACCAGTATCAGTTTCCTGATTAACAAATCGCTTCGTAATCGCTTGTTTTGGATTTTTGAAAACATCTAACACTGGCCCTTGTTCAACAATTTCACCAGCATCTAATACCGCCACATGATCACAAATTTTACGAATAACGTGCATTTCATGAGTAATAACAATCACTGATAAATTCAGTTTTTTATTAATATCTAACAATAAATCTAATACTTCATCTGTTGTTTGTGGATCTAGTGCACTAGTCGCTTCATCAGATAACAAAATTTCTGGGTCATTTGATAATGCACGAGCAATTCCCACTCGTTGTTTCTGTCCACCTGATAGTTCAGATGGATAGGCATTTTCACGTCCCTTAAGACCAACCAATTCAACTAATTTAAGTGCTTTTGCTTTGCGTTCAGCTTTTGAAAGTTTCGCAATTTCAAGTGGAAATTCAATATTTTCTAATACAGTTCTAGACCAAAGGAGATTAAAGTGCTGAAAAATCATTCCTATTTTTAACCGTTGATCTCTTAGTGCCTTACCTTTTAATGCGCTTATTTCTGAGCCATTAACCGTTACTGAACCAGTTGTTGGTGCTTCAAGACCATTTAGCATTCGAATTATCGTACTTTTACCAGCTCCAGAATAACCAACAATCCCATAAATTTTCCCGTCTGGAATAACTAAATTAACATCTTTAACTGCACTAACGGTGCCAGTCTTGGCATCAAATGTTTTTGAAACATCTTTAAATTCAATCATCTAAACATCGTCTCCCTTAAAATTAATAAAAAAAGCCTTTCATCACTATTAAATATAATCATTTAATAGGACGAAAAGCTATATTTGCTTTGCGCGATGCCACCTAACTTTTCAATAGTCTCACAACTATTGACTCAGTGAGTATTACTACTCATGTGCGCTAATGGGCACTACCATCACAAATTCATTATCTACCGATGACTTATCTGTAAATCAATATTTAGAGACCATCTTCAGTTAACATTCATATCCCCGTTTCAGCTACAAGGGCTCTCTTAAATATGAATTAAAAACTTACTCATCTCTTCAAATCAATTTTTAATAATTAACAATGTCGTAATTATACTTAACTTCCATTCAAACTGTCAAGACATAAATAAATTAAGCTTCATTAATTTCCACAATCCAACGTTGTTCTGCCTTAGTTGAATTTAAATCACTTAAGTCATTTTCTAAGTTTGGATTAATTTTTGCCACCGTACCATTAACTGGACTTACCAAATCAGTAACGGCTTTTTCAGCCTCAACTGAAATAAATTCGCCATCAATTTTTAATTTAGCATTAACTTCTGGATAATCAATAAAACTAATTGATCCTAATTCCTCAACCCCTGAATCGCTAATCCCTATTCGACTAGTTCCGTCTGCTTGCTTTTTAAGCCAAAAATATTTGTTTGCTTCGCTCAAGATATTAACTTCCTTTCAAATAATAACTATCTAAATTGATCTTTATTACTAAACATGTATGAATGATCATGGTAGCGCATCGACATTATCATTCCCACACCAATTAAGTTTCCAATTAACGACGACCCACCAGCACTAATAAAGGGCAATGGAATCCCGGTCAAAGGTAATAGTCCAATGCTCATTCCAATATTTTCAAAGACATGGAATAGAATCATCATTACCACACCAGTTGCAATGTAAGCATAAAATTCATTTTTAGTATCAAAAGTTACTCTAATCATTTGGTAAATTAACAACAAGTACAGCAAAATTAATAGGGCCCCACCAATGAAACCAAAGTTTTCACCAATTACTGAAAAAATCATATCTGATTCACGCACCGGTACATAGACTTTGGATGTATTAAATCCGGTTCCCATAATCCCTCCGGAACCAACCGCTTTAATACTTTGCCATAGTTGATATCCATTGTTAGATGTATCTTGCGAAGGATGCAGCCAAGTATCAACTCGCGAGAATTGATAAGCTTGGAATCCAACATGTTCAAGAATAGTCCGACCATATGTAGTCGCAACTAGTGATAACGCAGTAACTCCAACAGCTACAACACTAATTACACTTGGAATAATAATTTTCCATGAAATTCCGGATACTAATAACATTCCTGCAAAAATAGCCACGAAAACCAAGGTCGTACCAAAATCATTTTGAAATTTAAGCGAAATTATAATTGGCAACACCCACAAAATCATTTTACCAATTAATTTGAAATCTGACTCAATCGTATGCGTTGGATGAGTATTATTATGAATTGTGATGACGCGACCCATCATTAAAATATATGCGGGTTTCATCACCTCTGACGGTTGGAAGGTTATCGAACCAATCGCAAACCAACTCTTAGCACCCGTACTAGCGTAATACGATCGACTATAAAAGATTAAGATGGCATACATTAAAAACATACTTAATCCAAAAATAACTGGGGCAACTTTCCATAATTGTTCAGAATCAAACTGCATAATTATCACAATTGCAATCGAACCAATCACGTACCATGCAAGCTGCATAACAACATAATGCATGACACTAGTCGAAGTTTTATCGTAATTAGCGGCCACATAAATCGATGCTAATCCAATTAATGCTAATAGTAAAACACAAAAAATAATTCCATAGTCAATCCGTGAATTTCCTTCTGATTTTTCTACTTTTCGTTGCATTAGACAACTCCTTCAATGAATAGGTATTACCCTTGATGTAAGTGATACTGTTGCAATAAAACTTCAATACCTTCATCAAATGAATGAACATTAAATTCTTCACCATCTGTTAATATGGCTGTGAACTTACCATCACTATTTTTAACTTCACCAACAATATTTTTTCCAATTAATACTTGTTGAACTTGTTTACCATCTTTAACGGCTTCTGCAATTTCAACTTCTATATTTTTATCTTTTTTTGACAAAATGTCACCTACTTAAAATTTTTATTTCGGCGCAAACTAAAATGATCCGGAACGGGATCAAATCCACCTTGCACAAATGGGTGACACCTTAATATTCGTGCCACCCCCATTATAAAGCCTCTCATTCCAAAATTTTCAACGGCTTCAATCATATAATTTGAGCATGTCGGTGTGTACCTACATGTAGCAGGTCGAAATGCTGATATTCCTGATTGATACCACTTAACGATTCGTATAATGAGTTTTGTTATCATATTAGCCTATTTTTGCATTCTTTCTAGCAATGCGCCAGCACCCTTAGCAACGTTATCTAATGGGCTCTCAGAAATTAACACCGGAACCTTTAAGAAGCTACTAAACAATTGATCAATATTTTTCAAGAGTGATGTCCCACCAGTTAGCATTACACCTCGATCAATAATATCCGAAGCTAACTCCGGTGGTACCGTTTCAAGCACTTCAATTGCACCATTAACAATTTGCATTAATGTATCATGTAATGCAGCTTCAACTTCATTTTCATCGATTTCAATTGAACGCGGCATTCCACTAACTGAATCACGCCCGCGAACTTCCATCTTTTCAGGGTTATCCGCTTTAATTGCCGTACCAAGTTTCATCTTAATATTTTCTGCTGCATGCTCTCCAATAATCAAGCCATGATTATTTTTAATATGGCTGACAATATCACTATTCATCTTGTCACCAGCAATTTTTAATGAACGACTAGAAACAATGTCACCTAATGATAGAACTGCAACGTCACTTGTTCCACCACCCATATCGATCACCATACTACCAGTTGGCCGGAAAATATCCAACCCAGCGCCAATTGCTGCCACTTTTGGCTCATATTCCAAGAATACTTTACCGCCTCCAGATTGTTCTGCAGCTTGCATAATTGCTTTACGTTCAATTTCAGTAATGTTAGTTGGTGCACAAATCATAATATTAGGTTTAGACATGAAACCTTTCACATCCAACTTATTAATAAAGTATGAAAGCATTTCTTGTGCCACATCAAAATCAGAAATAACCCCATCTTTAAGTGGTCGAATTGCTCGAATATTACTTGGAGTTCGTCCAACCATTCGATAAGCTTCCGAACCAACTGCTAGTACCTTATTAGTCTTAGTATCAATTGCAACAACTGATGGTTCATTCAATACAATTCCTTTACCTTGAACATAAATTAATACGTTGGCAGTTCCTAAATCAATCCCGATATCTTTTGCCATATTTACTTGTTACTCCCTTCAATTATCAGTCGATATTATATCATAGTTAAATACTTATTTTTCAGGTTTTAAAGCGGAATTAACATTGATGGTCACATTATCAAGATCTTGCACTCGTTTGATATCTGCACCTAAATCTCTAAGCTTTTCGTGGAAGCAGTAATAACCACGATCCAAATATTTTAAATTAGTAACTTGTGTATAGCCTTCTGCTGCTAATCCAGCTAACACAAGTGCCGCTGCTGCTCTTAAATCAGTCGCCTCGACTTCGGCACCATTTAACTTAGCAGGACCGTTTAATACAGCTGTAGACCCCTTAATCGTCACACTAGCATTCATCCGACGTAATTCATCCAAATGCATAAAGCGATTTTCAAAAACCGTTTCGTGTAAGGTTGAAACCCCATTTGCTAACAACTGCAACACTGAAATTTGTGGTTGTAAATCAGTTGGATAGCCGGGATGTGGCATTGTTGTCACGTTAGCTGGTAATAATACCGATGTTCCAATCACGCGAATACCATTGTCTTGATCAACAACGGTGACACCCATTTCTCTTAATTTAGAAATCAAAGGTAAATTATGTTCCGCAATGGCATCCTTAATCAAAATATCACCATCAGTGACTCCTGCAGCGACCATAAATGTCCCTGCTTCGATCCGATCTTGAACTACCGCATGTTCGCAACCATGTAAAAATGTAACGCCTTCAATTCTGAGTTCCTCAGTTCCAGCACCATGAACTCTTGCACCCATTTTATTTAAAATATTAGCTAAATCAACGATTTCGGGTTCACGAGCTGCGTTTTCAATTACAGTAATTCCCTGAGCCAAAGTTGCCGCCATCATAATATTTTGAGTTGCACCCACACTTGGGAAATCTAAATAGATTTGGCTTCCAATTAATTGATCAGCAAAAGCTTCAATATAGCCATCATGTTGTTCGATTTTAGCACCTAATGCCTGTAATCCTTTTAAATGTAAATCAATTGGACGAGAACCAATTGCACATCCACCAGGAAGCGCAACCTTCGCATGACCACAACGAGCCAATAATGGACCCATTACAACGATTGATGCACGCATTTTAGAAACATATTCAAATGGTGCTTGATAAGAAATATCACCAGATGCATCTAACTTCAAAACTTTATTATCTTGATCAAAATTTAATTTTACATTTAAAAATTCTAAAACACTATTCATAGTAAATACATCGGACAAGATAGGCACATTACTCAATGTAACAACCCCTTGTGACGCTAAAATAGATGCTGCTTGAATTGGCAACACCGCATTTTTAGCACCCTCAATAGTTACTTCGCCTTCGAGTTTGTTGCCACCTTTAACAATAATTTTTTCCATGAGAATTCCTCCGACGAACTTACTTCACAATATAAATAAGATTACGAATTGTATCAAAAAAAGCCATAAAAAAGCTTGCACTTGTATATCCAATCGTCACTGATAACAGGACGTTTAACAAGGGCAAAGTTTTCGGGGTTTCACGAAACAATCGTTCAATATGTAAACCTTGAATTGATTTAAAAGCAAGCCAAATAAAACTAAATTGTACAACTAAACTAATTAAGGCTTCAATTCCAATTAATTTCATGACATACTCCTTCAATTATCGTCTTCAATAATACCATAAACTATAAACATCTGCCCGTTCTTAAACAAAGCTTAAATTGTAATTTTATATAAAAAAATAAGATTGAGCCCAATTAAATGAGTTCAATCTTATTTTTAAAAGTTGATTATTTACCAGAAACTTTTAATCGGTTTATGGCACGTTTCAAAGCTACCTCTGCCCGTTTAAGTTCATCCTGATCATGCACTTCGTTCGCATGTTGGATATGCTCTTCAGCACGAGTTTTAGCACTTTGTGCACGTTCAATATCAATCTCAACAGAAGTCTCAGCACTGTCAGCTACGATGGTTGCTAAATTATTTGAAAATTCAACAAATCCACCGCAAACAGCAACTTGGTCTTCCTTATCATCACTTTGAATACGGACAGCATCAATTTTTAAAGTAGCTACGAAAGGTAAATGGTTAGCTAAAACACCCATTTCTCCGCCACCAGTTTTTAAAATCAACATTGTTGCATCATCGCGATCATACACACTTCCATCAGGAGTAACAATGGTGACTTTTAAATTATGATCAGCCATTTTATTTCCCCCTAGTTAGTTTGCATTTTTTTTGATTTAGCAATTGCATCGTCAATAGTTCCAACCAAACGGAATGCTTCTTCAGGAAGGTCATCATGCTTACCATCAAGAATTTCCTTAAATCCACTAACCGTGTCTTTAAGTGAAACATACGCACCTGGTAGACCTGTAAATTGTTCAGCCACACTAAAACTTTGTGAGAGGAAGAATTGAATACGACGTGCACGAGCAACGATCGTCTTTTCATCATCAGAAAGTTCGTCCATTCCAAGAATTGAAATAATATCTTGCAATTCATGATAACGTTGGAGTGTATGTTGAACTTCAGTTGCAATATCATAATGTTCTTGGCCCACAATTTCAGGGGTCAAGGCAGTTGATGTTGATGCCAAAGGATCAACGGCTGGATAGATACCTTGTTGAGTCAAGGCACGTTCCAAGTTAGTTGTAGCGTCCAAATGGGCGAAAGTAGTTGCAGGAGCAGGATCGGTATAATCATCAGCAGGGACATATACAGCTTGAATCGAAGTAATTGAACCCTTCTTAGTTGATGTAATCCGTTCTTGTAACTGACCCATTTCGGTTGCTAAAGTTGGTTGATATCCCACGGCTGACGGAATCCGTCCAAGCAAGGCAGAAACTTCTGACCCAGCTTGTGTAAACCGGAAAATATTATCAATAAACAATAGCACGTCTTGACCTTTAACATCACGGAAATATTCCGCAATCGTTAAACCAGTCAAGGCAACACGCATACGGGCCCCAGGTGGCTCGTTCATTTGACCATAGACCATGGCCGTTTTTTCAAGAACACCTGATTCTTTCATTTCATAGTACATATCATTACCTTCACGAGTACGTTCACCGACACCCGTAAAGACTGAGATACCATTGTGTCCCTGTGCAATATTATGAATTAGTTCTTGAATTAGAACCGTCTTCCCAACACCGGCACCACCGAACAGACCAATTTTACCACCACGAACATAAGGAGCAAGTAAATCAATAACTTTGATACCTGTCTCCAAAACCTCTGTGGCATTGTTTAATTCGTCATATTCAGGAGCATCACGATGGATAGGATTACGTTCAGCATCAGCACTAAATTCCGCACCGCCATCAATTGTATTTCCTAAGACATTGAACATTCGACCTAATGTGTCATCACCAACTGGAACACTTATTGATTGTTCAGTATTGATAACTTCCATACCACGTTGTAGTCCATCAGTAGCATCCATGGCGATTGTTCTAACAACTCCATCACCCAATTCAAGGGCAACTTCAACTGTTAAAGCATTACCATCAGCTAACTTAATATCAAGCGCAGTATTAATATTAGGTAGATTGCTGTCCAAGGGGAATTCAACATCAACGACAGGTCCGATAACTTGTACAACTTTACCAGAACTCATTTTGTTGTTTCCTCCTATTTTTTAGATTTATTCAAGTGCTACTTGACCACCGACAATTTCAGTAATTTCGGTAGTAATCGCAGCTTGACGCGCACGGTTATATTTAAGTTCAAGTGAACCAATAACATCCCCGGCATTATCTGAAGCAGCACGCATCGCGTTTGAACTTGATGCATGTTCAGATGTTTTCGCATCTAAAATTGCTCCATAAACTTTGCTCTCAGCATATTGTGGTAATACAACTGAGAAAATATCATCTTCCGAAGGTTCAAAATCATAAGCTGGACTTACTTGATCAGCATTCTCGGCTTCTTTCGAATCGACAATGTCACCAAGAGTTTCTTCAGAAATCGGTAACATTTGTGAAACTTCCACTTCAGAAGAAATACGATTAACGTAATGGCTATGAACCACATACAACTGATCGTAAACTTCATTACTGTACATTTCAGTTACCGTTTTAACAATTTCTCTTACTTCTTCAAACTTAGGAACATCGTTGACACCTGTATATTCATAAGCAACATTCATTTGACGCTTAGTAAAAAATTCTGTTCCAGTATTACCAATCGTTAGGAACACACTATTATCAGCGTTCAAATCATGTTCGTTCATAAAATCTAGTGTAGATTTAATAACATTACTGTTATAACTACCAACAAGTCCTCGATCAGAAGTGATAACTAATATTCCAGTTTTTTTAACCGGACGTTGAGTTAACAATGGAGAAACGGAAGAAGCTTGACCAGCAGATGAAGAACCGAAAGCATGAGATTGTGCAAGATGCGCTATAACTGACTCTACTTTAGCCGCGTATATTTGATACGTAGTTGTGTGATGTTGAATTTGATTCAACTTTGAAGTTGAAACCATTTGCATCGCAGAAGTAATTTGTCGAGTATTTTTAGTTGAAACGATTTTACGTTTAACGATTGCTAGTGATGCAGGCACTGAATCTCACCGTCCTTTCCTACTGGTTAAGTCTTATTTTGCAGCTTCTTTACTACCTTGAAATGATTCAGAGAATTCTTTAATTGCATTATAGAATCCATCACCTTCAGGTAATTTAGAAGTACTTGTAATTTCATCAAGAATTTCTTGATGGTTACCAGTCATGTAACTGAATAATTCACTTTCATAACGTTGGATATCTTCGATCTTAATTGCATCAATGAATCCTTTACCTAAAGCAAATAATGTTACAACTTGTTGTTCAACAGTTTCAGGTTGGTGTAAGCCTTGCTTCAATACTTCAACTGTTCGAGCTCCACGATTTAATTTAGATTGTGTTGATGTATCTAAATCAGAACCAAATTGAGCAAACGATGCAAGTTCAGTATATGATGCTAAGTCCAAACGTAATGTTCCTGAAACCTTTTTCATAGCCTTAATTTGTGCATCTCCACCAACCCGTGAAACTGAAGTTCCGGCATCAATGGCAGGACGAGTACCAGCATAGAATAAATCTGAATCCAAGAAGATTTGTCCATCAGTGATGGAAATAACATTCGTTGGAATATATGCTGACACATCACCAGCTTGTGTCTGAATAATTGGAAGGGCAGTCATTGAACCACCACCTAATTCATCTGACAACTTAGCTGCACGTTCAAGTAAACGTGAATGGGTATAGAAAATATCACCAGGATAAGCTTCACGCCCTGGAGGACGACGAAGAATCAATGATAGTTCACGATATGCATCAGCTTGCTTTGTCAAATCATCATACACGATCAGAACATGCTTGCCATTAAACATAAATTCTTCACCCATAGCAGCACCCGTATAAGGGGCAATATACAATAGTGGAGCTGGATCAGATGGTCCAGCAGAAACTACGATTGTATAATCCATTGCGCCATAACGACGTAATGTTTCTACTTGGCTACGAACCGTTGATTCTTTTTGTCCAATTGCAACATAGATACAAATCATATCTTGATCTTTTTGGTTAATGATTGCATCCATGGCAATTGATGTTTTACCAGTTTTACGGTCTCCGATAATCAACTCACGCTGACCACGACCAATAGGAACAAGAGCATCAATAACTTTGATACCTGTTTGTAATGGTTCGAAGACACTCTTACGTTGCATAACTCCTGGTGCTTTTCTTTCAACAGGACGAGTCTTGTCAGTCTTGATTTCACCATTACCATCGATTGGACGACCCAATGGATCAACCACGCGACCTAATAATGCATCACCAACAGGAACTTCCATGATACGACCAGTACGCTTGACACTGTTACCTTCACGAATACCAGTAAAATCACCTAGAACAACGATACCAACATCGTTGCTTTCAAGGTTTTGGACCATTCCAAATACGCCATTGTCAAATTCGAGCAACTCACCAGCCATTGCATTATCTAACCCGTGAGCACGGGCGATACCATCACCAACATACGTAACAGTTCCTGTTTCTTCAACAGATAATTGTTCTTGGTAATTAGCCAATTGTTGTTTGATGAGTGAACTGATTTCCTCAGCCTTAATGCTCATAAAAGTCTCACCTCTTTAAATTAAATGTTATTACAATAGTAAACGACGAACTTGTTCAATTCTAGAACTGATACTACCGTCTAGAATTTCTTTATCAGTACGTACAATTACGCCACCAATAATTGAATCATCAATACGTTTACTTACGACAACTTCTTTAGCATTTACACGTAAAGCAAGTTGCTTAGTTAATTTTTCTATTTGTGAATCATCAAGTTCTACCGCAGATATTACTTCTGCATGAACTCTTCCAATTTTTGAATCATAACGTCGCTCAAACTCATCAATAATTGCGACCATTTCATTCATGCGGCCGTAATCAAAAACCATTTGAATCAAGTTACTGACCACTGGAGAAGCTCCATTAGTCAAAGCTTGAATTAATGATTGCTTTTCTTGAAGTGATAATTCAGCACCAGTTAAAACTGAAGTTAAAGTATCATTTGCTTTAAAGGCTTCACGTAATTGCGTTAACTCTTCAAGCGTTGCGTCAAGTTGATCTTGTTCAACGACTAATTCAAACATTGCTTTCGCATAACGTTTTGCAATTGTCATCTTATCAAGACTCATTATTCTTTACCCAACCCTTCAATATAAGAATCAATCAAAGCTTTTTGATCACTGGCACTAAGCTCTTTGTGAATGATTTTAGAAGCAATTTCAATAGACAAGTTTGCAACATCGTCTTTAGCACTCTTTAATGCATCTTCACGAGCTTGTTCAGCATCATGTTGACCATTTTCTTTAAGTGCTTGTGCCTCGTTTTGTGCTGTTGTAATGATTTGCGTCCGTTGGCTTTCACCACTTTGCTTAGCATTACCTACAATTGTAGCTGCTTCTGATCGAGAGTTCTGAAGTTCTGATTCACGTTTTTCAGCAAGCTTAGTTGCTTCTTCACGTGATGTTTCAGCACTATCAATATCATTAGCAATTTTATCAGCACGATCTTGCATCATCTTGACAACTGGACCCCAGGCGAACTTTTTAACTAATAACATTAAAATTACTAATGATACTATGTAAAAGATCATGTCTCCGACGTACAAGCTATTCGATTCAGCTAAAACGCTTTGTGCAAACATCCTATCGTTACCTCCTTATATAATATTAAAAAAATTATTACTTGTTCATAACCATAAAGGCGATAACGATAGCCAAGATAGGCATAGCTTCAATCAAACCAACACCCAAGAACATAGTTCCTTGAAGTTTACCAGATAATTCTGGTTGGCGTGACATTCCTGAAATAGTGTTTCCGATAACAAGACCGTTACCAACACCGGCACCTACAGCGGCACCCATCGCAGCGATTCCTGCAGCAATTGCTCCCATTGTTAAATCCTCCTTAAAATGTGTTATTCCTCAGCAATTTTGTGAGAAATATAAACTGACGTTAATGTTACAAAGACGTATGCTTGAATTGCACCGATGAAGACTGAGAATCCTTGCCATAAAACCGACAACGGTAATGCATAAATCACTCCGAGTGATAAATGACCGTCTGGTAAAGCAAGACCTGCAATCATCTTCATTAACAATTCACCTGCATAAATATTACCAAAGAGACGAAGACCGAGTGTTAAGAAATTACCAAACTCTTCGAAAAGATTGATTGGTAGTAATAACGCATAAGGTTTTACATATCCTTTTAGATACTTAAAAATTCCTTTTTGCGCTACCCCAACAAAATGAGTCAGTACCATGATTGAAAATGATAATGTCATCGTGATAACTGGATCTGCTGTTGGACTCCGTAATAACTCATGTCCACCCCATCCAAATTGAAGTATTAGTCCAAATTGGTTTGCAACGAAAATAAAAATGAACAAGAAAAATCCTAAGAAACTATACCTTGGCGCAAATTCTGCTGGCATTTGTCCTTGAACTATTCCGTTCGTGAAATCAACAAACCATTCCAAGACATTCTGTTTACCAGTTGGTTTCATTGTTAATTTTCTAGATAACCAGAATAACAAGAAAAACACAATTGCAAATACAGCAAGCCCGGAAAGAACGTTCGTCCAGTTGAACATGAGGCCGAAAAGCTTAAAAGTATAAGCGTCACCACCCATGTACATTCCACCTCTTTTCTTTATAACTGTTAATTTTAGTTCTTAATATAGTGAGTTGACAGCTTGAAGATTCTATCAATAATACATTATTTGACAGCTCAAAATACATAAAACGATATTACCACCATTTGAGGTAAAATTCAAAGGTATTTATCAAAAAAGACACATCATTGATAATGTGTCTTACTGTGCATGAGAACAACGTTTATTGATTGTTTTGTTTTTCACTGGCTGCCTCTTCAGGTAGGACTAAATTCAAGATGATTCCCAAAACCGCTGCAACAGCAAGCCCAGAGAATTGATATTGCCCTAATTGTAGGTAGGCATTGCCAATCCCAATAACTAAAATTGTTGAGCCAATCATCAAATTTCTTTTCTTATCAAAATCAACTTTTTTATCAATTAATACCCGCAGACCACTTGAAGCAATTACTCCAAATAAAAGAAATGAAATCCCACCAATTACTGGACTAGGAATTGATTCAATTAGTGCACTTAATTTGCCAACAAAACTAAACACAATTGCAAAAAAAGCAGCCCCTCCAAGCACATAAACACTGTGAACTTTAGTAATTGCTAATACGCCAATATTTTCACCGTAACTAGTCACCGGTGGTCCACCAACAAAGCCTGCAATAATTGATGCCGTTCCATCACCGGCTAATGTTCGATTTAAACCAGGATTTTTAAAAAAATTACGGCCCGTTAATTGATTTAAAACCATGATATGCCCCAAATGCTCAGTCATCGTTACAAAGGCAATTGGTGCCATACTTAAGATTGCACCCCAATAAAATTCTGGTGTATACGAAACAAACGGAACTTGAAATGATGGTAACTGAAACCAATTTGCTTTCATAACCGGTGTAAAATCCACTAATCCAAAAACCACCGCCATTAAATAGCCAAATACAATTCCTAACAAAATTGGAATTAAGCCTAAAAATCCTTTTAGATACATATTAAAACCAATCGTAACTAGTAATGTAATTAATGCAACCACGAACAATTTAATATCATATTCACCTGCTGCATTTAACGTGGCATCTTTAGCTGCTGTACCGGCAAGCGACAATCCAATCACCATTACAATTGGTCCCACAATAATCGGTGGTAAAACCTTATCAATCCAATCCGATCCAAAGAAGTTAACAATCAAAGCAACAATTAAATATACTGCCCCAACTGCAATCGTCCCTTGAGCAATTGCAGGATATCCTGCGGCTTTCATCAGAGCTAACATGGGCACAATAAACGAAAAACTCGATCCCATATATGCTGGAATTTTTCCCTTAGTGATTAAAATGTATAATAACGTTCCAACGCCCGAACTAAATAATGCAATCCCCGGATTTAATCCAACTAAAATTGGTACCAATACCGTTGACCCAAACATTGAAAACATATGTTGAATCGATAATCCCAACCATTGACCCAATTTAGGCCGATCATGAATATCTAACACGACTTGTTTCTTATCCATCGTAATCCTCCTTATAAATAAAAAAGCCTTTAAACCCGCAAGGATTTAAAGGCAACAAGGATATACTAAATTCCACTGTCTCCTTTGGCGGCCTCACGGGACCACATTAAAAGGACTCTTATGTTGTCATCTATCGTATCGATTTATTTAATCATTGTCAACGAATTTCTTATGTCTTTGATGTGTCATAACCAAAGTCGTTAACGGAATCGTAATAATAACTCCAATGAACGAAATAAAAATCATAATTAATTCAGAAACAAAAATTTTATTATTCATAATCTCTCCAAATGAATAATTAAGACCCATGAACCAAATAAATAACGCTAAAAAGCCACCAAAAAAGCCAAAGAAGAGCGTATTAAACGTTGTACCTAAAATTGATTCACCAATTGACATTCCATTCGCCATTAACTGACGATTAGTTAAATGTGGATGCTGACTTATAACTTCGGTTAAACCAGCTGAAATTGCAATTGATGCTTCCGCAATTGCTCCTAATGTACTTAAAACAGTTGTTGTCACTGAAATTTGTAAAAAGTTCATGCCAATATATAATGACATTCCTTCTAGTGCATCGGAATCTTCTGCACCGAATCCTTGAACCATCGCAAAATGTTCAATTGGAACAATTATGCTTAATAGAATTAATAATACGATTAGCGAGGCATAAAAAGCGGTCTGTGTCGTTAGCAAATCGTCGTCACCCATAAAAATCGTGATTGCTAAAATAACAATCCCAATTCCTAAGGTCACCAAAAAAGGCGAAACGTGAAATGCAATTAGGATAACTGCAAAGAACAAAAAGCCAAAGTTAAGTATTAAACTCATAAAAGCTTTCCACCCTTGTTTACCACCGATAATTAACATTAAAATTAAGAGCACTAAGCCTAAAGCTGTAATTGTTGTCATACTGATTGCCGCCTTCCTAATAATAATGCAGCCAATCCACTAGCAACCGGAATTGCCAGTACAATGCCAATTCCACTAATTAAACTCTGAACGGTTCCCAAGCTCATATTCATTGCAAATGTATAACCCCAAGAATTACCATTTTTAATGTACAACAAAGTTGAAATAAAAGTATCCGTCATAAAAATTAAAAATAGTACATTTACTAATGGACCCATAATTGATTGTCCAACTTTGCGACCCGATAAAAATAATTGTCCCCGACTGATATTTGGGTCAATACTTTTTAGCTCAAATAAAGTAGCGACGATATCCGTTGATTCATCCATAACTGCCCCTAATGATCCTAGCAAGGTTTCTGCTAAAAAAAGAGGTCTGGGAACCTGAGTTACATATTCCATTGACTCATAATAAATTCCTTTTTCATGAGTTAATGCAAAAACAGCCAGACTAATTAAAATAGAAATACCGGTACCTAGTATCGTTGCCCCTAAAGTGGCCAGCATTCGCTTACTAGGCCCCAGCACTAGTAATAAGGTTAGAACTGAAAAAACAACCGCTAAGGTGCCAAAAATGGCCATTACGTGGTTCCCTTGCCAATGCAAGTCCAATTTAACAGCAAAAATAAATAGCACCGCATTTAAAATAACACTAAGCAAAGCCATTGACCCCTTAAAAGCCATTGACATCATTAACAGACAGACGACTATCCAAGCTAAAAATACTAACACATAGTCTCGTTTAAAGCCTTGAATGGTTCCACCTAGTTTCCCATCATAGTGATGGAGCTTTACAAAGATTTGATCATTAACTTTATATTTTTGATCTGCTGCTTGTGAATCAGAATATTCATTTTTAATAGTAATGTCTTGCCCTTTTTTATTTCCATTTAATATATGCAAAGTTAATTTTTGTTGAGTTACTTGGTCTTTATTCTTAAAAGTATCCACTTGTTTTTGTGGCTTATCAGTTGCAACTTTCGTAACTTTAGCAATTGTATCGTGATAAAACATTTGATTATGATTAACAAACCACATGGAGCAGCCACCAATAATTAGTAGCACGATTAAAATAACTATTTTTTTATTTGTAAACCATTGTTTAAGTATCTTCATGCTACTCCTCCTACATCACTGTTTCATTGTACCGCAAGCGTTAGTTAATAATTTCAAAGATTTGCATAAAAAAAGATTGAACCAAAGTTCAATCTTTTAAATCTCATTTATTATTTAGTTCCAAACAAGCGATCACCAGCATCACCTAGTCCAGGAACGATATATCCATCTTCATTTAATGAATCATCAAGTGAAGCAGTATAGATATCAATGTCCGGATGTGCTTCTTGTAAAGCTTTAACGCCTTCTGGTGCAGCTACAAGACATACAAATTTAATTGATGAAGCGCCACGCTTTTTAAGCGCATCAATTGCCATAATTGCTGAACCACCAGTTGCTAACATTGGATCGACAACAAATAATTGTCGTTGATCAATATCAGATGGTAATTTCACAAAATATTCATGTGGCTTTAAGGTTGTTTCATCACGATACATTCCAATATGACCAACTTTGGCTGCTGGAATTAAATCCAGAATTCCATCAACCATACCAAGACCAGCACGTAAAATTGGAACAACTGCAACTTTTTTACCTGTTAATTGTTTACGAGTTGTCTTGATGATTGGTGTCTCTATTTCAACATCTTCAAGTGGCATATCACGAGATACTTCGTAAGCCATTAGCGTTGAAATTTCGTTAACTGTCTCACGGAAATCTTTAGTTCCCATGTTCTTATCACGAATTAATGTTAATTTATGTTGAATTAGTGGATGATCAAGTACTTCAAATTTGCCCATAATCGATTACACTCCTTATAAAAATTCCATATCTATTGTACCAGACATATCACTGGTTCTGTGTAAAAATATCAAATTAATTTACTTTGTGTACACTTGTCAACTCTTTAACTTTATTTTTAACCTCAGCCATGACCTTTTCATCATCATGTTGATTAATCACTTGCAAGATTAAATGTGCAACTTGTTTAGCATCTTCTTCATCAAATCCGCGGCTAGTAACTGCTGGAGTTCCAATCCTAATTCCACTAGTTACAAATGGACTCAATGGTTCATTTGGAATTGATTCTTTATTAGTTGTGATATTTACACTATCTAATAAGTTTTGTAATTCTTTACCATTTACATTTGTATCAACTAAAGAAATATTAAATAAATGATTATCGGTTCCGCCAGAAACAACATGGACGTTATCACTAGCGTTAAATACTTCTGCCATTGCATTAGCATTTTTAACTACTTGCTTAATATAAGTTGTAAATGATGGTTGCAAGTCTTCGTAAAAAGCTTGGGCTTTACCAGCAATTACATGTTCAAGCGGTCCACCTTGGCCTCCAGGAAAAACTGCTGAATTTAATTTTTTAGCATATTTTTCTTGGCTTAAAATCATTCCACCACGAGGTCCACGGAGAGTTTTATGTGTAGTGGTTGTGACCACATCTGCGATTCCAATTGGACTTGGATGAACCCCAGTCGCTACTAAGCCAGCAATATGTGCCATATCAACCATTAAATATGCACCAACCGCGTCAGCGATTTCACGGAATTTATTCCAATCAATAATCCGACTGTATGCCGAGGCTCCAGCTACAATAATTTGTGGCTGAACTTCTTTTGCTTGATCCAAAATTGCATCATAATCTAATAATTCAGTATCCGGATTCAATCCATATCCATATGACTTATAAAATTTACCACTAAAATTAACGGTCGCACCATGTGTAAGATGTCCACCAGCATCCAGCCCCATACCTAGAATCGTGTCACCTGGTTTAAGAAATGCCTGATAAACAGCTGAATTAGCTTGTGAACCTGAATGTGGTTGAACATTAACGTATTCAGCACCAAACAGTTCTTTAGCATGATCAATTGCTAACTGCTCAACTTGATCAACAAATTGACAGCCACCATAATATCTCTTGCCTGGGTACCCTTCAGCATATTTATTGGTAAGTACGCTTCCTTGGGCTTCACGGACAGCATCTGAAACAATGTTTTCTGAAGCAATCAATTCAATTGTATCTTCCTGACGGATTTCTTCTTTCGCAATTGATTGCCATAATTGGTCATCTTTCTTCGCATAGTTCATAGCACACTCTCCTTAAATTTAATGGTATTTAGAGCACAATATGATAATACACCAAAACTAGTCAAAATTTATAATTAAAAGTGTGATCCACCAGCCGATTTTTCTAAACGATTCATATAAGCTAACCCTAAGTCATTGGCTTCAAACGATTGCACCATGATTGTGTTAACTTCTGGCTGATCATCAAAATATCTTAATCCCGCAAATAATTGATGACTTGCATCAATTAAAGATTTACCCAAAGAAAAAACTTCGACATTAGAATTTAACTTCATTTGCATTAATTGATCATCAGCAATCATAAGGCCAATTGGTTGTTTCTGCTGATCTAACCATTGATTTAATCGAGACAAGTCAACTTTAGGATCATAAATAGTAACTTGTGCTTTGGGTGAATAATGCGTGTATTTCATACCAGGTGCTTTAGGAACTTCTTTGTCACCTACTTGATGGTGATTATTCGAAATTGAACCAATCACACTTTCAATTTGGCTTTTAGTCACTGCACCTGGTCGTAAGATTACAGGCGTATCCGTTGACATATCAATTACCGTTGACTCAACCCCGACTTTAGTTTCACCATCATCTAAAATACCAGCAATTTTTCCATTTAAGTCATGATATACATGTTGGGCTTTTGTCGGACTAGGCTTGCCAGAAGTATTAGCTGACGGTCCGACAATTGGGCAATTAGCTAATTCAATTAATTTTCTCGTTGCATCATTATCCGGAAATCTAAAGGCAGCCGTATTTAATCCACCCGTAACTGATTTTGATAGTACTCCATCCTTCAATGTAAAAATCATCGTTAATGATCCTGGCCAAAAATGATTCATCAATTGATAAGCACTATCGGGAATAACTTTGGCATACTTCTCCACCGTTTCAATATCAGCCACATGAACAATTAATGGATTATCGCTAGGACGGCCCTTAGCAAGATAAACCTGCTTAACTGCGGCTTCATTGGTTGCATCTGCCCCTAATCCGTAAACCGTTTCGGTTGGAAAAGCAACCAACTGACCATCACTAATCAATTGTGCAGCTTGCTTAATTTCTTTAATTGTAAAAATTTGAGTTTTCATTGCTTACTTGTCACTTTCATTTAAATCGGATATCTTTACCATTCGCATCTTATCATTAATATCATGTTTAGTTTCAACTGTCGCCATAGGCAATATACGGTTTGCCAAATTTTTAATCATCTTTTCCTGACCATATCCAGTTTCAGCAAACAATACTCCCTGAGGCGTCAAGATTTGTTTTAAATTACTAAAGATCTTTTCATAGATTGCTAAACCATGATTATCCGCAAACAATGCCAAATCCGGCACATATTCTAAAACCGACTCATCCATTTCATCACGTTCTTCTTCACCAATATATGGTGGATTAGAAACAATTAAATCAAATTTTTGCTCATCCAAATTAGTAAAAATATCACTCTGGATAAATTCAACCTCAGCATTTAAATCATTGGCGTTCAATGTAGCAACATTTAAAGCTGCTGTAGAAATATCACTCGCCGTTACATTCCAATTTGGCCGTTCTAATTTTAAAGTAATTCCAATTACACCACTACCAGTACCTAAATCAAGTACCTTTAATGGTTGTTCACCAAATTCCGTTAATACCCACTCAACTAATTCCTCAGTTTCATTTTCTGGAATTAGCACTTGATCATTAACCGTAAATGTTCGTCCAAAAAAAGGGGCCTTCCCAGCAATATATTGAGCTGGCTCATTTTGCATTAAACGTTCAACCTGAGATTTAAAAATTTCAAATTCAAAATCAATCATTTCATCATTACGATGTAAAACCAATTGGGTTGGCGTCCAATCATGTTCAGCTTCTAATAAAAACTCAGGTGCTGTGGGATCAATATTACTCTGGATATAAGAAGAAGCCCAATTAAGGGCTTCTCGATAGGTTGGATTATTCATCACGAAGTTGCTCCATTTTTTCTGCTTGATCGGCAATAACCAAGGCATCAATCACGTCTTCCAATTCGCCACTCATAATTCGATCTAATTTATTCAAAGTTAATCCAATCCGATGATCCGTAACTCGGTTTTGCGGATAGTTATAAGTCCGAATTCGTTCAGAACGATCTCCGGTTCCGACAGCCGATTTACGTTGTTCATTGTATGCACTTTCTTCTTTTTGTGAATAGTAATCATACACACGGGCTTTTAAGATTTGCATTGCTTTAGCACGGTTTTGTTGTTGTGATCGTTGATCTTGCATTGCTACCACAATTCCAGTTGGTAAATGCGTCATCCGCACGGCTGATGATGTCTTATTGATATGTTGTCCACCAGCTCCTGATGAACGATAAACATCAGTCCGAATATCCTTATCTTCAAGTTCAATATCCACGTCTTCGGCTTCAGGCATCACCCCAACCGTTGCCGTTGAGGTATGAATTCGTCCTGCTGATTCAGTAGTTGGAATCCGTTGAACTCGATGGGCACCATTTTCATACTTCAATTTAGAATAGACACTAGCACCACTAATCATTAGTACAATTTCTTTAAAACCACCAACCTCAGTTTGACTTTGATCAACGATTTCAACTGTCCAGTTTTGCTTTTCAGCATATCGTGAATACATTTCAAATAAGTCAGCAGCAAATAGACTGGCTTCATCCCCACCAGCAGCACCATGAATTTCCATAATAATATTTTTATCATCATTAGGATCTTTAGGTAATAATAAAACTTTTAATTCATTTTCTAAATTTTCTTGTTGTTCACGTGATTCAGTTAGTTCTTCCTTAGTCAACTGAGCCATTTCATCATCTAAGTTTTCACGAAGTAACTCTTCATCATCTTTAACTTGCTGAACCACTTTTTTATATTCTGTATACTTTTCAACCGTTTCACGTAAATTACCCTCTTCTTTTGAGAGATCCATAAACCGGTTAGTATCAGAAATAATATCTGGATCACTAAGTAATTCATTTACTTCATCGTAACGATCGGCGACCGATTGTAATTTATCAAATATTTCGTTCATTAAGTATTTTCTCCTAGTTTCCTAAACAGTTGGGTCGAAATAGTGACGTCGACAAACTGGATAGTAAGCTTCATTACCACCAATTTGAACTTGTTCACCTTCATAAACAGGCTTGCCATCAAGCATTCGTAAATTAAAACTGGCCTTTTTCTTACAAAACCAACAGATTGTCTTCATTTCTTCAATTTTATCAGCATAAATTAAAAGATATTTAGAGCCTTCAAATAATTCATTACGAAAATCATTCTTTAATCCAAATGTCATCACTGGAATCTTTAAATCATCAACAACTTTAGTTAGTTGTAAAATATGTTCCTTGGTTAAAAATTGGGCTTCATCAACTAACACACAAGCTGCATCTGGATTAGTTTTTTTAACATAATCAAATACATTAGTTTCATGCATAATTGGTAATGCTTCTCGTTTCAAGCCAATTCGACTTGAAATCATCCCAACACCTGAACGATTATCAATGCCGCTTGTCATCATAATTACTGACTTGCCTTGCTCTTCATAATTGTAAGCAACTTTCAAAATTTCAATTGATTTACCAGAGTTCATTGCACCGTATTTAAAGAATAATTGTGCCAAGTCATTTCACCTTTTTCCTTACATAGTCCTTAACAGTATACCGAAAAAAAAAGTTTTTGTGAACAGACAAGTCCAGATCCTTCGAAATAGATGACTAACTTTACTTAGATTACTCGACAATCTGCCCTTTTTTAGATAAACTCAAGGTTCAAGGTTTATCAATAAGCTATTAATAACATCAATATTAATTTATTAAATTTGTGTAAATTACGTAATCAAAATTAGTTAAATAAAAAAATAAGTCTATGCTTAATTTAACAACGTATAACGGGAGGAAATTTCCATGTCAATCAAAAGTTCATTGGCTGCTGCTGCTGGAAAATCTAGCTATTGGTTTCTACATACTTTTTTCCATGGCGGTAGTTCGCTACCAGGTAAAGTCACAATTGCCCTTGACCCAAACATTTTAAGTGCCTTTGGTCAAAAATATGACGTTGTGATTATCACTGGTACTAATGGAAAAACACTTACTACCGCACTTAGCGTAAAAGTTCTTAAAGAAAAATATGATCAAGTCGTTACTAATCCAACTGGTTCTAATATGGAACAAGGAATTGTGACAACTTTCATTACTGCACCTAAATCAAAAAATGGTAAACCAATTGCTGTGCTTGAAGTTGATGAAGCCAATGTGGTTAAGGTCACTAAACATATTCAGCCCATTGCCTTTGTCTTTACTAACTTGTTTCGTGATCAAATGGATCGTTATGGCGAATTATATACAACCTACCAAAAGATTCTCGATGGCGTTGCTAATGCCCCTGAAGCTACTATCATCGCTAATGGCGACGCAATGATTTTCAACTCAAAGAAATTACCAAATAAAATTATTTACTACGGTTTTAATCATCTTCCTACAAGTGACATTAAAGCCCCTTCCAACACAGATAGTGTCCTTTGCCCTAAATGTAATCACATTCTTCATTATGGTTTCATTACTTATGGCAATCTTGGCGATTATTTCTGTCCAAATTGTGATTTCAAACGTCCTAAATTAGCACATCAAGTAACTAAAATTAATGAACTCACGCCAACAAGTTCTTCATTTGAAATTGACGGCGACCCTTTCTCAATTCAAATTGGTGGAACCTACAACATCTATAACGCTTTAGCTGCCTACACTCTAGGCCGTTTCCTAGACGTTCCCGCTGATAAAATTCGTAATGCTTTTGAAAATGATAGCCGTGTTTTTGGTCGCCAAGAAGTTATTAACGTTGGCGATAAACAAGTTACATTAATCCTTGTTAAAAACCCAGTTGGCTTAAATCAAGTTATTGATATGATTTTATCTGATAATGACCCATTTTCATTTGTTGGTTTATTAAACGCCAATTACGCTGACGGTATTGATACTAGTTGGATTTGGGATGGTAATTTTGAAAAACTAAAAGAACATGATATTCCACAATTCATTACTGGTGGCGAACGATATAAAGATATTACTTTCCGTCTTAAAGTGGCTGGCATTGATGACCCCATTATTGAACCTCATCTTAAAGATGTTGTTCAACGAATTACTGAGGTTCCAACTAAAAAAGTTTATGTTTTGGCAACTTACACTGCCGTCTTACAACTTCGTAATCAATTAGCTGATCAAAAATTAATCAAGGAAGGAATGGATGCTTAATGGCAAAATATCGTTTAAATCTTGTACATTTATATGGTGATTTATTAAATACTTATGGCGATGTTGGTAATATTTTAGCTTTACAATATTACGCCCGCCAAATGGATACAGAAATTGAAACAACCGTTGTTAGCACTGAAGATACCTTCGATGATACTGATTTTGATATTGCTTTTTTCGGTGGTGGTCAAGATTACGAGCAGGTTATTGTCTCAAAAGATATTCAAAGTAAAAAAGTTGAAATTCAAAAATTCATTAATGATGATAAACCAATGCTTGCAATTTGTGGTGGCTATCAATTATTAGGACACTATTACCTTAGTGCTAAAGGCGAACGGATTCCGGGTATCGGCGTATTAAATCACTATACGATAAATCAGCATGATAGTCGTTTCATCGGTGATATTACCATTAAAAACGAAGAAACCGGCGAAGTTTATCATGGCTTTGAAAACCATAGCGGCATGACTTTCCTTGGCGATGGCGAAAAACCTTTAGGTACGGTTATTTCTGGAAAAGGTAATAATGATAAAGATAATTATGAAGGTGCCATTTATAAAGAAACCTACTGTTCATACTTTCACGGACCAATCTTAACTCGTAATGGTTTACTAGCTAAACGAATGATTCTCAAAGCACTACACAATAAATATCCAAATGAAGATTTTTCAGTTCAAGAACAATATCAAGTTTTACCAACTTTCTAAATAAATAGGACTTCACCCCAATTTGGGTGAAGTCCTATTTATTTAACTACTTACATTAATTTTGCGCTGTTCCACTAATACCATTTAATTGATTTGTATAAATCATTAATTGATTAGCATATGACGGATGATCCTTATTATCTGTTATAACTTCCTGAAGAGTCGAAGTATCATCAGTAATAATACCATCAACATTTAAGAATAATAATCGTTGCATTTGGTCAGGATCATTAACCGTCCAAGCAAAAACTTTTTTACCATGTTGATGTGCTTGATCCATGAAATTTTGTGTTAATGTCGTTTCCTCCATCGTATAAGCATTAGCACTCGTTCGTGGAAAGGCTAAGTTATAAGGTAAGATAAAACTCGTTATCAGTTTAGGCGACTGATCTTTAACTTTTTTAACTACTGGATAATCTAATGAATGAATATAGTTACCATCCGCCAACATCCTGGATTGATACTCTGTCAAGAAATTAGATACCATATTAGGGCTATCATATTTAGAAGTTTTAATTTCAACTAATAATTTTTGATGATTATCTTCTGCTACTGATAAATACTCATTAAAACTAGCAATTTTAGCTGACTTTCCATTTTCACTTACTGTTAGTCGAGTTAATTCTGACAAAGTAAGATCATGAATTTGTTTATTTACACCAGCCAATTTGTTTAAATTACCATCATGCATCACCACAAATTGGTGATCCTTAGTTTCTTGGACATCCATCTCAACAAAATCCGGCTTTTCTTTAGCTGTTTTTTCAAGAGCTGGAATTGTATTCTGAACTCCATTTTGGTTATCTACCCCTCGATGGGCAATCACTAATGGCGGCTCAATTAAAGCACCTTTAAAATATAAAAAATTATATGTGGCAACCGATCCTCCTACGATAAGAATTAAGCCAATTGCCGAGAAACGTTTTAATTTTTTAAACTTAGCTTGCTTAATAACTATTTTTGTTTCATTAACTAACTTTCCATTGAATTCATCAAGTACAATATTGATAATAAAAACAATTCCAACTGCCATTATAAATTGGTTAATTACTTCTAAAATCATTAAATTTGTTACAGCTCCAAACAACGCAATTGAAGGCATATACTTATCTAAATAGGTTTGCAGTATATATAAAATTCCACGGCTAATAATCTCAACTAAAATCAATAAAAATGAACTAGCAATTAATTTAATTATAATTTTTAAGCAACGTTTATTTGTTTCTATCCAACTATTCTTTAATAACGTTATTGTTGATGAATGTCGATTCATAGTTCTTGGTAAAAAAGTTATCATCTTAATCGATAAAAAAAGTGATAATGCTGTAATAATAACGATTGGCACCCAAATGAAGACTGACGACCCCATATCATCCAGAATAAAAACCGGAATTGT
Source organism: Paucilactobacillus oligofermentans DSM 15707 = LMG 22743 (assembly GCF_001434315.1). Lineage (GTDB taxonomy): Bacteria > Bacillota > Bacilli > Lactobacillales > Lactobacillaceae > Paucilactobacillus > Paucilactobacillus oligofermentans. The sequence goes on along the minus strand of NZ_AZFE01000003.1, from coordinate 191,497 downwards.
AATTTTCGAAAGTAATTCCGATTGAAATAGCACTTTACCGAATGGTACTACGACAATCAAATATGCAAAGGTCACTAACATCGTTGAAATCCGAAGATGTTTTAGATCTCTAATTCTTTCTTTTAAAACTGACCATGTTGAAAATCTTCGATTTATACGAATATTAGCAATAATTACCATCCAAAAAGTGAACTGTAAATAAGCCGTAATTAAGGTTACGACCACTATCAGCAATAAAATCATTACGAAAATTGGATGAGAAATAATTACATCGATCATATTGGTATACGATAAATATTGAATATTGGCTATTTTCATCGCTCTTTGAACTAGCCAGGTTAAAACCGGCACAATAACTTGCCCAATAATTGCACTTGTTCCAATAGTCAATAAAATTAAATAACCCCAATGTTGGCTAAATTGCATCCAATATCGCCGATACATCCCCATTATTTTTCTCATAATCTCCTCCAAAAAAAGAAGTCCTCAATTAACTGAGGACTTCCAGTAATCCATTATTGTCATTTTAAACATTAACAACTAAAACTACAATTATTTACTTTTTTCTGCTAAGTAAGTGCTAATTATCTCATCTCGTCTTGGTAAATAGATTTGATTATTATCGGATGGATGGACTCGATTAGATAAAAAGACAAATCCCTGATCAGTGCTTACATCAATAATTAGCCAGGTACCAGTATATCCAGTATGATACAAAATATTATGCTTATCGGACTTATCTTGCAATAATTGCCAGCCAAAGGTTCGCCCGTTAAATCCTTGCATTGGTGTTTGATCTTGTTGTAAAGATTCGATGGTGGCTTTAGTTAACAACCCATCTAGCCCGGTCTCAATCATCGAATGCGCAAACTTGGTTAGATCTGGTAACGTAGAAAACATCCCTGCGCTTCCACAATGTTCTCCCAGCGTATAAGCCTTTGGATCATGAACAACTCCACGTATTAATCCTCGATTGGGGTGTAATTGTGTAGGCACACAATTATTCATTTTCGGATTAAAAGTCGAATAATTCATACCTAACTTGTTTAATACTTCGGTTTGAATCACCTGCTGCACTGGTTGGTGATAAAAATATTCAATAATCCAGCCTAAGTAAATAAGACCAATATCAGCATACTTAATTGTTTGATTAAAATTATCGCTTACTGGTAATGCCAGCAATGCTTTAGTTAGATTTTCTGCACTTAATTCATCACGATTCGGAATGTATCCTTCAATTCCGGACGTATGAGTTAATAAATGTCTAATTTTAACTCGAGGATCACCAAATTCCGGCAGATACTTTTGAACAGTATCCTCGACCGATATTTTACCTTCTTGTACTAATTGCATAATTAACGTTGTTGTCCCAATTACCTTAGTTAAAGAAGCAACGTCATATTGCATTCTTGGACGTAATTTTTCTAACTCGGGTGTTAATTCTGCATAACCAAAAACTTCTTTAATTTCTTCATGAGCATCAAAAATGGCATATGAAATTCCAGGAGCAATGCCATCCTCCACCAATTGATGGATTTGTCTAATTGTCTCTGAATATTCATGTGCCATTTTATTTTTACCCTTTAAATTTGATTTCCAAGGAACTGACTATTATATAAATCTGCATAAAACCCGTTACGTTTCATAAGATCATCATGATCTCCAGTTTCTACAATTGAACCGTGATTAACAACAATAATATTCTCTGCATTTCGAATTGTCGATAGGCGATGAGCCACCACAAAACTAGTTCGATTTTGCTGTAGATTATTCATCGCTTTTTGAATTAACGACTCAGTTCGTGTATCAACTGAACTCGTAGCTTCATCCAGAATCAAAATTTCAGGATCGGCGACAAATGCTCGAGCAATGGTAATTAATTGACGCTGGCCTTGTGAAATATTAGAAGCCGACTCATCTAATATCGTATCATAACCATCGGGAAGTTGACGAATAAAACTATCAGCATGTGCTGAACGAGCAGCTTCATAAACTTCTTCATCAGTTGCCGATTCATTACCATATTTAATATTGTCAAAGATAGATCCTGTAAATAGCCAAGTTTCTTGTAGAACCATCGCAAAATGACTGCGAACTTCTTCACGCGTCATATTTCGTGTTTCTTGACCATCTAAGTAGATATTTCCACCTTGAATATCATAGAATCGTTCTAACAAGTTAATAATTGTTGTTTTCCCGGCTCCGGTTGGTCCCACAATCGCCACCATGTCATTCTTTGGCGCTAACAGGTTGAAATCTTTAATTAATGGATTTTCATCGTAACTAAATTCAACATCATCAAAAATTATTTTCGCATTTAAATCAATTGGTTTAGCATCAGCTTGAATATTATCTTCCATTTCTGGTTCATCAAGGACTTCAAAAATCCGTTCAGCTGATGCGATGGTTGCTTGAATTGTATTTGATAAGTTAGCAACTTGTGTAATTGGTTGCGAAAGTTGATTAGTATATTGCAACATTGCTTGGACATTACCTAAAGTAATATTTCCATTAGCAACATCAATCGTTCCCACCACTGCAACTAATAAATAAGTAATATTCTTCGTGAAATTCATCATTGGGAACATTAACATTGAGAAAAATTGAGCTTTCCAAGCAGCTTTATAGTAGTTTTCATTTTGTTCATTAAAACTATCAATTGCATCCGTTTCATGGTTAAACGTTCTAACCACCGTATGACCAGCATAATTTTCTTCAACCTGATTATTTAGTTTACCTAAGCTGGATTGTTGCTTAGCAAATAGTTTTTGTGATTTAGGCGCAATCACCCCGACAATAATCAAACTCAATGGCACAGTAATTAACGCTAACAAGGTTAATTTCCAACTAATTGTCAGCATAAAATACAATACGCCAACGAAAGTCAAAACACTGGTCACGATTTGAACCAAACTTTGTTGTAGTGTACCCGCGATATTATCCATATCATTAATGGCACGACTCATTAAATCACCATTTGAATGGGTATCATAGTAACTAACGGGTACGCGTTGCATCTTCGCTTTAAAATCTTTACGTAGTTGATAAACTACTTTTTGTGAAATCCTTGTCATGACCACTTGTTGAACCATACTAAAGAGTGCTGATATTCCGTATAAAAGTCCAACAACAATTAAAATTTGGAGGATTTTATCAAAGTTAATTGGCAAACTCGTAACGTGTACGCCTGCCTTCATTTCAGCGAATCCCTTAGTTACCCCCACGTAAATTTCGGTGGTCGCTTTCCCTAATACCTTAGGTGCATTAACGGAGAGAATAACCGATACACCACCAAGAATAATCGACATGATTACCCCTGGTACCCAACGTTTCATATATTTAAATAATCGTTTAGTGGTTGGCCAGAAATGACGTGGCTTTTCAATTGGTCCTTTAGACCCGTGATGACCATTATGCATTTTGTCCATCCCCTTCCCGAATTTGTGATTCGACAATTTGTCGATACGTTTCATTAGTGGCTTTCAAGTCAGCATGTGTTCCTTGACCAACTACTTTACCATCATCCATAACTAAGATTAAATCAGCATCGGCAACCGTTGAAATTCGTTGAGCCACAATGACACTAACAGCTTTTTGAACATTTTTATCATCTTTCAATGCTAATCGTAATTCCGCATCAGTTTTGAAATCCAATGCAGAAAATGAATCATCAAAAATATAAATTGATGCTGACTTAATGATTGTTCGTGCAATTGCTAATCGTTGACGTTGACCACCAGAGAAATTATCCCCATTTTGTTCAACAGTCGCATCTAGCCCACCGTTTTCTTCAACAAAATCACGTGAGCGCGCAATTTCTAGTGCTTGCCAAATTTCATCATCGGTTGCATCAGCTTTACCATATTGCATGTTTGAACGGATTGTACCCTTAAACAGAACGGCTTTTTGCTGTGTTATTGAGATAGCTTGATGTAATTCATTTTGGCTAATCAAAGCATTATTTTGACCGTTAACCTTGATTTCACCATGATCTGCACTAAATAGACGAGGAATCAAGTTAACCAACGTTGACTTACCTGATCCCGTTCCACCAATAATGGCTACCGTTTGACCAGCCGTTGCTTTAAAATTGATGTTTTCTAATGCCTTGTTCTCAGCACCACGATAACTAAAATCAACATGATCAAATTCCAATGAAGCTGGTTTAGTTTGATCAAATACCTTTAAATCATCCCCAGTAGCATCTTTCACACTACTTTCACGATTTAAAACTTCGTTAATTCGTTGACCCGAAGCTTGTGCACGAGGAATCATCACAAAGACCATTGAAAGCATCATAAAGCTCATTAAAATTTGAGTAGCATATGTCATGAAAGCAACTAAATTACCAACTTGCATCGACATATCACCAATCAAGTGTCCACCCAACCAGATAATTCCAATATTGGTGCCACTAAGAATTAGGGTCATAATTGGAAACATAAATGACACGATTGTTTGGGCCTTAGTTGAAGTCATTGTGTAATCTTTATTGGCTTCATCAAATCGATTTTGTTCAAATTGATCCTGATTAAATGACCTGATTACACGTACTCCCGTTAATCCTTCACGAAAAACTAAATTAATGCGATCGGTTTTCTTTTGAATTGATTTAAATAGTGGCACCACAAAATACATAATTGCTATAACACTAATTGCTAATAATGGTAATGAAATTAAAAATACCGATGTTAGCTTAGCTTCACGATTATATGCCAAGACGCCCGCGGCAATTAACATAATTGGCGCTTGCAACATCATTCTTAGCATTGTTACCAAAACGTTTTGAATCTGAATCACATCATTGGTTGTTCGTGTAATCAATGATGAATCACCAAAATCAGTAAACTCACGACTTGAGAAATTAATAATTTTCGAATAGATTTGTGTTCGTAATTTTTGTCCAACTTTCATTGCTTGCGTTGATGCAAAATAAACATTAGCGGCAGCCGCTAACAAACCTAATAAAGAAACCACCAACATTTTCCCACCTTGACGCCAAATATACGCATGATCATTCTGCGCAATTCCTTTATCAATCAAATCTGAAGTAATTGTTGGTAAATATAAATCTGCACTGACTTGTATTAACAAAAATAATACGGCTAGCGCAACAGCCCATAATGCAAAGTTTTTTCGTGCAATTTTAAACAATAGCTTTCTCCTTGTAATTCATTTTGTCGGACTTATTTAATCGCAGTTCGATTCAAGATCTTTAGATAGCGAATTAATAATTTTTTGGTAAATCATATCGAGTTGCTCTAAGTCGTCATCATTAAGGTCACCGTAAACAACTTCATTAACTTCATGCCTGATCAAATTGTTTTTAATTAAAAATTGGCGACCTTTATCAGAAATTGAAACTCGCGTGATTCGGCGATCTTTTTCATCTTTAGTCCTAATCACTAATCCCTCGTGTTCCATTTTTTCAAGCAAATCCGTCACTGAAGCTGCTCTAATATGAACGACATCTGCTAATTCTTTTTGCGATAAATTATCATGTTCCATTAAAACGCTGAGTAAATGGCCTTGACCATGATGAATTCCATGTTGTTCAGAGCTTCTCGCTAAACTCGCTCTGCGCATTAGACCAATGACATTAAACATCTGATGTGATAAGTCCTCATAACTCTTCGTCATTGATTAACCTCCCAATATATACTTAGGTACCTAACGATTAACTAATTTACTCTCAACTTATAAACTTGTCAACTAAATTAGCCTTCTTCTATTTAGTCAAAAAATAAGTGTTTAATCGTTTAGCCTTATTAGTTGATTTTTGTATCAACATTCCGTATATTTGTTAACGGTTACAAAGCAAAAAACATGAAAGGAACTTTAAACCTAAATATAGCCATCATTATTGATATTCATGCGATGTAATTCAATTCAGTAATAACGTACTAAAATTTATTTTTGTCGCTGCACTATTACCCCTTATGAGGAGAACAAGAACATGCCCCTAATAACCGTTGTAATTGGCGTTATTTTATTAATATTTTTAATTACTAAACTAAAGCTTAATGCATTTTTATCACTTGTAATTACTGCTTTTGCCGTTGGAATTGCATTAGGAATTCCCGTCGCTAAAATTTCTACCAGTATCGAAACTGGTATTGGTGGTCAATTAGGCCATTTAGCTATTATTTTTGGATTTGGATCAATGCTCGGAAAATTAATTTCTGATGCTGGTGGTGGTTATCGAATTGCCAACAAACTAATTCAAGTTTTTGGAAAAAAACATATTCAAATTGCCGTTATCTTAACTTCATTCATTATTGGATTAGCTCTATTCTTTGAAGTTGGCTTGGTTGTTTTACTACCAATTATCTTCGTAATTGCTCGTGAAGTTGACCTTCCGTTAATGTATTTAGGGGTTCCAATGGCTGCAACTTTAAATGTTGCCCATGGATTTTTACCACCGCATCCTGCACCAACCGCGGTTGCTCAGGTTTTAAATGCACCCCTTGGACACGTTTTATTAATTGGAATTTTAGTTTCAATTCCAACTATTATTATCTCCGGACCCATTTTTAACTGGTGTCTACACAAATTTTATCCACAAGTATATCGGAAAAACATTAATATCTCAGTTTTAGGTGAATATAAAGAATTTAAATTAGAAGAAACTCCTGGTTTTGGTATCAGTGTTTTCACCGCTTTACTTCCAGTATTATTAATCGGAATCGAAACTATTCTTTCATTCATTATTCCCAATAAATCAATCGCTTTTCAAATTATTCAATTTATTGGATCACCCGATCAAGCAATGTTAATTTCATTAATCGTTGGGATCTTTACCATGGGTATTTTCCGTGGCTTAAAGATTACTGCTATTGGTAATGCAATGTCAGAATCAATCAAACAAATTGCCATGATGCTACTAATCATTGGTGGTGGTGGAGCCTTCAAACAAGTACTTGTTGATGGTGGCGTTGCCGATTATATTGGTCAGCTATTCAGCAATACTAGCCTTTCACCAATCATCGTGGCTTGGCTAATTACTGCCCTTCTTCGGATTAGTCTTGGATCATCAACCGTAGCTTCAATTACCGGTGCAAGTTTAGTTACTTCAATCGTAGCTGGTTCTACTGTTGATCCTGTACTGATTGTGCTCGCAATTGGTGCTGGTAGTGTCTTCATGGACCATGTTAATGATGCTGGTTTCTGGATGATTAAAGAATACTTTGGTTTAACCTTAAAAGAAACATTTATTTCTTGGACTACTTTAACTAGTGTGATTGGACTTTCTGGATTAGGATCCGTCCTTCTGGTTTCACTGTTTATGTAGCAAAAAAGATTTCTACTCCTTAATTGGAATAGAAATCTTTTTTTGTGGAATTAAATACTAATCAACTTTAACAATCCAACCTTCAGGACCTTCAATTTCGCCAAATTGAATTCCCGTCAACGTGTCATAAAGCTTTTGAGTAACTGGTCCCACTTCAGTTTCACTATAGAAGACATGTTTCCGATCACCATCAACGATTGCTCCAATTGGTGAAATAACGGCAGCCGTTCCACATGCACCAGCTTCACTAAATTGATCTAGCTGATCAATAAAAATATCACCTTCTTCGACTTGCAAGCCTAATCGATGTTCCGCTAAATAAAGTAATGAATACTTTGTAATACTTGGTAAAATCGAAGGTGATTTGGGGGTAATAAACTTCTTACCATCTTTAGTAATTCCGAAGAAATTAGCTGCGCCAGCTTCTTCAATTTTTTTATGTTCAATTGGATCAAGATAAACTACATCAGAATAACCAGCTTGATGAGCTTCATTACCCGGTAATAAACTAGCAGCATAATTACCACCAACCTTTGATTGGCCCGTTCCTTGGTGCGCTGCACGATCATATTTAGAGGTTACAAAACTAGTTGGTGTCATTCCACCTTTGAAATATGCACCCACTGGCATGGCGAAAATCCGCAAAATATATTCATCAGCTGGATGAACCCCTATGTTATCGCCAACCCCAAACATTACAGGGCGCAAATATAATGTTCCACCAGTTCCATATGGAGGAACAAAATCTTCATTAGCCTTCGTTACTTGTTTAACTGCTTCAATAAATTTGTCAATTGAATAGGCTGGCATCATCATCCGTGCACATGAATCTTGCATCCGTTTAGCATTACGGTCGGGACGAAATAACTGAACTGAACCGTCTTTAGTTCGATAAGCCTTTAAACCTTCAAAATCCGACTGTCCATAATGAAGAACCGTTGATCCTTCACTAATGTGAACTTCTGCATCCTCAGTAAGTTCACCCTCACTCCATTTACCATCTTTCCAAATTGCTTGAAAACGATATGGTAAGTCAAAATAGTTAAATCCTAGATTATTAAAATCAATATCTGTTGCTTTTACTTTTGCCATTTATAATTGCCTCCATATTTTAAGATCATTTATTTTATGATTGTACACATTAATTGAATGATATTTCATCGGTTGGAATAGCTTCAATTAATCCTCTATCATTTTTCCAAGTTACTGATACGTTACCATTACTTCTTTTAAATACAAAAGATATTACTTTTCCACTATTATTTATCACAGCAGTATTAACTTTTACTGTTCTTGTTTCATTATCCGCATTAATAACTTCAATTTTCTTAGTTTTAATCTGTTGATAATGTGCAGTTTGGCTTTCATTAGAAGGTATAGAACTATTTCCTAAATCTGTAAATATTCCATCACCAGTTACATCATCTAGTTCAAATTTAATCCCTCTATATTTAGGCTCAGCACTATTACTTCCTGCATGGATATTAACTGAATATGTTTGATTAGCGTTTATTTCTTCAGTAGATACGGTATAGTTACCAATTTTATTAGTAACTTGATACTCGTCTGGATCAGCATCATTATCAGTTTCTATTGATTCTGAGCTACTTATTTTATTACTTGACGAACTGTCACTATTAACAACACTAGCTGATTCTTCAGAACTCGGTTCTTGTGAATTACCACCGTAAAAAAATATGTACCCTAATCCCAAAAATAATAATACTACTGTCACTAATAAAAATTTAATAATACGTTTATCCCTTACATATATATAATCATCACGCCAATTAGGATCATTACGCCTTTTTCTATAGAAATTATAAGTATGCTTAACTCTCGAGTGCTTGGGCATTAACTACTCCTCCTAAATATCTAATACTATTAACACCATTTATTAAAATAAAAAGGCCTGTCACATCAACGATTTAACACCGTATCATAACAGACCACTACATTAAAATCACCCGCACGGGGATCGAACCCGTAACTTAGCCTTGAGAGGGCCACGTCTTAACCAATTTGACCAGCGGGCAAATTTACTATACTAGTATAGCTATTTAGCGTCGCGAATGTCAATGATATTTAGAGTTATTCAAAAGATAGTTCGAGTAAATAAGTACTCTTGTCAAGAATATGTGAAGTTGTGACCCAGACATCGTGAAAATTAGGAATTTCCTGGTTAGTCATTTCATAAAAGTAATCTAGTAAATCACCATTTTTAGCCACAAAATCTGGTGTAAAGCGATTAACCATTAATTTTTGGTCTGGAAAATAAATATCTGCATCGGCTACTTTAATTTTATCTGAAATATTAAGCCTGATTACATTCGTATACTCTAGTGGTTGTTGATTAATTACATCTGGATGCTGCTTCATATATGTTAAAACATGATAAATCGAATCTGAATTACTAGCCATGATAAATTCCCCTTTCAACTCTCGTATATTATAACAAATGACAATGAAAAGATTAACTGATTAGTCTATAGCTATTGATTGTAAAATTTCAATTCTGTATAATATTAGTGTTACGTTAATCAAAGTTCTTATTGGGCATTAGCCAAATTGGTAAGGCACCGGACTCTGAATCCGCAATTTACTGGTTCGAACCCAGTATGCCCAATTGTTAGTAAATACTCGTTATCATTGATGTTAATAAACATTGATATAACGGGTTTTTTATTACTTTCAATTATTACTATGTAAATAGAGACAAAGAACATATAACTTAAAACCTTGTGAGAATACACTTACGTAGTCCAATAAACAGAAAAAGTATTAATTTACACGTTTTATTTTCTAATACTACAATATTTTTAGGGATTATTGATAAGATATCTACCTGAATATTTTGCTTAGTATAGATAGCGATATTGTATATTAACAATTCACTAAAAAAGCTAACCCAGAAGGATTAGCTTTCCACGAGATAACACTACTTACATGTTTAGACTATCAGTGTAAAGACCGGTAGTCATTTTTTAATACGTAAACAATAAATCATAAGGTTCTTTTGAAGTGCTTCATAATCATTAACTCAAATTAGTTACCCGATGGAGCAGCTTAGTTACTTATACCACAAATACACTATTAACTCTCAATCGATAATGTTTCTAGACTAAAATTGTTAATAATAATGGCAACATTTCTGGCTAATGCCATACCAAATAAGTATTCACTGTTAGTACCATTCATATTGAAAGCTAACGTTAACCGATCATCAAAAGTACCTGTAGCAATTTGAAACATTGGCGCCCTCCTAAACCCACCAGTCATAATTAATGATTTAACTGAAATATCACCAAAGTTTAAATGTTCCTTGTCAAGCACCCCAAAATTAGTATACGCAATTTCGCGAATCTGGTAATTATCATCAACAATAGTTTCTAGTTGTTCAACCGGTTTTGAATGGTAATCCCTTAATAAACTAGAAAGCGCATCAAAACATTGTCGCTGATTCTTTTTTTTCACCATTTCTTGATGTATTCGCTGTATTAAATTCGGAAAAGGTTCAGTTAACTCTGTATTGATTGCCAAAGTATACCGCGAAGTAAGATTAGCAATTTGAACAACATTATTCGCTGTGGTGTTAAATTGGCGTAAGTCGGTTGGACAAACTAAATTGATGCTCTGTGTACCTGCAAAGCTCTGAATAACACGTCCAAATGCACCCATAACTACATCATTTAACCGTTACTTTAGCAAGATGTGTAGCTTGAATTAATTGTTCCGTTTGCAGCTTCGTCAACGTTGCCGAACCAACTTTAAGGCCTGTAGGCGTATCACTTTTAATTTGTGGCAATGACATGAGTTCGTCTAAATTGTTATCTTTTTTATCATTAGTATTCTGGTGCTTTTCAACTAGTTTTTCAAGCCACTCAGTGCTTTGATTATTACGAATATTTTGAATTGAATTTTCGCCATCTGTATAAGCTTTCGCAATCAAATATAATAATTGCTTACTTCCTGCCCCGTCTGTCAAAATATGGCTCACATAAAAAATTAATCGTGTACCCGTTGTCGTTTCATTCCAATAAACGCGTAACTGTGGATTTTTCATCAAGTCCCATTCTTTAGCGTGCTCATCAACATTTCTAACATCTTCAATCACTAAATCAAAAACTTTATCAGTGATTTTAAACCATTGATTAGTTTGCATATTATAGCGATATAAGATTTCAGGAACCACCTTACAAACTCCTTTTAACGCATGTTCAAATCGAGACTTAGATAGGCTTTGTGAAAATTCAAGTTCTATCCGAATGACTGGATATAAGGTATCCAAGCCAATTGTGTGCAGTATATTAAGCGCTTCACCATCATAAACTTCCATCATTGTCCATCTTCTTTGTATTAATTATTGTTTGTTATACTACCTCAAATGATACAGTGTCAATTTTTGATTAATTGATCTACATAATTAAAAGCTACTTTTAATTCCATCAATGAATCCATAAATCATTGGTAATATCAGACCTAAGCATAGCAAAATAAACCCAAGTCGATTCCATTTATTCAAGTTTGAATAAAAATTTTTAATTCCAAATAACATAATTAAAAGTCCACAAAAAGCAACAAAGAAACCAACTGTATAAACCATTTTTCATTATCCACCTTATTATATTTTTATAACTTATAATTGCCTAAATTATACATCAGATGGTCAAACTTATTTCATTTATATTGTTAACAATATAAAAATAGGATTAACCAAATACGTTAATCCTACCAACAATTATTTATCTAAAAAATTTAGTATAACCTTGTTTATCTTGAATATTAAAATCAATCATATTACCAATTAATTCAAAATCGATTTTAGCATTATATGGAATACGAATAATGTTATCCGTAAAGCTATAATCTGCTTTTTCAATTTCAGATTTAAACTTAGCTAACGTGAATGCTTCTGGTGTAAATGCAAAGTTATTTTTTGCAATACTGAAGGCAATAATAAAAGTTCCATGATCAGTGAACATTGGCTGATTCCAAGCAATTTTGCCACCTAAATTCGGGTAATTATCACTGACCCAATTGAGCACTGTTTCTAAAATAATTCGATGATCTTGATCATCTATCTTACTAAGATACTCATCATAAAATTTCATATTTTCCTCCCAATCAAGTTGATTACTGACTACTTGATTAAATGATACCAAATTATTTACATTCCTCAAAAAATAACGATATAGCTATTCTTGTTTAAACTTAGCTAGTTGTGGCACAATTACTGTTTTCCACATCACCTTTAGAATTCCATATCCAATTACTACACCCACTAAAGTACTGATAAAAAAGCTTGGCATGAAAACCCATAGTGCACCCTTAGTTCCTAAAAAGAGACTCGCTATAGGATAAGCAACGATGGCACCAATAATTCCTGAACCAATAATTTCACCTAAGGATGCAAAGATTAATTTACTTGTTCGTTGAAAAATCCAGCCCGTTAAAAATGCCCCAATCATGCTCCCTGGAAATGCTAACACTGTTCCAGTACCCATAATATTACGAATTAACGATGTCAAGAATGCTTGGATTAACGCTGCCCAAGGTCCAAGAATTACTCCCGACATTAAATTAATCAAATGCTGCATTGGTGCAACCTTGGCAACCCCTACCGTAAACTCAAACATACTTCCTCCAACGACCCCAAATGCCACAAATAGTGCGGTTAAAGTTAAACGATAAATTCTTTTATGCATAAAAAATAGCCCTCCTAAGTGAGTGTACACACTAGAAGAGCCCATAATTTCAGAATTAGGGTTCCAACACTTTCCTCCGCTGGTATCATCCAGATCAGGTTCAAGGGTTCGAATTTAATCGTCTCAGCCTATTGGCGCCCCTAGTGTGAAAAATATTTAATTACTCAATGATAGTAACATCTATGAAAAAAATTGTACACTACATTGCAAAGTATCTTAATTCAACTATAATTACCCTATTAACTATAAAGGAGTTTATCCATGAAAAAAATTCTCGTTATTCACACTGGCGGAACTATCTCAATGTCTGAAAATAATACCGGTGCGGTTAATACCAACTCAAGTAATCCGTTAATGAAACAGAATAATTTATCTGATAAAGATATACACGTTACTTCAGAAGAATTTATGAATCTCCCTTCACCACATATGACACCAGAGACAATGTTACAGTTGCAAACTAAAATTAAAAATGAATACCCAAATTACGATGGTTTCGTTGTTACTCACGGGACCGATACTTTAGAAGAAACAGCTTATTTTTTAGATTTAACTTTATCATCAGACAAACCAGTCGTCGTAACTGGGGCTATGCGCTCATCAAATGCAATTGGCTCTGATGGACTTCATAATCTATTAAGCGCCATTAGAATCGCTGCTAATGACGAATCTAAGCAAAAAGGTGTCCTAGTCGAATTAAATGATCAAATTCACGCTGCTCGTTTCGTTACCAAAGCACACACAACAAACGTGGCCACATTTGAATCACCATCAAATGGACCAATTGGCGAAGTCTTACATGATTCAGTTGTTTTTTATTCAATGACAAAATTAATTGCTCCCGTTAAAATCAATAAATTAGTAAGCCATGTCTATCTATTAAAATCATACACTGGAATGGATGCCGATTTATTTATCCATATTGCTAAAAAGCATGCTAATGGATTAGTTATTGAAGGTACCGGTGCTGGTAACTTGCCACCAAACGTTCTGCCTGCGCTACAAACTGTAATTGATAATGATATTCCTGTTTATCTCGTTGCGCGGGGTTATCGCGGCAATCCCGAACCGGTTTACACCTATCAAGGTGGTGGTGAGGAATTAGTAAACATGGGTGTTAATTTTGTTAATGGACTTAACGGACAAAAAGCACGCCTTAAATTGTTGATTGGGCTATCTTCTGGGCTTTCAAATAATGAACTAAAGACCTATCTATCTAATAATTTCTAACAAAAAAAGCAGCCAATCGGCTGCTTTTTTTAACGCATTAAATTATTTTTGACGACTCTTCAATTCTTTACCAATTTCTTCAAATCCAGGCTTACCTAGTAAACCAAACATGTTAGTCTTATAAGCTTCAACTCCTGGTTGGTTAAATGGATTAATTCCATTCAAGTAACCAGAAACACCGATGGCAACTTCAAAGAAATACATTAAGTATCCAAGACTAAATTCATCTTGCTTTGGAATGTTAACGGTCATAACTGGAACTCCACCATCAACATGAGCTAAAACAACGGCTTGATAAGCTTTATCATTAACATAATCCATTGTCTTACCTTGTAAATATTCAAGTCCATCTAGATTGCTATCTTCACTAGGAATCACAACATCATGTTTTGGTTCTTGAACCTTTACAACAGTTTCCATTAAGGTACGACGACCTTCTTGGATATATTGACCTAATGAATGTAAATCAGTTGAAAAGTTAGCTGATGAAGGGTAAATTCCTTTTTGGTCCTTACCTTCAGATTCTCCAGCTAGTTGCTTCCACCATTCAGCAAACATAGTCATTGTTGGTTCGTAATTTTCAAGTAATTCAGTTTCATATCCTTTACGATACAAAATATTACGATAAGCTGCATATTGGTAAGCTTCGTTTTTACTTAGATCAGTATCAACGTATTCATTTTCGGCAGCTCTTGCACCTTCCATCAACTTATCAATGTCAGCACCAGCTGCTGCAATTGGTAATAAACCAACTGCCGTTAGAACAGAGAACCGACCACCAACACCATCAGGAATTACAAATGATTCATAACCTTCTGAATTAGCTTCCGTTTTAAGTGCGCCACGTTCTTTATCAGTTGTAGCGTAAATCCGTGATTTAGCACCATCAGCGCCATATTTTTTAACTAACATTTCCTTGAAAATTCTAAAAGCAATTGAAGGCTCTGTTGTAGTTCCTGATTTTGAAATTACATTAACAGAAAAATCACGATCGCCAATTAATTGAACTAAATCATGTACATATGATGAACTGATTGAATTACCTGCAAATAAAATTTGTGGTGCTTTGCGATCTTCATCAGTTTGAGCTTGGAAAAAGGCATTATTCAAGAAATCAATTGCTGCTCGTGCTCCTAAATATGATCCACCAATACCTATAACAACTAGCACTTTTGAATCTGATTGAATTTTTTGAGCTGCTTTCTTGATACGAGCAAACTCATCTTTATCATAATCAGTTGGTAAATGTAGCCAGTCAGTATATTCTGCACCTGCACCAGTTCCATTACGTAACTGGTCATCGGCAGCATTTACCATTGCTTGCATCTCACCTAATTCGTTAGGTTGAATAAATGTACTAAGATTAGAACTATCAAATGAAATATGAGCCAAAATAATTACCTCTTCCTTTTTTTGATAACATCATTATACACCACAATATTGGTCTAGACAACTTTAAAAATCAAGATTATTTTAACATTCCTAGTAGGACTGAACCAACGATTACCAAGACTGATCCAATCACAACATAAACCATTTCTTTACTAGTTTTCTTTTCTCCCAAGAACCAGATACTACCAAAAGTCGAAATCACGATTCCACTTTGAGCTAATGAATAACTAATAGCTAGTCCGACATGTGGAATTGAAATGAACATGAATAAATTACCAACACCCCAAACTAAACCAGTAAGAACATTTTTATATGAAACTGGTGCAGTAATATCTTTGGCGCTTTTTTTATACATTGCAAAGATAATTGCTCCAGCAAACATTCCGATTGCTTGTGGAAATACAACTGCTTTGGCATCAACATTGGCATAGTTAACAATAATTGTATACATTACATAACCCAATGTTGAAAAGATAATTGCTCGGGTACCAGTTGAAACATCATTAGGTTGAGATGATGTCACTCCGATTGCGGAAGCTCTACGATCACGTAATGATGTAATTGTTGCTCCGGCAATTAAAACGACCACCGCAATTGTTCCAACGGTAATCATGTGCGTTGTTTTCCATTCATGGAAAAGTAAAACTCCAGCTAAAGCGTTACCAGCTAACTGTAAACCAGTTGAAATAGGAACTGTTTTTGAAATACCAATCGCTTTCATCGACGTAAATTGTTGACTCTGGCCAACTGCCCAAAATAAACCAGACATTAATCCAGAAATCCAAACTCGTCCTGTAAGGGTTGGATGGTACACTACAATTGTAAAAATCCCGAATAACACGGCCCCGGCTGTCATTCCTAAAGTCTGTTGGATTGCTGTTCCACCCAACTTACCACTGATCAGTCCGACACTACCCCAGGCTAATGCTGGAATCAAAGCTAACGCAATAAACATAATTAAAATTCTCCCTTTTCTCTCTATGACTATACTATTATATAGTGATGTAATCGGTTTCACAACTGTTAATTATTTCACAAGGTCCAAATTTTAATTGGTCTATCTCTGGAAACGTTAACATTATCGTTTATCAGCAAAAAAAAAGTAATTGGTCTAAATTTGGCCAATTACTTTTAATTAATATGCAGTTAGTGCTTAGCATGTTCACGATCTGGAAAATAAATAGTAAATGTCGTTCCTTTGTTGATTTCACTAGTTACTTCAATAGTCCCACCGTGTAAGTCAACTAATTGATGAACAATCGCTAGTCCAAGACCAGATTCACCATATTCCGTGTTCATTCGTGAACGATCTGCCTTATAGAATCGTTCCCAAATATTTTTAACTTGCTCGTCCGTCATACCAATTCCAGTATCGGAAATCTTAAATTGACTTCCAGTATCAACTTTTTCTGCTTCTAATGTAATTTTTCCATTCGTTGTAAATTGAATCGCATTTTGTACAATATTAAAAATCACCTGAACAAACCGATCATAATCTGCATACGTCATTAATGAATCCGGTGCATCCACATTAATCTTATCGCCTTGATTTTCAGCTTTTTTATTCAGTTGTTCACTTAAATTATTTAAAACCTCAGAAGCATTAAATACTTTACGTTCCATTGTAAACTGATTAGTTCTAATTTTTTCATAATCCAAATTATCATTAACTAGTCGAATTAAGCGTTTTGTATCATTCTGCATTAATTTAATACTTTGTGCCTTATCTTCTTCAGGAATGGCATCGTACTCTAATCCTTCAAGTAGGCCATTAATGGTTGTTAGTGGTGTCCGCATTTCATGGGCTGCATCGGCCATAAACTGACGACGGCGTTCTTCTTGTCGCTTGATTTCTTCTTGTGATTCTTGTAAAGAACCTGCCATTTTACCAAAATCATTCGAAAGCTCAGTAATTTCATCACGACCACTCAAATCCAACTTCACATCATAATTACCATGGGTGATTTGATGCGTTGCAATTCGCATCTTATCAATTCGTTTAGTTGTTGAACGGGCAAAGAAATAACTTAAAATTAATGATATTAAGGAAGAAATTACAAATGCAATCCACAAATTATTCTTAATCTGCTGAACATTCCCTTGAATGTCAGAAACATAGGCACCAATAGACACAACCGCAACTAACTTGCCCTTATAAAAATACGGTCTAACTACTTCCGTCATTTGTGGCCGGCTATCATCTGCTTTTTCCTTAGCACTCGATGTCTTCGAACTGGTTTTGGTTTTAACAGCCGTTGCCATCATTTTGTGCACAGTTTTGCCTTGTTTTAGCTTTTTCCAATCAGCCTTGCTAACCTTGGTTGCAAATTCAGAACTAGAGTAACTGATTTTGTTTTGCTTACTATAGATTGTAAAGTGCACATTTTGACGAGCTAATAGCCGCGCATTATTTTGAAGTGGCACTGTAGTTAAGCCTTCAAATTGCTTTGTATTTTCATCATAACGCATTGAGTCTTCAATTAAACTATCCGAATAGTTTTGCAATTGCGTCCAAGTATTCGTATATAACATTTTAGTTGTAACGTTAATAAACAAAAGACCTACAATTACGATACACGTTAAAATAACTGCAAAAAAGCCCATCATTTGTTTATAGATTAATTTCATTGATTAGCTCCACTATCATCAAATTTATAACCAACACCCCAAACAGTTTGCACTACTTGTGGTCCAACTTTTTCTATTTTCTGACGTAATTTTTTAATATGCGCATCAACAGTTCGTTCATCACCATAATACTCATAATCCCAAACTAGTTGTAACAGCTGTTCACGAGAAAATACCTGTCGTGGCTTAGTTGCTAAAGTTTTTAATAAATCAAATTCTTTCGGCGTTAAGTCAGTAATTGCTTCATTATTTAAATACACTTCCCGCGTCTTACTATTAAGTCGGAAGTTTTCGGTCACGACATCAAAAGTTTCATCACTTTCATCTGCTTCAGATGAACCAATCGTATTTAACTCGCTGCGACGATACAATGCTTTGATTCGAGCAATTAAAGTAATTGGACTGAATGGTTTTGTAACATAGTCATCCGCACCCATTTCTAATCCTAAGACTTGGTCACTTTCTGAATCACGAGCGGTCAACATAATAATTGGAACGGTGGGTGACACTTTACGCAATTCGGCGGCTACTTGCATTCCATCCATCTTAGGTAAATTCAAGTCCAACGTTACAATATCCCAACTATTAGTGTCATCTTTGAATTTTTCAATTGCTTCTTCACCATCATAAGAAAAATGTGCATCCCATTTTTCTTTTTTAAAAAACATTGCCATCATTTCAGATACCGATTTGTTGTCTTCCACCATTAATAGTTTCATTATTTCTCCTCCTGTTGTATTACCGCTTATTCAGCAAGTATACTTTGTTTTATTTATTTTTAATAGTCTGAGCTTATTTCACTATCTCTAATTTACATAACAAATTTTGCATTTTATTGATTAGAATGTGAAGAAAGATTGATAATTTGTATCGAATAGCTTAAATTTATCTAAATAAACCGCTTATTTAGAAATAATCACATTTAAATAGTACAACGACTACTTTACTTTTTAAAAATTACTCATTTTTTTCATGATTCACTATTTTGAAAGTTTTAATTTTCGTATTTTAAAATACTTGCTTATGATATAATTTATTCTGTTAATTATCATACATAATTAGTGATTATTACTATAATCACATTGATTTATTAATCAACTTTTTATTTAAAAATTTAGCACATAATTCCAATAATTGAGGTATAAAAATGTCCACATCAACACGTAAATTATCCATTCCAGCAGAAGTTGTCGATAAACTTAATTTAAAACCTGGAGATCCAGTTAAAATAGTCAGCCAAGATAATGAATTTATTGTTAAACTAACCAATAAAAAAGAGTTAGCTTTAAATTCAATTTCTATTTTGTGGTATTTACCTACTTCTATCGTTGTTGGATTAATTTTCTATGCAGTCTTTATTAATCAAAAGGTCCATCAAATACCGCTACACGGTGATAATTCAATCGCAACTATGGTGATCTTTGGGAGTGTAATCACGGGAATTATTTTCTTTTCAATTTTCTTTTTTCTTAACCGAAAGCGAATTTCTAAAGATGGATCCCGAGTATACCTGCGAATTTATTTTCCATTAGTGATTTCATTTGCAGTTATCCTAGTCTTAGGCCTACTTGGTTTATTTTGGGTCATCGGTTTGATGTTCCACGGGGTATCATTTGATCCATTTACTTCTGCCATCATTTTTATCTTGTTCAACGCCTTAATTAACTATTCAATGATTTTAGCTGCCTTATCGGTTTCGACTAACGTTATGACTAACTTACTAATGGCCGTTATCATCAGCGGTACTGTACTTTCAATGCTTAGTAATCAAAATAGTCATTGGTGGCAACATAACCTTAGTTTTTTAGGCACCCAAATGGCTGACAAATCATGGCAATTTAACTTATCACTCATGTTATCTTCTCTCTTAATGATAGCTTTAGTTGACTATTTATTCGTTAGTTTACATGCCACATTTCCGCATTCAAAAAAATTATTACTTTTAAGAACATTATTAACCGTAACGGCTATTGATATTGCTGCAGTTGGTATTTTTCCAAATGACATTTCGTTCCATAATATTCATACGCAATTTGCCCAATTACTCGTTCTTTTCGTACTTGCCATGATGATTAGCGTTAACTGGCTTTTACCGAAGACTTCTAAAGAATTTACATTAGTATCTATCGGTGCTGGAATTGCGATTGCGGCTACTTCAATTGGATTTTATGGAATTCATTATCTATCATTAACTGCCTTTGAATTAATTGCATTCATGATTGCATTTGCATGGATTTTAATTTTATTACAAAACATCACTGACTTAACACAGACAGAAAATATTACCGTAAGAATCGAATAATGAAAAAATCAAAGCTAAAATTGTCAATTCAGCTTTGATTTTTTAGTCTAATTTAGTGTAAAATAATCAATATTATAAAATTTGTCGTGGTAAAGACGAGCGGTATGATTCCGTTCGGTACTTGTATATCCTTACATTAGCCTACATGATTAAGGAAAAGTACCTTTTAACTATTTATTTAGTTGGAAGTACTTTTCCTCGATGTGGAGGTTATTTTTTTGCAAAAAGAATCAAATCAAGTTTCAAAACAAACAAAACTCGCTATCTTTGGGACTGCCGGAGTAGCTTTTTGTGGAGTCTTGGTAGAAACGTCAATGAACGTTACATTTCCTACCTTAATGCGCCAATTCAATGCCACTCTTAGTCAAGTTCAGTGGGTTACTACTGCATATTTGTTGGCAGTCGCTGCCACAATGGTCATTGCGGCTTACATTCAAAGTAATTTCAAAACTAAAACTATCATTAATATTGGCGGAATTGCCTTCGTCTTAGGTGGTTTAATTTGTGCCTTTTCACCATCCCTTTCGCTCTTATTAATCGGACGAATTATTCAAGCATTTGGAACTGGGTTTGCAATGCCATTAGTCTTTTCACTGATTATGCATCAGATACCATTTAATCAGCAGGGCAAATTCACTGGCACTGCCGGCATGGTCATTGCCATGGCGCCTTCTTTAGGTCCAACCTATGGTGGCTTAGTCACTCAAACAATGAGCTGGCCTATTATTTTTTGGATTACAATTCCAATTGGGACAATCTGTTGGCTAATAGCTAGTTTCAATATGCCACAAAACCAAACTTTACATCGTCGGTCGTTCCCGCTGGGTCAATTTATCTTAATTACGCTTGGATTAGTGTTAATTGCACTTGGCTTTAATAGCGCAGGTCAACATGGTTTCACCAACCCTCAATTTTACATTCCTGTTTTAGTTGCCCTAATTGCAATTTATGGGTTTGTAAAATTAAGTGCCAAAGATTCTGACCCGTTACTTCAATTAAACGTTTTTAAAAATTCAATTTTTGCTAAGGTGTTAGCAATTTATTTTTTGATTCAATTTGTGCAAATCGGGATGGCTTTCTTACTCCCTAATTTTGCTCAACTGGCATTAGGAAAAGATTCATTAGTATCAGGTATGCTTTTATTAACAGGTAGTTTGGTGTCAGCCGTATTATCACCATTAGCGGGTAACTTTATGGATCGAGTCGGCTTTAACAAGCCGCTCGTCATCGGAGCCTTGTTCTTACTATTATCGACCCTATGCTTTGCCATTTTTGCACAGCACTTGAATGTTTTAACAATTATCATTTTCAATGTTTTCTATATGATTGGCTTTAGTTTTATATTCAATAACTCGTTAACATTCGGATTGCAAGAGGTAACTAAATCTCAAATTGGAGATGCCAATGCAATCTTCAATACTCTCCAACAATACTCCGGTTCTCTGGGTACCACGATTATGGCAGTGATGTTGGCTACAGGTTCACGCTTACTCCCCGACCATAACACAATTCATCAGACATTAATGGGTAATCAAATTGCCATGTGGACTAATCTTGGCATCATAATTGTTGTCATAATTTTAGTTATATCATTAAATCGTCAAATTAAAATTTCAAAATAATAATTGCACTCTACTAGGCTGTCATTGGACATCCTAGTATTTTTTTAAAATAAAAAACAATATTAGAATTAAACTTCATAATATTGTTTTAAGTGAATAATTTAATAATTACTGAGCGCTAATTCCACCGTCAATAACAAATTCCGAACCGGTAGAATAACTAGCATCATCGGAGGCTACAAATAAAACCATCTTTGAAACTTCTTCTGGTTCCGCAATTCGTTGGATTGGAATCATTTTAGCAAACTGAGCTACTTTATCTTCAGTTCCACCTTGATGAATCATTGGAGTAGAAATAACCCCCGGATGAATTGAATTAACTCTGATGCCATAATGAGCTAACTCTAAGGCAGCTGCCTTCGTAAACCCACGGACTGCAAATTTAGTATCTGTATACCCAATTGCACCGCCAACTAAGCCATTCAATGATGAAATATTAACAATACTTCCTTGTTTTTGTTCCTTCATTGCTTGCGCAGCATACTTAGTTCCCAAGAAAACACTTAATTGATTAATTTTAAAAATCTTCTCATAATCATCAACACTAACATCAAATAATGATTTAGCAACCGTAATACCAGCATTATTAACAAGAATATCTAATTTACCAAATTTATCAACGGTCGTATCAACAACGTTTTTCCAATCTGATTCACTAGCAACATCCTGTTTGATAAACAACGCATTTTCGCCTAATTCTTTAGCATATTTTTCACCCTTATCTGCGTTGATATCGGTGATAACAACTTTAGCTCCTTCAGCAATGAATAATTTAGCATGCGAAGCGCCCATTCCTTGTGAAGCACCAGTAATAATTGCGACTTTTCCCTTTAATTTATCCATAAAAATACTCCCTTTCGTTTAGACAGAAATTTTATATCTGACTGAACCGTATCACCATTTTGTAAGCGCTGTCAATTAAAGCGATTTTTATTAAAATAAAAAATGCGTCATAGCCACTGAATAATCAGTAGTTATAACACATTTTTGAAATACTCATTATGGAGATGAGGGGAGTCGAACCCCTGTCCTAGCATGTTGCCAATCTGACGTCTACGTTCATAAATCAACTATTTGAAATTTGCTAACCAATTCGCCGCTGATCAGGGCCAACATGATTAACTAGTCCGATTAATCTCTTCTTATCACTTCTGACTGGAGCAATAAGCGTGAGCTCACTTAATTTTTAGACCCAGTATCAAGCCATGAGCAAACCTGGCTGGATCTTCACTCGCTGGTATTAAGCAGCTAAAGCGAAATTGTTTGTATTATTTTTTGCAGTTATAATTTAAACTGAGCGTTTTAACGAAGACGCAACCTTCGAAACGCAGTCAAATCTCAACCCATACCAGTCGAATCCATAAACATCCCCGTTTATGCACATTCAATATTACCATATTGTGCACCATTTTGGTACTATTTGAGGTATAACTACAAAAAAAATGCCTCCTAAGAGACATTCATAATTAATTTAAATTTTAGTACCAACCATTAGCTAGCCAGAATGACTTAGCAGCAGTCCATGAACCATAACGACTAGAAACATATTGATCTGCAACGCGTTCTTGGTTAGCAGCTGAGTAATCACCATTTAAATATGATGCACTTAACTGATATTTACCAACAAATTGACCATTTGAAGCTGTATATGAGCCACCAGATTCTTTATTAGCAATCCAGTCTTTAGCTGATGCTTCGTCACCATTAGCGGTACTTTGGTAACTTGAAGTACTATTTGCTGTATTATCAGCTGAATCATCTACTGCAGGAGTTGATGCTACTTCAGCTTCAGTTGCTTCACGAACTTGACCATCACTTGTAATAAGTAACTTTTGTCCAGTCATGATGAAATCGATATTTGAAATACTATTCTTTTGTGCAATTGCATCAACTGTATCGGTTGTTTGTGTGTACTTAACAGCGATTTCTGAAAGTGTATCGCCCTTTTGAACTGTATAAATTTCGTCAGCGTTTGCTGTGGCAGTTGTTGCTACAACACCAAGTGCAACGGCACCCAAAGTAGCAACTGAATATTTTAAAACATTTTTACGTGAAGTCATATACCAATAACCATCCTTTTTTAATGTTTACCTTGTCTTTTTTCAACATTGCCTATCATAATTGATTGATATTACTCACACATAACATGCACATTTCAATTTTCTTTATTTTTGTTTTCTTTGTAATAAAACATTTGATTATTGATAATTTTTATCATATATTTTCTAATCAGGGTACTTTACCTTTTTGTCCTTCACTTGCTACAATCCTTATTAAATAAAGAAATAAAGGATGCTACTTATACAAGTAACATCCTTTTACTAATAATTAAGTTTTATATATTAATTATTACAAAATAATAATAATTAAGCTAAATTTTATCAAAATATTGATAATTTTCGATAAATTGAGCTACGCCGTCATCATCATTCGTTCCAGTGACGTCTGTTCCTTGTTGCTTAATGTCATCTTTTCCGTTATCCATTACGACACCAACTTCAGCGCTCTTTAACATTCCTAGATCATTTTCAGCATCCCCGAAAACCATTAAATTATCAAAATTCCAACCAAAGTTAGTGAGTAATGCTTCGAGTCCAACAGCTTTATCCATATCATGATCCAAGAATTCTAAAATTTTAGGTTGTGAACGAACAATATGGTAAGTATCAAACATTTCTTGGCTAACCTTTTTAAACGTAGCATCCAAAATTGCAGGGTCAGTTGCCATCACCGCTTTACTGAAATCGTGATTATCCAACTGATTAAAATCAGTTGGTACAAAATCAATATTTGCATTAAGCATTTTTTGATAAACTGATTGTTTCAAATCTGTAATCGGATAAACCGCCTGGAAATCTAAAACGTCTAATGGTAATCCATTAGTTTCTGCGAAATCATGTAGCAACTGTAGTTTTTGCTTAGAAATTCCTTGTTGGCTTAGTACCTTTTTTTCAGTATTTTGAATCACTAAAGCCCCATTGAATGTAATCGTATAATCGTCAGAATCAGTTAAGCCTAACTGTTCAATGTATTTCCAAATCGCATTAATTGGCCGTCCCGTACATAAAACAATTTTAATTCCTTCACTATGTAATTTTTTTAATGCACTCTCATTACGCGCACTGATTGTTTTCTCACCTGTTAACAATGTCCCATCTAAATCTAACGCTACCATTTTTATCATTTCAATCACCTCACGAGTACTATAACAAAAAACTACGGTTTAATCACCGTAGTTTTCAATAATTATTAGTATTTTAATCAGTTGCTGTACTTTCATTTTCTAAAGCATCTTGTAACTCTTGCGCTTTCTTAGCTGCCTTTTTCGCTGCAACCTTAGCCGCTTTTAATTCAGCTTCTTGTGCAACTTTTTTCTTTTTAGCTTCTTCTCGCACAATTCGATTATCAAACTCTTCAATAAAATCTAAAATTTCACTAGCTTTATCTTCACCAAAAATATTGACCCAGCCACTAAAGCGTAATGCAACATTTTCATTGATTTCTTCTTCTACCGCTTTACCACTCTTAGTGAGGTGTAAAAATAAACGACGACGATCTAATGGATCGGCCTTTTGATAAACATACTTATGTTTAAGTAATACTTTAATTTGACGTGAAATCGCACTTCTAGTTACCCCACGTTGTTCGGCAATATCCATTAACATAATCTTTTTTTGTGTCGCAATATCATGTAAAATAAGATATTGTTCAAAGGAAAGAAAGTATTTTGCGGCTGGTTCGGAAATAAAAGTATCTAACGATTTTAACGTTGACATATATACACTAATTGCTTTTGTAAGCAGTTCATCTGTGTCCAATAGCTATTCCCCTCTCGGTAATAATAATATACACTAGGCTTATAGACTATAATATGCGTCATTTAAAACAATATGTCAACTGATTAATATTTAAGGGGGTTAAAGGTTGAATTTAAAGCCAATACAACAAGTAGAACTCAGTCTTTTCGAGACTTTTATTAGAATTTGCAATCAATATTCATTACATTATTTTCTCGTCGGTGGCTCACTTCTAGGTGCCATTAGACATCATGGATTCATTCCATGGGATGATGATCTAGATGTCGGCATGCCCCGCGAAGACTATAATAAATTTTTAAAATTGGCGCCAGTACTTCTTTCACACTCGGCATACTTTTTACAAACACCATTCACTGATAAAAACTATGCAATGAGCTATGCTAAATTAATTGACTTAGATACCAAAATTCAAGAACGAAATAATTTTAATAATGCCAAAAATGGTATTTTTATTGATATCTTCCCATTTGATGCAATTCCTGAGAAGAGTAGTGAACAAACTACTCAAATGGCGAAAATTAAGTTTTACGACAGTTCCATCATTGTCCGTTTGGGTTATCGACTAACCGATTCAAATTTAAATAAATTATTCCGACCACTTAACCAACGGCAATATGCTGAAGTTCGCGAGTTAAAACACAAACGTGATCAAATTTTCCAACAATTTAATCAACAAGGTTTGCAACAATATAAAAACTTAGCTTCCCAATACAAGTATGATAAAGAAATTATGCTAATTGAGGAAATGAATAATTTAATTAGTCACCCATTCGCCCATTTAAATGTCATGATTCCCGCAGATTATGATGTCATTTTAAAAAGGATGTACGGTGATTATATGAAACTTCCACCAGAAGCAGATCAATCTCCAAAACATTATTCACAAGTTTTTATTAACGATATCGAAATTTTATAGTCAAAAGGGATACTTCAACTTAAATTGGAGTATCCCTTTTTGATTATCTAACTACAATTACCGAACAAGGTGCATTTTGTGACATATAACTTGCCTGAGTACCAATAAAAATACTGTTTTTGTCTTCTGTTTCCGAACCGCAAATTAATAAATCAGGTTTAAATTCTGGCAATATTGATTGTACAATTACTTTACCTGGTTTACCTTCACCAATAAATGCATCAACTTCAATCACACCAAATTCTTTAGCTTTTTTCACATATTCATTAACTAAAGCTTGCATTGCTTCTCTACGACCTTCGAGTACTTCTGGTTGCATACTCTCAAGTAGATTTAAATCTTTGGTTTCTAAAATAGTAACAATGCCCAACGGAACCTTAGCTGCATGTGCAAATGTCACTGCATAATTAAACGCCTTCCGTGATGAACTTGAATCGTCTTCATCAACTGCTACTAGAATTTTTTTAAAAGCCATCTCTTGAATTTCAAAATCTATTTCTCGTTTTCCCATGTTGATTCCTCCAATAATTCATATCATTACATAATTAACTCTTAATCATTCAATAGTTTACCGGTTATTAACTTAGCAAATTTAACATTTCCGTCTACATTAGTATGGACATTATCACTATAAAACCATTCCGGATGACCAATACTATATTGATACCAATCAATCACATGAACATTATCATATTTTTTATCAATTTTTTTAATTTCTTTATTCACCGGTTTTTGCCAAGCTTTAGAAGGGATATGTGTTGTCACCCAATATACCTGACGATCGGGACCAATTGTTTTTAAGATACTTTTTGCATCACTATCGGTAATTATACCATTGCTTCCAAGGTTAATTACTACGATATTTGCCAAATGACCATCCCTTTTAAGTGACTGTACAATCTCAGGTGCCTCATATGATTGTCGTCCAACTTTAGCTGAAATATAAATATTAGGGAATATTTCTTGTAAATTAACTGCACTATCTGCCAGCACTGAATCCCCAATTGCTGTCACTTTAAGCTGTTTGGCAGCTTTAACTTGTTGATTACTGAGTCCATACTTTTTAGCAACCTTACCATCTCCGATTGGGGGTTGATCATCAACTTTTCCAGACTTAATATTGGAATTATGTTGCTTAATGGTTTTATTGTTTTGTTCAATTCGTTTTTCTAACGCTGACTGTGGCTTTTCACTTGGTGATTGAATTATTCCAAAAATCGCAATTCCAAGAATAATAACCGTTGGAACCAACCATAACCATTGCCAAGATATATTTTTAAATTTAGTTAATTTACCGGGAAAATTTTGCCAGTCAAATTTTGCTATTGGTGCTTCAATAAATCGGTATGATAATTCACTAATTACTAATATAATTCCAATTTCAATTATTGCATTAATCAGTGGGTGTGAACCGATATTTTTAAAATTACTCTCATAAAAAATTAATACGGGAAATTGATACACATAAATCCCATAAGAACGTTTCCCAATCCAAGTAAAAATTGGATTAGTGAACCAAGCACTTAAACTACTACCTGGATGTGCAATTACACCCATTAAAATCATCGCAAAAATACTAAAAATAAACATACCACCATAGTATGTAAATGCTGCTTCACCTGGAAGTACAAAATACAGCAGCACCACAGCCAATAGTGCAATAATCCCAGTTATATCAATTAACTTTTTTGC
This sequence comes from Paucilactobacillus oligofermentans DSM 15707 = LMG 22743, assembly GCF_001434315.1. Lineage (GTDB taxonomy): Bacteria > Bacillota > Bacilli > Lactobacillales > Lactobacillaceae > Paucilactobacillus > Paucilactobacillus oligofermentans. The sequence goes on along the minus strand of NZ_AZFE01000003.1, from coordinate 162,901 downwards.
TTGGGGTTTCAACTGATTTCGTAACTGGTCTGCGGGCCAGATAAAAGCTAACCATGCACCCAATAAAAAAGAAAATGCTCTAGTATCCGTACCATAATATACCCGATTAATATGACTAGGATCATACAATACAGCCATTAAGATTGCAGAAACAATACTCAAAGCTAATACAATATGACCAACTTGCTGCTTATTCTTTAGTAACTTAAAAAGTAAGACTAATAATAATGGCCAAATTAGATAAAATTGGACCTCCACACCTAATGTCCACAGATGTGTAAATGGTGATTCTCCAGCAAATCGATCAAAATAAGATTGATCGTAGATGACTTCCCACCAGTTATATATAAACAAAATATTTGTAATAAAAATACTTTTTAACTGGTAAAATAAGTTGCGCTGAAACAATGTAATGTAAGTAATGGTAAAGATTAACATTGAAATCAGCGTTGGGTATAACCGTTTAAGGCGTCTACAGTAAAAATTAACTATCCGAATAGATTGCTTATTTACTAATTTACCAACCATTTGATTAGTTACTAAATAGCCTGCCAGTAACAAAAAAATAGGAACTCCAAGATAACCACCCTTTAATACGTTAGGCAGTATATGATACACAATCACTCCAATTACAGCCAATGCACGTAGTCCATCAAACCCCGTAATATATCGGTGACTAGTTGTCTTACCTTGCCCCGTTGGATGTTTCATCTCGATCCCCTATTCTAGTTGTTTCAATAATTATGTTAATTATACTTCACTCTCATAAATTATGGTAATTTATCATCTGTTTGCACAAAAAAAGGAGATCCTCACGGAATCTCCTTAAATACTGCCCCAGCTGGACTCGAACCAGCGACCTCTTGATTAACAGTCAATTATTCTACCAACTGAACTATGGGGCAATAACCTCAAAACAACATATATAATAATATCATATAATGACGAACATTGTAAAGACTTTTTACAACAATTATCTACATAAAATACGATACTTTTAAATTTCATTTAACTGAAATTTAAACTGCCCCAGCTGGACTCGAACCAGCGACCTCTTGATTAACAGTCAATTATTCTACCAACTGAACTATGGGGCAATATTGCAAAACAACAGTTACATTTATACCATAAAAAACGGTACTGTGTAAAGGCTTTTTATCATTTTTTTAACCAATATGGTTTTCTTCTAAAATGTTTTGAAAAATAGGTTCAATATCTTGATTTCTAGTCCATTCATTCCAATGATCCATTGACTCACCTAAGTCTTCAAAATTATCACTAACATAGGCTTCATACTTTGCTACATTTTGTGAATGTGGAATATTTAATTGTAAGATTCTAACTAATTGAATAAACCCACGTTCAGCTGCTAATTCTGCCCGACCATTTTGAACCATATTACCAACTTCATAATATTTACTGCCATCTTTACGTGTTATTTCTTCTACGATATCTAATGTTAATTCATTCATTACATTCACCCCACAAGAAACTATTTTAATGAAAATAAGATTCAAAGTCAAAAAAAAATCACCGTTCGGGAAAACGGTGATCGGCATAAGAGAGAAAGAGAATTGATTAGAAGGTATTTCCATACCTCATGACACAAAGAATACGCCTAAATGAAAGCGCTGTCAATAGGCTTTTCTTATTTTTTTAATTTTGATGCGGCTGCTTCATCTAAAATGATCGTAACATTCGGATGTCGTTGCAAAATTGAAGCGGGCAAATCTTCAGTTACGGGTCCTTCAATCATTTTTTGAACTGCATCTGCTTTATTTTCGCCATAAGCTTCAAGCAAAATAGCTTTTGCGTCCATAATTGTTCCGATCCCCATTGAATAGGCAAACTTAGGAACATCGGCCTCATTATCAAAAAAGCGGGCGTTAGAAGCAATCGTTGACTCAGTTAAGGCAACTTTATGCGTCCGTGAATCAAATGCAGTCCCTGGTTCATTAAAGCCGATATGACCATTCCGACCTAACCCTAAAATTTGAAAATCAACTGGATGTTCTTCAATAATTTTTTCATAACGTTTAATTTCAGCATCGGCTTCATTCATTCCATCTGGCACAAATGATTCCTTAAATGGCTTTTTCGAAAATAAATGTTGATTCATAAAATAGCGATAGCTTTGTTCATGCGTTCCTGGTAACCCAGCATATTCATCTAGATTAATTGAAATACAATCGGAAAAATCTAAATCACTAGCTGTAATTGCATCATAAGTAGTAATAGGTGTACTTCCCGTTGCTAATCCAAATACATGACTCCCATTATCCAATTGTTCTTTAAATAATTTATATCCAGCTTGTCCTGCTGCTTTACTATCTTTTACAATATTAATTTTCATAGTAGTCCTCCTGATTAATCGCCATTATTGGTATAGTCCAATAATAGCCCACCTTATAAAAAAAAGCAAATAAAAAACGGAATTGCCTAAGCAACCCCGTCCTTTAAAAATTACATTACTAAACTTAATAACAGAACCATTCCCAAACCAACAATTGAAATGATGGTTTCAAGAACTGTCCAAATTGAAAGTGTTTGTTTAACCGTTAAATCAAAATATTCTTTAAACATCCAAAAACCAGCATCATTAACATGCGAAGCTGCTAATGAACCAGCCCCAATAGCAAGGGCCATCAAGACAGGATTGGCACCAGTTGCATGCATAAGTGGAACCACTAGACCGGCAGCTGTCATTCCTGAAACCGTAGCAGATCCGAGACAAATACGTAAAATAACCGTAATTAGCCATGCCAAAATTAATGGTGAAAGACTAGCATTTGCCATCAAGCTTTGAACAGCATCACCAACACCACCATTAATTAAAACCTGTTTGAAAGCAGCTCCACCACCAATAACCATTAATAACATGGCAATTGATTTAATTGCTGTTTCAAGTGTTGTTCCAATTTGGGCCATTGTCCGACCGCGATGGATTCCCATCGACCAAATTGCAAATAGTAAGGCAATCACCATAGCAATCATTGGATTACCCAACATTGAAACTACTGCATCAAATCCTTGAGGGTTTTTAAGTGTTTTACCACCATGTACCGCTAAAGAATAGATAGTTGCAAGCATCATAAAAATAACGGGAAATAATGATGTTAAAGCAGAAATACCAAAACCAGGAGTTTCGTTAAGATTATATTCTTTAACCTCACCAAAAGCTGGTAGTGACTTCTTAATCACAAATGCTTCAGGAGCCATTTTTTTAGCAACGATAGTAAATAATGGTCCAGCAATTGCCACACAGGGAATTGCAACCACAATTCCGACCATCAATACCATTCCTAAATTAGCACCCAACGCTGAGGCAACAGCAGTTGGAGCTGGTTGTGGAGGTAAAAATCCTTGGGTTGCAGATAATGCAGTTGCCATTGAAATACCCAAATAAAGCAATGGAACTTCAGCTTCTAAGGCAATAGCGAAGACAATAGGAATTAATAGAACCATTCCAACTTCGAAGAACATTGACATCCCAATGATAAATGAAGCAACCACAACAGCAAGTTGTAGACGTTTCTTACCAAATAGATTGATTAATGTTTTCGCAATCCGATATGATCCACCGGCATCAGAAACTAACCGACCAATCATAGCACCGAAACCAAAGACAATAGCTAATTCACCAAGTGAACTACCAATTCCTTCTTTAATCGTATCCGCGATTTCCGCTGGATTCATTCCGAGACCAAGTGCGACTAAAATAGCAGTAACAATAAGTGAAACGAAGGTGTTTAACTTGACCTTGATGATCAAGAAAAGCAGTAACAAAATTCCTAATAACAATACGACAAACTGCATTATATATACCTACTCACTTTCAAATTAAAATAAAAACACAAAGTTTAGTATATGAAATTCGCTTACATTTTGCAAGCGTTTTTCCAATATTTGCTGTTTACAATAAAGTAAATACACAAAAAAAGACTTCTTGTAGAAGTCTTAAGTGTTTATTAATTATTGTACCGTTACTGATTTTGCTAAATTTCGTGGTTTATCCACGTCTAGCCCTTTACCTAAACTGGTGTAGTATGCCAACAACTGTGCTGGTACCACACTAAGTAATGGTGTTAACAGTGGATCAACATCTGGTAAAACAATCGTATCATCGGTTTGTGCCAAATGTTTCGTTACAATCGTAATTACACTAGCACCACGAGAGATAACTTCTTGTAAGTTACTCCGTGTTAGACCAGCCGTACGATCTTGGGTAATGATTCCAATTACTGGCGTTTGTGATTCAATCAAAGCAATCGTACCATGCTTTAATTCACCGGATGCAAAACCTTCAGCTTGAACATAAGAAATTTCTTTTAATTTTAATGCAGATTCAAGGGCAACGGACCAATCTGTTCCACGACCAATGTAAAACGCATTACGTGGTTTAGATAAATATCTAGAAGCTACTGATTCTAATTTTTCTTTACTATCAACCAATGCTTGCATACCAACAGCTACTAATCCTAATTGATGTTTCAAATCAAATTCTGCAGCTCGTGGGTGTTTTAAATATTCACCAATTGCCTTAGCCAAGACAGCTTCAACTGCTACTTGAGCAGTATAGGCTTTAGTTGACGCAACTGCAATTTCAGGACCAGCATGTAACAACATTGTATAGTCAGCTTCACGTGAGAGTGTTGACTTCGGTACATTAGTAATTGTTAAACTTGGCCAACCTTGCTTTTTAACATTAACTAATACTTCACGACTATCAGCTGTTTCTCCACTTTGCGTTAAAAAAATGAAGAATGGTTTTTTTGACATGATTGGTTGTTCATAAGCAAATTCAGAGGAAATATGAACTTCAGTTGGAATATTGGTTAATTGTTCGAACATCTTAGCACCAACTAATCCTGCATGATAACTGGTTCCAGCTCCGATAATGTAAATTCGATCAGCCTCTTTAATCGATTCTAGTAGCTGACTATCAACCACCGGATCACCATCTTCATTCAAATAGTTTTGAACAATTTTGCGCATAACTGCAGGTTGTTCATCAACTTCTTTAAGCATATAAAATGGATAAGTCCCCTTATCTGCAGCACTAGCATCCATCTCAACTTGGAAAGTGTCACGTTTCATTTCATTACCATCAAAATCCGTAATTAAAATTTCAGCTGGCTTAACCACAACAATTTCTTGATCCTGAATTTCCATAAAAGTATGTGTTTGTTTAAGCATAGCTACGGCATCAGAAGCGACTAAATTAAAGCCATCCCCAACTCCCACAAGCAAAGGGCTCTTGTTTTTTGCAACAAATAACGTATCTGGAGTTTCACGATCCATTAGTACAAATGCATAAGATGAATCATCACTAACTAATCGCAACACCTTCAAAAAAGCTGCCTGGGTATCCATATTATATTCAACGACAAAGCGATCAATTAGTTGAACAATGACTTCAGTATCTGTATCACTTTTAAACTCAACACCTGATAGATATTCTTCTTTTAATTGCTTAAAATTTTCAATTACACCGTTATGAACTAGATAGAAACGTTCATCATTTGAAAAATGTGGATGTGCATTAGTTTCACTTGGAACCCCATGAGTTGCCCAACGAGTATGTCCAATTCCAGTTGACCCAGAAATTTCTGGAGTAATGGCATTTTTTAAATTTACAATACGACCAACACGTTTAACTAAATAATCGTTGCCTGATTGATCATTTACATAAATTCCGGCAGAATCATACCCACGATATTCAAGTCTTTCAAGTCCTTCAATTAATATTGAAACGCTTTGATTAGTTCCAGTAACACCCACAATTCCACACATACGCATTTCCATCCTTATCTAAATCTCAAAATTGGTATATATTATATACTTCCTACGTAGATAACTCTCAACATAGAATATATTAGCTATATATACAACAAATGTCAATCAAATAAAAAATTGGTCTATTTCTAGACCAATTCATTATTTGCAACTGCTACAATTCTTTGAACATAACCATGCACTGCTTCTTTAGTTGGTGCTTCAGCCATAATTCTTAGTAAAGGTTCCGTTCCGCTTGGACGAACTAGTACTCGACCGTCACCAGCCATATCAGCCTCAACTTCAGCAATCACTTTTAATAAACTTTCATTAGCCAATGCTGCTTCTTTATCAGCCACCGTAATATTAACTAATTCTTGTGGATATTCAGTAACTTCACTAGCTAATTCAGATAAACTCTTACCGGTTTGTTTAACAACTTGCATTAATTGTAATGCAGTTAACATTCCATCTCCAGTTGTATTGTGGTCAATAAAGACAATATGTCCTGATTGTTCACCACCAAGATTATAACCACTCTTGATCATTTCTTCAACAACATAGCGATCGCCAACTTTAGTTTTTACACTAGTCATTCCAGCACGTTCCAGTGCTTTATACATACCAAGATTACTCATTACTGTTGTAACGACAGTTCCTTTTTTCAATCGACCAGTTTCATTTAAATATTTACCACAAATATACATAATCTTATCTCCATCGATAAGATTACCTTTTTCATCAACCGCAATACAACGATCTCCGTCACCATCAAAGGCGACACCCATTTGTAAGCCTTCATCAACCACATATTTTTGTAAATGTTCTGGATGAGTTGAACCACAATCAAGATTGGTATTTAAACCATCAGGGGACGTTGAAATCGTGTGAAAATCAGCATTCAAGTCAGCAAACAATGATGATACATAGCTACTTGTTGCCCCATTAGCACCATCAATTGCAATTGAAAGGCCAGCTAAATCGTTTGGAATGGTTTGTTCAAGAAATTGAGTATACTTCAATGAACCTTCACGATAGTCTGATACTCGTCCTAATCCCAAATCTGAAGGTCGAGGTAATTCATCTACAGGTGCATCCAACAATTTTTCAATTTCTAATTCAATTTCATCCGATAATTTAAAACCATCATCGCCAAAAAATTTAATACCATTATATTGGATTGGATTATGTGATGCGGTAATCATTACGCCAGCATCAGCTTCTTGAGCTCGCACTAAATACGCAACTCCAGGGGTCGTTACAACCCCTAAACGTAGAACTTCAATGCCAACTGATAGCAATCCAGCAACTAACGCACTTTCAAGCATCTCACCAGAAATTCGTGTATCACGCGAGATTAATACTTGGGCTTGCTTGCGATCTGAATGTTGTGTTAATACATATCCTCCAGCTCGTCCTAGTTTAAACGCTAATTCTGGGCTTAAGTCAGAGTTTGCCACTCCACGTACACCATCAGTTCCAAAATATTTTAAATCCATTGTTTTCCTCATTTCTCAAAAATAATTCACGATTATATTAGTTAGATGATGCTGAACTTGAACTACTTGAATCAGTAGACGACTCACTAGCATCTGATTCGGATATAGCTTGCGAAGTTGAACTAGCACTTGAAGTTTTACTTTCACTTGAGCTTCCATTCGAATCATGTGAGATTGGAACTTTAACTGTTGTTGTTGATGGTGAAATAACAACATTAACAGTATTCCCGTTAGAATCAATTGCCTGCAAGGTAACCTTGCGAGATAAGTCAGATTTAGTATCTTTAGGAATTGCTACTGAAGCAATAATTCGGTTAATTTTGCTAATATCAGCACTAGCCCCTGTGACTTTGACTGAATCAATTGAAGACGTTGCTTTTCCAACCTTGTAACTATCAGGAAGTTGATCTGAGTTAACTTGAATATCAACTGGTAAAGTTACCGTTTTACGGGTAGCAATCGTTACTGTAATTGTACTAGGATCAATTGCATAACTCAGATCTTTATTAATTCCAGTCTCTTTTAGTTTTACTTTATGAGTTCCAGTACCTAGTTTACTTAAATCAGCGGCAATTTTAAAGTTTTGTGTATTCGACGTCGTTGTAACCAGCGCCGCAGGTCCAGTAATCGTTACTTTAACATTGGCTGGATAACCAGTCACAACGTATTTATCACTATCCACATTTACATTTAACGGTACCGTTATGGTTTTCTTAACCGTCGAAGTTAACGTCGAACTGTTCCCACTATCGCTATCACGCACATTTTGTAATTTTTCACCATTAACATACACAAATAATAAGATTGCTAAGACTAATGCACTAATCCTCAAAAAGGTATGACTCTTAAAGAATAACTTAGTTAATTTATCATACATTGCGGTCACCGCCTTTAAAGATCCGCTCAATAAAGCTAGTTACGGTTGTTTTGTTGTCATCAGCGGACTTATATAATTGATTACGCAAGAATTTAAGGTACATTTCTTGATCCATTCCACGATATAAATCATTATCCTTCGTAATGGAAACTTCACCAGTTTCTTCAGAGATAACAATCGTTAATGCATCAGTTACCTCACTGATACCAACAGCAGCTCGATGTCTAGTCCCTAATTCTTTAGGAATCAGGTTACTTTCAGATAAGGGTAAATACGCTGCTGCAACAGCAATTTTATTATCTTTAATAATTACTGCACCATCATGTAATGGGGTATTGGGAATAAACGTATTAATCAACAACGCTCCGGATACATCCGCATTCATCGGAATCCCAGTTTCAATATATTCTTCAAGCCCAGTTTCCATCTGAATCGATATTAAAGCACCAATTCTTCGCTTCGACATATATTGCATGGCTTGATCAAGTTGTTGGACTAACAGCTCTTCTTCCTCATTTTGCCGCTTATTACGCGTCAAAACAGTTCCACGTCCAAGATGCTCTAATCCACGACGAACTTCTGGTTGAAAAATAACCACCATCGCGATGACACCCCAGTTAATGATTTGATCCATAATCCAAGAAACCGTACTTAATCCAAAGTACCAACTAGCCAGTTTAACAATAATAATTACTAAGATACCACGGAATAATTGTACAGCCCTTGTGCCACGCAACAAGATCATTAATTCATAAATTAAAAACCAAACAACCAAAATATCGAATAGTCGAATGACATTTTGCCATGTCAGGATTGAGCTCCAGTCTAAAGCCATTTATATACCCCCAAATTTAGTTCCTGAATCATTATATCACGGACTCTCAAATTATTATGATAGATTAGAAGATTAATTAAATGGAAACTTTTCTAAAATTGATGGTGGTGATACGTTTTTTTTGGTAATCTAACTATATAAAGAGGGGATAAATCATGCAATCAATTTCAATGCAATGGAAAATTAGGGGCTTTTTTCTCGTTGATTTAATTATTTTAATTTTTCTAGCTAAATCCCCATTCAATTTTCTTATTTTAAATACATTTTTAGGCTATATTCCAATCGAACTTGCCTTTCAAATGAAAAAAATCAAATCCGTTAAATCTTGGTTATTTTTATTAATTTTCATACTCTGGTTAGGTTTCTATCCAAATGCGCCATACTTAATGACGGACCTATTTCATCTATCATTACTTGATCCACATGATTTTTCTAACGGATTATTAAGCAACAGTCCAAGAATGTGGTTAGATTTTGGATTATTAATGGTTAGTATGTTCGGGGCGTTACTACTTAGCACTTATCAATTAAATACGATCTCGCAACGAATTAATCAAACTTTCAAAATCAAATTAACCTGGATATTACCAACAATTTTAATGCTTGCCTCAGCGATTGGTGTCTATATCGGTCGTTTCCTACGAATTCATTCTCTCTACTTATTTTTAACCCCAACTTGGTTTTTCAAACAAATTATCAATATGTGGAATCTACGCATGCTTTTCTTCGTTGCCATCATTACAATCGTGCAGTTAGCCGTCTTATGGCTACTAAAGCAAATAAAAACAGCAGACTAATCGTCTGCTGTTTTTATAATTGAATTTTCTGAATAATTAAGATATTGTCTTAGCTTTTGGACAGTAGTGGCCGAAATCCGTTCGCCATCACGTAATTGAACAATTCCAATTCGTTGTGCATTAACTGCTTCAAAACGTAACAGCTCTAAATCCTGCTTATATTTTGTCGCTAGCTTTAACTTTGGATTTTTACTATGTTCAATTCGATTACGGTAACTAACAATCAGTTGATATACTGCATTTCGCTCAACATCATTACCTACTACCCTGGCATCAGAAACATATTTAGATAACGCTTTAATTGCAGCTTTACTAGTTTCAACATCAATAATTCGGCGTCTTTCAATATCAGTATTTTGGTTAATGATCCATCTAGTCAGCCAATGCAGCAATCCAGCTACTCGTGTTTTCATTTTTCGCCAGGTCCACCAAGTATTAGCCGCTCTTAAATCATGCGCCAAGTGATTTTCAATTTGATCAATACGTTTCATTGATTGATAATAATCATTTGCGGTAATAATTCCTTTTTCTAATAATCGATGCAAGGCATTTCGTTCTGCCTCATACGCGACACTTCTTAATTCAAGCTCTTGTTTCAAAGTTCGCGTTAGCGCTTCATCAGTCTGATTACTCAATTGTAATCGACGCATTAATATTTGATAGTTTAAAATTAAATCATACGCAGCTTGCTGATTATAATCACGACGATGTTCCTCGATCGTTTGTACCGCAAGTTGCATCAAAAAGTATTTTGCCTGCTCTTCGGTCATGTAATTAGCTTGATCATCCTCTTCTTCATCAATTTCTTCTTCATCTTCTTCGTCCTCATCAATGTCACTACCACGATTTTCAAACGGAAAATTAACTTTGGTAAAGATTGGAATTAACAACGAAGCAACAATTAAACTCAGGATAATTACTCCAGCCGCAATAAACAGCATTAATGAACGAGCCGGAAAATCGGCACCATTTTCAATTAACAATGGCACTGACAACACCCCTGCCATCGTGATTGCACCACGAACCCCTGATAAACCAACTAAAAATGCTGATCTGATACTGACATTATCACGTCGATGACGCAAGTATTGGAAAGTCTCGTAAACTAAAATCCAGCTAACTCGAATCAATAACAGGATTACCCACGCCCCAATTACGTACCCAAATAAACTTAAATTATTATAGCTATCACTTTTTAACGATTCTGAAGTGGCAATTGGCAATTCGATTCCTAAAATTACAAACACGATTCCATTTAAAAGATAAACAACTAATGACCAAGTTCTTTCAGTGACTAAACTCATCTCAGGGCGATCATCAATTATTTGCATATTCCGCGTATGTGAGAACACTCCTGCAGCTACTACGGCAATAACACCTGACGCATGAAAGACATCTTCAGTAATCAAATAAACAATAAACGGCGACATGAGCTTAAATGCGACATAAAAAATAATATCCGTAATCCCTTGATTATGTAAAAAGTCATGGGCCATTTCAATCACAAGCATTATTAATACACCTGCAACTAGTCCGATTACGGCTGTATAGATGAAATCTCCAGTTGCATTAACAATTGAAAAATATCCAGTTGTCACAGCAGCAACCGCATATTTGAAACCAATCAATCCTGACGCATCATTAATTAGACTTTCACCACTAACTAAATGAAGAATGTTGGAATCTAACTTTGCCTGCTTAGCAATTGATTGCACCGCTACTGGATCCGTTGGTGACAAAATTGCTGCTAACGCAAATGAAACATATAATGGGATCTCTGGAACAATTAAATAAATTAAATATCCACCCAATAAGGTGGTCACAAATACTAATATAATGGCATTAGCAAAGATTGGTCCTTTCAACTTCCATAATTCTTGCTTTGGAAATTTGCGACCATCATTAAACAATAGCGGCGCAATAAAAAGTAATAAAAACCAATCCGTTTGCAATGGTACCTGAACTTTAAAAAATAATGCTACTAATAAACCTAGACCAATTTGAATCAAACTATCTGGAACAATTTTCAAATAATGAGTAAATACTTTCGAAATTAACACTAGAAATATTAATAATAATACTTCTTCTAATATCAGCATAAAACTCCCCCTAGTTTTATTAAAAAAACGGGACAATCAAAATTGCCCCATTTTTATTTAACGTCCAATTACTCTGACTTCAATTTCAAGATGAACTTGAAACTGCCTAAAAACGGTATCTTGTACGTGTTTAATAACATTCAAATAATCAGTCGCTGTTCCTTCGCCGATGTTAATAATAAAACCGGCATGTTTCTTCGATACTTGAGCACCACCACTAGTATAACCTTGTAGGCCAGCATCATGAATTAATTTACCTGCATAAAAACCGGCTGGTCGTTTAAACACACTGCCACATGAAGGCCATTCTAACGGTTGTTTATCCGCACGGCGAGCATTGAAATCATCCATTTTGAACTTGATAGTAGCGCGATCACCAGATACTAATGAAAATGTCGCTGCTAAAATTACCCCACCATCACTTTGAATACTACTATGACGATAGCCAAAATCTAATTCATCAGCATTCAACGTAATTACTTCACCATCTGAATTTAATAATGTGGCAGCTACTACTACTTGGCTAATTTCTCCGCCATAAGCCCCAGCATTCATAAACACTGCTCCGCCAACACTACCTGGTATTCCAGCTGCAAACTCTAATCCGCTTAGACTAGCATCACGTGCTATCTCGCTTGCTGTAATCAAGGCTGCTCCAGCTTGGGCAATAATTTTATTTTCACTAACTTCAATTGTATTCATCTTCGTTAAAATAATAACGAGACCTTCAATGCCACTATCGCGAACGATTAAATTACTAGCATTTCCAATAATAGTAATCGCTAACTGATTATTTTTAGCGAATTTCACCAATTGTTGAGTTTCCTCAACCGTTGTTGGAAAAGCTAGCCAATCAGCCGGCCCACCAGTATCAGTGTTGGTATAATCTGATAAAGACGCATTTTGCATAATTTCAATTTTAGGGAATGTTTCTTCAATAGCTAATGACATCGAAAACCCTTCTTCATAAATATTTTTGTTAATATTAATTGTATCATGAAACTACGATTGGATGATTACCAATTTCAATAATTGCTTTATCCACGATTTTACCGTAAAATTACCCTGTTAAATTAATAACGGAGGAATAATATGAATTTTGTTGCTATTGATTTTGAAACTGCCAATGCTAAACGATATAGTGCTTGTTCAGTTGCACTAACTGTCGTCCGTGAAAATAAAATAGTTGATGAATTCTATTCACTAATTAAACCACCAACTGATTTTTTTTGGCGAAACGTTCAAATTCATGGTATCCATGAAGAAGATGTTGCCAATGCCCCCTCATTCACTGATATTTGGGACCACATTGATTCTTTCTTTGGTGAAAATAAACTTGTAATTGCACATAATGCACCTTTTGATAATAGTGTCATTAAAAGCAGTCTCGATTATTATGGTATTGAGAGACCAAATTATCTAACTTTAGATACGGTTAAAACTAGTAAAGAATTTTTCCCAGACCTGCCTAATCATAAACTTGATACTGTTTGCGATAAATTAAACATTACACTCGACCACCATCATAATGCATTAGATGATAGTCAAGCTTGTGCCAATATCTTGCTTTACCAAGCAACTCATTTTGGTACTCAGCCCATCAAACCTTTTGTTAAAGCAGCTAAATAAAACCACTTGTAGATTAATAAATACTACAAGTGGTTTTTATTTACTTATTTAGCCGTGCTTTCATCCAATTCTAAAGTCATAATAAACGATTTACGTTCAATACCTTCTCGATCTGGAACCATCGCAACCTTATTTGGTTTAAAGCCCATCTTTCGATAAAGTCCTATCGCTGGTTCATTTTCAGCAATCACTGATAGCGTAAATTTATTCAACGGACTAAAATGATCGCCCCAATAGATTATTTCATCTAACAAGGCCGTTCCAAGTCCTTTATGATAATATTCTTTTCGAATCGCAATCCCAATTTCGCCAACTGCTTTTTTATCAATTTTAGCGACTGTTACAATCCCAATCATTTCGCCTGCAGCCATCGCAATTAATACTAAATTATCATTGGTATCACTAATTTTATCTAAGTTATCTGCTTCTTGTTCAACTGTTAATTGAGCAAGATTTTTCACTGTAAAAAATTCTGATTCATCTTGTAGTTCTTCTAGTAATTTTAATATTTTAGCAGCATCAGTTGATTCTGCTGATTTCATTTCAATTTCCATTAATTAATCCCTCAATCACTTGCTTAAAATGGGCTCCATGTGGAACAAAACTAACTTGTCGTTCATTTTCAAGATTCGTACGCTTGAAATTAATTGACAGGTATTCATCTGGTAATTCGTCTTCAACAAACTGGGCCCACTCAACAACACTAACGCCATCTCCAGCAAAGTACTCATCAAGCCCTAACTCTTCACCACCACCATTTTCAAGGCGATAAACATCCATATGATAAAGTGGCAAACGACCTTCTTGGTACTCACGAATTATCGTAAACGTCGGGCTCTTAATCGTTGCAGTTATTCCTAGTCCCTCGGCGAGCCCTTTGGTAAAAGTTGTCTTCCCGGCTCCAAGATCACCATTTAAAACTAAAACATCCCCAGCATTTAAATTACTAGCTAGCTGTTTAGCCAAATCCATTGTCTGTGTACTATTTGTAAATTTAATATCCATTATCTCACCTTACCAATTAAAGAAGCGAACCGATAAAGTAACTGTCAGTTCGCTCATTTGTTAATTAATTTAATGCTTGAGCAGCTGTAATTAACGCTACTTTGTAAACATCTTCTTCACTTGCACCACGAGATAAATCAGAAATTGGTGCATTTAATCCTTGTAAAATTGGTCCAATGGCTTCAAAGCCACCAAAACGCTGCGCAATCTTGTAGCCAATGTTGCCTGATTGTAAATCAGGGAATACGAAGACATTAGCATGACCAGCAACTTTAGAACCTGGCGCTTTACGTTCACCAACACTTGGGACAAACGCTGCATCAAATTGTAATTCACCATCCACTGGAACATCTGGTGCCAATTCTTGAGCAATTTTAGTTGCTTCAGCGACTTTAGTAACCACGTCGCCTTTGGCAGAACCCTTAGTTGAGAAACTTAATAGTGCAACTTTAGGATCAATATCAAATACTTTAGCCGTTTGTGCACTTTGAAGGGCAACTTCAGCCATTTCTTGTGCACTTAATTCAATATTAATTGCACAGTCAGCGAATACGTATCGTTCATCGCCTTTTTCCATGATAAACGCTCCACTAATTCGTGAATTACCTGGAGCAGTTTTAATAATTTGAAGGGCCGGACGAACCGTATCGCCAGTTGGATGAGTAGCACCAGAAACCATTGCATCAACTTTATTCATATAAACTAGCATTGTTCCAAAGTAACTTACATCGCTAATCATTTCTGCTGCTTGTTCAGGTGATGTTTTACCCTTACGACGCTCTACAAGACTATCAATCATTACTTGTTTTTCTGTATAAACAGCTGGATCAATAATTTCAATTCCAGCTATATCAAATTTATTTTGAGCAGATACTTCACTAATTTTATCAACATTACCAAGTAAAACTGGTTCAACTAATCCATCTTTTTTAAGTCGTACAGCGGCGCCTAAAATACGTTCATCTTCACCTTCTGGAAAAACTACTCGTTTATTTTGACCCTTAACTTTTGATGCTAAGCCTGTAAATAAATCCATATCTATCACTCCATCTATAATATATTATGTAACTATGATTACTCTTCCACTGATTCAGGAAGCTGCCAATCAATTTCTTTCTCACCTAATTGTCTGAGGACTGTATTAACTTTTGAAAATGGCCGTGAACCAAAGAATCCCCTGTAAGCTGATAATGGACTTGGATGCGCTGATTTAATTACTACATTTTGTGTCGTATCAATCAACTTGATCTTATCCTGCGCCGCCTTACCCCATAAAACAAAAATTACCGGTTTGGTTCGCTCAGATAGCGCTATAATCGCAGCATCGGTAAGCTTTTCCCATCCTTTTCCTTGATGCGAAAATGCAACTCCATCTTGGACGGTTAACACGGTATTAAGTAATAACACACCCTGTCTAGCCCAAGATTCTAAATATCCGTGATTAACTGGCGCAAACCCTAAATCATCATCTAGTTCTTTATAAATATTTCGCAATGATGGTGGTACTTTAACCCCTGGCATTACCGAAAAGCTCAAGCCATGAGCTTGATGATTTTCATGGTAAGGATCTTGACCTAAAATAACCACCTTGGTTTTAGCAAATGGCGTCCATTCAAATGCTTCAAATATTTTATCATGATCAGGGTGAATATTTTCATTCTGATATTCATGATTAATAAATGAACTTAAATTTGAATAATACGGTTGTCCAAACTCTGACTCTAAAACTGGCCACCAATCATTGTTAATAAATGGTTTCATACACAGCACCTCGACATAATTTTAGCATAATTGCGTTGAAAATGATATTGCTAACAAACCGTGGTAGAATATAATCAAATTCAATCAAAGTGAGGTGTGAGTATGCGTAACTTATTTATTCGAAAGCACTCAACTACGCTCCATGGAGCTAGTGTTGTCAAAGACGAAAATGGAACCTCCTTATATTTAGTAGTTGGTAAATGGGGGATACAAAAAGATGTAATCTCAGTTTATTCCATGCAAGGTGAACTTTTATCAGAAATCAAACAACTCACCCTAGGAATGTTGCCTAAATTTGCAATTTTTAACGATTCAAAACAAGTTGGTACCATTAGTAAATCACTAGGATTTTTCCGTGAAGTAATTTTTATCCGCGGTTTGAATTGGATTATTGTCGGTAATACTTTACGTGATAGTTATCATGTCTATCGTGGAACCAAGCTTGTTTTTTCTTTCCACCCAGAAAATCATAACCAAATTAAATATAATCAACTGACTGTTTATGAACCAGAACTTGAAGCTTTATCAATTGCAGTCGCATCAGTACTTGATCACTGGGCTCGTAAAGGAAATTTTAAAGTAATCACCATCCCATCCATTACACAGCCAAGATTACGAAATTCTGAAGCATTTTTAAATCGGCCATTAAAGATTAAACATATCCAAAAAAATGATAATCCATAATGGATTATCATTTTTTTAATACTATAAATTTGCCAAGCTAATAATGCTTCATTACTCGTTCAATTTGACGATCTTGATCACGTTTTTTTATTGTTTCACGCTTATCATACTCATGTTTACCTTTAGCAATCCCTAACAATACTTTAGCATAGCCTTTTTTGATATACATTTTAAGTGGAACTAACGTGATACCTTGATTATTTAATTCACCCGTTAACTTCTGAATTTCCTTTTTATGCAAAAGTAATTTTCGATTACGAAGTGGATCATGGTTGAACTGATTTCCCTGATCATATGGACTAATATGAACATTCATTAACCAGGCTTCATTACCACGAATCTGAGCATAACCATCTTTCAATTGCACCCGTTTAGCTCGAACTGATTTAATTTCAGTTCCGGTCAATACAACCCCAGCCTCATAAGTTTCTGCAATTGAATAATCATGACGCGCCTTTTTATTTTGAGCAACTAAATTATCATCATTTTGTTGTTTTTTAGCCAATTCAATTCACCTCACTCGTAATCTAGTGTGAATCTTTTGGTGACTTACGTGCTTGTCCTCGATTAATCTGACGATTGTTTTGTTCACCATTATGTTGCGAATTACTGTTACGATGTCCATTGCTATTAGAATGGTTACCATTACGGCTGTTACTGTTTCGGCTACCATTTCCACTATTTTGGCCACCACGACGACCGCCGCGGCGATCATCTTGACGAGGAACTCGAAGCTTAGTTAATGGTGCTGATGCAGGATCAACTAGTTCAAAATCAATTTCGCGTTGATCTTTATCCACACGAAGTAACTTAACTTTAACCGGTTGTCCAATTTGGAAGATTCGATGAAACTTACGACCAACCAAAGCTAGATGATTTTCAAGATATTCATAATAATCATCTTTCATAACACTAATATGAACTAATCCTTCAACCGTATTAGGTAATGAAATAAATAGACCAAACTTCATTACGGAACTAACAACTGCATCAAAAGTTTCACCAACATGGCTTTCCATGAATTCTGCTTTCTTCATACTATCTACTTCACGTTCAGTATCAATACCACGACGTTCAGCTACTGATGTATGTTCAGCAATTTCTGGTAACTGTTCTGCATATTTTTCTTTAGCTTCCTTACCAGTACCATTTTCGGCGTACCATTTAATTAAACGGTGAACCGTAGTATCTGGGTAACGACGAATTGGTGAAGTGAAATGCGTATAAAATTCAGCGCCTAATCCAAAGTGACCTAAAGAATCTTCAGAATATTTAGCTTGCTTCATACTACGTAACATCATCACTTGAACCATTTGCGCTTCAGGTGCATCTGCCACGTCTTTCAAGACACTTTGCAACATCTTAGGCTTCAAATTGTTAGGATCACCCTTAACATTAATGCCAAAGACGCTTAAAAATTCAAAGAATTTCTTTACTCGTTCGCCATCTGGAGTTTCATGAATACGATATAAGAATGGCACTTGTAATTTTTTAAAATGTTCTGCTACTGTTTCATTTGCAGCTAACATAAATGATTCAATCATTCGTTCAGATAAGCCACGTTCACGTAATTCAATGTCCGTTGGATGACCATCTTCATCAACAATAATCTTTGCTTCAGGAGCATCAAAATCAAGTGCACCACGATGCTTACGACTTTTCAAAAGAATTCGGTGTAACTCACCCATCTCTTCAAACATCGGAACAAGTTCTTGATATTCATTCCGTGTTTTTTCATCATGTGCTTCAAGGATGGCATTAACTGCCTTATAAGTCATTCGTGCATGTGACTTCATCACACTAGTAAAAATACGATGATTTACAACTTTTCCTTCTGCGTTGATTTCCATTTCACAACTCATTGAAAGTCGTTCAACATCCGGATTCAATGAACAAATTCCATTTGAAAGGCGACGAGGAAGCATTGGAATTACTCGATCAGTCAAATAAACTGATGTTCCACGATTGAAAGCTTCACGATCTAATGGGGTACCTTCTTGAACATAATGACTAACATCAGCAATATGAACTCCAAGATGATAATTTCCATTATCCATCTTCCATGCTACAACAGCATCATCTAAATCTTTTGATTCGATACTATCAATCGTAACTAATGGCTGGTCAGTAATATCCTCACGACCAATTTTTTCTTCTTCAAGAACCGTGTCACTAATTGCATTAGCTTGCTTAATTACATCTTCTGGGAATTCATGTGGTAAATCATGCGCATAGACGGATGCTAAAATATCAATTCCAGGTTCGTCTTTAGCCCCGATTACTTGTTTAGCCACACCAATCATTGTTTTAGGTGCTTCATTAGTAGGATATTCCGTTACATCAGCTGTGACAATTTCACCGTCAGTCGGAACTAAGCCATTACCTGTTACCATGAACTTAAATGTTGATATTTTTTTATCTTTAAGAACAATTTCACCAACAAAATTAGCGGTTTTATTAGACTTAAATTCACCAACTACTTGAGCATAGTGATGGGTAACAATTTTTTTAACCGTTCCTTCTGGCCCTTGAGACTTGTCTGGTTTTCCAGGACGAATAATTTCGACTTCAACCTCATCACCATTAAGAGCGTGCATTGTATGGTCTGGATTAACATAGACATCTGGTTCCTCTGGATCGTAGGCAACGAACCCAAAACCCTTCTCATTTCCATGAAAAATACCAGTCAACGCATTTTGCTTAATAATAGCGATAAATTCTCCGTTATCCGTAACCTTAACTTCGTTATCACGTTCTAATTGTGCCAATGCTTGGACAATTGGTGTAAATTGTTCAGCTGAATTCATTTCCAACTGAAATGCTAATTTCTCAACTGAAAAACTTAGTTCAGAATTATCATGTAAATGTTTATTAATTTGTGCTTTTAAATTACTTTCTGTCATTTTCTACCTCAAATATTTTTGATAAAAAGTTACGAACGTCATGTTCCAATGCATGATGCGCCGAATTAACGGTAAGGACATGTGTTGCATCTGGATAACTATGAAATTCTACCTTTTTATTTAGTTTTGTTAAGCGATTTTTTAGGGCATCCCCATTTTCAGGGTCAATCATTTCGTCTGCGCTCCCTTGAGCAACAAAAAACGGAACATTAATCTTATCTAAATCATGTTCGACCGATTTTGCAAACCGTTCAATCGCATCTAACTGTGATTGAACATTCTCACCAATCCACTGAAGCCCCTGCTTTTTTTCTTCACTATCTGTATCCATTCTATCATATCTTCGTGCTGCCATTTTAGGGAATTCAACCGCTACATTAGAACTACCTACTCTGACTACGGGAGAACTAAAGGTTCCACCAGCAACCAATTCCGGATATGTCTCTAGCATTTTAGTTGTATAAATACCACCCATTGATAAACCAAAAATAGCAAGTGAACGATAGCCTTTGTTCAGCATAAATTCAACTGCCTGTTGTGCATCGTTTAACCATTTTTCAGGTGATCCTTCACTAATTACATCCGTTGGTTTTTTAGTTCCATGACCGGTAAAAATAGGCGCATAGACAGTATACTCGTCTTTTTCAAGTGCCCTCCCCATCATTCTCATATCATTGCTACTACCCGCATATGCGTGCAATAATATAACGGCATTAGGTCCATGTTCAAATAAAAATGGCTCAGGTTCTCTTACCATATAGTAAATTCCTTTCTGACAACAAAAAACCTCCTGTAAAATTAACAGGAGGTTTTTTGTTTAATGTGATGACAAATATACCAATGCAATAGCTACAATAAAAAATACGGCACCCATAATTGTAGTGGTTACTTGCATTACTGCTTCAAATCCGCGGGCTTTTTTTCGTGAAAATAAATCACCAGCACCACCTGTTAAAGCTGACATAGCATCATTACTTGTTTTAGATGGTTGCATCATTACACATGCAATCAATAATACACATATTATCAAAAATACTGTTAAAAGAATGTTATACAAGGAAAATTCCTCCTAATTTAACCCGATACAAATACTACTGAATTATAGCATAGATAATCAAAGCATTCTACTTTTTTTAAACGGGCTGATTTAGATTTACTAAAATTTAAAAATCTCACTAATCATGAAAATCAATAAATTTAACTAATTCATTCATTATACTGCAAATAAAAAAAACTACAATCTAGATACGAGTACCTAGGCAGTAGTTTTTCATTTTAAAAGATTACTTGTTGATAACGTCTTGACGAGCTTGTTCGCTCAAGTTATAGAATGCGTTAATACCCTTGTATTCTGAAACGCCTTCAAGTTGATCTTCAATACGCATAAGTTGGTTGTACTTAGCAATACGATCAGTACGGCTCATTGAGCCAGTCTTGATTTGTCCTGCATTAGTAGCAACAACTAAGTCAGCGATAGTTGTATCTTCTGATTCACCAGAACGGTGAGAAACGATAGCAGTGTAACCTGCTTCTTTAGCCATTTCGATAGCTTCCATTGTTTCAGTAAGCGTACCAATTTGGTTAACTTTGATAAGGATTGAGTTAGATGCACCCATCTTAATTCCCTTAGCAAGGTATTCAGTGTTAGTAACGAAGAAATCATCACCAACAAGTTGAACTTTTTTGCCAAGTTCCTTAGTAATAGTTGCCCAGTCGTCCCAGTTATTTTCGTCGATAGGATCTTCGATTGAAATGATTGGGTACTTAGCAACAAGTCCTTCAAGATACTTAGTAAATTCAGTAGTATCAAATTCTTCACCAGTTGACCAGCGAAGCTTGTACTTCTTGTCTTCATCACTCCAAAGTTCTGATGCTGCAACGTCAATAGCAATTGCAATATCTTTACCTGGCTTGTAACCTGCTTCAGTAATAGCTTTAACTAAGTATTGAAGTGGTTCTTCATTGTTAGCGAAATCAGGTGCAAATCCACCTTCATCACCAACTGAAGTAGCTTTGCCATCAGCAGAAAGCAATTTCTTCAAAGTATGGAATGTTTCTGAACCCATACGAATGGCTTCTTTAATTGAAGGAGCACCAACAGGCATGATCATAAATTCTTGGAAATCAACCTTGTTGTCTGAATGAGCTCCACCATTGATAACATTCATCATTGGAGTAGGCATTACGTGAGCATTGAATCCACCAATATAGTTATATAATGGTTGTTCAAGTTCATCAGCAGCGGCACGTGCAGCGGCAATAGAAACAGCCAAAATAGCATTGGCTCCTAATTTACCCTTGTTAGGTGTACCATCAAGCTTGATCATAGCTTTATCAATAGCAACTTGGTCAGTTACTTCAAAACCAATGATTTCTTTAGCAATGATGTCGTTAACGTTAGCAACGGCTTTAGTTGTTCCCTTACCTTGGTAACGGCTCTTATCGCCATCACGAAGTTCTACGGCTTCATGTTCACCAGTTGAGGCACCTGAAGGAACGATTCCACGACCAGCACCACCGGCTTCAGTATATAATTCAACTTCAACAGTTGGGTTACCACGTGAATCAAGGACTTCACGAGCATAAATATCTGTAATTAATGACATTATTGTATCTCCTCTGAGTGTTTAATTTTAAAACTTTACACATATAATTGTATTATTTTGTGCAATTAAAAACAAGCCATTTAACAATAAATCTCAATACTAAGTCTAAAGTTCAATCAATATCCTAAATAATGGTTATCTTAATTTACGGATATACCACCATCAACGCGGATTGTTTGACCTGTAACAAAATTATTTTGCATTAAAAATACATAAGCCTGTGCAACTTCATCAAGTTTTGAAACTCGTTTCAACGGAATCTGACTAACCATTTGAGCTTGATTATTTTGCAAGTCATTATCTGTAAGGCCACGCCACAGTCCGGTTGGTGTCCACGTTGGCGAAACAGCATTCACCCGAATTTTAGGAGCCAATTCAACCGCTAATCCAGTTACCATGGTTTCAATCGCTTGATTGCCAATAATTGCACCTGACGCATCTGCAGGATGTCCTCCAGATCCGCTAGTAAATATCAGACTGCCATCCTCGGCAATATGTTGCCAAACACTTTTAGCAATTTTTAAATTAGCAAAAAATTTATCATCGATTGCTTGGTGAATTTCATCAAACGATGCTTCAATAAAGCCACCGCCCATTGCACCACCAAGCATTGAAATAATATGATCAAATTTATCATGGTTGCTCAAAAAGTAATTTAACTGTTTGGTATCAGTTGCATCAAATGCCTCACCAGTTACATTTTGATTATTAATTTTCTTGATCGCATCATTCAACCGGGTTTTATCTCGGCCAATTAAAACTACCTCTGCCCTCAACGATGAAACTAATTCCGCTGTTTTCAAGCCAAAGCCAGAAGTACCACCAATAATCAAAATTTTTTTATTTACTAAATCCGTCATTTTTGTTTGCACTTTCTATTTTTGATAATTCACCAATTTTAAGAATGAATCTGATTGCAAGCTTGCATTCCCTACTAATACTCCATCAATATCCCGTTTTGCCATCAAATCAGCAATATTATCAGGATTAACTGATCCACCGTAAAGCACGCGGATTTCATTTGCAATTTCGTCATTATAAATATCAGCAACTGTTTGACGAATTAAATAACATCCTTCTTCAGCCTGCTCAGCTGTGGCACTAGTTCCAGTTCCAATTGCCCAACTTGGTTCATAAGCAATCGCAATCTGTTTCATTTGCTCATCAGTCAAGCCCCGTAAATCAGTTAAAATTTGGCTAACTACCCAATGAATTTGGTCACCAGTTGCTTGTCGACCCATTGTTTCATCACAACAAATAATTGGTTTCAAACCTACTTCCAGTGCGGCCATGACTTTTCGATTAATAATTTCATCAGACTCATGAAAATACATCCGCCGTTCCGAGTGGCCTAATAATACATAATTAGCTCCCACTTCTTTCAAAACTTGTGGACTGACTTCACCAGTGTATGCACCTGATTGTTCATAAAAAATATTTTCACCCATAATTTCGAGCGGACAATCTTTTGCAGCTGTTACCATTGATTGTAAATATAATGGTGACACTGCTACTGCACTTTCAACTATAGACTGACTAGGTAGTCCTTTTGCGACTTCTTGCACAAATTGTATTGCCTCAGCAGCCGTCTTATTCATCTTCCAATTTCCAACTACAAATGGAGTTCTCATAACTACACCTCCGAATTAAAAGTCTTTACACAATTAATTTTACTTAAGTTAAGTAAAAATGGCTAGTAAAGTTAATTATCATTATAAACTAAAAAAAATGTTAAAGCCGTAATTACAACTTTAACATTTCTATTAATAATTTTATTTATCTGAAATTGCAGCAATACCTGGAAGAGTTTTTCCTTCAAGATATTCAAGTGATGCTCCACCACCTGTAGAGATATGTGTCAAACGATCGCCAACCCCTAATTGTTGAACGGCAGCAGTTGAATCACCACCACCAACAATTGTTGTTGCATCAGTAAGTGTACCTAAGAATTCTCCAACTTCAAGTGTTCCCTTGGCATAGTTACTCATTTCGAACACACCCATTGGTCCGTTCCATACAACAGTTTTAGCATCTTTAAGAACATCTTTGAACAAGTCAACTGACTTAGGTCCAATATCAAGTGCCATATAACCATCAGGAATATCACCATCAACAGTCATCTGTTCTGCATCATTACTAAATTCTTTGGCAACAATTGAATCAACTGGTAAAACAAGCTTATCGCCTGCTTTATCCAAGATTTCTTTAGCCATATCAATCTTATCAGTTTCAACAAGTGAGTTACCGATTGTCATTCCCTTAGCAGCGTAGAATGTATAAGTCATTCCACCACCAACAATAACTTTGTCAGCTTTGCTCAATAAGTTATTGATAACACCAATCTTGTCAGAAACCTTTGCACCACCAAGGATGGCAACAAATGGATGAGCTGGCTTATCAACAGCTTCACCGATAAACTTAATTTCTTTTTCCATTAAGAAACCGGCAGCAGCTTGTGTCATGTTAGAAGCAATTCCAACATTAGAAGCATGGGCACGATGGGCAGTACCGAACGCATCATTAACAAACACATCACCAAGTGAAGCCCAATACTTACCTAGGTCAGCATCGTTACCTGATTCGCGTTTAACATATTCGCCGTTAGCAACATCTTCATAACGAGTATTTTCCATAACTAAAACATCACCGTTATTTAGACCATCAATGGCATCTTCAAGTTGTTTACCTTCTGTAGTTGGTACAAAAGTAACTGGCTTGTTCAAAAGATTTGAAAGACGTTCAGCAACTGGACGCATTGAAAGTGCTGGCTTGTCTTCTTCTTTTTTGATACGACCAAGGTGAGAAAGCAAGATTGCACGACCACCCTTGTCAGTTACATATTGAATTGTCTTCAAAGCAGCCACAATTCGATTATCATTACCGATTACGCCATCTTTAATAGGAACATTAAAGTCCACGCGCATTAAAACTTTTTTACCTTCTAAATTTAGATCTTCAACAGTTAATTTAGCCATGTTAATCCTCCTATTTATTAATTAAATTAAAAAAGGGGAGGAGATAATCTCCTCCCGCTTTTCAATTCAAGAATTATTTATCTTAAAGTGTGGCGAATTTCAAAAGTGTACGGACCATGTTACAAGTAAATCCGTTTTCGTTATCATACCAAGCAACCGTCTTAACGATTTGCTTGTCACCAGCAGTTGTAACTTCAGTTTGTGAAGGATCGAAAACTGAACCGAATGTGCTTCCAATGATATCGCTTGAAACGATTTCGTCTTTAGTGTAACCAAAGGCATCATTGTTTGCTGAAGCTTTTTCCATAACAGCATTAATTTCTTCTTCAGTAACCTTTTTGTCAAGAATTGTAACTAATTCAGTTAATGAACCATCAACAACACCAACACGTTGTGCATGTCCCTTTAACTTACCCTTCAATTCAGGAACTACAAGACCAATAGCCTTAGCAGCACCAGTTGAATGAGGAATAGTATTAACACTTGCAGAACGGTTATTACGCATTTTGCTTCCACGAGGTCCATCAAGGAGTGCTTGTGTTGCAGTAAATGCATGAATAGTTGTCATAGTACCAACTTCAATACCAAAGGCATTATTCAAGAAATATGCCATTGGTGCTAAACAGCTAGTAGTACATGATCCAGCTGAAACGATAACATCTGAACTGTCAAGGATATCCAAGTTAACACCTGGAACAACAGTTTTGATATCACCAGCAGGAGCTGAGATTAAGACACGTTTTGCACCAGCAGTAATATGTGCTTGTGCTTTTTCTTTTGAAGTGTAGAAACCTGTACATTCAAGTACAAAATCAACACCATCATTTTTAACCCAAGGAATATTTACTGCGTCACGTTCTGCGTAAACTGGGTATTCTTTGCCATCAACTACGATTGCAGTATCTGTTGAACTAACTTCACCAGGGAATGCACCATGAGTTGAATCATATTTAAGTAAATATGCCAACATTGAAGGTGTAGTTAAATCATTAATTGCAACCACTTCAATGTCATTTGAGATAGAGCCTAGTTCGTGAATACGACGGAAGGCAAGACGACCGATACGGCCAAATCCATTAATACCAATTTTTACAGTCATACTGTAATTTCCTCCTTTAGGAAATAGATTATTTTAATAAAACGTACTTGTTAAGTATATCACGTTGCACTAAAAATACAACTTTCTATACAAAACAAAAAGTTAATATCTACCCTTTGATACACCGAAATAATACTCGAAATATCATAATTAGTCTAGTAGTCTGCTTATTTAATTAAAATCCGATTAATAAAAATATGGCTACAATACTAATTACGAATTTTTCTTGTTTTTTATGAACTTTTACAGTAACATTAAAGATTGTTAAGCGCCCCTAGTGTAATGGATCGCACGTAAGATTCCGGTTCTTGAGATCCCGGTTCGACTCCGGGGGGGCGCATCCCTAAAAGTCCTTATTGACTACGGTAATGTAGTTAATAAGGACTTTTTTATCTTATTCAGCTTAAAAATCAAATAATATACTTAAACGCTAAATAACCATATAATAGAAGCAACCATAAATTTCGGAGGCTATCTAATGCATGTAACTATTATCGGCGCTGGTCCACGTGGACTTGTCACTTTAGAAAGATTAATTGAAAGATTTCGCCATGATTCAAGACAACTAACTATCAACATCTTTGATCCTTATGGAATTGGTGGTCGGGTTTGGCAAGCTGACCAACCACATGAATTAATTATGAATAGCAATGCTAATTTCGTTTCCTTGTTCACTGATGAATCGGTTAAAATTGATGGTCCAATTGTTACTGGCCCTAGTTTATTTGCATGGTCACAAACAGATAGTGCAAAGGAATTCATTAATGGCCTCAATTTATCAAACAATTCTAATTTGATTCAAGAAACTAATTTAATCAAGAAAAATGATTATCCATCACGAAGCCTATTTGGCACTTACCAACGCTGGTTCTATCAACATTTATTGTCTAATTTACCAGGAAACGTTGATATTAAGCTAATTAATAATGAAGTATTAAATATTAAAAAAAATAGTAATCAATTCATTGTTGAATTAAATGATCAAAAACTAACTACTGATGCAGTCACAATGTCACTAGGACACATTGAAAATCAATTAAATGATGATGAACAATTATTTTCCAAGTTCGCTAAAACCAATCATTTGGCCTATCTGACTCCTACCCATCCACAAGAATATGATTTTAAAAGCGTTGCAGTTAACGAACCAATCATTCTTCGAGGACTCGGTTTAAGTTTTTCAGATGCTATCACACTGCTTACAAAGGGCCGAGATGGTTATTACTCCCGCGATGATAACAGTCAGTTAATTTATCATCCTTCTGGTAAAGAGCCCCAAATCATCGCTGGTTCACCACGTGGAATTCCATTTCACGCCAAAGGAATCAATCAAAAATCGACTAATGAAAATTATCCACCTCGTTTTTTCACATCTAAATGGATTGAAAATCATCAACAACCTGGTAGTTTAGATGGCAAAGAGTTCATCAAACTTGCTCATAAAGAAATTGAATATGTTTACTACGAAAAATTAATCCAACTAAAATATCCAGCAATTGATGTAAATGAATTCTTAGGTGAATTTACCAACACCGATAACCATGCTGAATTAATTCATCATTCTGCAATCGAAGCCACTGACTATTGGAATTGGGAAATGGTTCTTGGTAAAGGCCAAAAACCAATCTCAATCGAAAACTACTTAATCGCTGACATCACCGATGCTAAATTAGGAAATAAAACCGGTCCATATACTGCCGCATTTAACATGTTTCATGATATTCGTGATGTAATTCGTCAGATCGTCAATAAAAACTTACTTTCAGACGAAGATTACCAAAAATATTTTTTAAATCAATTCAAAAAAGAAAGCTCATTTCTTTCTGCCGGACCTCCAGAATCTCGAAGTGAAGAATTATTAGCACTCATTAAAGCTGGTATCGTAACTATCTTAAAGCCAAACATGAAATTAAGCATAGATCATAAAGCAAATGAATTTATTACTTTTTCAGAAATGGCACCCAATAAAAAGTTTCACGCTCGCTTTGTTATAGAGGCTAGACTACCCGCGGTTAATGTTGAAAAAACAACCAGTAATTTAATAACTAATTTAATTAAATCTGGTTTAGCATCACCTTATCTGCTAAAACTTAAAAATCAAAGCAATTATACTACCGGTGCAATTAATACGATTTCAGACTCCGAGCAGCTTAGTTCAGGTCTCTATTTTTGGGGTGTCCCAACTGAAGGAAAACGGTGGTTTACAACTGTTAGTCCTCGACCAAATAATAACGATATTATTTTTTCAACAGCCGATAAAATCGCTCAAGAAATCCAATCATTGTAAGTCAATGTTAAAATCACTTGTCAAACAAATCAAAATATGATTTCTTTCCAAAATTATCATTTACTAAGCTCCTGAAGTCACGTATAGTGGTAAACGGTGTAAAAATATAATTCTTTTGGAAAGAAAGTGGGACAAACATGCATTACAGCTTATTAATTCGTGTCATCGCCGAGTTTATCGGCACAACATTTCTAGTCGTTTTAGGTAACGGGTCCGTTGCTAACGTTGAACTTAAAGGAACTAAAGGCTTTCACGGAGGTTGGATCTTAATCGGGCTAGGATACGGAGCTGGTGTATTAATCCCCGCAATGATGTTTGGTAGTGTTTCTGGAAATCATATTAATCCTGCGTTAACTTTAGGATTAGCAATCAACGGAATGTTTCCATGGAACGAAGTTCTTCCTTATATCAGCGCTCAAATTTTAGGAGCTATTTTCGGACAATTAATTGTCGTTTGGTGTTACAAACCTTACTACAACAAAACTACAGACCACGAAGCAATCCTTGGTACGTTCTCTACCATCGATGCTGCTCATTCATATCGAGATGGTTTCATCAACGAGTTCGTCGGTACCTTTATTTTGGTCTTTGGTGCACTAGCAATGACCAAAAATATCGCTTTCGAACAAAATATTGCTTTAGCTAACTTTTCAATTGGTTTCTTAGTAGCCACATTAGTTATTTCTATGGGTGGTGCCACCGGACCAGCATTGAATCCGGTCCGTGATATTGGTCCGCGTTTAGTGCATGCCCTCTATCCCCTTAAGAACAAAGGTGATTCACATTGGGATTATTCTTGGGTTCCAGTCGTTGCTCCAATTCTAGCTGGTATTCTAGCTACATTTGTTTATAAAACTATCTTTATCTAGAAAAAATAAAAAGGAACGTAAATTTAAAATTTACGTTCCTTTTTTATTCAACTATATTAAATAGTCATTAAGACACAAAAAAACACCACTCTACAGTGGCGTTATCATCGCTATTACTTAGCAGTTTCTGGCTTTTGTTTAGCCCAAGCACGAATATCTTCAGCCTTCTTGGCTTTTTGTGCTTGCTTGTATTGAGAAGCTACTGGACGGCGTCCTTGTACTCCATGTGGATGTGCTTTGCGCATGAGAATTGCCTCCTTAATTTCATCGTTTTATTAATCAACATTTCAATTATAGTCATATCAGTCGAGAAAATCAATACTTTTCCAATAATAAGCTAAAGTAATTATCTATACCAATTCGCAATTGTTTAACTTTATTAAGTGTTTTTAAAGAACTTTACTAGCATTTGACAGTTATACCAATTAATAATATACTAACTTCATTCACATATAAATAATTTATAAATATTTTAGGGAGACTTAATTATGAATACAGACAAAAAAACCGAAACAACCCAAGAACCAATCATTCAAAATGATCGTAAAGAACTTGATCAACAAAGTGCCGCATCAGAATTAGAATGGCTTAGTCAGCAGCTTACTGATTAAGCTTTTTTCTTTCGAGATAAACTATTTGACCTTTTTTGACCTATGCGGTAAACTACATTTACACGTTTAGCAAACACAAGCTTTAAGTGCTAAAAGGAGGAAACTTTTATGAACTTAGTACCTACTGTCATCGAACAATCATCTCGCGGTGAACGTGCCTATGACATTTACTCACGACTATTAAAAGATCGTATCATTATGTTATCAGGTCCTATTGAAGACGACATGGCCAACTCAATCGTTGCTCAATTACTCTTCCTAGATGCACAAGACTCAACAAAAGATATTTACCTATATATTAACTCACCAGGTGGTGTCGTTAGTTCGGGTATGGCAATTTACGATACGATGAATTTCATCAAATCTGATGTTCAAACGATCGTTATCGGTATGGCTGCATCAATGGCCAGTGTCTTAGTTTCTTCTGGAGCAAAAGGTAAACGTTTTGGTCTACCTCATTCACAAGTTATGATTCACCAACCATCTGGTGGTGCTCAAGGACAACAAACTGAAATTGAAATTGCTGCAACAGAAATTCTAAAAACACGTAAACAATTGAACCAAATTTTAGCTGATAACTCTGGTCAACCATTTGAAAGAGTTCAAGCAGATACTGAACGAGACCATTATTTAAGTGCTCAAGAAGCAGTTGAATATGGCTTGTTAGATAATATCATGTCAAATAAAGATGCTAAATAATTGTATGCACTTAAAAACATCGAATCCAAACGGATTCGATGTTTTTTTATCCCGCCAAACCTTCTTTACGAAGTTGTTCAGCATAAGCATTTAATTTACGAAGCCGGTGATTAACCCCTGACTTGGAAATACAACCACTCGGAATTAGTTCACCCAACTCTTTTAAACTCACTTCTTCATTAGCTAACCGAGTCTCGGCAATTTCCCGAAGTTTAACCGGTAAACTTCCCAGTCCCACTTTCTCATCAATTAAGCGAATATTTTCAATTTGCTGATTTGATGCCGTTGCAATTTTATCCATATTGGCCGTTTCACAATTAACTAAGCGATTAACTGAATTTCTCATATCACGGACGATTCTAATATCTTCAAACTTCAACATTGCATTAGTTGCTCCAACTAATGATAAAAAGTCTGCAATCTTTTCAGCTTCCTTTAAATACACGATATAACCGCTTCGTCGTGGCGTTGATCTCGCATTCAGTTCAAATTCGTTCATCATCTTAACTAGCATATTATTATGTTCTTCATATAAAGAATAAATTTCCAAATGATATCTTGATGTTTCTGGATTATTAACAGATCCACCCGCCAAGAAGGCCCCACGTAAATACGAGCGAACCATCCCTTCATCAGATAATACTTCTACTGGAACCTGTTCTTTAATTTGAAGTCCTTGCAAAATACCTAAGTCATCCAAAACTCTTTCTGCATCAGATCTTAATCGCACAATATACAAATTATTTTTCTTTAATTTCATTTTACGTCGAACAACTAACTCACTTTCAGCCTGATAAAAGTCCTTCAGCAACTGATAAATTCGTCGGGCAATTGCTGGGTTTTCAGTTTGAACATTTAATACCAATCGATGATTAGCAATGTTTAGCGATCCGTTCATCCTAATCAAAGCCATTAATTCAGCTTTTGCATTGTTTAAATGAACTTCTAAGCCCGTTAATTCTTTTTTTACTTCACTCGCATATGACACTTGGTCACCTCCTTACTTCAAAATACCACTAGCTGCATGCAGCCGATTCATTAATTCTGACACAACCATTTTACTATCATGAAATGCCCCGTTATCCTCTAATCTAAGAAAATCATTAGAAATAACTCGTACATTTTGTTCTCGAAGGCCATTAAAATCATGAACTACCTGCTTAGAAAGTTCATTCCATTTATGATAATCCATATAATCTTCAGGAACTTCTTTCGTATTAACGAGAATTGTATTTACAAAATCGCGACCCAGATGTTGATTCAAAATACGCACATGATCAGCATCTGTCATAGCATCAGTTTCACCTAATTGGGTCATTATGTTACAGATATAAATCACTTCAGCTTGGGTTTCACAGACTGCTTGACCAACATTATTAATCATTAAGTTAGGTAAAATACTAGTAAACAGACTACCCGGACCAATTACAATCTGATCAGCATCCATGATTGCTTCAATAACTTCAGCAACTGCACTTGCTTGATGACCATCCTCGGCATTTGAAGGTGTAACCCACACTCGTTTAATTTTACTATGTGCAGATGTAATTTCTGATTCACCAGAAATTACCGTTCCATCAAAAAATTCAGCATTCAACACTAAAGGTTCATTAGCAGCTGGATAAACATGACCTTTAACTTTCATCATTTTTGACAATTCTTGCACTGCTTCAAACACGCCAGATTTCATTTCAGCTAGGGCAGCAATAATTAAATTACCAATTGCATGACCCGCAAAAAAAGAATCCGAACTATCAAATCGATATTGAAAGATATCTAACGTAAGCTCTGGCATATCAGACATCGATACCAATACATTACGAATATCCCCAGGCGGAACCACATTAATATAATTTCGTAGTACCCCTGAAGAACCACCGTCATCAGCTACAGTAACTACCGCTGTAATATCAACATTTTTATTACGAAGACCTTTAAGAATTACTGGTAATCCTGTTCCACCACCAATCACAACAACTTTTGGCCGATGAAATTTTTCAATTTTTGTCATGATCGATTAGTAGATTCCTTTCTTTTTTCAATATCACGATTACTCAAATTAACTTGATAATCTTGTGCAATATCATGGGTTAACTTAGCTGCGATTGCCACTGACCGATGTTGTCCACCAGTACAACCGATTGCAATTGTAAGATTTTGTTTACCTTCTTTTTCATAGCCAGGTAATGTCATCTTAATCAAATCCAAAAATTGTGCATAAAACTTATCTGCACTAGGTTGACTAAATACATAATCGCTCACTGATTGATCAATCCCGGTCAGCGGTCTTAATTCTTTAACATAATAAGGGTTAGGTAAAAATCTGACATCCATTACAATATCAGCATCTAGCGGTACTCCATATTTAAAACCAAATGACATTACTTCAACATGAAATGTAACTGCTTGATCTTCATTAAAGTGGTCCATAATTCGTTGGCGAAATTCACGTGGTGTCAAATTAGATGTATCAATTGTCACATCAGCTGCAAATCGTGTCTCTGCCAAAAGTTCTCTTTCTGTTTCAATTCCAATCAGCACTCGTCCTTGTGGAGCCAATGGATGTGAACGGCGAGTTTCTTTGTAGCGCGAAACAATTTCTTCATCAGTTGAATCAAGAAACAATAACTGCATATGTAGATCATCTTGTTTACGTAAATCATCAATAACTGGCATTAATAATTTATAAAATCCTTTTGATCTTAAATCAATTACCATTGCAACCTTGTTAACATCACCAGCTTCTTTAATGATATCTAAAAACCTAACCACTAAATTAGGTAGCATATTATCAACGACAAAATAGCCCAAATCTTCCAAGCTTTGAATTGCAACTGTCTTTCCGGCACCACTCATTCCGGTAACTAAAACAACTTCTAGTTTTGAATTCAAATTTTTTCCTCCGATTCGCATTTCAATAATTGTAACATACCTGGTGTGTCATTTTATATAGTTGTACTCAAAAAGTCGAGATTTTAGTCTCGACTTTAATTTAATCAAGCTTCCCATAACTGTTTAGCTCGCTCAATATTTAATTTAATTTGTTTAAATCCAGTTCCACCTAATGAATTACGCCGTTCAACAGCGACTTCACTTTGAAGATCATGATAAACATCTTCTTCAATTAAAGGTGAGATTTTTTTATATTCATCCAATGAAATATCTTGTAAGTTTGTTCCAGTTTCAATTCCTTGCAACACCAATTTACCTACAATTGCGTGAGCCTCACGGAATGGAATTCCCTTATTAGCTAAATAGTCAGCTAGTTCAGTTGCATTTGAAAAATCATTTCGTGTTGCAGCTGCCATATTTTCTTTTTTAATTTTTGCCGTAGCCAACATTTGGGTAAATATTTTAATGCTTGGCATAATCGACTTAACTGTGTCAAATACGCCCTCTTTATCTTCTTGCATGTCTTTATTATATGCTAATGGTAAAGACTTCATAACTGTTAATAAGCCCATCAAATCACCATATACTCGCCCAGATTTACCTCGGATTAATTCAGCCATATCAGCATTTTTCTTTTGTGGCATGATTGAACTTCCCGTTGAAAATTGATCAGATAATTCTAAGTAATTAAATTCATACGAACACCAGAGAATGATTTCTTCGCAAAAGCGAGAAAAATGCATCATCATAATTGAAGCATTACTCAAAAATTCTAAAGCAAAATCGCGATCAGAAACTGCATCTAAACTATTATGATAGATCTCATCAAATCCCAATTCTTGCGCACTAAATTCACGATCAATCGGAAAAGTTGTTCCCGCTAATGCTGCTGCTCCCAATGGCATAATATTTGTATGTTTCATGTTAAACTCAAACCGCTCAATATCACGTTGGAACATTTCAAAATAGGATAATAAATAATGAGCATATGAAATTGGCTGTGCATGTTGCAAATGAGTATATCCTGGCATGATCGTCTCAACATTGGCTTCAGCCATTTCAATTAAAACTTTTTGTAACTGTTTAAGTTCTTTAATCACAGTAGGGATTTGTTGCTTTACATA
Source organism: Paucilactobacillus oligofermentans DSM 15707 = LMG 22743 (assembly GCF_001434315.1). Taxonomy (GTDB): domain Bacteria; phylum Bacillota; class Bacilli; order Lactobacillales; family Lactobacillaceae; genus Paucilactobacillus; species Paucilactobacillus oligofermentans. Next base: position 127,875 of record NZ_AZFE01000003.1, on the reverse strand, counting down.
CAGGTGAAAATCAGTCGCAACCTGATCATTTCGGCTTCGTGCCGTGTGCAGTTTACCAGCCACTGGCCCAATTTGGTCCGATAAAATCGATTCCAAATTCATATGAATATCTTCATTTTGAATCGTAAATTCTAGTTCACCAGCCAAAAGTTGTTGCTGCAAACTTTCTAATCCTGCAATGATTTGATCCGCATCAACAGCTGATAGTATTTTGGTTTGCTTTAACATTTTGACATGCGCTAAAGAACCTTCCAAGTCTTGCTCAGCTAATTGTTGATCAAATGGAATTGACGCCCCAAATTCATCAACCCACTGTTCCGTTTTTTCGGCGAATCGACCACCCCATAATTTTTTAGTGCTCATTATTAAATCCCATCTTTCTCTTGCTGAACTTTATTTTGTACCTGTGAATATACAGTTGTTGGTAGCCCCCAAAGTTTGATAAATCCAACGGCTGCTTGCTGATCAAATTCATCAGCTGCAGTATATGTTGCTAATTTTTTATTATAAAGAGAGTTAGCTGACTTCCGTCCTTGAGTAATCACATTACCCTTAAACAACTTTAAACGTACGGTTCCATTAACGACTTCTTGTGTTGAACTTAAAAATGACTTCATTGCGTCCATTAATGGTGAGAACCATAAGGCATTATATATTGTATCAGCCAATTTTTGTTCAATAATTGGCTTGAAATGAGCCAAATCACGTTCGAACGTTAAGTCTTCAAGATCTTTATGTGCATGAATTAAGACAGCTGCAGCTGGTGCCTCATAGATTTCACGTGATTTAATTCCAACCAGTCGATTTTCAATGTGATCAATCCGACCAATCCCATGCTTACCAGCAATTTTTTCAACTTCTTGAATTAATTCAGCCGCACTCATTTTAATATCATTTAATGCCACTGGAATACCTTTTTTAAACTCAATCGTGATAACATCTGGTTCATCCGGCGTTTTATCAAGCGGCGCGGTCAAATCAAAGGCATCTTCTGGAGCTGATTCCCATGGATCTTCAAGTACCCCCGCTTCATTGGCCCGGCCCCATAAGTTTTGATCTATTGAGTATGGACTATCCAAATTTATTGGAATTGGCACATTATGTTCTTTCGCGTATTCAATCTCTTCTTCACGAGACCAATGCCAGTCACGAATTGGAGCTTCAATTTCCATGTCAGGGGCAAGTGCTTTAATAGCAACTTCAAAACGAACTTGGTCATTCCCTTTACCAGTACATCCATGCGCAATTGCAGTTGCACCTTTTTCTTGAGCAATTTCAACTAATTTTTTTGAAATCAATGGACGTGAAAGCGCTGATACCAAAGGATATGTTCCTTCATATAGAGCATGCCCTTGTAATGCAACCATTACATAATCACGAGCAAATTCTTCTCTTGCATCAATTGTAATTGATTCAATTGCTCCCATTTTAAGCGCTTTATCTTGAATAAACTCCAAATCTTTTCCTTGTTCGCCAACATTAATACATACCGCAATCACATCATACTTTTTATCTTTCAACCAACTAATTGCAACTGATGTATCTAAACCACCTGAATATGCTAAAACAATTTTTTTATTTTCCATTGTGTATTCTCCTCAATTAATGAATTATTATACATTAAATACTACCATCATTTAAATAAATAAACAAGTATTTATTCACTTTAAATCTAAATTATCGTTTTTTATTCAAAATAACGTATGATAACCGTATTTGAATGCATAAAAAAAGATTAATCTATATTCAGATTAATCTTTTTTAAATTAAATTTCTTTACGTACATATGGATCAGTCGAGATTTTTTCATTAATAATTTTTTTAGCCCATTCTTGTGCTGAGAATAATGAATGATCTTTATAATTACCACAACTTTCAAGTTCTGTTCCAGGAACATCATCCCAAGTCGCTTCATTACCAATAAATTCAAGTGATGACTTCAAGGCAATAGCAACTTCAGTTGTGGTATGTTCACCCCACATAATTAGATGAAAGCCTGTTCGGCAACCAAATGGAGAACAGTCAATCACCCCTTGCATCCGGTCCCGTAAAAGACCCGCTAACATATGTTCAATAGTATGCAAACCAGCAGTTGGCATTGCATCAACATTAGGTTGAACTAATCTTAAATCAAAATTTGAAATCTTATCACCATTTGGTCCTTCTTCAACAGTAATCAAACGTACATATGGTGCCAATACCTTAGTATGATCTAACTCAAAACTTTCAATTTTTGCCATTTAAAACGCTCCTTTTTAGTTACCTCGTTATTTTACGAGTCTTGGAATAAAATTCAAGACTATTTTTTAACTTTTCCACGTTCTAAAACAGGTTTCAAATATTTTCCTGTATAACTTTCCGTTACTTCAGCGACTTGTTCCGGTGTACCAACAGCAATCACATTTCCTCCGCCAGCTCCACCTTCTGGTCCTAAATCTATTAGCCAGTCCGAAGACTTAATCACGTCTAGATTATGCTCAATGACTAACACTGTATTTCCAGAATCTACTAACCTTTGAAGTACTCCTAATAACCGTTTAATATCTTCAGTATGCAATCCCGTAGTTGGTTCATCCAAAATATAAAAGCTTTTTCCGGCAGATTGTTTGTGTAATTCTGAAGCCAACTTCATCCGTTGTGCTTCTCCTCCAGATAGTGTAGTTGCCGGTTGACCCATGCTAACGTATCCAAGTCCAACATCAACAATAGTTTGTAATTTTCGAGTGATTTTTGGTAAGGCACCGAAAAAATCTAAACCTTCAGCAACCGTCATATCCAAAATATCGGCAATTGTTTTACCTTTATATTGCACTTCAAGTGTTTCCGAATTATAACGTTTACCATGACACACTTCGCAAGGCACATATACATCAGGTAAAAAGTTCATCTCAATTTTTAAAATTCCATCACCCTTACAGGCTTCGCATCGGCCACCTTTAACGTTAAAACTAAACCGGCCTTTTTGATAGCCCCGTAATTTAGCTTCATTGGTTTGTGCGAATAAACCACGAACATCATCAAATACACCAGTATAAGTAGCTGGATTACTTCGTGGCGTTCTTCCAATCGGTGATTGATCAATATCAATAATTTTCTCAATATTTTTGATGCCTTTAACTGATTGATACTTACCAGGCTTTTCAGAATTACGATTTAATTTCTGTGCGAGTACTTTTTTTAGAATTGAATTAACTAATGTTGATTTACCAGATCCTGAAACACCAGTTACGGCAATAAATTTACCTAAGGGAAAATCAACATCAATATTTTTTAAATTATTTTCAGCCGCACCGGTAATCGTAATTTTCTTACCATTACCTTGACGACGTTCACTAGGAACTTCAATAAATTTTTTACCCGCTAAGTATTGCCCTGTTAAAGATTTACGTGATTTTTCAACTTGCTTTGGCGTTCCAGCAGCCATCACTTCGCCACCAAGTTCCCCAGCGCCAGGACCAATATCAATTAAATAGTCAGCTGCACGCATCGTATCTTCATCATGTTCAACTACAATTAAAGTATTCCCTAAATCGCGCATTTTCTTCAGCGATTCAATTAACCGATCATTATCCCGTTGGTGTAATCCAATTGAAGGTTCATCCAAAATATACATTACACCAGATAAATTAGAACCAATTTGCGTTGCCAATCTGATTCGTTGCGCTTCTCCACCTGATAAAGTCCGAGCTGCCCGACTAAGATTCAAATAATCCAACCCAACATTTTGTAGAAATGATAATCGATCTCTAATTTCTTTTAAGATTGGTTTTGCAATCATTGCTTTTTGGTCTGAAAGTTTCAGTTGACCAAAAAATGGTATCTCATCACTAATCGGCTTTTCGGAAGCTTCGCCGATATGAATACCACCCACCTTGACGCTTAACGCCTCACGATTCAAACGATATCCATGACAAGTTTGACAAGTTAACTCCGTCATATACTTACGCATTTGATCACGTGTAAAGTCAGAATTAGTTTCCTTATAACGCCGTTCAACATTCGACAATACACCTTCAAATTCAACGTCTACATCACGAACACCACCAAAATCATTTTCATAATGAAAATGAAATGTATGTCCCGGATGTCCATCTAATATCATCCCCTGTTGACGATCAGTTAATTTATTAAATGGCTTATCCATGTCAATCTTAAATTGGGTTGCAAATTGTTCTAATAGGGCTGGATAGTATTGTGATGAAATTGGATTCCAAGGTGCAATTGCTCCTTCACGCAAGGTCAACTTACCATCGGGTACAATTAAATCCTTATCAACTTCCAGCTTCATTCCGAGTCCTTCACATTCTGGACATGCACCTAATGGGGCATTAAATGAAAACAACCTTGGTTCCATTTCACCAACTGCAAATCCACAAACTGGGCAAGCATATGATTCAGAAAACGGAATCTGTTCACCATCAATAATATCAGCAACGGCATAACCTTCACTTAAACGCAGTGCCGCTTCAAACGAATCAAATAACCGTGAGCGAATTCCCTCTTTAACGACGATTCGATCCACCACAATATTAATATCATGACGTTCATTTTTATCTAATTCTGGAACATCATCAACATCATATGTCTCACCGTCGACTTGCATTCGGACGAATCCTTCACGTTTTGCCTTGGCTAAGTTCTTTTTTTGGCCACCTTTTTTATTTCGTACAATCGGTGACAAGATTTGTAATTTAGTTTTTTCAGGTAATGCTAATACGGTATCAACCATCTGTTCTGGTGATTGACTCGTAATTTCTGTCCCATCATTCGGACAGATTGGCGTTCCCACTCGTGCCCATAACAATCGTAAATAATCATTAATTTCAGTAACAGTTCCCACTGTTGATCGTGGGTTCTTAGATGTTGTTTTTTGATCAATCGAAATTGCTGGTGACAAACCATCAATTGAGTCCACATCTGGTTTATCCATTTGGCCTAAAAATTGACGTGCATATGAAGATAAACTTTCAACATACCGACGTTGTCCTTCAGCATATAAAGTGTCAAACGCCAACGAACTTTTACCTGAACCAGATAGTCCCGTCACAACCACTAATTTATTTTTTGGAATTGATACATCAATATTTTTTAAATTATGTGCTCGTGCACCGTGAATCACAATTTTATCATTTGCCACTTTATTTTCCCCCTACGATTAGCCGATTTGTGATTTAAGTTCCATCACCGTATCGCGAAGCGTTGCCGCTTGTTCAAAATCAAGCCGCTTGGCTGCTGCTTTCATTTGTTCTTCCAATTGCTTAACCATTTCTTTTTGATCATCTTTTGCCATATCAGCAAAATCTTGTTCAGTAAATTGATCCTGTGTCCCAGTATCTTCAGTTTCCTTGACACTTGAAATTAAATCACGGATTTCTTTTTTAATTGTATGTGGTGTAATCCCATGTTCTTTATTATAGGCTTCTTGAATTTCACGACGGCGTTCAGTTTCACTCATTGCTGCCTTCATTGAGTCAGTAACTTTATCAGCATACATAATAACCTTACCGTTTTCATTTCGCGCAGCTCGACCAATCGTTTGAATTAATGATCGTTCATTACGTAAAAAGCCTTCTTTATCAGCATCAAGAATCGCCACTAAAGAAACTTCTGGTACATCAATTCCTTCACGTAACAAATTAATTCCCACTAAGACATCAAATTTACCTAATCGTAAATCACGAATAATTTGTGTCCGTTCAAGTGTTTTAATATCACTATGCAAATATTTTACTTTCAATCCCAAATCTTTAAGATAATCGCTTAAATCTTCTGACATTTTTTTAGTCAGCGTTGTAATAAATACTCGCTCATTACGTTCAATACGAAGATTAATTTCACCAACCATATCGTCAATTTGACCCATAACTGGCCGGACCTCAATCTCAGGATCAAGTAACCCGGTTGGCCGAATAATTTGTTGTACAACCTTATCCGTTTTTTCATATTCATATGGACCTGGAGTTGCTGACATATAAACCACTTGATTAATGTGCTTTTCAAACTCTGGTAATTGTAATGGTCGATTATCTAACGCGCTTGGTAACCGAAAGCCATAATCAACTAACATTTGTTTTCGTGATCGATCACCTTTATACATCCCCCGGACTTGTGGCATCGTCTGATGAGATTCATCAACAATTAATAGAAAGTCATCTGGAAAGAAATCTAATAATGTATATGGTGGTTCACCTGGTTTTCGACCATCCATATGTCGAGAATAGTTTTCAATCCCCGATGTATATCCCATTTCACGCATCATTTCAATGTCATATTCAGTTCGTTGTTTCAAGCGTTGTGCTTCTAATAATTTTCCTTCTTTATCCAACACTTTGAGTCGATCTTCAAGTTCAGTTTGAATATTATCAATTGCGGTTCCCATAATTTCATCATTAGTCATAAAATGAGTAGCTGGGAAAATTGATACATGATCACGATCACCAACAACTTCACCTGTTAATGAATCAACTTCTCGAATCCGATCAATTTCGTCACCAAAAAATTCAATTCTTAAGGCTCGTTCATCACGTGATGCCGGGAAAATTTCAACTATATCCCCATGCACTCGGAAACGACCACGTTGAAAATCAATATCATTACGTTCAAATTGAATATCGACCAATTCCCGTAATAATTGGTTACGTTCAATATCCATTCCAACACGCAAAGATAAGGCATGATCACGATATTCGTTGGGATCACCTAACCCAAAAATACTTGATACAGAAGCTACTACAATCACATCATTACGTTCTAATAAAGAACTGGTAGCTGAATGTCGTAATTTATCAATTTCATCATTAATCGCTGAATCCTTTTCAATATAGGTATCACTTGAAGGAACATAAGCTTCGGGTTGATAATAATCATAATAACTGACAAAATATTCAACCGCATTATTAGGAAAAAATTGTTTAAATTCTCCATACAGCTGACCAGCTAGTGTTTTGTTATGCGACAAAATCAAAGTTGGTTTATTAACATTTTTGATTACATTTGAGATCGTAAATGTTTTCCCAGTCCCAGTTGCCCCCAATAGAATCTGGGCTTTTTCACCAGATTCAATGCCGTCAGTTAACTCTTTAATTGCAGCAGGTTGATCACCAGTTGGTTGATATGGTGATACAAGTTCAAAATCTTTATCTTCTTGACGATAAATCATTCTTTAATCCCCCTGAATTTTCCTTAGTCATAAAAAAAGGAAAGCACATGCTTCCCTTTTCATGTCAATCAATCTTAACATACGAACATGCATTCGTCTAGCGTGTTGCCTAGTCCTGAATTTGATCCAAAATATGCTTCGTAATGCTATCCAATTGATTATTATTATCAGCATTATCCGCAATCAATTCTGGTAAAATTTCATGTAAAAAATATTGAACACTAGCCATTTGTTTGAACTCTAACATCGTGCGCAGACTTTCACGATAGATTTCAAGGTAAACGGGCTCCGGATTTCCTTTTTGAATTTCACCATATGATTCATACATTAAATCAATTTTATCAGCAACTGATAGTATCCGGCCCTCTAATGTGTCATCCTTGCCTTCAGATAATCGACGGCGATAAGCAGCTTGAAACTCTGCCGGAATTTCATTATTAACAAAATTTTCGGTTAATGAATCTTCAACATCTGCTAACATCGTGCGTAATTCATTTGTTGCATACTTAACCGGCGTTTTTATATCACCAATAAAACGTTCAGTATAATCATGGTTTAATGACTTTTCATACAAATCCCGCCAATTAACTTCATTGCCAGCATGTTCTTCAATATCACCTAACATTTGGGCGGCTTGGGCTACCTTGAAAGAATGAGCTGCTACCGTATGTTTTTCAAATTTAAAATACCCTGGTGCCCGACTAATCATTTCTAAGTCACTTAAACTATTTAAATATTGATGCATTCCCATTATTATTTCCCCCTGCAAAAAAAGCCTGGTTTCCCAGACTCATTTGTTATTTACTAAAATTATTCAAAGCTGTTTCAAATTCATTAATTTTTTGATCTGCTGCTGCTTTACTATCTGCACTAGTTCCAACATAAAACTTCAGCTTTGGTTCCGTTCCTGAAGGGCGAATTGCAATCCAAGTTTCATCATCCAAAATATACTTCAATACATTAGCAGTTGGTAATGTCATCTTTTTTTCATTACCCTTAGCGTCAGTTTCCGTTTGCAAACTGAAATCTTGCGTAGTTACAATTTTATGACCAGCAAATTCTGTTGGTGCTTCTTCACGGAACTTTTTCATCAAAGCCGTAATCTCAGCAGCACCGTTGATACCATCATAAACATTTGAAATTGTTTTTTCACTGAAATAACCAAATTCAGCAAACAATTCTTGTAAACCATCATACAGTGTCTTACCTTGACTACGATAAAATGCAGCTACTTCGGCTAGTAAGACTAATGATTGAATTGCATCCTTATCATGCGCAAATGGTTTGACTAAATAGCCATAGCTTTCTTCAAAACCAAACATATAAGTATGTTCACCAGTGGCTTCAAAATGTTCAATTTGTTCTGCAATGTACTTAAAGCCTGTCAAAACACTAATCATCTCAACGTTATAACTGGCAGCAATTTTAGTGGCAAATTCAGTTGAAACAATTGATTTAACGGCAGCGGCATTTTTTGGTAAATCACCAGCTTGCTTATGCGCCTCTAAAATATAGTGCAACATAATTGATGCAATTTGGTTACCGGTTAATAATTGATATTCCCCATTTGGTAATCTAACTGCGGTTCCTAAACGGTCAGCATCTGGATCAGTGGCAATTAAAACATCTGCATTCACTTTTTTGCCTAACTTAATAGCTAAATCAAACGCAGCCGCATCCTCTGGATTAGGCTTTGTAATGGTTGGAAAATCACCATCAGCAATTGCTTGTTCAGGTACAATTTCATAGTTAGTAAAGCCAGCATTTTGTAAAGCTTTTTCGCCAAGCATTTGGCCAGTTCCATGAAGCGGTGTATAAACTAGCTTCATATCTTTACCTTGTGATTTAGCTAAATCAGCGTTAATAGTCACGGTTTTAACAGCACTTAAATAATCTTGATCGAGATCATCACCAACAATTTTCATGATTCCCGCTGATAATAATTCATGTTCATTAACTGTTTTAATGGCGAATACATCTTCAACCTTGCGAATATAACTAGTGATTAAATCCGATTCCTTTGGTGGCATTTGACCACCATTTTCCCCATAAATTTTATAACCATTATATTCTTTTGGATTATGACTAGCAGTAATCATAATTCCCGCATATGTGTGTAGATGACGAACTGTAAATGATAGTTCTGGAGTTGGCCGTAAACTTTCAAACACAAACGATTTGATTCCGTGGGCTCCCAAAACTTCAGCTGCTGTATGAGCAAACGCAACTGAATAGTGACGTGAATCAAACGCAATGGCAACCCCACGTTCTTTCACGCTACTGTCTAGCGTATCCATAAATGCTGCTAACCCTTCAGTTGCTTGACGAACTGTATAAATGTTCATTCGATTAATTCCGGGTCCAAGTAGTCCTCGCATTCCAGCAGTTCCAAATGACATTGGTTCATAAAATGCATCTTCCAATTGTTCGTTTTGACCATCTAATTGTTTCAATTGCGTCATTAAATCTTTATCTAAATTTTTTTCGTTTTTCCAGATTTGATAAGTATCTTTCCAGCTCACTATACTATCTCCTTTTCGTATCCATTTTGCTATTAAGTATACCGCACTTAATTTATTGGGTACATAAAAAGCAGCCCTTAAAAGTAAATTTACTTTTAAAGACTACTTTATTTTAAAACAGATATTTTTAATCTGCTGCTAAAGCATCAATTGGGTTAAGCTTAGCGGCACTTCTTGCAGGTAATAACGCTGCTAAGAATGAAATTACAATTGCCAAGATAAAGGTCATGACAATATTACCTAATGAAATTTGGATCAAATCGTACTTAGCAATTGAATATAGGAATTGATTTAACAAATAACCTAATCCAAAGGCCAAGACAGTTGCTAATGCAGCTGAAATTAAACCAATTAATAACGATTCACTTGTAAACAAGCGACGAACATCAGCTTTACTTTCACCTAAAGCTCGTAAAATTCCGATTTCCTTAGTCCGTTCAGAAACTGACATGTACATCGAAACGATAATCATTAAGGCTGATACAACTAATGAAATTCCAGCAATTGCCATTAAGACATATGTTGCTAAATCAACAATTGTATTCACTGTTTTCAAAGTACTTCCAATTGTTGTCGCCTTGAAGACTCGTTGATTGTCCATCTTAATACTGTCAATTTTTTTAGAAACTGACTCAACATCTTTAGAATTATCAACATTAACAATCGTTGCTGATGGCTTAGTGGTTGCCCCAGCATCCTTTAAAACTGATTTCATGGTCGCACTAGACATAGCATTCATTGACGCACCACTTTGGCCAGCATCAACAACCCCTGAAATCGTTAATTTTTTACTAATCTGAACTGGGTTACCACTGTCATCAGTTGTAGTCCATTTAACATCAATTTTTTTACCAACGACTGATTTCCAGTCTTTACTATCGTAAACTTTGGCAACCGTCTTTTTATCAACAACGATTTCATCCTTGCCCGGTAAAGTTCCGGCCTTCAACATATCTTTTGAGAAGAACTTCGTCCAAGATTGAACCGTTGCTAATGTATAATCACGGCCACTCATACTAAATTTCATATTTGCAGCGACAAACATTGATTCAACGGAATCAACATGTTTAACATCAGCCATCTTTTTAATTTGAGCTTGGCTGAAAGAAGTTGTAGTTGGATCTGCCGAAGCAGACTGAGCGCCAGCTTCACTTTGACTCGATGCAGTTCCAGAAGTTTTGGTGTATCGCTGAACCATCATCGCATTGGGATTTACTAAAGAATCAACTTGGTCATTAATATAGCCCTTAATTCCGTTACCTAAACCACTAAACAATAACACAGCAAACAACCCAATTGCGGTCCCAATCATAATTAATGAATTACGACCAAAATTATACTTCAAATGCTTCCAAGCGTTACTATAGCTAGCACTTGCTGGTAATTTTCGACTTACAATTTTTGATTCATTCTTTACTTCAGGATATTTTTCACGAACTATTTTATCGTAATCGACTTTTCCATCTTCTAAATGAACAATTCGAGTCCCGAAATCAGCAACATCTTGTGAATGAGTTACTGCAATAACTAGCTTGCCTTCAGCGGCAATATTTCTCAAAATTTCAAGAACTTCTTCAGTATTAACCGCGTCTAATGCCCCGGTAGGTTCATCAGCAATAATAATTTCTGGATCAGCTGCCAATGCACGTGCAATCGCAACCCGTTGCTTTTGCCCACCAGATAATTGATTTGGATGCTTTTTAATTTGATCTTCCAAGCCAACCTTGATTAACATTTCTTTAGCACGTTCAACTCGTTGAGCTTGGGTTAGTTGTGCCATTTCAAGTGATGTCAAAACATTATCTAAGACAGTTAAATGACTAATTAAATTATATGATTGATAGATATAACCAATGGTGCCACGGCGATATTCATCCATTTCCTTTTCTTTATGATGATCAAGTAATTCTCCCTTAACCTGAACTTCACCCTCAAACTTACGGTCAAGTCCGCCAATGATGTTCATTAAGGTTGATTTACCACCACCTGATTCCCCAAGAATTGAAACGAATTCACCTAGTTCAAACTTTAAATTAATCCCTTTTAAAACTGGAAATTCTTCTTTTCCAAGATAATACGATTTACGAATATCTTTAAGTTCCAAATATGACATCCTATAATCTCCTTTTGTTTTTGAATACGAGTAATGATAACTCAATGAATTTTTTAAGTCAAGAAAAGTTAACATAAAGACAAAATGTTTAACTTTTCAATAAAATATGTTAAGCTATGTTTTATTAAAACAGTACCATGCTAAGTTAACCACATTAGCTTCATACTTTAAATATATATGCACCATGTGGTTAATTTATTAGTATAAGTGGTCATCGATAGAAAGGACTAGTCTTATTAATGAATCGTGAAGAAAAGAAGCGTTTAACGCGATTAAACATCTTAGTTATTTCAGAAAAGATGTTTTCAAAACAGGGAATTAAAAAAACTGATATTCGTGATATTGCCAAGCAATCCGGCGTATCAACGGTCACTTTCTACAAATATTTCCCCAGTAAAGATGAATTATTAACTCAAATTACAATTTTAAAATTAACTGAAGCTTCAGCCTCAATTAAAGAAGAATTAGAAGTATCGACTGATAATATTTTCTCAATTATGAAACGAATTGAGAATTTAATTGATGAAAAAGCTGGTGATTTAAATAATCCAGAGTTTGACGAATTTCTCGATATCGCTTTTTTTAGCAATCCGAAAGTAATTGTTGCTCAAGAAGAAATGACTAAGGGCATCGTAACTGCCATCTATAGTCAACTTAAAAAAACTGATCAACTAAAAAACAATATTACTTTGGAAGCGATGCTATTTTATGTTGATATGATCATTCAATATAGTCGCTTACCAAAAAATCGTAATTTATTTGGTCCCAATCATCAACGTCCTCATTCCAATCTTGAACAAGAAGTGCTTAATATCATTTTATATGGATTTATCAAACAGCCCGAAAAAAAATAATCGACGAAATCGTCGATTATTTTTTGTTTACTTATTCAGTTTAAACAGTTGCTTTATCATCTTTTAATTCTTCCAGATAATTAAAGACACCTTGTCCGGCAATTCCACCATCACCGACAGCAGTAGTGATTTGGCGCAACTTCTTATCACGAACATCACCAATTGCAAAGATTCCAGGTACATTGGTTTCCATTTGATCGTTAGTTACAACCCAACCTTGTTCATCCAAAATACCTAAATCTTGAAATGAATCAGTCATTGGTAAAACACCAACATAAATGAAGACACCACTAGCATCAATATCAGATTCTTCACCCGTTTGGTTATTTTTAATATGCACACCACCAACTTTTTGATCAGCAGCCTTAATTTCGGTGACTTCGCTATTCCAAATAAATTCCATTTTGTCATTAGCAAATGCACGCGTTTGAATAACTTGCTGTGCACGTAATTTATCACGGCGATGGACAACGGTAACTTTGTCAGCTAATTGAGTAAGATAAATTCCTTCTTCAATCGCTGAATCACCACCACCAATAACAACGACATGCTTATTTTTAAAGAATGCACCATCACAAACCGCACAATAAGAAACTCCTCGGCCTGATAATTCAGACTCTCCTGGAGCACCCAATTTACGATATTGTGAACCGGTAGCAATAATAATTGCTTTCGTTTCATATTCTTCCATATCCGTAGTCACTGTTTTAAACGAGCCATGATCTACAATATGATCCACTGTACCATAGGCATATTCAGCCCCAAACTGGGTTGAGCTTTCATACATTTCTTTGGATAAATCTGGGCCAAGAATTGACTTAAATCCAGGATAGTTTTCAACTTCTGCTGTATTGTTCATTTGACCACCATAAATCCCGCGATCAAGCATTAATACGGATAGATTGGCACGTGAAGCATATAGTGCAGCAGTCATACCACCAGGACCTGCTCCAATAACGATCACATCATAATTTTTTGCCATGTTCTCTCCTCCTAAAATTAATTCATATAATTATCTCACAATACACTGAATTAACTAATTTGTCGACTACTTCAACTCGACAAAAAAAGATGAACAGCTGTCCATCTTTTACTTAATTAAGTGAATTATTTACTAGCTTTTTCGTCTTCGGCAATTAACTTAGCACCTAAGTTTTTAATATATGATCGAAGTTCATCCTTAACTTGTGGATGCTTCAAACCATATTCAATATTAGTTTCAATCCAACCAAACTTATTACCAACATCATAACGTTGTCCCTTGAATTCATGAGCAAAGACACGTTGTGTTTTGTTTAATTCATCAATCGCATCAGTCAATTGAAGTTCGCCACCCTTACCAAGCGGAGTTCTTTCAAGAACATCAAATATTTCTGGTGTTAACAAGTAACGACCAATAATTGCTAAATCGCTAGGTGCTTCATCAGGATTTGGCTTTTCAACAAAGTTAGAAACATTATACAAGCCAGGTTTAACCTGTTCAATTGGGTTAATCACACCATATTTTTCAGTTTCTTCATGAGGAACCTTCATAACAGCTAATGTTGAAGCCCCAGTTTCCTTATATGAATCCATTAATTGACGCGTCAACGGAACCTTATCTTCCATTAAATCATCACCCAACATTACAACAAAGGGTTCGTCGCCAATAAAGGCTTTAGCAGTTAGCACTGCATCCCCAAGTCCACGTGGATGTGATTGACGAATGAAATATAAGTTAATGTCAGTGGTTTCTTGAACCATCTTTAACATTTCTTTTTTATTTTTTTCAATCAAGTTATTTTCAAGTTCTGGGTTAGAATCAAAATGATCTTCAATTGAACGTTTGCTCTTACCATCAACAACTACGATATCTTCAATTCCAGATTTACGAGCTTCTTCGACGATAAATTGAATTGTTGGCTTATCAACAATTGGTAACATTTCTTTAGCAAGTGCCTTTGTAGCTGGTAAAAATCGAGTCCCTAAGCCAGCAGCAGGGATAATTGCTTTTCTTACTTTTTTCATTAGTTAAATATTCCTTTCAGACTTTTAATAATGGAGTAATTATATCATATCTAGTCACGTTCTGAACGGATATGTCGTTGCATCAATCCATTAATTATAACTTTAACATCGGCATTTTCATACAACACCTTATATATTGACTCAATAATTGGCATTTCAACATGCCGTTCTTGACTCATTTCATAAGCGGCTTTAGTAGTATAAACACCTTCAATTACCATGCCCATGTCCTCAATCACATCATCTAATGATTTTCCTTGACCTAACTGATTACCAGCACGCCAATTTCGTGAATTAACGCTCGTGGCAGTTACGATTAAATCACCCACACCAGACAAACCAGAGAAAGTAAATGGATTAGCACCATAAGCTACGCCTAAACGTTTAATTTCATTTAAGCCACGAGTAATTAATGCTGCTTTGGCATTATCACGATAACCCATTCCTGATAAAATACCTGATCCAATCGCAATGATATTCTTTAAAGCTGATCCAAATTCGGCACCAACGATATCATCATTAGAATAGATCCGGAAATAATCATTATTAAATAAAACTTGAACTTCTTTCGCATGTGATTCATCGGCTGAAGCCGCTGTAATTGCGGTTAAATCCTTACGAGCAACGTCTTCTGCGTGGCTAGGGCCAGTGATTGCAACAATTCCACGACGATTAGCTGCTGGAATTTCTTCAGCTAAGATTTCAGATGGTCGCTTATAGGTTACTTGTTCAAGCCCTTTCGTCGCATGTAAAACCAATGAAGTTTGATTTAATTTAGCTAAAATAGTTCCAACTTTATTGGACACTTCACGAATTCCACCAGTTGGAATTGCAATTAAGACAACACTTGCCCCTTTAATTGCATCTTCCATATCTCCCGTCGCTGTTAACGTCGTTGAATATTTAAAATCTTTCATGTATTTTGGATTTTCATGTTGGTCATTTAAAATGTTAACCTGCTCTGGATTATGTGACCATAAATAAACATCATGGCCATTTTCTGATAATAAATTTGCTAATACACTGCCCCATGATCCAGCACCTAATACTGCAATCTTTTCTGTCATCAGTTGGAACTCCTTTCAAACCACATTCCTTATACTGCTTTTTTATCAGTTAAATACCAATTATTATTTGAATTTTTTCGACGAATAATAATTGTAATAATTGCACCAACAAATAAAATTACTGATAGTAATTGTGACACTCGAAGAGTATCACCAATCATCAAACTATCAGTTCTCATTCCTTCAACGAAAAAGCGACCAATCGAATACCAAATTAAATAACTAAGAAAAATTTCACCCTGTTTAAATAAATGAACTCGGTGTCTCAAACTGAATAAGATAACAAATCCAAGTACATCCCACACCGATTCATATAAGAAAGTCGGTACCCGATAATAACCATTAATATACATTTGATTAATAATGAAGGTCGGTAGATGTAGTGATTCTAAAAATACCTTACTTGTAATATTTCCAAATGCCTCTTGGTTCATGAAATTACCCCACCTGCCGATTCCTTGTGCAAGAATTACGGTTGGTGAAACAACATCCAGCATCGTCCACATTGAAATGAATTTTGAACGACAATATACATACATTACTAGTGTGGCTCCGATTAAAGAACCATAAATAGCAATTCCACCGTCCCAGACAGCAATAATTTCACCTACATGCTGTGAATAATATCCCCATTCAAAAATCACATAATAAGCGCGCGCAAAAATTATTGCTATCGGTAACGCCCATAAAATATAATC
Source organism: Paucilactobacillus oligofermentans DSM 15707 = LMG 22743 (assembly GCF_001434315.1). GTDB lineage: Bacteria > Bacillota > Bacilli > Lactobacillales > Lactobacillaceae > Paucilactobacillus > Paucilactobacillus oligofermentans. The sequence continues at coordinate 111,455 of NZ_AZFE01000003.1, read as the reverse complement.
ATAAAAATTATCTGCTTCTAAACCAACTCGTGAACCTTCACGGACTGATAAGGTTAACGCAATCAAAACTGCTGATGCGATAATCACTCCATACCAATGAATTTGGATTGGACCTAAATTAAAAAAAATCGGATTAATTGCAAGTACTGACATTAATTTTTAGTCCTTCGTTGAGTTTTCTTTAATTAACTTGTTTAAATTAGCATCAAAGACTTCAGTAGCATCGTAACCCATTGATTGTGCGCGGAAATTCATCGCTGCAGATTCAATAATAATTGCTAAATTACGACCCGTTTTAACTGGAATTGAAACTTTAGGTACGATAACATCTAAAATCTTTTGACTATCACCCTTATCACCTAAGCGATCAAATTGAACATCTGGTGCCCACGTTTCTAGGTTAACAATCAAATCAACGTCGTCTTCTTGCATTACTGCACCAGCACCATAAAGATTCATAACATCAATAATTCCAATTCCACGAATTTCCATCAAATGACTTAAAATAGCTGGAGCTGAGCCAACAAGTGTCTGTTCATCTTGGGCATAAACTTCAACACGGTCATCAGCAACTAAATGATGTCCACGACGAACTAATTCCAACGCAGTTTCACTTTTACCAACACCAGAATCACCAGTAATCATCACACCGATACCGTTGATATCAACAAGTACCCCATGCACTGACTGACGTTCTGCTAACTTACCACTAAGATAGTAAGTCATATTACTCAACACTCGTGATGAAGTTAAACTAGTTCCCAAAATAGGAATTTTGTTTTCTTCAGCCGCCTGTTTTAGTTCTTTAGGAACCTCCAGATCAGTTGAAACGACAAAAGTTGGTGTTTCAGGTGCACACATTTTTCGCATAACCATTAATAATTCGTCATGAGTCATATTTTTGGCAAAAGAAGTTTCTGTAATTCCCAATAATTGAATTCGCATAGCTGGATAATACTTAAAATATCCCGTTAACTCAAGTCCTGGTCGTGAGATATCACTAGTTGTGACCGGGCGATCCAAATATTTTTCACCTTGTAAAACTTTTAATCTAGTCTTTTTTACTAAGTCTGAAACAGTTACCATTGAATACTCCTCCTTAATCTAATCGTGACGTCCGAAATGTCCTGAAATAATTGTATTACAGATTGAGATAATTATCGCGATTATGATTGTAATTCCAAATGATGAAAAATAAAAACTATCACTGCCAACTAAAACTGATGTTAGTTCCAACATAATTGCATTTAAAATTACGCTAAACAATCCTAATGTAAAAATAGTAATTGGTAGCGATAATACAAATAAAATTGGTTTTACAAATGCATTTAAAATTGCCAAAACAAAACTCGCAATAAATGCCGTCCCAACACTTGCTACATAGAAGCTACCACTTTGAGCAAATAATCCTGCAATCGCCACAAATAAAATTGTGTTAATTACAATCCTCATTAAAAATCCCATATAGTTAACCTCTTATTTTTCATCACGTTCATCAACATCATGAATTACTTTTCGTTCAGCTTTTTCATTAGTCGTTGTTTTATCCCCATTGTTGAACCCAAAATTACTAAATAATGAACTTAGGTCCGGCTTATTAGGGTCTGCAGGGATAATCACCATTAATAAAATATAAATTAAAACCCCTGGTATAAAATGCGTTAATGCTGTTAAAATCACAAACGCAACTCGTAAATAGTTTGCTTTAATTCCAAAAAATTCACTTAATCCACCAATTGAACCCGATAAAACTCGATTTGTATATGATTTCGTCAAACGGTGCTTTTCTTTTGATCTCATTGATTACCCCCACCTTCAAGTATTAATAGCTTAATTTTACTGGTTTAAATTATTAATGGCAACTAAAAGCACCATTCATTAGTAAAACTTTATCGACATTTTAATCTGGATTTTTTTGACTTAATTTCCATTGCAAGTAAGCATCAATAAACGGATCTAAATCACCATCCATCACTGCGTTACCATCATGCGATTCATAATTAGTTCGATGATCTTTTACCATCGTATATGGATGAAAAACATATGATCTAATCTGTGATCCCCAGCCAATTTCAAGTTGTTCACCTTGAATTTTGGCTCGTTCTTGTTCTTTTTTCTCAACTTCTACTTGATATAATTTTGACTTCAGCATATTCATCGCAGTTTCTCTATTTTGTAATTGTGATCGTTGTGCTTGTGAAGACACCACAATTCCAGTTGGTAAATGAGTTAATCGTACCGCAGATGATGTCTTATTAATATGCTGACCACCAGCGCCGCTTGAACGGAACACATCAACCCGTAGGTCATCACTATTAATTTCAACATCAACGGTACCATCTAGTTCTGGCATAACATCAATCGATGCAAATGAGGTGTGTCTGCGTCCAGCTGAATCAAATGGAGAAATCCGCACTAGTCGATGAACGCCACGTTCAGAACGTAGATAGCCAAACGCATTATGCCCCGTAACAAGCAATGTAACACTCTTTACTCCAGCTTCATCGCCGGCTTCATAATTAGCAATTTCAACCTGAAAATTATGAGCACTAGCCCAGCGAGTATACATACGCATTAGCATTTCACCCCAGTCTTGGGATTCTGTTCCCCCAGCACCCGGATGAATTTCCAAAATTGCATTACTAGCATCATACGGTTCATCTAATAATTGTTCTAATCGGTATTTTTCTAGTAATTGCTTGGTTTTAGTTAAATCAACTTCAAACTCAGCTTGCATTTCGGCATCAGTTTCATCTTGTAATAAGCTTTGTGTAACTTCTAAGTTTTCGATCCCATCACGTAATTGCACAAAATTATCACGTTTCGCTTTATGTTCATTGTTTTCATCAATTAGTAGTTGCGCATTAGCTCCATCTGTCCAAAAATCTGGTTCAGCCATTTTTGCTTCATTTTCAGCAATTCGTTCGTTCAATAAATCTAGGTCAAAGAGACCTCCCGAAGTTTACAACTTCTTGTTGCATCTCTTCTATCATTTTCTTAGTTTCACTTAATTCCATTTCATCCTCCGAAGATAAAAAAGAAAGCACCCAGAATAATCTTAGGAGCTTTCTTTTTATTCTTAGCGTGTAACATTTTGTCTAATTTCTGATTTCATAAATAAGCGAGTCGTTTCATACTCAATATCTGCAATCATTTCTTGGAACAAGGTGTAACCTGCTGTTTGATATTCAACCAATGGGTTTAGTTGTCCGTAACCACGGAGCCCAACTGATTGACGGAATTGATCCATTGTATCAATATGATCAGTCCAATGTGAGTCAATTACTCGTAATAATACTACTTTTGAAAATTCTAAGACTTGCGCCTTATTATTCAACTGATTAACTTTTTCATTGTAAACTTCTTTAGCAAGATCATTAAGTTTAGTCTTAATTTCATCACTTGAAAGTCCTTTTAAATCATTTTCGGTAATTTTATCTGGGTGAACTAATGTAGTTGTAGCAAAATTAACAATTTCATCAAGTTTCCAGTCAGGTTCATTCCCAACTGTAAACGAATCAACCGCACGTTCAATTGAGCGTTTAAAGATTGGCTTCATAATATTTTCAAGTGATTCTTCCTCAACAATGACTTGTTGACGTTGTTCATAAATAATTTCACGTTGTGAACGTAAAACGTCATCGTATTGTAGAACGTTTTTACGTGAATCAAAGTTATTACCTTCAACCCGTTTTTGTGCTGATTCTACTTGACGTGAAAGTAAACGGCTCTTAATCACAGCGTCTTCATCATCAACATTCATCCGATCAAGGAAGGCTTTAATTCGATCGCCACCAAAGCGTAGCATCAAATCATCTTCTAGTGATAAATAAAATTGTGAAAAGCCAGGATCACCTTGACGACCAGCACGTCCCCGCAACTGGTTATCAATCCGTCGTGACTCATGACGTTCAGTCCCAATCACAGCTAAACCACCCGCTTCAACAACTCCTGGTCCAAGCTTAATATCAGTTCCACGTCCAGCCATATTAGTAGCAATGGTGACTGCACCCTTTTGACCCGCATTTTTAACGATATCGGCTTCTCGAGCATGATTCTTTGCGTTTAAAACAACGTGTGGAATATGATCTTGATCCAATAAATTGGAAAGATATTCCGAAGTTTCAACGGCGACCGTTCCAACTAAGATTGGTTGCCCTTTTTCATGTAATTCTTTAATTCTGGCAGCTACAGCATCAAACTTACTTTTCAAAGTTGGGTAAAGCAAATCTGGTTGATCATCACGATCAATTGGACGATTGGTAGGAATCGTAATCGTCTCCATATTATATGTTTCACGGAATTCTTCTTGTTCTGTCTTAGCTGTCCCAGTCATTCCAGATAATTTTTTATAAATTCGGAACAAGTTTTGATACGTAATGTTAGCCATTGTCTTACTATCATCTTGAATTTCAACATGTTCTTTTGATTCCAAGGCTTGATGTAATCCATCACTAAAACGACGACCTGGCATTGTCCGACCGGTAAATGAATCAACAATTAATACTTCACCATCAGAAACCACGTAGTCTTTATTATTAAACATAATAAAGTTAGCCCGTAAGGCTTGGTCAACGTGATGCGTTAGCGCTGTATTTTCGGCGTCATATAAGTTATTTAACTTAAAGTATTTTTCTGCTTTTTCAATACCTTCATTAGTTAATGACACGGTTTTTGATTCTAAATCCACCTTAAGATCATCATCTTCTTTTAAAGTTTTAGCAAAACGATCAGCTGTATCATACAGTTGTGACGTTCCAGTACTTGGTCCTGAAATAATTAATGGTGTTCTAGCTTCATCAATCAGAATTGAATCAACTTCATCAATTAACGCATAATTCATTTTACGTTGTACTTGGTCAGCCTGGTAAACAGCCATATTATCACGCAAATAATCGAATCCAATTTCTGCATTCGTTGAATAAGTGATATCAGCAGCATACGCTTCCCGTTTTTCATCTGGTGACTTCTCGGCCCCATTGATACCAACTGAACATCCGAGCCAATTATATAATTCACCCATTTCAGTTGCATCACGTTCTGACAAGTATTCGTTAACTGTAACTACGTGAACACCATCACCACTGATTGCATTCAAATAAACTGGCATTGTTGCTGTAAGTGTCTTACCTTCACCAGTTTTCATTTCAGAAATGTTACCTTCATGAAGTACAATTCCACCCATAATTTGGACGTGGAAAGGTGTCATCCCCAGAACACGTTTAGCTCCTTCACGAGCAACCGCAAAACCTTCAGGTAACAAATCATCTAATGTTTCACCATCTTGGTATCGTTGTCTGAATTCATCTGTTTTTGCTTTTAATTCATCATCTGTTAACTTTGTATATTCATCATAATATGATTCAACTTTATCAGCCAAATCGCTAATTCGACGTAGCTCACGTCGATCGCTTTCGACCCATTTTTTAAGAATGTTTGCCATGAAAAAAATCCCTTCTCAATCATCATTTCCAGTACGTTTGTGTAAATACTCCTCACGCATTGTAATTAGTAAAATATCAATCTTAATCATACCATTTTTTAAGTATAATTAAAACCGAACTATACAACCATGTTATTTACAATAGAAAAGCGCATTTGGAATTAATCCAAATGCGCTTATTAATTATTTTTATTTTAGTCGGCATCGGTTTCAATTAAACCATAACGTCCATCGTTACGTTTGTAAACGATACTAACACCATTGGTTTCAGAGTCTTCAAAGATAAAGAAGTCATGTCCCAGCATATCCATTTGTAAAATTGCTTCTTCGTTATCCATTGGTTTCAAAGAAAATTGTTTTGTTCGAACAACTGCCAATTCTTCAACTGGCTCTTCTGAAACTTCTCCTGCCGTAAAATCAAGATTCTTGAATCCTTTTTCACGAGATTTACGATTAACTTTCGTTTTGTACTTACGAATTTGTCGCTCTAGCTTATCAGTAACCAGATCAACACTACCATATAAATCTTGAGATGTTTCTTCAGCTCTCAATGTTAGGTAAGGAAGAAGGATCGTTACTTCGACCTTTTCTTCACGATTGGAATATACTTTAAGGTTTACATTTGCAGTTGCATCAGTGTTTTCCCCAAAATACTTTTCTAATTTACTAATTTTTTTCGTTACGTACTCACGAATTGAATCTGTTACCTCGATGTTTTCACCACGAATATTGAATTTAAGCATAGAAATCTCTCCCTTCGACTACATCTGGCATCAGAAGGACCACTCTTCTGATATCCTTAGACTAATTGTAATGTAGTTCGCACCGCGTTGCAATTAATATGGTAGCGATTTCTTAAATTTATCTTGCTAAGGTTAAACTACTGATTTTTTTCGTTCCACATGTTTTTAATAAATTAGCCGCATGATACAAAGTTGTTCCAGTTGTATAAACGTCATCAACTAATAAAACCGTTTTTTCAAATACTGTTTCTTTCATTGCATCAAGTAATTCGAATGGTTGCTGCAATTCTAATCGTTCCTGCCGTGTTTTATGTGATTGCGGTTCTGTTTTATCGGTTTCAATCGTTCTTAATAACTGTGTATATTCACAATCCTCAATTATCCCTTCAACTTGATTAAAGCCACGCTGATTACCAGTTGAAGGGGTTATTGGAATTGGCACAACTAAGTCAAAGTTAATCATCTTAATTGCTAGTTTCATTTCTGTTTTAAAAACAGAACGTAATTGATAGTCACCATTAAACTTATATTGCTTCATAAATTCCTTCATTGTTGAATCATATTCAAACAACGCCTGATTGTGTAATATATAGCCAAATTTATTTTGCCATCGTATACAGTCATCACATAGACTAAGTTTATTAAATATCCGCCCACAGCCAGAGCAAACTTGACCATTAATTTTATCAAAGGATTCACGACATTCATAACAAATAATCAATGGTGGCATGACTTCACACGCTAAAATTTGTTTCAAACTAAATAATTGCCTAATCTGTTGACTACATATCATACAATTCACGTTGTATCACTCTTCCTTTTCGGTTAACAAATTTAATTTGATGAATGGCTGATCTAACATTTTGAGCATACTCGCTAATCCAAAAAAGCACATCTCCAGTTGGTCGATCCGAAGACCTCCCAACTCTCCCGGCAATTTGGACTAATGCAGACGCTGAAAAAACAGAATCATCAGCTCCCAGTACCAAAACATCAATTCCAGGAAAAGTTACGCCTCGTTCCAAGATAGATGTTGTTACTAGGAATGAAATTTTCTCTTCTCTCATTGCTTTTACTTTTTCTAGCCGATCAGCATCTGCCGCATGAACCGTCACACAATTAATTCCAGGAATTTCCTTTTCAATGGCAACTTTGATAATTGATAAATCAGCTATTCTAGGAACAAATAATAAAAATCGTTGACCCTTAACATATCTTTGTTTAATGGATCGAGCTAATGACACCGGCAATTTTTTATTTTTAAGATTACCCTGCATTTTAGGGGCTAACTTAACGGTTATTTCTGGTAATAAATACCCGTGATAACGTAACGGTAAATAACTAATCCCGAGCTTTCCACATTTTGCACGAGCTAACAGTTTTTTCCCTGGCGTTGCGGTTAAATATAATATTCCTCCACCAACCTTAACCGCATTTTCAGTCGCAAAATAAAGCTGCTGATTATCCGCATACGGAAATGAATCGACCTCATCGACAATTAAGTTGTCAAAAGCGTGGTAAAATTTAAGTAGTTGATGAGTTGTACAAATTGTTAGCTGCGTATATCGATATGGCTCACTTTGTCGACCATGTAATAAGCACATGTCTATATCAGCAAATGCGGCTTGCAGCCTTGGGAATAATTCAATACACACATCAACTCGCGGTGAAGCAATCGCAATTCGTTCATTTCGTTTAAGTGCCTCATTAATTGCATTAAACAACATTTCCGTTTTTCCAGCCCCGGTTACTGCCCATAATAAATGCTTTTGATGGGTTGCTAAACAGTTCGTAATTTCTTCTGAACATTTTTCTTGCAGGACTGATAATTTTCCCTGCCAAGTGAGCGGATTATCTTGATGTTTAAACTGATTTACTTCTGGTAAATGATAAAATTGAGTTAGTGTTGAATTTCGTCCAAGCATAATACACGCTGGACAATAATAATTATCATTTGGCAAACTAGTCTTTTTAGTATCAATTACATAATTGCACCGGCCACAACGGATATATTTACCCGTTATCACGATTGATGATGACGCCACTATATCGTTTGGATATGAATTAACTGCTGAAACTCCATCAATAACCCTTCGACCAAACAATAGTTTACGATCCATAATTACACCTCTAAACAATACATACGTAATTAACTACCAAAATACTTTTTGAAAGGTCTTCTCATGTCTGATTTATACTTAACCGTCGCTAATCATCATACTTTTGAACAAGAAATTAAAAAATCACGCTTCATTTGTTCAATTGCTAAAGTTCATTCCGAAAATGAAGCCAAAGAATTCATTCAAAGTATTCAAAATAAATATTCAAAAGCCAATCACCACTGCTATGCCTATACGATTGGTGAACATTCTGAAATCAAACGTGAAAGCGATAATGGTGAGCCAAGTGGTACCGCTGGATTACCCATTCTTAATACCCTTGAAAAAGAACAGCTTCATGATGTTATTGCTGTTGTAACGCGTTATTTTGGCGGCATTAAATTAGGTGCTGGTGGCTTAATTCGTGCATATGGCGGCACCACATCACTCGCTATCAATGAAGTCGGACTGGCTCAGCGAATTACACAGCAGCAACTAATCATTCAGGTTAATTATTCTAATCACGAAAAGCTAAAGTATTATTTAAGCCAAAATAATTTAGTAATTACAAACGAAGTTTTTGTTACTGATGTAACCGTAACGGTCCCTGTTGATGTCAACTTTCTTGAATTAGCGATTGACCAACTAACGAATCAATTTAACGATTCGCTCACTATTTCGATTGGTAGTTTACAATACAATGAAATTCCATATTCAAAATAAAAAACTTACGGCTAAATTTACCGTAAGTTTTATTTATTTAATATATCTTATTAAATTAGCCCTCTAAGAAATCGGCGGCTTCATAAGCTGGATTAGGGTAAGTATAGAATCCTTCGCCTGTTGCAACCCCAAGTTTTCCTTTATTTATATAATCGTTCATCATTAAATCAGCTAATTTCTGATATTTATCTTCTCCCGTTGTTTTAGCGTAGTTGAGAACGATATTGTAAACTGTTTTAATTCCAACAATATCCAAGATTGCAAATGGTCCCATTGGTGCTTTAGTAGCTAGCATCCATGTTTTATCAATTGTTTGTGGATCAGAAATACCATCAAGTTCCAGCATCTGACCAGCAGTTAAGAATGGTACTAGTAGTGAATTTAAAATATAACCCGCTTGTTCTTTCTTTAATTCAATTGCAATCATGCCAATAGCTTTAGCAAAATCAACAACTTCTTCAAAGATTTTAGGGTCAGTTTGGCTTTGCGCCATAATTTCTGCTGTATTATTTTTCCAAATATTATTTGCAAAGTGAAGGGCTAAAAACTGACTAGGACGGCCAGTTGCAGCCGCAAAAGCACTTGGTAACAACGTTGAAGAATTAGTTGCAAAAATAGTGTGCTCTGGAGCAACTTTTCCCAAGTTTTTGTAGAAACTTTCTTTAATCGTGATGACTTCCGGAATCGCTTCGATAACCAAATCAGCATTTTTAGTTGCTACTGCTAAATCTGAAGAATAACTAATACGACCTACAGCCTGCAGAGCACCTTCGCCTGCAGAATGAATTTGAGTAAAAATATCATCCTTAACATTAGGTAAAAGGTTACGATTGTACTCCATGTTTGATAAAGCTTCTTTAAAAGAACCTTGTTGTTTTGCAATTTCTTCTTGATATAACTGTGCTAACCCACCAACACGGGTTTTGGCTGTTTCCAAAACCTCGTCATTAATATCATAGATTGTAACCTCAAATCCTTTAAAAGCAGTTTGAAATGCAATTTGACTACCAAGTACACCACTACCCGCAACGGTTACATGTTTAATGTTCATGATAAATCCTCCTATAATTGAATGAAAGTAAACAGCAGATGAAAGCGTTTTCTTTTTACCAAAGGAAGTATAACGCTGATTTATTTAATTCACAATTAATCAGCTCATAATAAATTTAAACCAAAAAAACAGCAAAGCTACGGTATTAAACCATAGTTTTGCTGATCAATTAGTTTGTGAAATTCAATTACTCTTTTAAATGATAATTATAAGTTGAGACAATAACGTTTTCACGAGAATTTAAAATTCCACGTAACCGTAAACTAGTTTGATTATGCAACGCCATTTGCCATGGATGTCGCGGTACAAATTGTGGTACTAATACAGTTGTCGAATAATTTCTTGCGGCAGCTCGTTTAGCAATTACATCAACAAAGCGTAAGGTAGGTGCTGCAATTGAGCGATATGATGAATGAATATCAACGAAACGAACATCCGGGAATTCAGCTTTAAATTCATTAGCCGTTTTATGTTCTTTACCCGGATTTTCATCAAATGAGATATGCATTGCAATCACATAATCACCAATTGAACGAGCATAATTAATTGCTCCGGCTGTTACTTTGGTTACATTGCTAACTAACACAATCACTGTTGCCCCATCGAAATCTTTAATTTGAACGGTTGATTTAGCAGCAACCCGCAATTGTTCAGCTACTTTTCGATAATGTTCATGGATCTTATGGAACAATAACAATAGCAATGCCATGATAATTAGATATGGCCATACTTTTTCGAAATGTTGCCAAAACAATGCAACAACAAGGAATAACGAAATTAAAGCTCCAATTAGATTAATTACTGATTTACCGAGCCACCAACCTTCACGAGTTCGGAACCAATGAATAATCATCCCCGACTGTGATAATGTAAATGGGACGAATACCCCAACTGCATATAATGGAATCAAGGCTGTAGTCTTACCATGGAAAATTAAAATTAAAACAACAGCTCCAACGGCTAAGGCAATAATTCCGTTAGAATATCCTAAACGATCACCACGATCCATAAATGCATGTGGCATAAATTTATCTTTAGCTAGATTATAAGCCAAAATTGGAAAGGCTGAAAATCCTGTATTTGCGGCCACTGCTAAGATTAATGCCGTAGAAACTTGAAGTAAGTAATAACCAACCCCATGTCCGCCATAAACAGCTGCACCAATTTGTGATAATACAGTCGCATGTCCATTAGGCATAACTCCTAAGTAGTAACTTAAGAAGATAACTCCTGCAAAGAAACAGGCAAGAATTAAACTCATAATTGACAACGTAGCAGCCGCATTTTTTGAACGTGGTGCGTTAAAGTTTGGTACGGCATTACTAATGGCTTCGACCCCAGTTAATGAAGATGAACCAGCAGAAAAGGCACGAATTAGTAAGAAGATTGATACACCGGGTACTGCTTTACCAATAGCAGCTGGTGCTTGAAATTCAATATTACCAGTAACAATATTAAACAGTCCCCAACCAATCGTAACGAATAAGACGACGACGAAGAAATAGACTGGCACAGTTAAAATATTGGCACTTTCACTCATCCCACGTAAATTCATCGCCATAATCAAAAAGACAATTACAATGGCAATTGGCACCGAATAAGGATAAAGCGCTGGAATAGCAGACGTAATGGCTTCTGTTCCAGAGGTAGTCGATACCGCAACAGTTAACATATAATCAACTAATAATGATCCTCCAGCTACTAATCCACCATCGCGACCCCAGTTAGCGCTGGCTACCATATAGGCCCCACCACCACCTGGATATGCATGGATAATTTGACGATACGATAATGTTATCGCCAACAATAGAATCAAAACAACGACGGCTATTGGAATTGAATACCAGAGTGCAACTGCTGATAAAGCGACCAAGACAGTTGTAATCTGTTCTGGACCGTACGCTACTGAAGAAAGAGCATCAGACGAAAGTAAAGCTAACGCCTTAAACTTGCTAAGATGCATCCCACCTTCATCAAGTGTTTTCAACGGTTTACCAATTAGCACACGTTTTAAATAACTCCACATATTAAATATCTCCTTGAATTATAAAAATCGAACAATCGCTATTGTACTACTTTAAAAATTTAACTACTAGTACATTTCGTTATTAAATCTCAGTATACCCTAAAAAATGCAAAAAACCGAGAAATGCTATAAAAGCATTTCTCGGTTTTTAAACCTATTTATTAAACTAAATTACATCATTCCGCCCATTCCTGGAGCAGCTGGAGCTGCAGGAGCAGGATTATCTTCTGGCTTGTCAGCAACAACTGCTTCAGTTGTTAATAACAATGCAGATACAGAAGCAGCATTTTGAAGTGCTGAACGAGTTACCTTCGTTGGATCAACAATTCCGGCAGCAACCATATCTTCGAACTTATCAGCATCAGCATTATAACCAACACCAGTCTTTTCACCCTTCAAACGTTCAACAATAACTGAACCTTCTAATCCGGCATTTTCAGCAATTTGGCGAACTGGTTCTTCAAGTGCACGTTTAACAATCTTAATACCAGTTGCAGCATCACCTTCAGCTTCAAGGGCAGATACGGCTTCAATGGCATCAACTAATGCAGTTCCACCACCGGCAACAAATCCTTCTTCAACGGCAGCACGAGTAGCATTAAGTGCATCTTCAATACGATATTTCTTTTCTTTTAGTTCAGTTTCAGTAGCAGCACCAACTTTAATTACTGCAACTCCACCAGCTAATTTAGCAAGACGTTCTTGTAATTTTTCACGATCAAATTGTGAAGTAGTTTCAGCAATTTGTCCCTTAATCAAATCAACACGTTCTTGAATTTGTGCTTTAGCGCCAGCACCTTCAACAACCGTTGTATTTTCTTTTGTAACTGTTACCTTATTAGCTTGGCCTAATTGTTCAAGCGTTGTATCTTTCAAGTTCAAGCCAAGATCTTCAGTAATTACAGTTCCGCCCGTTAAAACAGCGATATCTTCTAGTTGAGCCTTACGACGATCACCAAAGCCAGGAGCCTTGACAGCAACTACATTGAAAGTTCCACGCATCTTGTTTAAAACAAGGGTTGGCAAAGCTTCACCAGTAATATCATCAGCGATAATCAAAAGTGAACGACTTTGTTCAACAACACCTTGTAAAATAGGTAAGATATCTTGGATATTACCAATCTTCTTATCAGTAATCAAAATGTATGGGTTGTCTAAGTCTGCTTCCATTTTATCGTTATCAGTTACCATGTATTGTGACATGTAACCACGATCAAATTGCATTCCTTCCACAACATCCAATGTAGTATCAACACCACGTGATTCTTCAATCGTGATGACACCGTCGTTACCAACTTTATCCATTGCATCAGCAATCAATCGACCAACTTCTGTATTAGCAGCTGAGATTGAAGCGATTTGTGCAATATCATCCTTAGTCTTAACATCATGTGACATTGAATGAAGTGCTTCAACAGCAGTCTTCGTTGCTAATTCAATACCGCGACGAATTCCAACTGGGTTTGCACCAGCAGTGACGTTTTTCATACCTTCATTAACAATTGCTTGTGTTAAAACAGTAGCTGTAGTTGTACCATCACCAGCGATATCGTTAGTTTTTGAAGCAACTTCAGCAACTAATTTAGCACCCATATTTTCAAAATGGTCTTCTAAATCGATTGCCTTAGCAATTGTTACACCATCATTTGTAATTGTTGGTGAACCGTAAGTTTGTTCCAAAACAACGTTACGTCCCTTAGGACCAATTGTAGTTTTAACTGTATCGGCTAATTTGTCGACACCTTTAAGCATTTTTGCACGTGCATCTTCAGAAAATTGAATTTCCTTTGCCATGATAATTTCACCTCATAAAAAATTTTAATTACAATTTATTTAATCTTTATTAATCATCTTACAGTCTATTTATTCAATAACTGCGACGATATCCTTTTCATGTACAACCAAATATTTTTGACCTTCGTACTCAACTTCGTTACCGGCGTACTTGTCAAATAATACTCGATCATTTTCTTTTACTGAAGGAGCAACTTTCTCACCGTTTTCAAGAACTCGGCCTGCTCCAATAGCAATTACCTTACCAACAGTTGGTTTTTCTTGAGCATTAGATGCTAAGACAATTCCACCAATGGTTTTTTCTTCTTCTTGTTCAGCTTGTAAAACAACGCGATCTCCTAATGGTTTTAACACGTCTATACCTCCAACAATTTATTTTTTTAGCACTCGAAAGTTCCGAGTGCTAATCACAAAATCTACTATAACATTCTCAGAGTAAAATGCAAGAATTAACCACATTTACAAAAAAAGTCAATCCTATTTCTAGGACTGACTTATTATTCATTAAGCTTCTTCATCATTAGCATTATAATGATCAATAAAATAAATTAATGTTTGTAATTCATTAGTTAAATCAACATTTTGCACACGAACATCTTTTGGCACTGCTAATCTTAGCGGTGTGAAATTCAAAATCCCACGAACCCCAACTTTTACGATTTGATCAGTAACCGTCTGTGCACTTTCTGATGGCACTGATAAGATAACCACGTCAATTTGTTGATCACGCAACTGTTGATCTAAATCATTAACAGAATAGATTGGCACACCACTCTGAACGGTATTAACGATTGTATCGTTAACATCAAAAGCAGCACTAATTCTTACGTTACTATTCTTATGGAAGTTAAAGTTTAGTAGCGCATGGCCTAAATTACCAACCCCAATTAATGCAGCGTTTGTAAGTTTGTCTTGATTCAAAATTTCTTTAAAGAAATTCAATAAATCCTCAACGTCATACCCGTATCCACGTTTCCCCAATTCACCGAAATAAGAAAAATCTCGCCTAATCGTTGCAGAATCAACTTGAACTGCTTGTGATAATTCTGTAGATGAAACCCGATGTTTATTAGCATCTAATAAAATATTTAAATAGCGATAATAAATTGGTAACCGTTTGGCTGTGGCGCGAGGAATTTTTTTACTCTTCATCATTTTTCCTCCTGCTTGTGAAATTTACTTCACCGTCAATTGTAGCATATGTAGTCACATTGTGAAACTTCTTTCAAATAAAACGCTATCATTTGTTTGTTTTAATACGGTTCGCCCCTTTAATATGCTACAATTTTAGTATTCTATTTCGAGGTAAATCAATGATTATTTTACAAACACAAAATGTTGCCCGTAGATTTGGCAGCGAATATCTTTTCAAAAATATTAACTTACAAATTCAGGACCGTTCACGCATGGCTTTAGTTGGTCGAAACGGTGCCGGCAAAACTACATTATTAAAAATGTTAGCCCAAATCACCCAACCAGATGATGGTGAAATTAGCACCAAAAAGGATACTACGATTGGTTATCTAGCTCAAGATCAAGGATTGGATAGTAGTTTAACCATCTGGGATGAGCTTGATACTGTTTATACCGATCTTCATGAACAAGAACGAAAAATTCATGCTTTAGAAGCAAAAATGGCAACCTTAGATACCGCAACCACAGAATATGCCAATGTCCTTCATTCATATGATCTCATGCAATCTAATTTTGCTACCAATGGTGGCTTTGAATTTGAAAGTCAAATGCGTGGGGTATTAAATGGATTTGGTTTTTCAAATGACTATCACACTCCTGTTAGCAGTCTTTCTGGTGGTCAAAAGACTAAACTAGCCCTTGCAAAACTACTACTACAAAAGCCCAATTTATTAATTCTTGATGAACCAACTAACCATCTTGATATGACTATTTTAGGCTGGCTTGAGGACTTCTTAAAAAGTTATAGTGGCTCACTCTTAATCGTGTCACATGACCGGTATTTCTTAGATCGTGTTGTTAACGAAGTTTATGATATGAGCCAAGGAACTTTAAAACATTACACTGGTAATTACTCAAAATTCATGGATTTAAAGGCTGACGATTTAAAAATTGAAATGAAGCATTATGAGCATCAACAGGCTGAGATCAATAAACTGGAAGATTTCGTAAATCGAAATATTGTGCGGGCATCAACAACTAAACGAGCCCAAGCTCGCCGTAAACAATTAGATAAAATGGAAGTTATGGATCGACCAACCACCGATGACGAATCCATCCACTTTACTTTTAAACAAGATTCTCCTAGTGGTAATATCGTTCTTCAAACTACTAATTTAAAAATTGGTTATGATAGTAAAAAAATTGCTGGACCAATTGACTTTGAACTTCGAAAACCGAATCGACTAGGTGTCATTGGACCCAATGGAATTGGTAAATCTACGATGATTCGCACTATTCTTTCGATGATTCCTAAAATCGATGGTGATATCAAACTAGGTGCTAATGTTAAAATCGGTTATTACGATCAAGAACAGCAAGTTTTGCATCCAAATAAAACGGTGCTCCAAGAAATTTGGGATGATTATCCAACCGTTGATGAACGTGAAATTCGAACCCTTCTTGGCAGTTTTCTATTTATTGGCGATGATGTTTTCAAAACCGTTAGTTCGTTAAGTGGTGGCGAAAAAGCCCGTCTTCAACTAACTAAACTATCTTTTGAGCATTCTAACTTTTTAGTGTTAGATGAACCAACTAACCATTTAGATATTGATAGTCGCGAAGTTCTGGAACACGCCATCAACGAATTTGATGGTACCGTGTTATTTATTTCTCACGATCGATATTTCATTAACCAAGTTGCCACACAAATTTTATCAGTCAGTCCTGACGATTCACAAGTTTTCGAAGGTGATTATGATGATTATTTGGCAGAATTAGAAAAAAATGTAGTTACTGAACAAGTTTCAACTTCAGACGCCAAAGTTAGTTCTACTAACTATCAGCAGAGTAAAGAACAACAGCGGGAACGCCGGAAGCTGGAACGCCAAGTCGAGCAGTTAGAAAATGAAATGAACGACTTAGAGACAAAAAAATCAGCCATTGAATTACAAATGGCTGATCCAGATAATGCTTCAGATGGTACAAAATTAGGCGATTTGCAGTTAGAACTCAATGAACTTACTGATAAACTTGATATTGCTGAAATCAACTGGACCGAAGCCGCAGAAGAATTAGAACAATTTACTTAAAACGATAATCCGGGAACCGCATTTAAACTCATGTCGGTTCTTTTTTTGTGGTCGAAAGCTACTTGACCAGCGGCCCCAATCATCGCCGCATTATCGCCACACAGTTTAAGTGGTGCCATCAGTAATTGAACATTGGAAAATTTCTGATTCAAATCTTTTTCAATTCGATCACGTAACCCTTGATTAGCTGCAACTCCACCGGCCAAAACTAATTGTTTAACTGGATAATCAGCCAATGCTCGTTCAGTTTTACTAGCTAAAACGTCAATCACACTTTGTTGAAAACTTGCGGCCAGATCCTTGGTATCTAACTTTTCTTCACGTTGCTCTGCATTATGAACAGTATTAATGAATGAACTTTTAAGTCCACTAAAACTAAAATCATAATTGTCATCTTTTTCCATAGCCCGTGGAAAATTAAATGTATCGTGTCCTTCATGTGCCCATTCATCAATGGTCTTACCGGCAGGATAATTAACTCCTAGCACGCGGCCAATTTTATCATAGGCCTCACCGGCGGCATCATCTCGTGTTTCACCCAGTACCTTAAAATCATATTCCGACTCAATGTAAACAATTTCTGTATGTCCACCAGATACCAACAACGCCATTTGAGGATACTTAAATTGATCTACAAATCGAGCTGCATAAATATGACCGGCCATGTGATTAATAGGAACTAATGGTAAATCATGAGCAAACGCGACTGCTTTAGCAGCGGTTACCCCGATTAATAAAGATCCTACAAGTCCGGGTCCATACGTTACGGCAACTGCTGATAAATCATTGTAATCTACTTTAGCAGTTTCTAGCGCTTCATTGAGGCAATGCGTAATTTGTTCAATATGATGTCGACTAGCGACTTCTGGGACCACTCCACCAAATCGCTGGTGACTATCAATTTGAGTAGCTACAATATTCGATAAAATCGTATCACCATTTTCAATCACTGCAATACTTGTTTCATCACAACTAGTTTCAAAAGAAAGTATCAATTTACGATTTTCCATAGTTAATTTCCTTTCAAATATTCTAAATCAAGTTCCATATCCAAAGCATCCTCATGATCGCCAAAATAATAGCCAACTTTTTTACCCACCACAATAAATCCAATCCGTCGATATAACCGTTGTGCTTCACAATTACTACTACGAACTTCTAAGGTCATTTTTTTCATATTGATCAGGGCAGCTTTACGGATTAATTTATGAATTAAATATCCACCAACCCCTTTGCCTTGATATTCGGGGCTTATCGCAATATTCGTTAAGTGCGCTTCATTGGTTTGTCGATTAAATGAGCAACCTGCGAATCCCAATAATTTATCATTCTTTCGAACGACTAAATACAAGCGATCACGACGGCGACGAATTTCTTGTAAAAACGCGGCTTCATTCCATGGCGTATTACCATAAATTTTTCTTTCAACTTCGATTATTTCTGGAACATCAGTTACTTGTGCGCGCGCAACAAAATAATCGCAATCACTAATATTAATAATTGCGTTTTTTAATTCAATTGTTTGCGCAATCTCTTCTCGTCGTTGCTTTTGACGATTAAGATTAACCCATTTTTTAAACTTCGCGAACATAAGATTTTTTTAACTCTCCTGGATGAGATTTTTGCCAATTCATTTCAGCTTCCGTTATTCTTAAATAATCAGGTACAAAACTATCAATATCTGAGACTGGATTAATTTTTGCACCCATCAAACCTAACTGAAAAGCAGATGGAAATGATGATTGTTCATTACCTAATGTAATAAATTTACTGTTAGTTTCAAACTGGTTTTTAAATTCGGGTAAAATATCCCCAACTATTAACACTGGTTGTTGCTTTTCATTGATTTTTTCAATTAATTCACTTAATTCCATGTGAGCATCTTCAATAAAACTAACTAATTTTCCTTGTTCCATTTGATAGCCACCAGTAAAAACTGTATTTCTTCTAGCATTAAAAATTGCAATCACTGGTAAATTAGTTAATTCTGCTGGGTCTTTAGCCATCACTGCCAAGCTCGAAACCCCTACTAGCTCAATTTTTAACGTACTGGCCAGAGTCTTTGCGGTTGTTACCGCAATTCGAACGCCAGTATATGAACCTGGTCCTTTGGCAACAACAATTCGATTTAATTCTGCTGGTGTCCAGCTAGCCATTTTCATTAATTGTTCAATCACTGGCATTAAAAACACACTATGGTTTTTAGTTACATTTAAAGTTGTTTCAGCAACTAACTGATCATCCTCAACTAAGGCAATAGCTAACGGTGCGTTAGATGTATCTATAGACAAAATCTTCATTAGTAAGTCCTTTCAAGTAAACATCAACTATCTTACCACAATCATATTATGTTGCCATAGTGTCTTTCTATCAAAAAAGAGTAAAGTTAGCAGACGTTTGGTCTGTAAACTTTACTCAAGGTTAATTATCTATCTTCATATCCATTAGGATGTGTCTCGTGCCATTTCCAAGCCGTTTTGATAATTTCATGAACATCATCAAAACGTGGTTTCCAACCTAAAATTTCTCGTGCATCCTTACTTTCAGCTACTAATGTATCAGGATCGCCACCTCGACGTGGTGCATCAACCGTTGGGATTGGTTTACCCGTAACATCGCGAGCAGCTTCAACCATTTGACGATTTGAAAATCCAGTTGAAGAACCTAAATTAAAGGCTCGACTATCATGACCTTCATCCAAATACTTCAAAGATAAAATGTGTGCATCGGCTAAATCGGTTACGTGAACGTAATCGCGCACGTTGGTGCCATCTGGAGTGTCATAATCATTACCAAAAATTTTGAGCTCATCACGTTTACCTTGAGCGACTTGCAAAATAATTGGAACTAAATGACTTTCTGGACCATGATCTTCACCAATACTACCATCTTCAGCTGCACCAGCAACATTAAAATAACGTAATGGTACAAACTTGATACCATAAGCAACATCAG
The DNA here is from genome assembly GCF_001434315.1 of Paucilactobacillus oligofermentans DSM 15707 = LMG 22743. Taxonomy (GTDB): domain Bacteria; phylum Bacillota; class Bacilli; order Lactobacillales; family Lactobacillaceae; genus Paucilactobacillus; species Paucilactobacillus oligofermentans. Next base: position 91,397 of record NZ_AZFE01000003.1, on the reverse strand, counting down.
CCCAATGCATCATTGTCTCCATCATTAATTTACTTTCACCATATGGGTTAATTGGCTTTTGCGTATCTGTTTCCTTTATTGGTACTGAATCAGGAACACCATACGTTGCCGCTGTTGATGAAAAGACGATCTTCTTAACATCATGATCATTCATTGTTTCCAATAAAGTAATCATCCCACCAGTATTATTATCAAAATATTTAAGTGGCTTTTTCATGGATTCTGGAACTACTGAGAATGCAGCAAAATGAACAACTGCATCAATCGATTCTGTATCAAAGACATGATTCAAAAAATCATGATCTCGTACATCACCTTGATAAAACTTAGCTTTCGCATTGATTGCTTTCTTATGACCAGTTGATAGATTATCAACGACCACAACACTTTTACCCTGTTCGATTAATCTGGCCACCATATGTGACCCAATGTATCCTGCACCACCAGCAACTAAAATTGACATGCAATCAAACCTCCTGAGAAATATTATTCACTTTAGTTTACCACAAGAATGCGCTTACGCGAGTTTTTCCCACCAACAATTTGCTTCCGCATTTAAATTGCCTTGTGTTCCAATTCGATGCTTTGTCATTAACGTCGCATCATCAATCGCAACCTCACTTGTCACTAAATCCTTGCCATATCTAACTTCCAACTCATATTTAATCAACATTTTTTTCAATCGATGGGTTTTCATAAAATCTTCACCCAATACATCTAACATCCAGTCAAAGTAATGAGCGTTGTTTACATGTTGATTAGCATCAATATCAAAATATCTTACATGATAATCTTGCCGCAGAAGTAATTCTTCCGAAGTAATTGCTTCTAATTTTCCAACTCTCGGAATTCGTTTAACTTCCTCTGAATGAAATGGTTGTAAAATCTCGTTAGGAATTTGCACCATTTTTCGCGTCGTTAAATCCATATAAACAAAAATACTTGCAATATGTGCGTATTCATTACCTGCTTGATCTCGAATCCAAAATTCGCGAAAAGCAAAGTAACGATTATAAGAAGTTGCTCGCGTACTTAATACAACTGTTTCGCCAACTTTTGGAAGCTTGGTAATCTCAATATTATAGTTAGTAATAACCCAACCACCGCCAAATTGGCCCACAATATCTGGTCCTAAGCCAACTGCATCTGATTGCTTTTCTGAAACTAGAATAGCTAAATTAATCAGCATCCCCACCGTTACATTTCCTTGTGGATCACATTCATAATATGTCACCGTATGCTTCATACTATATTCATTTTGTTCCAAACTTATCACCACCACTTTAAATTATATTTCATGAAATTCTTTATATAAATCTTGTCGATTAATTTGTCTTCTTTTAGCAACTCGCTTAATTGCATTATTTGTCGACTCACCTGCTTCAATCAAATGAACAACTTCTTCAATTGGCGATAAATCTACTAATGATTCATCAACTTCTTCAACATCATTCCCTGCTACCATCATCACAAATTCACCACGAACATTATCAACGGTTGCCCATTCTTGTAATTCTACTAAGGTCCCTCGTAAAAATTCTTCATGCTTCTTAGTTAATTCACGTGCTAAAACTGCCTCACGTTGTGGCCCAAATATTTCAATCATATTTACTAAGGTCTTAGCAATTCGATGTGGTGATTCATAAAAAATTAACGTTTCTTGATGGTTAGCTAGCGCAGTTAGTTCTTGTTTTTGAAAACTTGGCTTACGACCTAAAAAGCCATAAAAATAAAACGGCTGCGGCTCTAATCCTGATGCAATTAGTGCTGTTAGCCCCGCATTAGCTCCTGGTAGTGGCACAACAGGAATATCATGTTCAATACACGCTGCCACTAATTCTTTTCCTGGATCAGAAATTGATGGCATTCCAGCATCACTAACTTGTGCAATTGAGTCTCCATTTAATAATTTTTCTACTAATTGTGGAATTCGTTGCGCCGTATTATGTTCATGAAAACTAATTTGTTTAGTTTCAACTTCAAAATGATTCAATAACTTTTGCGTATTACGTGTATCTTCAGCGGCAATCAAATCAACTTTTTTAAGTGTATCAACCGCTCGAAAAGTCATATCTTGTAAATTTCCAATTGGTGTTGGTACCAAATAAAGGGTTCCTAATTCAGTTTGATCAAAACTATGTTGACGTTGCACAATATTTCTCCTTTACCAGTTAACTAATTACATAAACAATAATAGCCCTACATCCCTTAATTAGACATGCAGAGCTTAAATTTAAAACTATCATAATATTTCAGCACTCTCAAACAACCCGATGTTGTTCAGTACTCTAGTTATTGTCTGCCAAAAATAACATCTAAACAAAAGGTACAAGATTCATTATAATCAAGTCGTTTTCCATAATATTCATTACAAACATGAAAACCTTGCTCATAAATTTTTTGCAAGTTTTGTCGTGGCATTGATAAGCTATCATCTTCGTTATTTTCGCCCTTGAATTCTTTAATAACCGTATGTAAATGCTCATTTTCAACAGATAATTCTGCATTTTCCTCTAGAATTTCGGTCATATCAAGCTTCAATTGCTCCATACTATCAAGTAATTCCTGAGTTTGTTTTGTTACATTAGCAAAGCGATCATACACTTCACGTTTATCAATTCTTTCAGCCATTTTTATTCCTCCGTGTTACCCACGTAGTATGTCTAATATTTTAATTGTTAGTTGTTCTAATACATTTTGAAAACTAATATTCTGATCTAATTTTCGTCGTAATTCCAGCGTTAACTGCGCAACCTGCGTTATCTTTCGACTGGCTGTTTTATCAACTGTTGCTTGAATTAATTCATTTGCTGACTGATAACTAATTTCAGCAGCATCATGCTGATTAGCTTTAATAATTGTATCACGCCAAATCAACATTATCATGTCCAATATTGTTTGCTGCAGGTAACGTTCCTTCGCCAAGGGGACAATCTCACGTTGTACAGTAATAAAGCTTTGTAAATCATGATTTCCTATTGCTTGATACCAATTAATTACCGCCGCTTGTGCTTGATCTAACCAATCATCTTCTAACCATTGCTTAATTTGATCAACTGAATTGGTTAACCCAGTCGCAAATTCAGCTTGGCTTTTAGAAATTCCTTCGTTAATTAAAAACTCAACCAATCTAGCTTTACTAATTGGCAAAAACTCAACACTTTGGCTGCGAGACTGAATCGTTGGTAAAATTGCGCTTTTATTCTCTGTCATTAAAAATGCAAAGAAGTCACCATCTGGTTCCTCTAAAAATTTCAACAAACTATTAGCCGCATTAACCGTCATCTTGTCAGCTTGCTTAATCATAAATATTTTGGTTGAACCCTCAACCGCACTTTTAGAAAACTCAGATTTTAAATAACGAACTTGATCAACTTTGATTTGTCGTCCATCAGGCTCAATTTCCACAATATCTGGATGATTCCCAGATAAAATCCGTTGACACTCCTCGCAAGTCTCATCTGGTTGATTATTTTCAACATGTAAACAAAATAAACGCATTGCAAGCCATTCAGCTAGTTGATATTTACCTGACCCTGATGGTCCAGCGAATAAATACGCATGCGCTAATTCATCATTTTTAATAATATGCTTAAATCTTGAAATAATATGTGGTTGCTCTTGCTCCAGTTGATTAAAAATCGTACTTACTTCACTCATATTATAAAACTACTCTCTAAAATTGATGGAATTGTTCAATTGGTAAGACAAATACGGTAGCGCCACCAACTTGAACTTCTACTGGATATGCAGCTGAAGCGTCCATGGAAACATCCATGTTAACTTGTGGTGTCATAAATTGTCCTCGTGTATGTGAAGTTTTTTCAATTAACTTCATAACTTCTTCAATCCGTTCATCTTCAATACCAATTAAAAAGGTTGTATTTCCAGAGCGTAAGAATCCCCCAGTCGATGATAGTTTTGTTGCTCGAATATCTGCTTCAATAAATTCATTACTTAAAACATTACTATCTTTATCTTGCACAATTGCTATAATCATTTTCATAATTGTCACACTCCCTTGATTAGTATTGTTAATTACTATTAAAACAGGTTAGGATATTTTTGCAACATTGTAGCTTTTACAGCTATTAAAACTTTTTCAAGTGGCTGACTAGCATCTACTAATTTGATACGATCTGAATTTTCTTTTGCTAACTTGAGATATGAGCTTCTCACTCGTTGATGAAACTCTAGGTCCTCAACATCGAGTCGATTAATCTCATCCGTTCGATAAGTTTTAATCCGTCGTAAACCTTCTTCAGATTCAATATCTAAATACACGGTCAAATCTGGTTCCAAACCATCAATTGCAAATTGGTTCATTTGCCAAACTTCATCTTCACCAATACTTCTGCCTGCACCTTGATATGCAATTGAGCTATCAACATATCGATCTGAAATCACTATTTTCCCAGACTCTAAAGCTGGAATTACCGTTTCTTTCAAATGTTGCCGACGAGCCGCCGCATACAATAAGGCCTCAGTTCGAGCATCCATTTCTGTGTTAGCTGAATCTAAAATAATATTTCGAATTGATTCTGAAATTTTATTGCCACCTGGCTCACGAGTTAATACTAAATCATCGCCATATTTTACAGATAATTCTTGACCAATGGCTTGTAAAACACTTGTTTTTCCAGCTCCATCTGGTCCTTCAAAAGAAATAAATTTTCCGTTCAATACATTATCCCCCGTTTTAGTTATTAACCATGTACCTCGCGCCGACGAGCCTCACGAAATAAATACATATATTTTTGCTTTTGTAATTGCGTTTGCATCTCTAATTCATTAGTTACATTACTTTCATAAACTGCTTGTTCAGTTTCTTGAGCATGGTCCCAACTTGCTTTAGCACTATAAACTAATTCCAAAAGCTGGTTATCATATTCATTCTTAATATGCTTATTAATTCGATTAAACATCATTAACCTGCTTTTCTATAATTCAGTCCGACCTTCAACAGCCTTAAACAACGTCATTTCATCAGCATAATCAATATCTGCCCCGACTGATAATCCATGAGCCAAACGAGTAACTTTAATCCCCGCTGGTTTAATTAAGCGTGATAAGTACATTGCGGTTGCTTCACCTTCAGAAGAGGCATTGGTAGCCACGATTACTTCCTTAACTGTCTCATCTTTTTGCAGTCTAACCAATAATGAAGAAATATTAATATCTTCTGGTCCAGTTCCTTCAATCGGTGATAAGACCCCATTCAGCACATGGTAAAGTCCATGATATTCCTTCATTTTTTCCATTGAAATAATATCTTTTGGTTCTTCAACAACTAAAATAGTGGCTTGATCACGTGACTTATCTTGGCAAATTGGGCAGGGATCATCTTCAGTTAAATTTCCACAAATGCTGCAAAAATGTAAATCACGTTTAGCTGCTAACAAGGATTTGGCAAAATTAGTTACATCATCATCTTGCATTGTGATTGTATAAAAAGCTAACCGGGTTGCTGTCTTATTACCGATCCCCGGTAATTTCATGTAACTTTCAATTAATTGTGCAATTGGTTCTGGATATTGCATAGCAGTCTCCTACATACCTAAGCCTTTGGTGTACTTACCCATTGTCTTTTGAGTAGCATCATCAATTTTAGCAATCCCGTTATTTACGGCTGCAACTACTAAATCTTCTAACATCTCAACATCATCTGCATCAACAGCTTCTGGATTAATTGAAATATCTTTTAATTTTTTATCACCAGTAAATGTAGCTGTGACCATATCATCTGGAGCGTTACCAATAAATTCTTGGGCATTTAATTGTTCTTGTTCTTCACCCATTTGTTTTTGCATTTTTTGTGCTTGTTTCATCATTTGTTGCATGTTTCCCATTCCGTTCATCATCGTAAATTCCACCTTTAATTAATCATTTTTTATTTCAACAATCTCATTGCCGAATAATTCTTGTGCTTCACTAACTATCTTATCATCTTTTGTTGAATTACTTGTACTATTTTCACCAGTTTCAGGTGTATCACCGTCACTAGGCTCTTCATCAACAACCTCACCAGACTGCTTCTTACCAGCTAACTGATCGATATATCCTTGACGAATGCTTGGCCATTGTTCTTTCGAAACAAAGATAATATCTCGGTCATTGCCACTAAGTTTTTCTAAATTATCATGCATTTTTTGAAGCAATTCAGCATCATCAGCTGCTTCTTGATAGAGCAAACTATAATCAAACGAAACAATTACTCCGCTTGCACTTGCAGCGACGGGATTTGATACATGTAACATTGACCGTTGTGGCACTGTTAACATATCCAGCATATCACCCCAAAGATCTCTCAGATTAACTAAGTCTTCCTTAGTGGCAATTTCTAATATTGGATAAACCTTCGCCAAATTTACCTTAGGGGCATTTTTGCTAACACTTACACGTGGCTTTTTAACTACGGTTTGTGGTGGAATGGCAGTACCTGCGCCATTGGCAAGTTTCTTAATTTCAGCTTGCATTTTAGCCATTTGTTGCTGTAATTGATCAACTCGTGAATCATTTTCAACCACCGCTTTAGGTTGATTTGATTGACCACTTAATTGCGCCAATTTTATCGTTAGGACTTCTAGATAAACGTCTGGATGCGTAGTAAATCGCATTTCTTGCTGAATTTCATTTAAAGTATCAATTGCTTCATACCAAATATCTGCGGTGACTTTATCACCTAATTGTTTCAACTCATCTGCTGACAAACCGGTACTTTCAACATTAACCATTGAGGGTGCTTTTTGATACAACAGCAAATCACGAATAAATGAAATTAAGTCTTCGATAAATCGTTGACCATCCTTACCTTCATTCATAATATTTTGCATTGTTTCAAGCGCCTTAGCCCCATCATGATCAGTTATTTGTTCAACATATTGATGTAATAATCCTTTTGTAACACTTCCCGTTACCAAGAGTGCATTTTCAACTTCAACCTTATTATTACTAAATGAAATTACTTGATCAAGAATACTTAATGCATCACGCATCCCACCTTCGGCTGCTCGTGCGATAATCCATAAGGCTTGTTCATCATAAGTCACATTTTTTTGATCTAAAATGTATTTCATTCGTTCAAAACTTTGTTCCGCAGAAATTCGTCTAAAATCAAATCGTTGTGTTCTTGAAATAATCGTCAACGGTATTTTATGCGGTTCAGTTGTTGCTAAAATAAATACCACATTTGCTGGTGGCTCTTCTAAAGTTTTTAATAGTGCATTAAATGCCCCGGTTGATAACATATGAACTTCATCAATAATATAAACTTTATATTCTGCAATTGTGGGTGCGTATTTAGCTTTATCCCGAATATCACGGATTTCTTCTACACCATTATTTGAAGCAGCATCAATTTCAATTACATCATTTAACTGACCACTTGTTATCTCTTTACAAGTTTCACATTCATTACATGGTTCGCCATCTTTTAAGAATTGGCAATTAATTGCCTTAGCAAAAATTTTAGCGGCTGACGTCTTCCCGGTCCCACGAGGTCCGGTAAATAAGTACGCATGACTAGTTTGATTAGAAATTAACGCATTTTTTAAAGTTGTGGTAATAATTTGTTGACCCACAATTTCATCAAATCGTTGTGGCCGCCAAACTCGATACAATGCTTGATAACTCATCAGCTTTTTTCCTTTCTCAGTAAATCTATGTAAATAATTATACTTCATTTTTAACTCGTCTGTACGATGAAAATATAGAATCATCCATTTATTTGTATAAAAAAAGATTGGCCGTGAAATATCACGCCAATCTGCTAATTTACTTAAAAACTTAAGGCACAAGGTACTGCAAACTTAGTGCTGCTTCCTTCCGGACCTGACACGGTTCGTAAGAGCGCCCTCGCCCTAAGGCCTTTCGGCAATAATAATCATACTATATCTAGCAAAAAAATGCTAGTCACTTAACCTTAATCGTTTAGCTTCTTTTTTCCGCTGGCGAATGGCCTTAAAAAAAGCTTTCAACATCTGACCACATTCGGCTTCCATCACCCCAGAAACAACCTCAACTTGATGATTTAACCGTGAATCATTTAATAGATGATATAGACTTTCAACCGTCCCAGCTTTTTGATCCTGCGCCCCATAATAGACCGTTTTTATTCTTGAATTAACAATTGCACCACTACACATCATACATGGTTCCAAAGTCACATATAATTCGCAATCTTCCAGTCGCCAACTATGCAAGTTGTCACACGCTTCTTCAATTGCCAACATTTCAGCATGAAATGTTACATTTTGAAATCGTTCGCGCATATTATGACCACGGCCAATAATTCGACCATTACAAACGACGATTGCCCCAATCGGTACTTCATTAACAACTAATGCCTGTTTGGCCTCTTTGATTGCTTCAGACATATAAAAATGATTTTGTTCAACCGTCATCGAAATTAATCTCCTACTTTTACACTCTTCAAAATATAGTATCCTTTATCACGTTTTATAACTTCACAATGCCCAAACGTTTCCGTCATTAACTTTTTAGCAGACGGTGCTCCTTGCTTTTTTTGTAAGACAATCCATAACGTTCCATCTACCAGTAGGTGATCATTAGCTTCGGTAATAAAGTTATCAACAACATTCTTTCCAGCTCGAACTGGTGGGTTAGAAACGATTGAGGCGTACTTATCAGTTATATTTTCATATGCATTTGAACTATTAATAGTAACGTTTTTAATTTGGTTATTATTAGCGTTCTCACGAGCTAGCTCCAGCGCCAACTCATTAACGTCAACCATGTCAACAGTTCGATCTGAATAAGCATATGCCAATGACAATCCAATTGGCCCATATCCACAACCTAAATCTAAAATATTGCCCGCGGGTAAATCATTTGTTTCAAAGTTTTCAATTAATACGCGACTACCATAATCAACTGATTGCTTAGAGAAAACCCCGTTATCAGTTACAAACTTAAAATTATGACCTCGTAATTCAAAATCCCATGATTTTTTTTGATGAATTACATCCGGATTTTGTGTATAATAGTGATTATTCATTTTCTCGTCTCCAAATATAAGTATGTTTCTATCATATCGTATTAACCAAAAAAAAAATACAATTTAATTGCTACTTACAAAATGTTAACACACCACAATATGTGGTGTGTTTTATTTTCAAATGTCACAATATGTGGTGTTTTTATGTTGCATTTTCCACTACACGCGGTATACTAATAAACATAAATAAGTTAGTAAAAAGCAGTTATGAGGGTGAAGAATATGGGTAAAGTAACATTATTTTCAAAAAACAATTGTATGCAATGCAAGATGACAAAGCGTTTCCTTGCAGAACACAATGTGGAGTTTATTGAACACAACATTGACGAACAACCAGAATTTATTGATAGTCTAAAAGCTGAAGGATTCCAAGCAACACCAGTAATTAAATTAGGCAACGGCGATTCATTCACCGGTTTTCGTCCAGATGTGTTAAGCCAATTAGCAATCTAGACTGACAGTTATTTGAATGCATGAAGACGGGTCTTATTGAAGATCCGTCTTCTTTTGTTTATTTTTTAGTTTAAATGAAGAAAGAGAGCGAACACATGTCATTAAAAGAACTTAACGATGTTACCTATTTCGATTTAAATAATGAGATTAACATCCCCGTCAACAACCAAATTCCGCTAAATAAAGATAAGGAAGCCCTTGATGCTTTCCTTGAACAAAACGTCACACCAAATACTAAAAAGTTCACCGACTTACGTGATCGGTTTGATTACCTATTAGATAATGACTATATTGAACCGGAATTTTTTAATCAATATGATTTTTCATTTATCGAAAAGCTTTACGCTTATTTAAAAAGCGAAAATTTTCATTTTAAATCTTTTATGGCTGCTTATAAGTTTTACGCTCAGTACGCTTTAAAAACCGATGATAATGATTATTACTTAGAAAACTACATTGATCGGGTTGCTATGAACGCTCTTTACTTTGCTAATGGTAATGAAGACTTAGCAATGTCATTAGCTGATGAAATGGTACATCAACGCTATCAACCAGCTACTCCATCATTTTTAAATGCTGGTCGTAAACGCCGTGGTGAATTAGTTTCATGTTTCCTTATTTCAACTACCGATGATATGAATACCATTGGTCGAACAATTAATTCAGCACTTCAATTGTCACGTATTGGTGGTGGTGTCGGAATTAACCTCAGTAACCTTCGTGGTGCAGGTGATCCAATTAAGCATATTGAAGGTGCCGCTAGTGGCGTTGTTCCCGTTATGAAATTATTAGAGGATAGTTTCTCTTATTCAAATCAATTAGGACAACGACAAGGTGCAGGTGTGGTTTATCTATCCGTTTTCCATCCTGACATCGTTCAATTTTTATCAGCTAAAAAAGAAAATGCTGATGAAAAAATTCGTTTGAAGACTTTATCACTTGGTGTAACGATTCCCGATAAGTTTTATGAGTTAACTCAAAATAATGATGCTATGTATCTATTCAGTCCTTATGATGTCGAACGTGAATACGGTAAGCCATTCTCATATGTTGATATTACAGCTGAATATGACCATATGGTCGCTAACGATAACATCAAGAAAACAAAAGTATTAGCTCGTGAACTCGAAGATGAAATCAGCAAACTTCAACAAGAATCTGGTTATCCATACGTAGTCAACGTTGATACTGCGAACCGCGCTAACCCAATTCAAGGTAAGATTATCATGAGTAATCTTTGCTCAGAAATCATGCAAGTTCAAACTCCTGGTACCGTTAATGATAAACAAGAATATGAAACCATGGGAACTGATGTAAGTTGTAACCTTGGTTCAACTAACATTGTTAACTTAATGGCCTCACCTAATTTTGGTAAATCTATTAACGCAATGACTCGTGCACTTACTTTTGTTACTGATAGTTCAAATATCGAATCCGTCCCAACTGTTCAACACGGTAATGACTTAGCTCATTCAATTGGGCTTGGTGCCATGGGGCTTCACAGCTTCTTAGCTAAAAACCAACTTGAATATGGATCACCTGAATCAGTTGAATTTACTAGCGTTTACTTTATGTTACTTAACTATTGGACTTTAGTTGCTTCTAACGAAATTGCTCGTGAAAAGCAAGCAACTTTTGATAACTTTGAAAATAGCGACTATGCCAATGGTTCATATTTCGATAAATACCTTAATACGAACTTCAGCCCTAAGCTAGCTCGTGTAAAAGAATTATTCGCCAATATTAAAATTCCAACTACAGCTGATTGGACCACTTTACGCGATAACATCAAAAAAGATGGTCTTTATAACCAAAATCGTTTAGCCGTTGCCCCAAATGGTTCAATTTCATATATTAACGATACAACTGCTAGTCTTCATCCCATCATTAACAAGGTTGAAGAACGCCAAGAAAAGAAAATTGGAAAAATTTATTATCCAGCTCCTTACCTTTCAAATGAAACTATGCCATACTATAAATCAGCGTACGATATGGATATGCGTAAAATTATTAATGTTTATGCCGCTGCACAAGAACATGTTGATCAATCATTAAGCTTAACGCTCTTCATGCGTTCAACGATTCCTGCCGGTACTTACGAATGGAAAGATGGTCGGACCAATAAAATGACAACTCGTGACCTAAACATTCTTCGTCACTATGCCTTCCATAAGGGCATCAAGTCAATTTATTACATTCGGACCTTTACTGATGGCGAAGAAGAAGTTGGTGCTAACCAATGTGAAAGCTGTGTAATCTAATTTAAGGAGTATTATTAATGTCTGATTTCAAACAAATTAAACAATTTAAAGCCGTTAATTGGGATCAAGTCAATGATGCCATTGATAAAGCAACTTGGGAAAAACTAACTGAACAATTTTGGCTAGATACCAGAATTCCAGTTTCAAATGATATGGATGACTGGCGAACACTTGATGAAGATCATCAATGGTTAGTTGGTCACGTATTTGGTGGTTTAACATTACTTGATACGGTTCAATCCGAGCAAGGAATGGCATCATTACGTCAAACTGTCCGCACTCAACACGAAACTGCCGTCTTAAATAATATTCAATTTATGGAATCGGTTCATGCAAAAAGTTATTCAACCATTTTTTCAACTTTAAACACCCCTGATCAAATTAGTGAGATTTTTGATTGGACTGATACTGAAGAATTCTTGCAAAACAAAGCAATTCGGATTGCTAATATGTATATGGATCCTGCCGTTGATCCATTGAAGAAGAAAGTAGCTAACGTCTTCTTAGAAACCTTCCTCTTTTATTCTGGTTTCTTTACACCACTGTATTACCTTGGCCATAATAAATTAAATAACGTCGCTGAAATTATCAAATTAATTCTCCGCGATGAATCAGTTCATGGAACTTATATTGGTTACAAGTTTCAACTTGGTATGAAAGAATTAACTGATAATGCTCAACAAGACATGAAAGACTGGATGTATAACTTCTTATATGAACTTTACGATAATGAAGAACGCTATACTTCAATTCTTTATGATAAGGTTGGCTGGACTGAAGAAGTATTAACCTTCATTCGTTACAATGCTAATAAAGCTTTGATGAATTTAGGCCAGGACCCACTCTTCCCAGATACTGCTAAAGATGTTAATCCAATCGTTATGAATGGTATTTCAACATCAACCGCCAATCATGATTTCTTTTCTCAAGTTGGTAATGGTTACCGCCTTGGTGAAGTTGAAGCCATGGAAACAAATGATTATTTTATTACTGATCCTAATGAAAAATAAGCACCATAAAAAAGCAATTTTGACATTTTTGTCAAAATTGCTTTTTCTATACCATAATTTATTCAGCATCCATTAGGATTACATCACTTCGTTCTAAGACGCGTAATTATCTATTCAAATATAAATAGTTATCGTCAGCATACAAACTCATATCCGCTAAAAATACGCTAATTATTGACTAATACGTTAAATTCACAACATCTTCATAAAATGTTAGCTTTTAAGCTACTTTTTTCTACCAAAAACGACCACAACTTTAAACTATCATGAATAACATTCATCATAATTTAGGAAATTGAGGTATCTACCTTGCACCATAACCCAACCCAAAAGAAACAACGCTATCTATATGAAATTGATTTTATGCGTATCCTTTTCATTTCTGGGGTCCTTCTTAATCATACCGTCAACGTTTTTACTGACGCCATGAATTCTGATAGCTCAGCTTATTACGGTCTTATCAGTGTCCGTATGATGGTACATTTCAGTCGTATGGGCTTTATGTTTATGAGCGGTTTAGTCCTTACAATGCACTATTATGATAACCATAACTGGTTAGGATTCTTAAAAAAGCGTTTCAACGGTAGTATCTGGACTTATTTTATCTGGACTTTTATTATTTTTACCTTACCAATGCTTGTTGGTATGTCGAGTGTATCCAATAATTTGCTGGCCAAATATGTGGAACATCTCCTACAAGGCGATCTTTACTACATGTATTATCTACTAGTAACATTGCAATTGTACCTTGTTTTTCCAATAATCGTTTGGCTTTTTCACCGTTGGCCCAATGCTCATAATCGAATTTTAGTAATTAGCTTCGTTTTCCAATTAGCGTTAACTACCTTGATTAAATATAAGCTTTGGTACGTTGATACATCTAGCTGGCCTTACTGGTTCCATGCTTATAGTATTAACGTTATTGCGTATCAATTTTTCTTTATTTTTGGTGCATATACTAGTCAACATTACGAAGCAATCAACACTTTCATTCATGATCATATTCGTACGATTACAATAATTTTTATTATCTTATCACTTGGTACGATTGCTTATTATCGAATTCTCAATCAAAATATCCTTGGCCTCTCTAGTGACCATGCCCATTCAGCTAATCAACCATATATGATGGTTTTTGATACCGTAGCAATCCCACTAGTATTTTGGATTGGCAAACAATACGCTGCGTGGCGTGAACGTGGAATGCCTCAGATTCTTGAACACCTAATTAGCACCGGCGCTAAAATCAGTTTCGGTATTTATCTTGATCAAATCGTTGGATTATTATTATTAGAGTGGTTGCTTAAATTAGCAAACTTATCTGACTGGATGCTACTAATTCTCTTGCCAGTTGGTTGGTTATCTGTAATTATGGTTTCATTTATGATTGCCTGGTTCTTTTACAAAGTTTCACCACTTGGCTTTATGATTGGTCGGCCACAAGTTCACTTTAAAGATATAAAAATATGGTTTGCAAATTTTCGTCACACGACGGTAACTGATTCAAATATTGAACATTAACAAAAATGGATGCCAATAGGCATCCATTTTAATTTAAAATTATTTTACTGTAAATAAAAACAGCACATCTATTGATGAGCTGTTTTTAGAAAAATTATTACTTAAGAGTAACAACTCCACCGACTTCTTCAAGTTTAGCCTTGATGTCGTTAGCTTCGTCTTCTTTAACGTCTTCTTTGATAACTGAAGGTACAGCATCAACAAGACCCTTAGCATCTTTAAGGCCAAGTCCAGTGATTTCACGAACTGCCTTAATAGCTTTAACCTTTTGGTCGCCAGATTCAGTAAGTTCTACAGTATATGAATCTTTAGCTGCAGCAGCTTCGCCACCAGCAGCGCCAGCAACTGCAACTGGTGCAGCAGCTGAAACGTCAAATTCTTCTTCGATTGCCTTAACTAAGTCGCTAAGGTCTGAGATTGATGCTTCTTTTAATGAAGCAATGATTGTGTCTTTATCAAAAGCCATTATATTGTCCTCCAAATATTGTGTGTGTTTTTTGTTTATTACTAAGATTATGCAGCGTCTTCGCCCTTTTCAATAACGGCGTTAAGCGCATAAGCCACGTTGCGAACAGGTGCTTGTAGCATTGATGCCAATGTAGCAAGTAATTCTTCTCGACTTGGTAATGTAGCAAATAAATTGATCTTTTCAAGATCAGCAACACTCTTTTCGAGAATACCACCTTTGATTTCAAGTGCCTCAAATTCATCTGAGAACTTCTTCAAAAGCTTAGCTGGTGCGATTGCATCATCATTAGAAAATGCAACGGCACTAGGTCCTGCAAAAACATCGTTCAAGTCGCCATATCCTGCTTGTTCAGCAGCACGAGTCAAAACAGTATTTTTAATTACTGATAATGAAACGCCAGCTTCACGAAGTTCCTTACGTAGACGGGTGTCTTGTTCAACAGTCAAACCACGTAAGCTAACAACGATAGCAGATTCTGCAGCCTTGAAACGATCAGCAACTGCTGATACTGTTTCTGCTTTCTTTGCGATTAATTGTTCACTCATATTTTTCACCTCCAAAATTTAAAATGATGTAGGATTTAATAAAAAATCCCTATGTCCACCTAGACATAGAGAAGAAATTTAGCTTCCTCGGCAGGTGATAATTATGGCTTGCGCCGCCTGAGTCTTAGGTGAATTATTTAATTGAACTAAGATAGTATACCAATCTGACGAGAAAAGTCAAGGATTAAAGTGATGCTACATCAATATTAATACTTGGGCCAAATGTAGATGCAAGTGAAACATGCTTGATGTATGTTCCACGAACTGAAGCTGGGCGAGACTTAATAACTACATCTGAGATAGTCTTAAGATTTTCAGCCAACTTAGCTGCATCAAATGAAACTTTACCAGTTGGAACATGAACATTACCATCACGATCAGTACGATAAGTTACCTTACCGGCTTTTGATTCAGTAACAGCCTTAGTTACGTCCATAGTAACAGTTCCAGTTTTAGGGTTAGGCATCAATCCCTTAGGTCCTAAAGCACGACCTAAACGACCAACTTGAGCCATCATGTCTGGTGTTGCAATTGCAACATCAAAATCAAGCCAACCATCAGAAATACGAGCAACTAGATCATCTTCACCGACAACGTCGGCACCAGCAGCTTCGGCTTCTTTAGCTTTGTCACCCTTAGCAAATACAACAACGGTTTGGTCTTTACCAGTTCCGTTAGGAAGTACGACTGCACCTCTTAATTGTTGGTCTGCTTGTTTTGTATCAACATTTAAATTGAAAGCAACTTCAACAGTTGCATCAAATTTTGCGAAATCAATTTCTTTAACCAAGTTGATAGCTTCGTCAGCAGTATATACTTTTTCAGCATCTACTTTCTTGACGGCATCTTGGTACTTTTTACCTCTATTTTGAGCCATTTGTGTTTTCCTCCTTGCAAAATGTGGTCAAACGGAGTTCCCTCCCACTTGGTACATTCATTTTTATGAAGTACCCGACTGTCACGGTTATATTAACCTTCGACTTCAAAGCCCATACTGCGTGCAGTACCTTCGATCATGCGCATTGCTGATTCAACATCAGAAGCGTTTAGATCTTGCATTTTAGTTTCGGCAATTTGTTGCACTTGAGCCTTGGTAACCTTGGCTACTTTTTTAGTGTTTGGTTCACCGGAACCGTGTTCAACACCTACGGCTTTCTTCAATAAAACTGAAGCGGGTGGTGTCTTAGTGATGAAGTCGAATGAACGATCTTCGTATACACTAATCACTACGGGAATTAATAGTCCTGCTTGATCAGCAGTACGTGCATTAAATTCCTTTGTGAAACCCATAATATTAATTCCTGCTTGTCCAAGCGCTGGTCCAACTGGTGGCGCTGGAGTTGCCTTACCGGCTGGAATTTGTAACTTAACAACATTAGCTACTTTTTTTGCCATGAGACATAACCTCCTTAGGTCATTGTGGTAATGATGGGACATTAGATTTGCCCCTCCCACTAAGTATGTCAAAAACATACCTTTAAAGTTTACCATAAAAAAAGCACTGGTTCAATGACCAATGCTAAACTAAATTTTAAAGTAATTTATCAACTTGATCGAAATCTAATTCGGTTGCAGTTTCGCGACCAAACATTTCGATGTTAACTTTTAATTTCATCTTTTCTGAATCAATTTCAGTAATCTTACCAGTTAAGTCTGCA
This sequence comes from Paucilactobacillus oligofermentans DSM 15707 = LMG 22743, assembly GCF_001434315.1. GTDB lineage: Bacteria > Bacillota > Bacilli > Lactobacillales > Lactobacillaceae > Paucilactobacillus > Paucilactobacillus oligofermentans. Next base: position 74,464 of record NZ_AZFE01000003.1, on the reverse strand, counting down.
AAAGCACCTTCAACGATTTTTATCGTTTCGCCAACTTCAACATCTAAGTCTTGATGACGAGCACTCATGCCAAGACGATGAAGTACTAAATCAACTTCGTCTGGTAACAATGGCGTAGGTTTTGATCCACCACCATGAGAACCGACGAATCCGGTAACACCTGGAGTATTACGAACGATATACCAAGCTTGATCAGTCATTACCATTTCAACTAATACATAACCTGGGAAAGTCTTTTGGATAGATTCTTTAGCTTTACCATCTTTAATTTCACGTACTTCTTGTTCTGGAACAACAATTCGATAAATGAATTCTTCCATTCCCATTGATTGAGCACGAGATTCAAGATTACTCTTAACTCGATTTTCATATCCAGAATAAGTATGCAATACGTACCATTGTTTTTCTATTGATTCAGCCACAATAAATATCTCCTATTTTTTAACGTCGGAATTATAAACAAAATAAAAAAACTTCGCACTAAACGAAGTCCTCAACAAACAAAGTATATCAAAAGAAAGTTCATTTGACTACACTATTTAGCAAAAATGAGTAAACCAGATTCGATTAACCAATCAAATAGCGCAAAGAACAATACGAAAAATAGTGATAAAGAAACGACGACGATTGTATCGCGACGATTTTCTTTAACCGTTGGCCAAACTACTAATTTCATTTCTTTACCAACATTTTTAAAAAATCTAAATAAATGCATGTTTAACTTTCCTCCCACTACTTTGTTTCACGATGTAACGTGTGTTTTCCACAAAACTTACAAAACTTTTTAACTTCTAATCGCTCTTGACGATTAAGATTAGCTGTAATTATATAATTGCGCGAACCACAAACTGAACACGCTAAAGCTACTTTAGTATGGGCCATAAAAGCCACCCCACAATCCATGTTATATTATCATGCATTACCGGTGACTGTCAAACTAGCACTACAATCTTGGCTTTACTTTAAAACTAATTTCAATTTCTTACGGCATCGATTTAAAGCACCATCAATACTTCGTTCATCACAATTTAAGATTCGTCTCATTTCTGTTTTAGTATGACCTTTAGTAATTAAATCAAAGACTGAAAGTTCAAACAAGGAACAATAAGTTAAAAACTCATCCACTTCAGTTCGGCAAATGGCACAATCATCTGGTCGCGAACGTGAATAGTCCACCACATTATCTGCTTCATCGTCTTGATTAAAGTATTGATTCACACTTTCAATTTTCTTTTCTCGTCTCAGAATATCAAATGCTCGGTTACGCAAACTAATTTTAAAAAAACTGCCAAAAGTAGCTCCATTATTTTCATCAAATTTTTTGATAATCTTCCAACAAACAATTTGAGCTTCTTGTTCCCAGTCATCTCGATCTAATTGCTTAAAATAATATTGTCGTTGTAACTTACGAACCAGCGGTAAGTACCGTTTAAATAAAGCTGTAAAACTGATTGAATCTCCTGCGTTAGCCCGCCTGATTAATTCCGTATCAGATATCAACTGTTTTGCAGTTACTTCGTACATGTTTCCTCCTGAGGTATCAAAATTTATTTCGAGTATACCTTTCATTTTCTAAATATACAGAAACAAAGTCGGTTCTCAAGCGAACGTACGTTTAACATACATTTTAAACGATTTATACACCCAATTATGAATATTAGATGAGCATTAAAAAAATTCAATGAGCAAAAGCCATCATTTGCTCATTATAATCAAATAATTTTTTGCTAGTAATTTATCTCTTAAATTAAATAAAAAGACCAATCTTATCGATTAGCCTTCCTGTTTGATTCTTACAATGAGTGTCGTGAGTTAAATCCTTGATAAATTAACAGACTGGCAGCTACACTCGCATTTAACGATTGTACATGTCCAACCATCGGAATAGTTAACATTTCATCAACTGATTTTTTCAATAGTTGAGAAATTCCTTTACCTTCATTACCAATGATCAACGCACTTGATCCTTTGGCATCCCAGCGACGATAATCAGTCCCGTTCATATCAGTTCCAAAGACCCAAACACCACGTTTTTGTAATTCTTTAACGGTTTGTACTAGATTTGTAACTTGTACAACTGGCACATGTTCGATTGCTCCTGTTGAAGTTTTAGCAACAACTGAAGTTAATCCAACTGCCCGGCGTTTTGGAATAATAATTCCGTGAACACCTGCTGCATCAGCCGTTCGCATGATTGATCCCAAATTATGTGGATCTTCAATTTCATCAAGAATTAAAAAGAAGGGATTTTCATTTGCCGCTTCCGCCTTTGCAAATAAATCATCAATCTCCGCATATTGATACGCAGAAATTGCTAATACAACTCCTTGATGCTTTTGACGATCTGTTAATAAATCTAATTTCGTCTTTGGCACATTTGAAATTACAATTCCACGATCTCGTGCTAACTTTACAATATCCTTAATTCCATCTGATTTTAACGCATCCTGTAAGAATAACTTGTTAATTGATTGATCTGTCTTTAAAGCCTCGGTAACGGCATGACGGCCAATGATAAAATCAGTTGATTCTTTTTGTTCTTCACTCATTCTGTTCTCCCTGCTTCAACTTGTTCAATACACCAATTTGCAATTTCATCTAAACGAGCATTATTTTCACTTAATTTTAAAAAGCCCATTAATGCTTCAAATCCAGTTGAGATTCGATAAGTTAACACATCCGTATGTTTGGCATGCGTATGACTATTCGCATTTCGTCCGCGCTTAAAGAAATCCCATTCTTCTTTACTCAATAATTCATCGTGCTTCATCAAATCAATTAAAGCCGCTTGTGCTTTGGCCGACACAAAATGTGTGGCTGTATGATGTAACTTAGTTGGTTTAGTATAACCTTTGCTTAATAAATGTTCTCGAACATATACTTCATATGCCGCATCACCCAAATAGGCTAACGCAATCCCATTTATTTGTTGATAATCTACTTTTGCCATGTTATTCCTTCCTATAACGGGTTCCATTTGGTGTATCTTCAATAATAATGCCATCTGCTTTTAAAGCATCCCGAATTTTATCACTTAAAGCGAAATCTTTATCAACACGCGCTTGATCACGTTGTGCAATTAGCTTCATAATTTCGTCATCATCTAACGCTTCAATACTAAGTTTAATTCCAAATACTGCAACTAATCTTTGAATTGTTGTTTGTAGTAATTCAATCGATGCTTTTTTTACTACTTTGCGTTCAGAATATACATTACTATATTTAACTAATTCATACACAACTGCTATTCCATTTTGAACATTAAAATCATCATCCATCGCGGCTTGATAACGATCAATAAAGTTTTTGATATCATTTTTAACTTCATCATTACCATCAAGACCATCTTTTAACCGATAATCTAAGTTCTCAAATGCAGTTTGAATATGTGCTAAGTTATTTTGAGCATCTTGAATATTAAGTGAATTATATTGAATTGGATGACGATATTGGGTTGTCGCCATAAAGAAACGCAGTACTTGTGGGTCGATATTTTTGATAATATCATGAACTGTCACAAAGTTACCGAGTGACTTACTCATTTTTTCATTCTCGTCGCCAACGGTTACAAAGCCGTTGTGCATCCAGTAATTAGCAAATTTTTTACCCGTTCTAGCTTCAGTTTGAGCAATTTCATTTTCATGATGTGGAAATTCTAAATCTTGACCACCACCATGAACATCAAAAGTATCCCCCAGATATTTAGTCGACATGACTGAACATTCAATATGCCAGCCTGGACGTCCTTTGCCCCAAGGTGAATCCCAATTAATTTCATCTGGTTTCGCAGCTTTCCATAAAGCAAAATCAATTGGATCTTCCTTCTTGTCAAATTCATGCGCATTCACATGCTGACTCGCACCAACTTCTAAATCATCAATTGACTGATCGGATAACTGACCATAATTATCAAACTTACGAGTTCGATAATAGACATCCCCATCCGCTTCATAGGCAAAGTCTTTATCAATTAAGTCTTTAATAAATTCAATAATTTCAGGAATATTTTCGGTTGCCCGTGGATGCGTTGTTGCTGGCTCAATATTTACTGATTTAGTATCTTCCATAAAAGCAGCAATAAACTTATCGGCGAGTTGTGCCACTGTAATCCCTTGTTCATCGGCTGCCTTAATCATCTTGTCATCAACATCTGTAAAATTAGAAACATAGTTAACTTCGTAGCCACTGAACTCAAAATACCGGCGAATCGTATCAAACGCAATCGCGCTTCGTGCATTGCCAATATGAATATAATTGTAAACAGTTGGTCCACAAACATACATTTTTACTTTTCCAGGAGTTATTGGAATAAAAGTTTCTTTTTTTCTACTTAAAGTATTATAAATTTTCAGCATCCATTTATCCCCTCAAACATCGTTAGTAATAGTATTTTACCACATTAATAATTAGATACAAAAACATGGTTTCCAAATAATTTAAATTATTTTCAAAAAAAGCATACATTTTTCACAAATACGTGTTATTATATATCTTGTGGTTATGAAGAAGTGATTCTTTGTGATTACAAACCTATATTTTTCAATTACTCCTCCCAATAGTAACCGAAAAATAGTTACGAAATCCCCCAAGATTTTCGTAATACTCCTCAAAAGATGGCTCCCGCCATCTTTTTTTATACTCTTTTTTATTGAAAGCCCTTTCAAGAAAGGATGATAATAATGAATCCAGAATTCATTAATGTTCAAAGTCTTGATCCAGAAATTTTCGTCGATTTAAAGTATGCAACCACCGATAATTTCACCGGACAAATTATTTATAATTTTACAAATGCAATCGCTCGTTCTCAAACAGCTAAAAAGTTAGCTGTCGCAAGTTCAATAGTTAAAAAAGCTGATCTACGATTAAAAATTTGGGATGCTTATCGTCCCGTAACGGCACAAAAACAGTTATTTGAAGTTTATCCTGATCCACAATGGGTTTTACCACCAGATCCTAATTCAAGCCATCAAAAAGGCGTAACGTTCGATGTAACCCTTTGTGAACCAGATGGTACTAATCTTCCCATGCAAAGTGAATTTGATGAATTTGGTCCTAAAGCCAAACGTAGTTATTCACGAAAACCTTATCAAGAACATAATTACCAAATCTTAAATCAAGCAATGCTTGAAGCTGGATTCGTCGGTTATATCGATGAATGGTGGGATTATCGCGATAGTGACATGGATAATATGGGACCTGCCTCTGCTGACCCTAATGATTTTAACTAACCTATCATAATAAAATTAAAAAAATCCAAACCGTCAATTAGACGATTTGGATTTTTTAATAGTTTTAACTTAATTCTTTAATCATTTCATCAAGGTTCTTAATTGATTGTTCATAACCAATTAGTTCAATTGATTCTGGAAGTTCTGGACCATGCATCTCATGCGTAATCGCAATTCGAATTGGCATCCATAACTTACGTCCCTTAATCTTTGTATCCTTTTGAATACTCTTAATTGTCTTTAGTACTTTAACCGTGTTCAAATAATCAACATCCGCAATTCGAGCACGGAATTCTTTCAAAACAGTTAAAGCATCATCTTCAGCCAATTCAGCTTTAGCTTCTTCATTAATTTCAGCGGGTCCATGGAAGAAAGGCTTAGCAAACGGAATAATTTCAGCGGCGTAGCTAATTTCACGCTTGAATAAACTAATCAATTTACGAGTCCATTCCATTGTCATTGGATCAGCATGTTTTTCAAGCAATCCAGCTTCAATTAATTGTGGTAATGCTAAATCAAAGACAGCATCTTCATCAGCATTCTTCATGTATTGATTATTAACCCATTCAAGCTTTTTACCATCAAAGGCAGCTGGTGATTTACTCAAACGTTTTTCATCATACATTTTAATGAATTCTTGACGAGTAAAGATTTCATCTTCACCAACTGGTGACCAGCCAAGCAAGATGATAAAGTTTAACATTGCTTCTGGAAGATAGCCTAATTCACGATATTGTTCGATAAATTGAAGTACTGATTCATCACGCTTACTCAATTTCTTACCAGTCTCAGAATTAATAATTAAACTCATATGACCAAATTGAGGGGCTTCCCAACCAAATGCTTCATAAATCATTAATTGTTTAGGTGTATTAGCTACATGATCATCCCCACGGAAAACGTGTGAAATTTCCATCAAATGATCATCAATTACAACCGCAAAGTTATAAGTTGGCATTCCATCACGTTTTTGAATAACGAAATCGCCACCAATAGTTTTCGATTCAAAGGAAACATTTCCCTTAACCAAATCATCCCAAGCATAGGTTGCCCCTTCAGGTACTCGGAAACGAACTACCGCTTCAAGTCCTTTAGCTTCAGCATCTGCTTGCGCTTGTGCGATTTGACCTTCATCCATCCCGGCATATTCATACACATAGTGTGGCATTTCTTTGCGGGCCTTTTGAGCTTCACGATCAGCTTCTAATTCATCTTCTGTACGATATGATTTGTAAGCCAATCCTTTTTCAAGTAACTGGTTAATATAATCAACATAGATATCTTTACGTTCAGATTGACGATAAGGGCCAAAATCGCCACCCATATCAGGACCTTCATCCCAATCCAATCCTAGCCATTTAAGATTATCTAATTGGCTACGTTCACCATCATCAATGTTTCGTTTAGTATCAGTATCTTCAATACGAATGATGAACTTTCCCTTATTGTGTCGTGCATACAAGTAATTAAACAACGCTGTACGCGCATTACCGATATGCAAATGTCCTGTTGGGCTTGGTGCATATCGTACTCGGATTTTGCTTTTAGCCAAAATTTTACGCCTCTTTCATGTATTTAATAGTGAATTTCACTATCTACTTTTTTCAAACCATCTACTAGTTTACAAGTCTTAAGAAAAAAATCAATTAACTAGTGCTATTTTTTTGTATCAGTATGCTTATCATTAATGTTTTTAGTTGAATGTACCGGACGTGCAAAAATCATCCGACCAGAATCAGTTTGCAGTGCACTCGTTACTTCAACTTCAATGTGATCATTTACATAGTAGCGACCATCTTCAACAACCACCATCGTTCCATCATCTAAATAAGCCACACCCTGTTGTCGTTCAGTTCCTTTTTTAACTACCATCACATTCAACGTTTCACCTGGTAATACTCGGGCCTTTAATGATGAAGTTAATTCATTAATATTCATTACCTGAACATTTTGGAATTGAATTACTTTATTCAAATTATAGTCATTCGTGACAATTACACCATCGACTTCTTTGGCTAATCGAATTAATTTACTATCAACTTCGGGAATGTCTTCAAAATCACCCTCATACATTTCAATAGGGACAATTTTTTCGCTTTGTAGTTTATTTAAAATATCTAAACCACGACGACCACGAACTCGCTTAATACTGTCACTCGAATCAGCAATATATTGTAATTCATATAAAACAAAATTGGGCACTAACAACGTTCCTTCAATAAATCCAGTTTTGACAATGTCATAAATTCGACCATCAATTAAAATATTCGTATCCAAAATTTTGTAGTGATGATAGTTGGCATCTTGTTTAGATAATACGCTACCAGATTCAGCATCCGTTTCGGGCGTTCCCTTTGAACGTTTCGTTTGCAATAATGCTCGCCAATCATCCAACCGGGTAGTTCCGATTCGAAATCCTAAATAACCAAACGTTACCATTAAAATAATCGGCACCACATTATTTAACACTGGTACATGTGAATTCCATAGCGGTGTTGAAACTAATACTGCTAGCACTAACCCAATAATAGTTAGAAAACTTCCAAACAATAAATAAATCGGACTTTGCTTTGTTAAATATGTTTCTGTCCGATTAACTAACCGTTCAATGTATCCCCCAAGTGGCAATGACAGCAACCAGAAAATAATTGCACCAATCAAGATATCACTAAATAATAACCCAATACCGGGTAAAGTAATTCCTGTCACATGCCAAAATAATGGTAAGTAATAAAAACCTAGTGCAGCTCCGACAATAACAAATAATAATCTAATAATATGTTTTCTCATAATTACACCTCCCTCCTATCTGATTAGTCTAACGCAAGTTTAAGTGATTCGACAAGTGTTGACACACCAATGACTTGAATTCCCTTTGGCGGTGTCCATCCTTGTAAATTATTTTTAGGTACAAAGATTCGTTTAAAACCAAGCTTGCGAGCTTCAGCTACACGTTCTTCAATCCGATTAACTCGTCTAATTTCACCAGTCAACCCAACTTCGCCAATAAACGCATCAGTTGGACGCGTTCCTTTATCACGATAACTTGAAGCAATACTCATTGAAATCGCTAAATCAATCGCCGGCTCATCTAATTTAACCCCACCAGCAGCTTTTAAATAGGCATCTTGATTTTGGAGCATTAGATTAGCTCGCTTTTCCAAAACAGCCATTAATAATGACACTCGATTGCGATTCAAATCGCTAGCCGTTCGCTGCGCGTTACCAAATGCTGTTGGTGTCACCAATGCTTGAATTTCCACTAACATTGGACGAGTTCCTTCCATTGAAACTACAATTGCTGAACCAGTAGCATCTTTTAGGCGTTCTTCTAAAAATATTTCTGATGGATTAGCAACCTCATACAGGCCACCATTTTTCATTTCAAAAATTCCTAATTCATTGGTTGATCCGAATCGATTTTTAACTGAACGTAAAATTCGGTAGGCATGATGTAAGTCACCTTCAAAATAGAGCACCGTATCTACCATATGTTCCAGAATCTTCGGCCCGGCAATTGCTCCACCCTTAGTTACATGCCCAACAATAAAAATCGTAATATTATTACTTTTAGCAATTTGCATTAATTCCGCTGTCACTTCACGAATTTGGGCAACGCTCCCGATTGCAGAGGTCACATCTGGTTCCATCATCGTCTGGACAGAATCAATAATTACATAGTCTGGTTTCATCGTTTCAATTGTTGATCGAATGCTAAGCATATCGGTTTCAGGGTAAATATAAAATTGATCACCTGTCACTTCTAAACGTTCAGCCCGCATTTTAATTTGCGTAGCACTTTCTTCTCCAGAAACGTATAACACCGTTCCGCCAGTCTGATTTAGTTGACCTGATACTTGTAATAATAAGGTTGATTTACCAATCCCCGGATCCCCACCAATTAAGATTAATGATCCGGGCACAATCCCACCACCTAAAACGCGGTTTAATTCAGGCATTTTGGTTTGGACCCGCGGCGTATTTTCCGCATGAATTTCACTAATTTTGGTTGGTTTGGTTTTATTACCTTCAATTGTAATCCGTGAACGACTTTGCGCTGATTCTGGTTGAACTTTTTCTTCCACTAATGTATTCCATTCGCCACAGTTTGGACAGCGGCCTAAAAATCTCGGTGAACTATATCCACAATTAGAACAGGCATATACTGTTTTCGCTTTTGCCATTAAAACTCCTCCCGTTTTACTTAATTTATTTCTTGGTAGACCCAAAGCCACCCACGCGATCACTCTGTGGTTGTTCTTCATCGTCGGCAGTTAAAAATGGCATAAAAATACCTTGGCCAATTCGTTCTCCCTTTTTAATTACCACGTCTTTAACCCCATAATTAATTAATTGAAAAAAGAGTTCCCCCTCATTCGCTTCATTATTATAGTAATCAGCATCGACAACCCCGACCCCATTAGGTAAAATCAAACGACGTTTTAATGGACCACTTGAACGATTCACTAACATTAAGAATTCATTCTTTGGCATGTATGCTTTAATACCAGTTGGTACTAAGACCGGTTTTAAAGCACTATTAGCATCTTCATAATCTTGATTTGATAGTTGTAGACTATTCAAGATTCCTTTGATTATTTTCACAAAATTTAATTTCCAGATTGATGGCACAACAAAATCTTCTGCACTTTCAAAATCATATCCGGCAGCTTGCTTAGTTTGACGTTTCGGTAAGTTGATCTTTTGGCTTTCTTTGAACGAAACTACTTGAAATCCGCGTAACATAAATTTCACCTCATCTATTATTTACTCTTAATTATAAGATACGAAAAAATATATTGATACTACTTTATCAGGTTGCATTGACAATCATAGGGATTATCGTTTAAATTTTAGTTAACCTTTAGAAAGTTGGTGTAATAAATGCAGTATAACTACAACATTTCTCGAATCACTTTAAATGATGATTCACACCAATTAATTGGTGAAATTTTATTTCCAACGATTAACAACGACATCGTGTTATTAGAGCACGTCTTTATTAATCCTACATTTGAGCAGCAAGGATTTGGTTCACTGCTAGTTGCTGAATTTGTTAAACATGCAATTCACCAAAAATTAACCGTTAAACTGTTGGATCCATTCGCAAAATTAGAATTTGCTAAGCATCCTGAATATCAGCAATTATTAATTAATGAGTAAAAAATGGACCGTTTCCCACAACATGCGCTACAATAAAGGATAAATATTAAAGGAGTGTGACCTGAATGAGTTTTGAAATTAATCAAGAAAAATTAGCTCAATATCAACAAGATTTTGCTAACACACCACAAGCAAAAGTTCTTGAACGTGCAGTAACTAAAAACGGAATTCTTGCCAGCAGTTATGACTGGCATTCAGCTGTCGAATCAGCCCCCATTTTTTCAATCGATTTAGATACTGGTGACGTTGCCAATCAAAAACAATCTGGTCGTTGCTGGATGTTTGCCGCTCTAAATACCATGCGCCACGATATGGCATCTAAATTAGGTCTAAAAAAATTCGAACTATCCCAAGCTTATACTTTCTTCTGGGATAAATTTGAAAAAGCCAATTATTTCTATGAAAATGTATTAAATACGGCCGACCAAGCAACTGATAGTCGCGAAGTTGCATTCTTAATGGCAACCCCTCAACAAGATGGCGGCCAATGGGATATGTTATGTGCCTTAATTGAAAAATATGGGATTGTTCCTCAATCTGCCATGCCAGAAACTTATAGTTCATCTAAATCAAATGAAATAAATACCGTTTTAAATAAAAAGCTTCGTAAGGATGCTGTTACTCTTCGTCAACTAGTAGCTAATAATAGTAGCAAAAAAGAAATTGACGATACTCGTAATCAAATGATGACTGACAATTATCGTATGTTGGCTTATACATTCGGCGAACCACCGGTTAAGTTTGATTTTGAATATCGCGATGACAACAAGCAATATCATTTGGACCAAGATTTAACACCTAAATCTTTCTTTGAAAAATATGTTGGTTGGAATTTAGATGATTATGTCTCAATCATTAATTCACCCACTGATGATAAGCCATATAACAAAACCTATACCGTTGATATGCTAGGTAATGTCGTTGGTGGTCGCGCAGTTAAACATCTAAATGTTGAAATTGAACAATTCAAACAATTAGCCATTGCTCAACTTAAAGCCGGCGAGAGCGTCTGGTTCGGCTGTGATGTTGGTCAAAGTTCAGAACGTCAACAAGGAATTATGGACTTAAACGTTTACGGTAAAAGCGAATTATTTGATACCGACTTTTCAATGAGCAAAGCAGAACGGCTTGATTATGGTGAAAGCCTGATGACCCACGCAATGGTGTTGACGGGTGTCGATTTAGTTAATGACCAACCAACTAAATGGAAGGTCGAAAACTCTTGGGGACCTAAAGTTGGTACTAAAGGATATTTCGTCATGACTGATGCTTGGCTTGATGAATATTGTTACCAAATTGTGGTTAATAAAAAATTCTTACCTGAAAACTTATTAAAAGCACAAACTGAAGCTCCAACAACCCTTAAGCCTTGGGATCCAATGGGCGCCTTGGCATAATTAAATAGTATTTAAAAAATAGTGGGTTACTCCATCCAATTAGGAGTAACCCACTATTTTTATTTTAAAATTATTTTAGAAATAGCCTTCAATTGCTCATCAAATTCATACATAATTGGTTGACCATTTGGAACTTCAACCGTATTTATTTCATCATCAGGAATGTCATCTAAATATTTAATTAACGCTCTGAGAGAACTACCATGTGCGACAATCAATTGATTTTTACCATCTAATAGTTTTCCTGCAATCACATCATTCCAATACGGCAATAATCGCTTCTGTGTCATTTCTAAGCTCTCTGACAACGGAATTTTAACTCCTAGTTCATCATATCGTCGCTCGTGATCTCGAATCGTCAATTGCGGCGGTAATGCGGTATACCCACGACGCCATTTGGCAATTTGTTCAACTCCAAATTGCTTCTTTGAATCGTCCTTATTCATCCCTCGTAAAGCACCATAATGACGCTCATTTAAGCGCCACGTTTTATGAATTGGTAAATACGATTGCCCAATTTCATCACAAATTAAGTTGGACGTCGTAATTGCACGTTGCAAAAACGACGTATGGATATCAGAAAATTGAATATCTAAATTTCTAATTAACCCAGCTGCCAAGTGAGCCTGTTCAATCCCTTTTGGAGTAAGTTTAACATCAGACCAACCGGTATACACATTATCGCGGTTTGCCTGACTTTCACCATGTCGTGTAATAACTAATTTAACCATTGATTGACCTCTCTTTAACAACTCATTATAACACTCGCAATAAGTAAAAATTAACCAACCTCATGATTAGGTTGTGTATAACCAAAAAAGAACATCCCAATTTAAATTAGGATGTTCTTTTAATTTCCAAAATAAAAAGAGTCCGAAGACTCTTTAAAATTTAATTACATGTTGATGTAGAATGAAGGCATGTAGTATTGCATACTACCAGTCTTAACTGATTGTCCTGGTTCTGGAGCAGCAACATATTGACCATTACCAAGTGAGATACCTACGTGATATGGAGCTGAATCTGATCCCCAGAATACAAGTGCGCCAGCAGGTGCATTAGTTACATCATAATGATGGGCACCGATTGTAGCTTGTTCAGTAGTTGTACGTTGTGATAAACCATAAGCATATTGAACAAGTCCTGAGCAATCAAATCCTGCAGGTGTAGTTCCACCCCATACATAAGGTACTCCAACCATTGATAATGCAGTAGCAACGGCTGATGATGATCCAGCTGAAGCAGGTGCTGCAGTAGTGGTTGCAGGTGCTGCAGTAGTGGTTGTATCAGTTGTGCTTGATGCTGCAACGGCTGACGTAGCATCTGTAGAAGCTACAGTTGAATCAGCAACGGCTGATGAAGCTGCAACAGTTGAATCGGCAACAGCTGATGAAGTAGTAGCTGAGCTAGTTGCACCAGGGATTTCGATAGAATGACCTGCAATAATCAAGTTAGCATCAGCAAGCTTGTTTGCTTTAACGATGTCATCGATTGAGACGTTGTATTGAGCGGCGTATGCTGAAACTGTATCGCCCGCTGCGATATTAATTGTATCGGCGTTTGCTACTTGTGTTCCTGCAACGAACAAACCTGCTGCGCTTAAAGTACTGATTAATGCTTTTGTTGCTACTGATTTAGTCATATTATCTCCTGTATGTTTGTTTGGCTTTGAATAGCCTTTTTTATTTGTCTTATTTATTGTACGAGATACATATTAACACGCTAAGATTTCGTTAAAATGCCAATAGCGTTACAGTTATTTACAAATATTACAGAAGTATTGCACAAACTATCCTTAGCCCCGTTGCTATACGTTTTGTATTTTTTAATTTTTTCTAAAATTTATGTCTTTTTTCTGAACTTTATGTGTTTTTATACTTTTTGCCGCTTCTTATTACCTAAAAAGGCTACTAATGAACCCGCAATAATTACTAAAATTCCAATAATTGTGGTTGGTAAAATACTCTCACTCAATAATAGTGCTGCAAAAATTGGTGCCAGCGCAGGTTTAATAAAGAATACTAACGATGCCGTAGAAACATCAGATAATTCCATGGCCATGAAATAAAAGGCAAATCCTCCGCCAGTTACTCCAACCCCAACGAAGAATAATAGCCAAAAATACGCTGGCGTAACATTATTGAAAAACGGAATCGCACTAAACTGTTCTAACCATGAAACTTGCTTCATCGTACTAGCAATTACCGGAATTTTAGTGAATCCCATAATTGCCATCAATTCAACGGAGCCAACCAAAAAGGTAAAACAAGTCATCGTGATGCCATCAAAACCGCGGCGAATTGATCCGTAACGCGAAATAATACTATACAATCCAAATGACAAGGCTGAGGCAATTGAAAGTGTCAAACCTAATGGATTTGTTAAGTGCGCTGGATTAACAATAATTAATAATCCAATTAATGATACAACTACCGAAATTAAATTAGCTCGACCTAACCTTTCATGTAAAATCAAATTAGAAAAAATCAACGCAAACACTGGATTAGAACAAAAGACTACTGCTACAGTGGATGCCTTATCATATGTAATGGCCAATTGAAATAAAGTCATGCTGATTACTAAACACATTAGTCCAGTTAGAGCAAATAATTTCAAATCAGACCAATGTAACATCATATCGCTCATGCGCAATGAATGAATTGCAAATGGTAACAGGACAATCCCACCAATTGTAAATCGAATCCAATTAATTTGAATCGGATTAAATGCTCCACCAGATGACTTAAGGGTAATTTCCATCAAACTAAAAAGGACCGTTGAAAATGCAATGTATAACCATGTTTTCTTCAAAATAATCTCCCTATTCTCTTATGCAATAAAATAATGGCTGATACCAGATTAAACATCTGCATCAGCCATATATATTTGTCATACAATCTAAACCAAATATGGTCAATAACCCTATCATACTCCTTTTAAATCATTGTTTTAATGATTACCATCAAAATTGGTACCACAATAATACTTAACAACGTCGTCTCTGTTACCATTATTGCGGCGTAATCTGCATCAGCATCATATAACTTCGAAACAACTGGTGCATTGGTCATGACAGGCATTGCGGATTGTAAAATGAATACTTGCTTCATTAAATCTGACATCTGACTTGGGATTACTAACAGCATCATTAAGATCGGTGAAAAGATAAATCGTCCTAAAATAATTCCTAATGAATCACGATCAAGTCGCATTCGAGAAATTCCAGCGTTTGAAACAGAAATTCCGATAAATAACATCGACAGTGGTATCGTAAGTCCACCAATATAATCTAAATCACTAATAATAAAGGCTGGTAATTTAACGTTCAGCATCACAAAAATAACGCCGACGACAAATCCCATTAATGGTGGTGAAAATATTTTTTTTATTGTTGACCAAACATTGATTTTAACTTTTCCCATACCATCTTTTTGGATTAAATATACTCCTAGCGTCCAAAAGAACGTGGTATTTGCCATGTAATAAACTAGGACATATGGCAATGATTTATCCCCAAATAAAGCTAAGTTAATGGGTAACCCCACAAAAACGGTATTTGAATTGAAAAACATTGATGAAAAAAGACCGCGATGGGCTTTTTTTATCCGTAGCGCATTTGAAACTGCAAATGATAAAGCAAACAAAATCAGCATTGATATCACTGGATATCTTAAGTCTGGCAATAATGTTTTTAACTCGTGCGCCGAAAAATCACGCATAATCGTCGTAACCATGTATGCTGGCAAAGCAATTTGCGTTACTAGTTTAGATAACAGCAAAGTTGAATTTTCATCAAACCACTTTTTTTCGGCCAATATGTATCCAATTGCTACCATAATTAGAATAATTAAAACTCCCGAAACACTTGAAAAAAAGACTGACACAAATAGGCCTCCAAACTATATAATGTAAAAATTATAGCACACGAATTACCTGGTATTTATGAAAAATAAAAAACACTGCTCAATTGCAATGTCTATTCACCTGTATTCCAGGTTGCTAATATTCGATTAAATTTATCACTTCGATCCATTGGTAACGAATCTCTTGGGATCAGTTTTAACTCTTGAATATGTTTTAGTAACGCTTGTTTGATATTAACAATTAATCGATCATTTTCTAAAATTGTTTCATCATTAATTCCAATCTTTTCCAGCTGACTTGAGGTCATTGGTAAATACTCACTCACATCATCATTGGTTGTAATAATTGCTGCCACCGCTTCTGGGGAAGCAACTGAAAACAATGCAGCTTCTAACATCAAAATACGATTAGCATTTGACAGTGCCAACGCTCCGCCACTGTGACCTTCGCCGACAAATAGGGCTAAGTTAGGAACTGTTAATGCCCCCATTTTATCAATTAAATCAGCAATTGCTTGACTTTGCCCGTGATTTTCAGAATCAACACTAGCATCTGCTCCAGGCATATCAATTAATGAAATTACCGGTCGGTTAAATTTTTCAGCGGCTTCAACTACTCGTAAAGCTTTTCGATAACCACTAACCCGGACTTGACCGCCATTAAAGCGTTGATGTTCGATCATCGTTTTTCCACGATTAACTGCCAATATGGTTACAGGGATATCAGACAAAAAACCAATTCCAGTAGTAATTGCCGGATCATCACCTAGAACACGATCTCCATGAATTTCCGTGAAGTCAGTTATAATTTGACTAATAATTTCAGTACTAGCAATTCGATTATTGCTTCTAATAAGTTGTAGTTGTTTTTCTAGCATGATGATTCCTCTTGATGTAGCTTCAAAATTCGACCAATGTAATCTGCCATTTCTGAACGTTCAATAACATCGTCTAGCAATCCATGTTGCTTAAGATGATCAGCATCTTGAAATTCAATTGGTAACTTCTCCGTGGATATAGTTTCAATCACTCGACGACCCGCAAAACCAATCTGAGTATATTTTTCAGCAATTACAAAATCGCCTTCAAACGCAAAACTAGCTGAAACGCCACCCATCGTTGGATCAGTTAACACATTAATTGAAACTTGCTTACTTTGATCAAAATTTCGTTTTGCATTTAAAATTGTATTCATTTGTAGTAATGAATAAATTCCTTCTTGCATTCGAGCACCACCAGAAGCAATAAATAGTACCACTGGTAGTTTATGCTTAGCCGCTTCAAAATACAGTTGCTTAATGATTTCGCCAACTGTCGTATTCAAAGTACCCATCATAAAATTAGTATCCATCACCCCAAGCATGACCCGCTGTGACTTTATTTGGGCAGTCCCAATTACCATCGCTTCGGTTAAACCACTTTTGTCTTTTGCTTTCGCAAGTTTATCATCGTATTCAGGAACCTTAAGCTGATTCAATGTTGTCATATTAAGTTCAAGCTGCTTAAATGAATTTTTATCAACTACTTGATTAATTCGTTGTTGCGCCGTTAGCCTTAAATAATGATGACAGTGGGGACATTGTTTATAAAAACCCCACTCTAATTGATTCACATGAACGTGACAAAATGGACATTTATTCCAAGTCCCTTTAGCTGGTGAGTGACTCATGTTGTTCCACCATCCCCGTATCTAACGTTTCAATCGTAAATTGATTTTGTTGATAAGCTCGATTATTCATAATTTGTTTTAGCATTGCCAGATTAGTCTCAACACCATCAATTTTAATATCAGCTAATGCCTGTTTCATTTTTTCAATAGCGTCGAGGCGATTATCACCATGCACAATGACCTTTGCTAATAAGGCATCATAATATGGCGTAATTTTATCGCCGACTTGATATCCGGTGTCAACCCGCACATTCTCCGGAAAACTAAATTCGTTTAAATATGCTTCTTGTGAGTTCAACTTCATTGTAATTCGGCTTTCAATAGCGATTCCACTATGTGTTGGTGATATATCACAGGCAATTTTTCCTTGCCCAGATGCTAGTTGCAACTGAAGTAATACTACATCTAATCCTGAGGTTGTTTCGGTAACCCCATGTTCAACTTGTAGTCGAGTATTCATTTCTAGAAAATAAAAACGGTCTTCACAAAATAAAAATTCAACCGTTCCTAAACCCTGATAACCAACCCCGTCCAATAATTGATGGACCGCCTGACCTAACTCTCGTCTCTGGGCGCCAGTAATAAAAGTCGCCGAACTTTCTTCAATTACTTTTTGACGACCGATTTGGAGGGTACAGTCACGATCACCTAAAATTTGAATATCACCTTGTTGATCTCCAATTACTTGGATTTCAATATGACGGGCATTAACTAAGACTTTTTCTAAATAGATCTCTCCATTAGCAAATGCCGATTGTGATTCACGTTTAGCTAGGCTTAACATATTGTCTAGTTCTGATACTTGCGAAACTTTTTTAATTCCTTTACCACCGCCACCACGACTGGCTTTAATTAATAAAGGGAAACCGAGTTTATCAGCTTCTTGTTTAATTCGACTAGGATGATCTAATACCTGTGTCCCTGGAATAATTGCTACCCCACGACTAGCTGCAAATCGGCGAGCCGCCGCTTTATCACCCATTAAAGCGATGATTTCAGAACGTGGTCCTAACCACTGAATGCCACATTGTTCACACATTTGAACAAACATGCCATCTTCAGATAAAAAACCATAGCCCGGATGAATTGCGTCAACATTAGCGATAATCCCCGCCATTAAAACGGCTTCTCGATTTAAATAAGAATCGGTTGCAGTTGCTGGTCCAATACAATAAGCTTCATTTGCCATTTGGACAAACGAAGCATTCTTATCTGCTGTTGAATAAACTGCAACAGTTTTAATATTTAATTGATGACATGCGCGAATTAATCGACAAGCAATTTCTCCACGATTTGCAATTAGTACCTTTTTAAACATTATTCCGCTATATCCTCATTTAATTCAATCTCAAATAAATTTTGTCCAAATTCAACGGCATCCCCGTCATTAACTAAGACTTTTTTCACTTGACCGTTAAAACCCGCTAACAACTCGTTGTATAGTTTCATACTTTCAATTTGTCCCAGCACTGTCGCTGATTCCACCGACTCTCCAACCATTACCGGTTGTTGATTTTGGTGAAAAATACCAATCATCGGGCTTGAAATAAACTCAACCCCTAACTCAGTGCTTTGCTGATGGCCATCACGATCAATCTCTAATTCAAAGTCATCAATTTTAATACGTGCATGACTGAAATCAATTTTTTTTAATTGTGTAATTAATGCATTTATTTGTTTTGTATTCATTGCTATTACATCCTAATGAGTATACTACCGTATGCGAGTCCCGCGCCAAAGCCAGTTAATAAAATTGGCTGATCACTATGACCCATGGTAGCTAAAGTGAGTGGAATCCCGGCAGATGAAGTATTACCAAACTTTTCAACTGTATGCGGAAACTTATCCATCGAAATCATCAGCGTTTGACTAATTTTTTCAATAATTCTCAAATTAGCTTGATGGCAGATAATAGCAGCGAGATTAGTTTCATTTAGTTGATTTCTTTCTAATAGTGTTTTCATTTGAACTGATACGGTTCCGGTTGCAAATTGAAAAACTGACCGACCATCTTGATAAAATGCATCAGTCGTTGGAAAATTAGTCTTACTAATTTCTGATAATGGTTTAACCCGACCGCTATGAATCGTGGTTGCACCCGTACCATCAGTTTCAATAATTTCATCAATTAAAAACTCTTCAGTTTCATTATTAGTTCTTGTTAACAATGCCCCACCAGCCCCATCACCAAAAAATACGGTTGATGTTCGATCGGTGAAATCCATCATTTTTGAGTTAACTTCGGCACTAATCACGATAGCATGTCGATACAAGCCACTTCGCATCATTTTATCTGCCACACTCATTGCATAAACGAAACCTGCACAAGCAGCACTTAAATCAAATGCCATTGCATTTTTCGCATGTAATTTTCCTTGCACAATTGCAGCAGTGGATGGGGTTAAAGAATCCGGTGTAATTGTCGAAATAATAATTAAATCAATTTCTTCAACTGAAACGCCTGATTCTTTGATTAGCTTTTGTCCCACTTGAGTCGATAAATCAGATGTGTTTTCTTGATTCATCGCATAATGACGGGTCTGAATTCCAGTGTGAGATACAATCCACTCATCTGACGTTTCCATCAAATCAGCTAATTCTTCATTAGTTACAACTCTTTCTGGTACATAACCAGCAGTTGCTGTAATTTTAGCAAAAGCGCCCATAATCATCCCTACTTTCAATTTGTGAACCCCTATATTTTATCCTAGCCGAATTAAAAATGCTACCTATCTACTTAATCTTTAGATAAACCATATAAAAAATCACTTAATTAATTTAATATTTTGATATAAATAGGCATACATATTAATTAAGGATACTTTCATTTAAATGAGAATTAGTGAATTTAAAACTAGCCTTTTGACTAACCTTTTTAAAAAAACTATGGTAATAAATAAAAAAAGTTGTTACAAAAGACTGATATAAAGTCTTTTGTAACAACGTTTGATAGCTTTTGGTACCTATAATATGCGGCGAAGAGGACTTGAACCTCCACGGACATAATTGTCCACAAGATCCTTAATCTTGCGCGTCTGCCAGTTCCGCCACCGCCGCATCAACGAGTACTATCATAGCAAAAATACTTACTAATGACAATACTCAAATCAATTAAATTAATTTCAATTTACCACCGCAATAAGCACAAACATAGCGTTTCACATTCAATTTTCGTTTTCTAACCATCACATTTTTGCATGCCTGACATTGATAGCGAACAATTTTGGCCTGATTGGCTTCAATTCGTGGTGCGTATCGGTTTCCGCCGACTTTTTTTAATAATCCTTTAAAAGATTGACTACGATGATGGTAGTCCTGCCCAGTTAAATGCAAATGATAATGACACAATTCATGTAAAATTACGCCGCTTAAATTGTCCAAATCAAAATCATCTAACATTTTAGGATTGATATCAATATGATGATCATTCAAATGATAACGTCCACCAGTTGTTTGTAACCGAGTATTAAAATAAACATCATGAATAAAAGGTCGGTTAAATTTTTCAATCGAGAGCTTTTCAGTTAAGCTTTGTAATTCTTGATCAGTCATTATCTACCCTTTGGGATCAATCATGGTTAGTTGAATTCTTTGTCGAGCTAAATCAACTGAATCAATCCAAACTTCTACAATATCTCCAACTGAGACCACTTGTTTAGGGTCAGAAACAAATTTTTTCGTTAATTTTGAAACATGCACTAAGCCATCATGTTTAACACCAATATCGACAAAGGCACCAAAATCAATTACATTGCGGACCGTTCCTTCAAGTTTCATCCCTTCACTAAGGTCATCCATGGTTAATACATCTTTACGCAACAATGGGGCTGGCATACTATCACGTAAATCACGACCCGGATTTTGTAAACTATTAAAAATATCACTAAGTGTCGCTTCACCAACTGATTCAGTTGATTGCAGCTGTTTTAAATCAACTTGCTTAATTTTTTCAATTGCTGTTTCATTGCCTAGTTCAGTTGTTTTCACTCCGGCAGCGACCAAAACTTTTTTAGCTGTTGCATAGCTTTCAGGATGAATATCGGTATTATCTAATGCGGTTTTACCACCAATAATCCGTAAAAATCCAACTGACTGTTCAAACGCTTTTGGTCCAAGGCGAGGAACTTTCTTCAACTCAGTTCGACTATTATAACGACCATTTTCATCACGATACTTCACAATATTTTCAGCAATTGTTTTCGATAAGCCTGAAATATGTGTGAGTAATTGATAACTAGCAGTATTCAAATTAACCCCCACTCGATTGACCGCCCGTTCAACTACCACGTCCAATTCGCTGTCTAAATCTTTAGCAGGTAAATCATGTTGATATTGCCCAACTCCTACTGATTCTGGATTAATTTTTACTAGTTCAGCCAATGGATCTTGTAAACGTCGACCAATACTAATTGCACTTCGTTGTTCAACATGTAAATCTGGAAATTCATCACGAGCCTCTTGACTAGCTGAATAAACTGAAGCTCCTGCTTCATTAACAATGACATAATAAACTGGATGTTTAACTTTCGTGATTGCTTCTGCAACAAACAATTCAGATTCACGACTTGCCGTTCCATTTCCAATCGCGATCATTTCTACTTGATACTTCTCTAGTAAATTAACAAATTCTTGTTGTGCCGCTTGTTGTTTAGCTGTTGGAGCTGGCTTATGAGGATAAATTACGGCTTTTTCTAAAAATTTACCATTTTCATCAATCACTGCTAACTTGCACCCGGTCCGATAGGCTGGATCAAAGCCTAAAACTACTTTGCCTTTAATTGGTGCTTGCATCAATAAATTGTATAAGTTTTGGCCGAATACCTTAATCGATTGTTCTTGCGCATCTTCAGTTAAACTGTTCCGCACTTCACGTTCAATTGCCGGACCAACAAATCGCTTATAAGCATCTTGATACGCCGTTTCAACAAAGCTTGTTGCTGCACTTTCATCGTGTTTACCAATTAATCTAAACCGAAAAAAGTTCATAATTGGTTCAGTATCAACTTTAACTTTGACTGTTAACACTTTTTCTTTTTCCCCACGATTAACTGCCATCGTCCGTGTTGATGACATCCGCTTTATCGGTTCTTCAAATGCATAATATTGTTGATAAACACCCATTTCGTCAAGCTCTTTACCCTTAGTTTTAACGGTCGTTTCAACCGTTCCACTATTAATTGTATGATTACGTACCCAATTACGAATAATCGCAACTTCACTAAAAGCTTCCGCTAAAATTTCATGGGCACCATCAAAAACC
Source organism: Paucilactobacillus oligofermentans DSM 15707 = LMG 22743 (assembly GCF_001434315.1). Lineage (GTDB taxonomy): Bacteria > Bacillota > Bacilli > Lactobacillales > Lactobacillaceae > Paucilactobacillus > Paucilactobacillus oligofermentans. The sequence continues at coordinate 51,884 of NZ_AZFE01000003.1, read as the reverse complement.
GCTTGTACGTCGGGTAATTCTTGTTCGTCTGATACATATTGCTGAGCACGTTGAGTTAAATCACCTGCTGGAAAAGATAAAATCCAATTAGCCAATGGTTCTAACCCGCGCTTTTTAGCGATCATTGCTTTGGTTTGGCGCTTTTGTTTATATGGTAAATATAAATCTTCCACATCTTGAATTTTTTCTGATGATTGAATCTTTTTTTCAAGTACGTCAGTTAATTTTCCTTGTTCTGCAATACTTTTAACGACTGCCGTTTTCCGATCTTGTAGGGTGGTTACCCGTTTATATTCAGTTTCAATATCTTGAATTTGAACTTCATCTAAACTTCCCGTCATTTCTTTACGATATCTAGCAATAAACGGTACTGTATTACCCTCGTCCATTAATTTCAAGACGGTGTTTACTTGTTTGCCACTAATTCCTTGCAAATTATTTTTAACTAATTGAACCGTTTGCTCTTCCATTAGATGCAAATACCCCTTTTTATCGTTTTTATAATAATACCTCGATTCCAAAATGAAATCGAGGTACCAAATATTTTTAATTAATTATTTCCACCATTGATCCTTCACCGTAATTGGCAAATGACGTTTGTGTTCAGTTTTAATGTACCAATTTTCAATAACTTTAGCTGACGCATCTGGTACTTCATGACCTTCAAGATAATCGTCAATTTCATCATAAGTTACCCCTAAAGCAACTTCATCTGGTAAAGCTGGGCGATCGTCTTCTAAGTCAGCGGTGGGCACTTTAGCATACAAATGTTCCGGTGCTCCTAAAGCTACCAATAAAGCCTGTCCTTGGCGTTTATCCAAACGCCACAATGGCGTTACATCTGCACCGCCATCGCCGAATTTAGTATAAAATCCGGTCACCGCTTCAGCCGCATGATCGCTACCAATCACTGCTGCTTTAAATTCACCTGCAACAGAATATTGAGCAATCATTCGTTGACGGGCTTTAATATTACCACGATTAAAGTCTGAAATATTAATTTGATTATCTTCAACTGCGATTACAGTAGCATCAACTGCATCTTTAATATTAACTCGCATAATCTTATCCGGATTAATATACTCAATTGCCGCCATTGCATCCGATTCGTCAGCCTGATTTCCATATGGTAATCTCATCGCAATAAATTGATAGTCTTGGTTACCGGTTTCTTCACGTAATTCGATCATTGCCAGTTGGGCTAATTTACCCGCTAATGATGAATCTTGTCCACCCGAAATTCCAAGAACGAACCCTTTAAGTCCAGTTGCTAATAAATATTGTTTCAAAAAATCAACACTGTTTCTTATTTCTTCTTGCGCATCAATTATTGGTTTAACCTTCAGCGCTTTAATAATTTCAGTTTGTTTTGGACTCATTTCATCACCCTATCAAAAATTTAATTTACTTACATAATCACGAACATTTTTAATAATCTTCATTTTGTTATCAAAACACTTTTGCGACAAATCAATTGGATAAATTTGTGGATTTAAATTGCGCTTATACTCATCCCATAACAAGCTCAAGCGTTCTTTTGAACCCTTCCTAATATCTGATAACGATGGTAAATCATAGATTAACTTTCCATCTTCATAAATCGGTTGTAGGATTGCCCGCGCTGTAAAATTATTAATCGTTTTATTGATATAAGTATAGTCAGGGCTAAACATGTAAATTGATTCTTGCAACTGTGGTTTTTCATCAAATAAGGCAACGTAATCACCTTCAGATTTTCCATCCTCAGTATCCGTAATTCGCCAAACCTGTTTTTTACCTGGGGTTGAAACTTTTGATGCGTTACTAGAAATCTTAATTGTATCAATCATTTCCCCATGTTCATTTTCAAATGAAACTAATTTATAAACTGCACCTAATGCTGGTTGGTCAAAAGCTGTAATCAGTTTAGTGCCAATTCCCCAAACATCAATTTTAGCATGTTGCATTTTTAAATTAAGAATGGTTTTTTCATCTAAATCATTTGAAGCAAAAATCTTTGCGTCATTAAACCCAGCTTCATCAAGCATTTCACGAACACGTTTTGAAATATAGGCCATATCCCCACTATCAATCCGTACCCCTTGAAAATTAATTTGGTCACCCATTTCTTTAGCAACCCGAATCGCATTGGGGACGCCACTCTTCAAAGTATCAAAGGTATCTACTAAAAACACACAATCTTTATGCGTTTCAGCGTAGGCTTTAAAGGCATCATAATCATTCATATATGCCTGTACCAGTGCATGTGCATGCGTACCACTGATTGGAATATTAAACATTTTACCAGCTCGAACATTACTTGTGGCATCAAAGCCACCAATATACGCCGCTCTGGTTCCCCAAATAGCCGCATCCATTTCTTGCGCACGCCGAGAGCCAAATTCAAGGACTGGATCATTGCCAACCACTGACTTAATCCGTGCCGCTTTAGTCGCAATTAATGTTTGATAATTAATAATATTCAATAATGCCGTTTCAATCAATTGGCCAACCATCAATGGTGCATCTACTTGAATAATTGGTTCGTTATTAAAAACCAATTCACCTTCAATCGCACTATTAATTGAGCCTTCAAATTTAAAGGTCCTTAGATATTCTAAAAAATCATCATCAAATTGATTGGTTGTTTTTAAATATTCGATATCAGAATCTGAAAATCTTAATTGTTCAATATATTCAATAACTCGCTGTAAACCAGCAAACACTGCATAGCCATTTTTAAACGGCATGTCACGAAAATAAGCCTCGAACACTGCTCGTCGTTGACCCATGCCTTTTTTCCAATACGTCTGCATCATACTTAGCTCGTATGCATCCGTGTGTAATGTGCAACTATCATCTGGAAATTGGTAACTCATGATTAAGTACCCTCCGTAATTTTATTACTGTAAATACATAACGGTATTATTTTACCACGTTTCAATTAATTTGCGATTAATGTGACAAAATAAGGAACCATGATTCAACAATCGAATCACAATTCCTTAAAAGTTTGTTCTTATTCTTTAGTAAATACGTGATGTGATAATCGATACGAAACATCACAAGCTTGAGCAACTGCCGTTTCATGGGTCACAATAATTACACACTTGTTTCGTTCATGTGCAATATTTTGAAATAGTTCAATTACCTCAGCTGTATTATCTTCATCTAAATTACCCGTTGGTTCATCAGCCACAATTACTTCCGCATCTAAGACTAAAGTTCGTGCAATTGCAACTCGCTGTTGTTGACCACCAGATAGATGTTGAACATTTTTATCCATCTGTAACTCAGAAATTCCCAATTGTCGCAACATGTCTCGCGCATATTCTTTATCGCCCTTATGTTCGGCTCCGGTTACCGCCATTGCGGTCATCAAATTATTTAGTGGCGACATATAGGTGAATAAATTATACGATTGAAAAATAACTGAGACATCTTTTTTTCGATAATTAGTTAACCCTATTTGCTTCAGATCACTGCCATTAAATTCGATTGATCCCATTTTAGGATTATCCAACCCTGCCAGCAATGACAAAAAGGTCGTTTTACCTGAGCCACTTTGGCCCACGATGGCGTATAAATTTCCAGTATCAAATTCTAAATTAACTTCTTCAAATAAGATGTTATCTGGATGGTCATACCAGTATCCTAAATCTTTTGTAATTAACATTTAAATACCTCCTTTAATCAATTAACACTTTCTTGGGTTGTAATCGTAATATGCCACCGGATGCAATTAACACTGACAGGAACATAATCGCTAATCCGAAGCCACCAAGCTCAACCATTTCAATTGCTGATAAATTAACATCAATATCGGTATCACTCGAAGTACTTGTCGATCCACTGCCTGACATACCACCACTTGGTTTTGATCCACCAGACATGCTGCCACCGCCGCCACTTGGGTTGCCACTCATTTGAACGTTCTTGTCACCGGGAGCTGATATCGTGCCCGCGGATGTTGAAGCCTGTGAGGAAACCAATTGTGAGCCTAATTTATCACCAACAAATTTACCACCAATTCCGGCGACTGCTAGTCCAACGACTAAAATAATCACCATTTCAGTAAATAGTTGGCCCACAATCTTCCAACGACGTTCACCCATCGATAACAAGATTCCAATTTCATGACGACGCTCACGGACCATTAAAATTACGATGAGTGCCAAAATTATTGTTCCGGCAATCGAAACTAACCAAACAATTTTATTTGAGAATGACTTTACACTGCTCATAGCCGATTTAACGGTTTGATAGCTTGAATCATTTGTTGCCAAAGTATACTTAGAGTTATTAATGACTTTATTCCCAGCCGATTTAACACTACTAATTTTTGAAGGTGCAGAAACTGTGAAGGTTACTGAGTCAGCAGTATTAGCATACTTAGCACCCTTAATAGTATTAGCTAAAGTATATGAGCTATAAATCGTATTCCCTGGATCACTAGTGCCTGGGCCCATCTGTGTCGAAGTACTTGAAGTTGTTTTATAAATTCCAACTACCTTCAATTTATATGACTTACTACCAGACGTTGATTTAACGGTAATCGTGTCACCGACACTAATATTTTCTTGCTTAGCCAACTCTGATTCAATGGCAACATTGTTCGTATTCTTATCAGCCGAAGTAATTCCACGACCCTTAGTAATTTTATTAGTTCCATCTGTAAATGAGGTTGATGAGGCAGTGTCCGTTACTCCACTAATTGAAATATCACCAGTAGCAGTTGAACTGCCACCACCCATTTGACTTGAACTACTGGTCGTTGAAATGGCATCAAAACTAGATGCATTCACTGAAGCGGTTGCCGCCACGTTATAACTAGCCACATTATTTAACTTCGCAATCTTCTTTGCGTCACTCAATTTAACTGATGACATTTTAACGGTCTTCTTAGTTGAAGATGAACTACTAGTTTGCGATTTTTTAAATGCAGCTTCACGATTAGCTGACAGTGTCAGGGTTGCTCCCACGTTAGCTTTCGCATTTTTCACTGCTGTATCCGCAGCATTATTAATCAGTAACCCTGCTAAAACGAAAAGCATAATCGCAGAGGTAATTACTGCTAATAATACCGTTCTTCCTTTCTTAGCGACTAGGCTAAGCCAAGCTCGTTTAACAAAATTCATACATGTATCCTCCTGAGAATTAATTCATAGGAACACTTTACTGAATAAAAATGACTTATTTATGAATTTAATAAGGTAGTTTCATGGATTTTATCGGCATAAAAAAAGTAATTGAGTAAAGCGCTGGCTTTACTCAATTACTTCAATAATGTTATTTAATTAACGTTCTAACACAAATTCAAACCGGTCACCCACATATTGGGTATGAACATACTCAAATGGACGTCCATCTTGTAAATAAGAAAGTTGACGAACTCGTAATAACGCATCGCCACGTTTAACTTCCAAATGTTCAGCAATCTTTTCCGATGCTGCCATAGCCGAAACTGACTGCATAGCTTTACCTGGAAATAATTTAGCTTTATTTTCAAGTGAACTATACAAGGAAGAAGTAATTTCTTCTTTCGTCAATCCATTAATTAGTTCCGCTGGAATTGTTGCGATTTCATAACAAATTGGTACGCCACTTCCATACCGAATTCGTTCCATTCGTAGAACTTTTTGATCTTTTTCTAATTTCAATTGATCAATTTCACTTTGTGATGGCATTGTCATATGATATGAAATTGTTTTACTCGAAGCCACCTTACCAGCAGCTTTCATCAAATCAGTAAAACTCGTAACACCTGACATTTTTTCTTGTACTTTTTGATTCGAAACATAAGTCCCCGAACCGACTCGTCGCTCAAGAATTCCTTCGTCAACTAACGTTTGAATTGCTTGTCGAAGAGTCATCCGGCTCACATCAAAATGAAGAGATAATTCACGTTCAGCGGGGATTTTAGCCCCAACTGCCCACTTACCTTCTTCAATCTCTGCTTTAATTTGATTATGAATTTGAATATATACCGGTGAGGCCATATGGTAGTTCCTCCGCTATCTGATAATATCGAAAGTCTATACCAATTTTAATTAATTGTCAAAACGACGGCCATAACTATACACACGTTGAACGTCTAAACCACTATTCATAACATTTAAATCGGCGTCTTTACCAACTTCTAGGGTTCCTTTATCTTCCAAGCCAAATTCTGTGGCTTGGTTAACTGAAGCCATCTTAACCGCATCTTCAATTGAACAATCCATAAAGGCAATCGCATTTTTAAAGGCATCATTAAAGGTTAAAACTGAGCCTGCTAAATTACCAGATTCTAATCGTGCTTGCTTATCTTTAACGATAACTCGTTGACCGCCAAGTTCACTTTCGCCTTCTGGCATCCCTTTAGCTCTCATTGAATCAGTTACTAAGACAATTTTATCTGCCCCTTTTTGTTCAAAGGCTAATTTCAACATATCTGGAACAATATGGAAACCATCACAGATTAATTCGCAATACATATTATCTTCTAGCATTGCATGACCGGTAACACCGGGTTCACGATGCTTAAATTCACGTTGAGCATTATACAAATGCGTTACATGAGTTGCCTTGCTAGCCAACATTTGTTCACGGGTTGCATTACTATGTCCAACTGAAGGAACAATATTATGTTCAAGACAATAATCTTCAAACACTCGCGCACCTTTATCTTCAGGTGCATAAGTAATCAAACGAACTAAATGGTTTGATAATTCATTCCAGTGATCCAATAACTTTGGATCGGGATCTTTAATATACTTTTCCGGTTGGGCGCCTTTATAAATGGCTGCGATAAATGGGCCTTCCAAATGAACCCCTTTAATTACTGGATTCTTTTTAGCGGCAGCAGCAACCCCTTGCATTGCATGGGCAATGGCATCATCTGATTGAGTCATGGTTGTTGGAAAAATGGTTGTAATTCCTTCATGAATCATCTTGTTAACCATGGTATCAATTTCATCAGCGTTGCCATCCATGGTATCAAGTCCATAACCACCATGGGTATGGACATCAATAAATCCTGGCACAATCTTCTTACCACTAACAAATTCAACTTGGTCGCCAGCTTTGGCCCGATAATCGCTCATTGGACCGATTGCTTCAATTTGTTTATCAAATCGAATATAGCCATCATGGATGACTTCTAATCCTGTATAAATTTGTGCATGCTTTAATACGATACTCATAATTAATTACACTCCTAAATTTAATCTACTGTTTTATCCTGACCAATGGTTGCATCAATACATTTGATTACTGAAGTCATAAATCCGGCCTCTTCCATCGCTAATAAGCCACGAACCGTACTTCCACCTGGCGAAGAAACGGCATCGACAATATCCATTGGCGTTTCACCAGATTCACTAACTAATTGGGCTGATCCTTCAACGACTTTGGATGCAATTTCAGTCGCAACCGCTTTACTTAATCCGTACTTAACTCCTGCTCGACTCATTGCATCGATAAAGTAAGCAACAAATGCTGGGGCGCTTCCTGCCAGCGCACTAAAGACACTAAACTTATCTTCTGGTTGCCAGCTGACTGACCCAATCGCTTCAAATAAACCAACTGCTTCTTTAGTTTGAGCTTCGGTTAATTGGGAGTTAGCATGAACCGCTGACATTCCAGCAGTAATTTCAACATTCACGTTGGGTAATACTCGCAAAATTGGCATTGTCTGATCCGTTAATTCTTCAAGCCGTTGAATACTCATTCCACCAACGATTGAAATTAACACTTTTCCAGCCAATTCTTTTTTGATTTCTTGTAACACTTCTGGAGCATACTGAGGATTCACTGCTAGGACAACATAGTCTGCATTATTAGCAACCTCTTTATTTGAATCAACGGGAATTAATCCCTTTGATTTAGCAAATGGTTCATAACTTGCTGCATGTGCACTGTGGAGATAGATATCTGATCCTGAGACTTGGTTTGCTTTCAATAGGCCACTGATAATCGCTTTAGCCATTTCACCGGCACCAATAAATCCAACTTTCATGTAAATATCATCCTTTCAACTTAATTATTGCTATTGTACCACGATTTAATGGTCTATACCGATTAAAAAGTGTTTTTTACTTATTAATCAAAATTAAAAGCTCATCTATTTTTAAGATGAGCCTCATTGAAGTCTAGTTATATGCTTTTATTTTATTAAACTGCGTTGTTTGAATTATTTTTTCAAATTTTTGCAATTCTAATTTTTCAGGCAAGTTTGGCCAAATAATTTGCGGAATATTAACATAAGTAGAGTACATATCACTCATATAAATATCTGTATGCTCCATTAAATTCTCATCAATATGAATTGACGGATAACGGCGTAAAACCATTTTAATATAATCTGAATACGCAAAACTATTAGTAAAGTCTAAGGCAATATTAACGTTTTTATCAACCGAATCATCCGGAATAATTTCCATAAATCCAATTAAATAGTGATATTTAAGATAATTAAGTGAATCTTCACTTAATTCCATACTAAAAGTCGCGGCTAATTTATCAACATACTCGTCAGATACTAACGAACGCTGTGGGTATTTTGAGACCAAACTATAATAGACTTCCTCTGGGACCCCTTCAGTAAAACCTAAATCAAAAATCAATAACCATTCATTTAAACGCAAAATATAATCAATTTTTTGTTCAATTGTCGATTCGTCAACTTGATGATTGACGGCATTGTCACGCAATAGCTTATCAATAAATGTATATAACGACTGATTCTTCTTTTGAACATAACTGTTAAAATCAACAAAATCTTGATATTTTTCTGGTTCTTTAACCACAATTTGACTATAGCAAACACTCAACAAGAAAATTGATTCAGCTTGCACATCAATTCTGGCATCATCTGTAAAGTCTTGATAAACTTCGGCAAATTTTTGTGTTAGCTTTTCAATTTTCAAACTCATTGGTACCGAATAATTTTTCAAAAAATTTTCATTTTTAATACGCATTAATTGAACCGAAATACATACTCTTAGCTTAGCCGTATTAGCTTTCGATAATTCAACTGGCATATAGCCATCAATCATCTCGATAAGCAGATCAACCGTGTCTGATACTTCTGGAAACGGATCACGAATATCTTCATAATATGAATAAAATAAACTAGCCAATTTACGCCGTTTAACATATTCAAAATTATCAATATAAGTTGGTACATTCGCAAAAATCGTCTTACGTTCTAGTACTGGTTCTAACTCTTTACGTAAATGATAATAATTCGGTTGGCCAATTCCATTTGTCCCCAAAAACTCATGCAATGGTAACTGATTATTTTCAAATTGATTATATCGAAGAATTTTAAATGAATTTGAATTAACAATATATTCTAGCCGTAATAATCGTACGTGGGAAAAATTCAAGTTGTGTGCAACCAGATAATTATTATCATATTCAAACGACACATTAGCATCAGTAATGTGTTGATTAATTTCAGTATCTAATTCTTCGATTAAATTTTGTAATCTAAACTGTGATACCCCAGTTTGTTTAGTAACTTCTTTGTTTGAAATTGCATGATTTGGTAAACTAATCAATATTTTCAAAATCTTAATCTTAATTATTTCGGTATCACGCAAAATGATATCTTTAATCATAATGTCTGTAACTCCTCCCAAAAGCTTTTTATCAGTCGCTTTATATTATACCCTAAACATTCAATCAGACAAGACAATCATCGTATTTTTATAAATTATTCACTAGAATTCTGCAATCACAAGATAATCATAAGATGTTATTCATTTTCTAATTAAAATCGTAAATTTATCCCTATAAAATTCATAATTGCTTGCTAACATCAAAACAAAGCGAGGCAATTAAATGAATAATCACAACCCAAAATCTTACTTATATGAAGTTGATCTAATGCGATTAATTTTCATTTCCGGCGTTCTAATTAATCACGTCACTACCGCATATGCTCACAATATGCAGCATGGCACCCTTAGCCGTTCACTCCTAGAAATGTCACATTTATCTCTTCATTTCACTCGGTTCGGTTTTATGTTTATCACCGGATTAGTTTTAGTTCATCACTATCAACAAAATCCAGGTTCACCTTGGTCATTTTGGTACCGCCGAGCTCGACGTGTCGGCATTCCATATTTATTTTGGAATGCTGCCTTATTTTTGCCAAAAATATTTTACTTAAATCACCACTTAAATTGGTCTCAATATTTTAGTGGCCTCAGATTAATTCTAATTCATGGTAACCAATTTTATATGTACTTTTTATTTGTTATCATCCAATTCTATTTACTCTTCCCATTATTTATTCGTTGGTGGAGAACCATCAATCGACAATGGCTAGTTTTATCCATCAGTTTCATCCTCCAATTAGCCTTTTTATTTTGGATAAAATATTGGTTACCTGGAATTGATCGCAGTAATTGGCCATTTTTCTTCCGCTCATATGGCATGAATGTTTTCACTTATCAGTTTTACTTTATTTTTGGTGCTTTTACGGCCTCAAATTATCAAAAGTTCACCCAAATTTGGCTACAATGGCACCGATGGATTTATATAATTACCATTATTTTGGCTGTTGGGACACTGGGACTATTTAATTACAATCAAGAAATTTTAGCTTTGAGTCTTAGCCGTAGTGAATTAATCCATCAACCATATTTATTAATCTATAGTATTTTCATCATTTCAACTACCTGGTTGCTTGGTCATTCGTATGTTAACCGTGCCAATCGTACTATAAAAAAATACGTTCATCTTGGTGCTCAATATTCGTTTGGCGTGTACTTAACCCAAACCATCCCCCTAATGATGCTTTACGGGATTCTAGATCTAATTAATTTACCAGCGTGGATCATATTACTTTTATTACCAATTGGCTACCTATTCGTTTGGCTTTTCACTTTTGGTTTGAGTGGCATCCTTAGTAAATATAAATTCACTAGTTATTTAGTTGGCCTCTCCATTTGGAATCGACAGCAAAAAAATAAAGTATATCAGTAAAATCCTGATATACTTCATTAGCTACTTTCCAAAATTGGCTTTAAAGCCCCAAAACTTTTTACCTTTATAGGTTTGCTGTTTTAATGTTCCCGTTGCCGTATAAGCCTTACCATACTTGCTAGTCGCATCAAATGAAATAATTGATCCTTGTAGCATTTTTTGAATTTCATCGGCAGTAAATTGATGACCACCCCAAGTTGAACTAAATTCAATTTCTTGACCATCTAAATATTGGCCTTTAGTTTTCGGCTTAGCTTTAAACTTCTTAACTGATTTAACATTTTGTGATGATCCAACCAATTGTGCTAATTCTTGACTATTTTTCAAAATAATTGGTAAATCGTGTTCAATGACTTTGGTGGCTGAATTAACTACCACTGAAGGTACCTCGTTCAGTTTGCCCACGGCATCCATATGATCAAATAATTGCTTCGTAATACTTGGTGAACCAATCCAACTATCCCTCACGAGTACAGCTGCAATTGTCCCTGGTTGAGTTAACGTATAAAATCCACGCTTTTCTAAAATAAACGCATTTTTACCACTCGTTAACTGCGCTTGAACTCCTAGTCTGGTGGCCCCAGTTCCAATATTATGTTTTTCCAAAAATTTACCAATCCAATCAGCACTTGGTCTGGTTGGTTTAGGATTCGCCCCTTGATATACAAACGGTTCTGCTTCTGGGCCAACTTCATCACTCTTGGCTTCAGTTGGCTCATCATCGCCCTCAGTATCATCAAAAATCGCCTTATAGTTTAATTTAACTGGCACATTAAAGCCCGTTTTAAATTCAGGATATTTTTCTAGTTCCGCAGTCACTCGTTCAAATTCATAATCTTCACCCAAAATAGCTAAATAATTTAATGCTAAGGTCCGGTAAATTGCTTGCGCACTGGGACCATACTTAGTTAAAGCTGATAATGAATTTGGCACTTTAACTCCTGGGCGGTTGGCCCCATGGGCTGCTTCGTTAGCATGGTGCTTACTTCGCAACACACGATGTGTCAGTAATTGTTGATTGGCCCCCACAACAGCTGCAATGGCATCAATTACCGGTAATAACTCATTATATTGTTCTTGAGTAATCTTTTTATCTTCTGTACGTGGATATGAGACAATTTCCGCCTCATACATTTTTTGATAAGTAGCTAAAACTTCCTTGGAATTAAAGCCTTGTTTGGCTAAAATCGAACCTAATTTAGCTAAATCAATCATTGATCCCGGTGCTTGAAATTTACGAACTCGTTTGATATTTGCGACTGGACTTTTGGTGTATTTAGCAATATCTTCACGACCACTTTTTTCATCAGTAAATCGAGCGGCTTGTTTTTGTTGATCATCCTTTAGATTTCTGGCAAAAATATGACCAGCCGGATCCTTAAATTTCGCTTCAAAATACGGGGTTTTAATATATTGATCAATTAACTGTTGTTGCTGCCAAATTTTTAACACAATTACCGACTTTAAGCGCCCCTGATTAATTACTTTCACTCGGTAACCAGCTTGTCGGGCGGCATACGTTGAAATCCGTGTTAACTGCATTGATAAGAAATCCCACTTACTGCGGGCATCTGATTTAAGATATTCACCTTGTTTAAATTGATCAGTAATTTCTACCATTTGTTGCAGTGCTTGATTCAAAGATTTGGGGGTCTCATCAGCAAATCGAATTCGATAAACTTTCTTTTTCCATTTAATCGCGTTCACAATCTCCCAACCAAGCAAATCACCTTCACCAGATGGATCATTATCAGTTGCTAGTAGAATTGATTCAGCATTAGCAGCTTCGGCTTTGATTGCCGTAATATCTTCTCGTGTTGATTTTGATTTCTTTGTGTATGAATTGTATGATTTCGCATACGTCTTGGCCCATGAAAAATCAGCTTCGTTCCATGGCATGGTTTTCATATCGGACCATGAACTATATCGTTGTTTATCTTCTTCAGTCGTAACCATTTTTTCAGGTTCTTTGAACTCCATTAAATGACCATGGGCATGCACAATTTTATAAGTTTTATCAGCAACTGTTCCCGTCATTCCACCGAATGCTTTAGCCATATGTTTGGCCGCACTAGCCTTTTCAGCTAAAATTAACAGATCAACCATTTAGTTACCATCCTTTAGATTAATAATCTCATTGTACCAAGTTAACACAAATTTTCGTATTAAATTACCTAAAATCAATTATCGATCGCTATAATTATATTTTTAAATTAAAATATAATTAAAAATAGATTGACTTTTTTTAATTTAATAATTAGCATGTGAACTACATTACAACAATACTAGGCATGGGAGATTAAAATAACATGATAAAAAGATATGATAGTCATAAAATTAACAAATTAATTGATAATATTTATCTTGCATATGGTTTTTCAGCTGAGCAAAGTCACCAAGCCGCTGAGATGTTGATTTATACTGACTTACACGGAATTGAATCACATGGGGTTCAACGCCTAATAATGTATGATAATTTTATTCAAAATGGTAAAATTCGCGTTAACAGTACCCCTGAAATTGTCAAAGAAACTAACGTCAGTGCCGTTGTTGATGCTCACTTTGGCTTAGGTCAATTAAATGGCATTTACAGTATGGAACTAGCCATCAAAAAAGCGAAAGCTCACGGCATTGGCATTATCACTACTCGTAATTCAGGTCATTATGGGATTGCTGGCTACTATGCTAACATGGCAGCTGAACAAGGCTTAATGGGTATGTCATCATGTAATTCACGACCCGCGATGTTACCAACCCATGCCACCAAAGCTTTTATCGGTACAAATCCTATTGCTTTTGCTATGCCGGCTAATCCACACAATTTTATTTTTGACGTCGCTACGACAACAGTTGCACAAGGAAAAGTAGAAGTATACCGTAAACTGGAACAAGATCTCCCTGCATTGTGGGTCGCAAAAGATGGTAAAACCCCCATCTACGATCACAATGACAATACTAATCTTGATTTGTTACGTGATCCAGATGCTAATGTTGGTTTAGCTCCATTAGGTGGCGTTACCGAGGATACTGGTAGTCACAAAGGCTTTGGTTTAGGAGTTATCGTAGAAGTATTTACCTCTATTCTTTCGATGGGCAATATTTCTAATGAAATCACCCCCACTGACCTATCCGTGGGTCCTTGTCAAAGTTTTGTCGCCATTGATCCTGAAATTTTTGGTGATAAAACGGCGATTTTCGATAAGTTTTCAAACTACCTACAAGATATTCGTTCACTACCAACAATTCCCGGAAAAACCATTTACATCGCCGGTGATAAAGAAGCTTTAGCTTATCAAAATAATATTAAGAATGGGATTGAAATTGATGATCGAACCCTTGAAGAAATCAAAACCATTGCTACTCGTTTAAAAGTTAATTACCAGCCATATATTTAATTGACAAAAAAATAGATACTACGACATTTTCCAATAATTGTCGTGGTATCTATTTTGGCTTATTAAGCTGGTTCTAATTGACCGTGATTCAAACGTAATACTCGATTACAAATTGACAAGGTACTCATTCGATGCGTAACAATTATCACTGTGCCAGCATAATGTTGCTTAACCGCGTTTAAGATAATCGCTTCATTTACAACATCTAAATTACTCGTTGGCTCATCCAAAATTAATAATGAGCTTCTATTTAATAATGCCCGAGCTAATTCTAATCTTTGTAATTCACCTGCCGAAAGAATTGGTTTACTAGCACTGATTTCGGTTGCTAACTGTTCCGGAAGATTTTTAATTAACGTGTCTAAATGAACCCACCTTAAAACCTCCCAAATTTCGTTATCCATAATTTTAACATTACGCAAGACTAAATTTTCACGAATTGTCGTTGCAAAAATTTGTGCATTTTGTGACACATAATTCATCAAATGACGTTGCTCGGATAGTTCAATTTTCTCATTTTCAATGGAATTTAGTCTAATTGTACCTTGCTGTGCTTGATACCAGCGCATGATTAGTTTAACAATTGTACTTTTTCCCTCACCACTTTTACCAATTAAACCAATCCGTTCGCCTTGATTAACCTGCAAACTAGCATTAGTTAAAATCAAATCATTCAACCGAGTAGGGTAAGCAAATTTCACGTTATCTAATTTAATTTCTTCAATCGAGTTCAATTCAAGTTGCCCTTGATCACTAACTACCGATTTCTCGTCAAACCAAGCAAATAGATTTTTGGCAGCTAACATCCCGCCAGCTAAAGATCCTGGCAACGAGGCTAACGCTAGTACCCGTCCAAATGTAAATGGGAAAATCAAAACAGCTACAAATGAACTAGCAGTTTTTAAGTCCACTACTAAAAAAATAATTAGACTTACGATTAACGTCAACTGCATTAAAATAGTCTGACGTTCTTGTTTGGCACTCTTAACTTGATTAAATCGCCAATATTCTTGAGTTTCATGATTAATTTCAGCAATTTTACTTTCAACCGCTTGATATTGTTGCAATTCAAACTTTCCACTAACCATTTCTGACAATAACCGTTGATTTCTAGTTTCGCTTTGACTAAGTTCCTGAGCTGAAGCACTCATGGTACGCGCATTAAGGACTGGCAATAAGCAACCCATCACTACATAGGCAATTAAGGCAACTAATCCTAAAAATGGATTAATCATCCAAAAAAATATCACTTGCGCTAACGTCACAATTACCGCAATCAAAATGGGCGACAGGGTATGCGCATAAAAAATTTCAATTTTCTCAATATCTTGGACTAATAATTTTAAAATATCACTACTATGTTGTCCATCTAATTTTGCTGGCGCTAACTGCATGATTTTTTGATAAGTTAAATTACGAAATTTGGATAGAATTTTAAACGCCACTAAGTGACCTAAGTATTGTTCCCCAAATCGGCAAAGCCCACTAACAATCGCTAATCCTAATAATATTAACCACGGAAAATAGTGCAATTGGGTCATAATTGAACTAAAGCTTAAACTAATAATACCAACCTGAAACAACGTTGCTAAAATCCCGGATAGAACACTAGCTAGCAAAATAAAATTTAACTTACCAGCTTGTTTTAATAATCTCATTAAAATTCTCATTAGGCGTTCACCTCAGATATCAAACGGGTTTGTTCATCTATTAAGCGTTTAAAAGCTGGAACCTGTGCGCTTAATTCTTCCGATGATCCCGCCACTAATGTTTGTTGATCCAATAAATAAACTTGCTGCAAATGTTTAATATCTTCCAATCGATGAGTAATTAATAACACAATTTTATCATTAGCCAATTGATGAATAGCTGCTAAAATCGTTTTCGCATTTTCACCATCAATATTTGAAGTTATTTCATCAAAAACATACGCCTGTTTATCGGCTAAAATTGCCCGAGCAACTGCCAATTGCTGCTTTTGGCCTGGTGAAATTAATGATCCATTTTCACCAACCATGGTTTGAAATTGATCAGGTAACTGATAAACAAAATTACATAAGTTTAATTGCTTTAAAGTTTGACGCCAGTCCATTTCAGACTTCATCCCCAACAATAAATTAGCTTCAATCGTTCCTTCAAACAGCACCATTTCTGGACCTAAATAACCAATTGATTGCCACCATTGTTCACGTGTTATTTTTGATAACGGTACACCGTTAACTAAAATATTGCTGGTTGGCATTTCAAGTTGTTTCATCAATAATTTAGCAATTGTACTTTTACCGCTACCGCTAGGACCGGTCAACCCAATTAACTGTCCTTTAGTTAAAGTTAATGAGCTATTATTTAAAATTTCATGATCACCAAAAGAAATTGAGCCTTGCAGTTCAATACGTTGTAACTTTAAATTAACTGATTGATTATTCTTAAATTGTTCCTTGCTTTCATCACTATCAATCAGTTTAAACAGGCGATTAATTTTAGGTAGTAATGATATAAAGATATGAATAAAATAACCAAATTTACGGAAATCAATTAACCACACACAAACGATTGCACTAATCAAAACGGCAGCTGGCATTTCCATCGTACCGGCTTTAACTGCAAACCCTTGTGCTAATACAAACCAACCTAACGCACCATATAGGCAAAAGTCCATAATCGTAAGTGTCTGTAATTGATAGATTAAAATTCCCATTGTTTTTTGACGATAGTTTTCTGAATCTGACGCAAATTTTTTGGCATACAGATGTTGACGATGATACATAATCAACGTATTCATCCCCTTAAAATCATCCAAAAAGCGTTGACCCATTTGATTAAAGCTTTTGATATACGAATTATTTTTCTTATGTCCCATTCCTTGGAGCATTCCCATTAAAATTACAATTGCGACAATACTTAACCACGGAATTAAAACTGTGATTGGATGAACAAATAAAATTGTTATCGTCATTACGAGGCCGGTTAAAATTAATTGCAAAATCGTAGGGATAATTGTGTCATAAAAAACCGCTAATCCTTTAATAGTTCCTAAATCTTGATGAATAATTTGCATCGTTTGTGCTTGATCAACGCTCTGATCATTAAGATAATAACCGATAAATCGCTGTTGTAGCTCTTCACTAGCCGCGGTTGCCCATCGATCACTTAATCGATTTACTCCCCAAATACCATAAGCTAGCATCACAATAATTTGTACTACGACTGTCATTAATAAACCCAGTGACCAGCGATTAGTACTGATATAATTGGCCGCTAACCATAAAATTGTCACTACCAACATCGCACTGGTCCACTGACAAAAGACTAAAACCATGCTTCGCCACCGCTCAGCATGACCTAATTTCCATAATTTTTTAATCATTTGCTTGTCCTCGATTCATCGTTTTAATTTGTCCATGCGACATCTCAATCACTCGGCTACAAGTCATATTGATAAAATCTAAATCATGCGACACAATAATAATTAAGACTTTTCGCTGACGAATTTTATTAATTATTTGACTCAGATGTAACATCGTTTCATAGTCCAAGCCACTTGTTGGTTCATCAAATAAAATGAATTGCTTATTAGATAATAACGCCGTCGCAATTGCGACTAATTGTTGTTGCCCCCCGGATAGACTTTGTGGGCGACGCTTAAATAATTTCTGTAATGATAATAATTCAATTAACTCATTATTTTTAATTTCGTTAGTACCATTACCAAGTTCCTTTTCCACGCTCTCAAAAAATAATTGCATCCGGACGTTTTGCATCACAACGAATGAATATTTGAGCTTAGCTTTACCAGTTAATTTTTGCTGATTTAACCAAAATAATCCTTGTTTAGGTTTCAATAATCCAGCAATTAATTGCAGCAAAGTTGATTTACCGGCACCATTTTCACCAATAATTCCAATTACATCTTGATTATTTAACTCCAGTTGCGAACTTTTTAAAGCCATTTTAGTCCGTGGATACTGAAATTTTAATTCATCAATCTTTAAAGTAATTTGATTTTCTGCTGATTGTTGAATTGGTGCAACTGACAAATTAATTTGTGGCTTAAATAAATTCCTTAAATGATATCGTTCTTGATATTCTGTTGAATGTTGCCAAAATTCAGCTGATGGAATATCTGCCAGCAACTGTCCGTGATCCATAATAATGTATCGATCTACTAAATCGCGCAAATAATCTAACCGATGTTCGGCGATGACAATTGTTTTTTTTCGTTGTTTTAATGTCATTAACCGCTTTGATAATAGCTGGATTGATTGCTCGTCCAAATTACTAGTTGGTTCGTCTAATAAATATAATTCTGGATCAAGGATCATCGATGCCATACAGGCAACTAATTGTTTTTGACCACCAGATAAACTGGTAATTGGGCGCTGCAATAATTCTTCAAAATTAAATGATTCCACCATTTCATTAATCCGTCGATACATCTGGTCTCGTTCAATTCCCATATTTTCCATTGCAAAAGCTAATTCTGAATATACATCCGGGTTAATAAACTGACTATCGGGATTTTGAAAGACCATGCCAATTTTGTTAGCAAACGTTTGAAATAATTGATCAGCATCGATTTCACCCATAATTTTTCGGGTACCAGTTAGTTTGCCGCCAATCATCCCCGGCGCTAAACCACTCATCACATTTAATAGCGATGACTTTCCACTACCACTTTCGCCGCATAAAGCGACAACTTCACCGCGGTTAATATGTAAATTTACCTGATTGATAATTTTATTTGAGTCACGGAAATAATTTACCTCATATAAGTCAATCAAATTACGATTCCTCCAATCATCAATAACACACTTACTACGATTACTAGCCAATCTAACCATTGAAACCGATTCGCATAAATGCTGGTATGTGGCATTTGATTACCCATTCCCCGAATAAAAACTACGGAACTCAATTCGGTCGCAATGGTATCGGTTGAAACTAAAATCGGCACAAGAATATATTCCAGACCTTTAATTGGATGCAAAATCAATTCAAACTTATTGGTAATTAATCCTCTAAATTTAAGCGCTTTAAAAATTGCTTTAGTATTATTTAGCAACGTCGGAAAATATCGAAAGACGATTACTAAGGGTAAAATCAAATTAAATGGTAACTTTAATTTTTGTAAGCTCGCAACCCATTCACCAATATGCGTATTGGTCATCGCAAAAGTTGCCGCCATCAAAGTTGGTAAAATTCGTCGACCACCAATCAATAAAAACGATCCCAAGATTGACCACGAATCATTAATTTCACTAAAAATAGTCAAATTACATAATATTAATAAACTAAAAATAACTAAATATATTACACCCAGTTTGTGATTACCATTTAGCATTAGTAGACAACTCAAAAAAATGACGAAAATAATTTCAATCATAAATGAAATATTTAAGATAAAAATTAATGTCGTCAATAATACAATAATTAATTTAGTTCTGGGATCAAAATTAACCCTCGTCGGCATTGATAGAACCTTCCTGTGCTGCAAAGTATTTACGATAAATCTTTAGTCCAATCATCATGCCAATGACACTGCTAATCAGAATTGAAATAATACAAACGATAAAACTTGTGCTAGTAATTGCTGAAAAAACATGATCAATATAAGCTTGGCTCTTTCCGCGACTGGCTAATTCATTAATATATGCGCGTTTCATAAACCATAATGGTAATAATGGCCCTGTCAGACCAAAACTAAACAGTGTATAACCAAGATATAACTTAACTTTTTGGTTTAATTGAGTTTTATATTGGATTAAATCAGCTAATAATGAAAAGACTACCCCAGGAACAAAAGCTAAAGGGAAATGGCCAGTAATCAAAAAGAAAAGACCGGTAACTGATCCGATGGTGGTTAATGCCCCAAAACGATTAACTTTATCTAGTACTAATAGGTAAACAATTCCGGCTAATAATGCATTTAACGCTGGAATCATAATTGAATTAAAAATTGGAACTGTTAATTTCAAAAGTGCCGTTGAAAAACAGACCACTAAAAAGTAAACCGCTGTATAAATTCCAATTGAAACTAACTCTTTAATTTTTGATTGCTGCTGTGTCATTCGGATTCTCCCTAGGTGTTTTAATAGACAAAATAATCTAAATCGTTACTAATTATGCTCTCATTTATATCCCTGAATGTCAACGTCAAAAAGCAGTTAAAGCCTTGATATAGTGCAGTTTAGAATGATTCTAAAACAGGGATGATAATACTAAAAAAGCACTCATAAATTATAAGTGCTCTTTAAAAAACGTATTTTATTAAAATTAGTCAGGTATTAATTAAAATTTATATTATTTAAATTCAAGACAAACATTATCTATTTTTATTTATAACCTGATGTTGACAATCATAAATAAATAGTACAATCTGCTTATATAGCCGCTATAGAAAGCGCTATCAAGAGTATTAATAGTACTATTTATCAAAGAAATCTAACATAAGTTTATTAAATTTTTCTGTTTGCTCCGCCATAACAATATGGCCTGAATCTTGAACAACAGCATATTCACCATTTGAGCTAATTCTTGCTGCCTCTTTGGCATGATCACTTGACCAAAATGGGCTTTGTGCGCCAGCTATATATAGTGTCTGACACTGCATAGATTCAATAATATCACGCCAATCTTGAAATGCATGATCATATAGTAACGATTTATTCAATTCATAATCAAACTCATAACCATTTTGATCCTTCTTCAAAATTTTATATGTTTCATTATCAATATTCTTCACAGTAGTCTTCACACCATACATTTCTTCCGATGCTTTGGGGAAGTTATTCCAAGTTAAATCAAGCAAACCATATGGCCAGCTACTATCAGTAATCATTTTAGGTGATTGATCAACTGAAATCATTTTATTAATACATCCATCTCCAAATAACGAAACATAGGCCCAAAAAGTTGCAGCTCCCATTGAATTTCCCATCGCATTAAATTTATTGATATTAAGGTACGCTAATAATTCTTGAATATCTTTACCTTGTCGACTCATTCTCAGTCCTTTATCGGTTTGCTCAGATCGACCATGATTACGACGATCTAAATTAATCACTCTGTAACCATTGCTTATTAAAGCACGGACTTGTTGATGCCAAATTTCTTTAAATCCTGCATACCCAGTTGTAATTACCACTGGCATTCCGTGACCATCATCATCGTACTCCAACTTAACTCCATCACTAGTTACAAACTGCATGATTAATACCTCCTTGATTAACTAATTGATCTTTCACATCGACTAACTCATGTACATCATTAAATATCAAAATATTATCTGCGTAGTTTCTTGTAGGTTCAATGTTTTTTTGATAATTTAATTTATCTACTTCAACCCATATATTGTAAATATTGTTATTAAAGTTTTCATAGTTAGCTGATACATAATTAATACTGTCATAGCATCTATTTTGATACCATTCAAATACATCTTCTTCATCGGCTTCTAAAAATATACTAATACTTATTAAATCATTCAACGGTTTTCTTAAAGTAATTAATCCCTCAATAACAATAATATCTGGTTTATTTATAGTATTTTTCACTTCAGAAATATCATTAATTTTATGACTATACACCGGTACTTTAACTCGCTGATGGCTGGTCACTGAATTAATAAAATCATTAATCAATGCACTATCATAACTTTCCGGAAAACCTTTACGATTAAATATATAATTCTCTTTTAAATATTTGTTCGTATATAAGAATGAATCTGTACACACTAAATTAATACTTTTATCACTAAATTCTTTATCTAAAACAGATACTATTTTTTTAGCAAATGTAGTTTTACCTACAGCAATATTACCTGAAATACCTATAATAACTGGATTATCACGACTCAATTCTTGTCTAACTTTAACAACTAAGTCATTTAAATATCTACTTTCTAATTTGCTCACAATTACACATCCTTAATTAAAATGGAGGTCATCATGGATATTAAACATATTGAATACTTAATGTGCATTGTCGACAACAACTACAATTTAACAAAAGCTGCTAATCGGCTTCATATCTCACAACCGGCATTAAGTAAGTCTGTTAATGATTTAGAACGAGTTGAAGATAATAACATTTTCACCAGAAAACGTAACCGTATAACCGGACTAACAGAATCCGGTCAGGAATTAATTGCCTCCGGTCGAAAGATTGATCACGAATTCAATTTAATGATTAATGCTTTTCAAACAACTTCATCAGAGCGAAAAGGCACGATTAACATTGGAATTCCACCAGTTATTATTTCCACCCTTTTTAATGAAGCCATTCCACGATTTATTCAGGAAAATCCATTAATTAAACTAAATATTATTGAAACTGGTGCTTATGACTTACAAAAAATGTTAATGCTTCAAGATATTGACATTGCGGTACTTGTTTCTCCAGCTACCTATCCTGATATTAATGAAATTACAATTGTTAAAGATTCCGTTTCTGTTTGGTTCAATAAAAATCATCGCTTTCATGATATTTCTGGCGTTATTCCATTTACAGAAATTGTCAAAGAAAAAGTTGTTTCACTAGACGATAGTTTTATGGTGACTTATCAGTGGAAACAACGACTAAGAAAATTACAAGCAGAGCCCAATTTTTTCTTTCAATCTGGAGCTTGGGATTTACTTCTTAATATGTGTCAAGAATTAGATGTTGTTACTTTAATGGCTTCGCCTATTGGTAAAAATTTTGCGGGCAAGAATATCGAACACCGTCAAATAACTCCATTTTTCCCTTGGAATATTAGTTTATGTACCTTGGATAACGTCAAGCATAGCCAAGTGCTCGATTATACCCAAGAGTGGTTCAATAATTTTTTCAAACATTCACATGAACTTTAACTAATTCTGAAGCCTCATTATTCACATTTCCCATCTTACAATCATTAAAAATACGTTCATCCATATACTTCAATTGTTTGCTAATGATTGGTTTAAATGACATATGGTCTAATACATCTTTAGTCAAATCTACACCGGGTGCAATCTCGATAAGCTCAATTCCACCATTTACTAGTTTAAATACAGCACGTTCAGTAACGTAATAAACATTCTGTCCATTTTCATATGCAACATGTCCACTAAATGTAATCTGCTCTACATTATCAACAAGTTTATCTTTTTTACCTTCTTGCGTGATGTGCAATTCACCATTTTCGACGTCTGCACAAAAGCCACCTGCAGTAAACGTTCCAGTGTAAACTGTTGTTTTAGTATTTTGAGTGATATTAACAAACCCACCAACACCAGCAATCTTAGGACCAAATTTTGATACATTTATATTTCCTTGCTGGTCCAATTCAGCTAATCCAAGGAATGTTATATCGATTCCGCCACCATCATAGAAATCGAACATATACGGTTGGTCAATAGTTGCTTGTGGTGAAATAGCACATCCAAAATCACCACCACCAAGTGGAACTCCACCAAAAGTACCCGGTTCAACCGTCGTCGTTATATTATTAGCAGCATTTTCTTCCTTCAATACTAATGATACCGTTTCTGGATATTTA
The DNA here is from genome assembly GCF_001434315.1 of Paucilactobacillus oligofermentans DSM 15707 = LMG 22743. Lineage (GTDB taxonomy): Bacteria > Bacillota > Bacilli > Lactobacillales > Lactobacillaceae > Paucilactobacillus > Paucilactobacillus oligofermentans. The sequence continues at coordinate 28,013 of NZ_AZFE01000003.1, read as the reverse complement.
CCAATTCCATAATTAACAACTCTGTCTTCCGGATCTAAAAACATAGCCGCACGTCTAGCTATAACTTTTTTAAAATCTAAAGGTACGTTGATTGCTCCTTCAGATTTCATAACCGATGGTTTTACAAAGTCTGGGTTATAAACTGTTGCTGTACTTTGTTGTGTCATTGTTTCATCATCTGTTTCACATACTACATCAACGAGTACTCCTGGAATTCGTATTGCTTTAGGATCCATTGATCCACTTTTTAGAATTCTTTTAACGGATACGATTACTTTTCCACCATTGTTATGAACTGCCATTGCAATAGACGTCGATTCTAATGTTAACGGCTCGTCTTCAAAAGTAATATTTCCATCTTCGTCTGCAAATGACCCTCGTAGCAATGCAATATTTGGCTTTGGAACCTCATAAGCAAGATAATCTTTACCTTTAATTTTAATTTTTGAAACTAAGTCTTCTTTAGCACTTTCATTTAATTTTCCACCTTGCAAGTCTGGATCAATAAATGTTCCTAAACCTACACTCGATATATGAATTGGTTTATGTGCTGCAGAATCCCTAAATATCTGCGATAAAACTCCTTGTGGAAAACAATAAGCTTCAATTTCATTATTCTCTACAAGTGGTTCTAATTGTGGTGCAAGCGCCCAATGACCGCCAACAATTCTTTTAACCATTATTGGCTCGGCTAAATTATTAGTTCCGCGACTTTTACCATTACCAATACCGGAAGCGTGATAAAACGTCAATGCCTTTGGATGACCTGTTTCCAGAAAAGTTTTATGCAAGTTTTCTAGAATTTCTTCGGGAACATCAGATCCCAGGAATCCTTCTAGAGCAATCGTAGCTCCATCTGGGATTTGATTAATAGCCGTTTTACTATCAATAAATTTGACTGACATGTTAACATCTCCTATGGCTCTAATTTGCTAATTTCATCAAAATCAACCGTTTCATTATTTGAACCTTCAACCTCAAATCCATTAATTTGTAAGAATTCTTTTTTGAATGTTTCATATCCAGTTAAATCTGTATTGAAATTTTCTGGTGTGATTTTATTCATCAAATCAAGTGTTTTACGTTGAGTATCTTCATCAAGTTCCCATGAATCCGGACGAAGGCGACCATGATCATCAATTTCACGTTTATTTCCATAAACCATATCACGGAATAAACGATCTTTATGCATAATTGGTGTTTCATGTGTTCCTTTTTCTTGCATGACTTTATAAAGGGCTATGCAATACACTGGGAAAATTGGAATTACAGATGATGCCTTGGTTGTTACTGCTTTTGATACACTGATTAGCGATTCACCATTAATATCTTCGATAATTTTTCCTATTCTATGTGATGATTCTTCAGCAGCATCTTTAGCTTTGCCCAACGTACCTTCATGATAAAAATCATAAGTAACTGGTGAACCAATATATGAATATAAGATTGTTTTAAAACCATCGGCTAATAATCCTTGATCTTTAAGGAATTTAACCCACAATTCCCAATCTTCACCACCCATAACATGGACAGTATCAGCAACCTCTTCAGGAGTTGCTGCTTCAATTGTTTGTTCAACCAATGCATCTTGTTCGAGATTAACATTATAGCCAGTAACGTCCTTACCAATTGGTTTCATTTGTGAACGCCAAACTTCATCAGTATTTTCTGGATTAGCTCTCTTTGGAGCCGCAACTGAATAAACTAGCAAATCGATTTTGCCACCAAATTCATCCTTAATATATTCAGAAACCTGTTCTTTCATTTTTTCAGTAAAACAATCGCCATTAAAGTTTTTAGCTATTAAGCCCGCTTTTTCAGCTTCCTGCTTAAAATAAATATTGTTCCACCAGCCTGCAGTTCCAAGCATTGTTTCATCTTTAATTGGTCGTTCAAAAGCTACACTAATTGTGTCTGCTCCTGATCCAAATGCTTGAGTAATTCGACTCGCAAGTCCATAGCTAGATGACCCTCCAATAATTAAAGCTTTTTTAGCACCATCATAATGACCATTTTCTTTCACATACTTAATCTGATTTAAAACTTCTTGATGACATCCATAAGGATTAACACTGCGAGCAACGTTCCCTTTAAATTTTTTATCGATTTTAATCATTTTTCCTAACATTATAATTTGCCCCTTTAATTATTTTATTTGGAATCAAACTGGAAAGTGCTTATGACTCCATCTCACTCATTCTTTTATTTTTTTACTGGAATAACTTTAGCTTGACCATCTGTTACGATTACACCATCCTGATTAGTTACTACCGTATCAAGTGTCACAATTTTGAAGTTAGCTTTTTGACTTATCTTTACTACCGTTGCTTTTGCAACCAGTACATCGCCAAAATACACTGGTGCTTTAAAATTAAGACTTTGCCCAAGATAAATCGCCCCTGGGCCAGGAATCTTCATTCCAATCACTGCCGAAATCAGTGATGCAGAAAACATTCCATGTGCGATTCTCTTACCAAATTGGGTTGTTTTAGCAAAATTATTATCCATATGCATTGGATTTTCATCGCCAGTAATTTTTGCAAATTGTTCAATATTCTCTTTGATTACCTCTTTGCAAAATTCACCGGTCATCCCAATCTTAATATCATTTTCAGTTACTATCTGATACTTTTCCATAGACTCGCCACCTTAATTAAATAATTCACAAATTGTAGTAAAAAAATAGTTCTAATAAATTAAACAAGCTTGCTCAGTACTTCTCAGATATCCATGGCCTTAATGTAATCGCTTTCTTTTGATTCTACAAATACTTAAATTTCATATTAACAATAACTTTATGTTATGAAATTAACACGACGCTGTTTATACATACTTTTTTATCTTTATTTCACAAACTTTATTTTGTTGGAAAGAAAGCTACAAACAAAATAGCCCCTGCAATCCCACCAATAATAGGGGCTACAATAGGCACCCAACTATAATGCCAATTTGAAGACCCTTTATTGGGAATAGGCAATATTGCATGCACTAAACGGGGGCCTAAATCTCTAGCCGGATTTAAGGCTGGTCCCGTAGCACCGCCCATTGAAATAACTAACGTCATGATCAATAGACCTACTGCAATATTAGCTAAATCAATATTATCTTTAATAAACATTCCATGATATGCACCGATAGCTCCGAAAACTAATAATAACGTTCCAATTGTTTCATTTATAAATCCATTAACCGAACTATCTGCACCATCACCTGTAGCAAATGTCATTAACACCGCAGATTCATTTTGTGTTTTTTTATAAAATGGCCAATAACATATAACTATTATTAATTGTCCCACAATAGCACCTGCAAACTGAGCCACAATGTAACCAAATACCTGATTCCAAGGAAATAATCCGGCACATGCAAATCCTAATGTAACTGCAGGATTCAAATGATTACCAGAAATTGAACCAAACATGAAGGCTGGAATCATTACCCCAAAACCATATCCAAGCGCTACAAATAGCCAGCCACCATCATGTCTCCCTGTAGTTTTTTCGAGTGCCATATTTGCAACTGCACCATTACCAAAGATAATCAAAATCATTGTTCCAAAAAATTCCGCTGCTAATTTCGTTCCCAGATCGAATGACATTATTTTTTCCTCCTTAGATTTTTGTAAAATTTTACAAACGTAATCTATCATGATTAATATTAGTTCGTAAACCTACAATTAAAGTCATACTTTCCATAACAATTAGTTATGTATCTTATCAAACGCTAACCTAACAGCATCTACAAATTTTAAAACTATTTAAAAAAAATAAATTTAAATTTCGTCTCTATACATCACTTTGTGAAAATGATATCATGCAATTGGAAAGTGTTTATGACTGTTATCTCCCGAAAGGATAATAATCATGAAAGAATATAACAATCTATTATTTACAGTTGAAGATGGTATCGGAGTATTAACTATTAATCGTCCCAAATCACTTAATGCACTAAATTCAGAAACACTAGCTGAAATTGGTTCTGCATTATCAGAGATTAAAACCAATAAAGATGTTAAAGTACTAATCATCACTGGATCTGGTCAAAAAGCCTTCGTTGCCGGAGCAGACATTTCACAAATGGCAGCAATGAACCCTATTGAAGCAGCTGAGTTATCTGAATTGGCACATAATGCATTTCAAACAATTGAATCACTGCCACAAATGACTATTGCAGCAGTTAATGGATATTGCTTAGGTGGTGGCTTTGAATTAGCAAACTCTTGCGATATTAGAATTGCTGCTTCAACTGCTAAGTTTGGGCAACCAGAAGTTGGCCTTGGTATTGTCCCTGGATTTGGTGGTACTCAACGGCTCACTCGTTTAGTTGGTCGTGGAAAAGCAAAAGAAATAATTACTACAGGCGCACAAATAACAGCCACCGAAGCGAAAGAAATTGGTGCTGTTGAAGAAGTTGTGGAACTAGATCAATTAATGACCAAAGTTAATGAAATTGCATCTAAAATCATAAAGAATGGTCCAGTAGCAGTTAGAATGGCAAAATATGTAATTGATAAAGGCGCCGATTTAGAACTAAATACTGCTATTTCATTTGAAACCCAAATGTGGGCACAAACCTTTGCTACAGAAGATCAAAAAGAAGGTATGGCAGCCTTCCTTGAGAAACGTCATGCAAAATTTAGTGGTAAATAATTTTTAAGTTAATTCTATAAAATCCATCATCTAAATAAATAGATGATGGATTTTTTTATGTATGCAAAATTTTGTAATAAACAATAAACTTTTGAAATACCCTTAATCATATGATATACCAGTAATGACAGAATACCTGTCTTGCTAACTCAACCTAACTATATTAACTTTTAATTGGAGGTATGTATGGCTGCATTAACTATTTCAAAACTTTTAAAACAACAACGACAAAAAAACGGACTTACACAAGCAGACCTAGCAAATAAATTGAGCATTTCTCGTTCAGCAGTCTCTAACTGGGAAACTGGTAGAAATTTGCCTGACCTTATAATGATCGATGAATTAGCAACTATTTATGACATCACAACTGATGAGTTAATCAATGGTAAAAAAAACAATCAGTATCAACATACAAATAAATTAATTTATCCTATATTATCCTTGATTATATTAATTACTAGTCGATTAATTGTTGCTTCCAGTCCACAATCCCTACTAATCATAGATTGCTTAATATTATTGATTATTGGGACTTCTATTTTAACTAAATTTTCTAATTTAAAATTAAAGATCTCAGTAATCATCTTAAATTTGATAGTCTTTTTTTGCTGTGCATTTGAAAGTAGAATTTTAAATGACTTTAGTTTTCAAACTACAGCTTTAATAGTTAGTACAATTTTAATGTGTCAATTGCTGAATACATACCACAATCAAAAATATAAGGAGTAGTTACAGTATATGAAGTTAAAAACTTGGTGGTTAAGTAACGTTGTTTGGTTAATAATCTTTGGAATATTGAGCTTTATTATAATGACCAGAAAAGTTGATGGCTCTGGTTTAATTGAAACACCAAAAATAAGATTAGTATCTTTGATTGTTTTGAATATCTTTTTTTCATTTATATTTTTGATACAACTAATCATATTGTTAATTATTAAACGAAAATAAATATTTTATTCAATAAAACTAATCATTGTAATAAATTGTACCCATATGACGATAAATGCCACGTTACAAAAAGAAAAGCTGTCAGTAAACTTTCCTACTCAGATAACCAATACCATTTTTCCATAGTACACCTAATAATCCAAACGCTAATATAGCTTCACCCATTAACATAAATGGCACATTAACTGTCAAATATTTCTAGCTGAGTGCACTGTCAAAAATTATTTTATGCTACATGACGACCCAAATAAGCCCACAAAATCTCAATGAAAGTAGCAATAATTAACGTAACTAGTAATATCCATTTAAAGCTAGCGTGCTTAAACCAATTTAGAAATGCAACTTTTAAAACAAAATATAGTATCCATACCAAAAGTTGCGTACCATAAAAATAAAATTGATGTAATAATCGACATAAAATACAAATAATATTATAAAACAAGACATGATAGTACACTTAAAAAGTGTGCATTTTTAATTATTTAAATTATCAATTCACTTTTGATTTCTTCATGTCAACTAAATTAGCATCTTCTAATTCACTATTCACCACAACAGATTTATTTTTGTGCTTGCCTTCATGTATTCCTATATGTAAAAATACATACCATATAGTCCTAATAACTAACTTAAAATCTGTCATAAACGAAACTGATGCTGCATAAATACCATCATACTGAGCTTTTTGTAAATTAGGTACATGATCTCTTCCATGAACTTGAGCTAATCCAGTTAACCCAGGTAATACCGTTTCAGCCCCATTGTTATGCCGCAATGTAATCAATTCGTTTTCAGTACAAATCACTGGTCGTGGTCCAATAATACTCATTTCGCCCTTAAGAACATTAATGAATTGTGGTAATTCATCAATACTTGATTTACGTAAAATTCTACCAATTATAGTAATCATCTCGTCAGCATGTTCTAAACTATTTGTCGCTGCATCATGTGGCGCTGTCATGTACATACTTCTAAATTTATATATTTTAAAAGTATTACCATTAATACCAATCCGATTTTGTTTAAACATTACTGGTCCCTTTGACTCTAACTTAATTAAACTAGCAATAATTATAAAAGGTATACATAATATTATCAACGAAACTAGTGAAAAAATCACGTCAAAAAACCTTTTAAAAAAATGAATATACATTAAACTTTCCCCCGAATTATTGAAAATACCAAAAACCTTAAAAGACCCCCAACAAAATATTTTTGATCACTTTTATTGGTTGTAACGTGCATGACAGCACACAATCACTATTAATAATGTCATAATTACTTACTTTTTTACTATTACAATAACTAACTTTCCAACATAATTAATACATAATTTACTTTATCCACTATTTTTTACAATATATAGTATCCAATAGTTATTCACTGGGTAAACATTCCTAATTAGGATTATAATCCAATAAAACCTCATATGGAATACCTAATTGTTGATTAATTAATTTAATTTCTGATACTGTAAATTCACTTCTCCCATTTAGCTTTCTATTAGTTGTACTAATATTTTTGCCAATAGCCTTTGCAACATCAATTTGTCTTATTTTGTTCACTTTTAAATAACCTAACAAAAGCATATTTACCATAACTTAAACCTACCCTTCTTTATATCCATTCCTATATTGGAATATACGACATCTTAGTATCAAAAGCAATTATAATCTGCTATATTTAGATGGAACTTGCTGTTTTTAGCATGTTTTTACTAATTAATTATCTAAATAAGGGGTTATTAATGAACTGCCAAAACACATTTCAGTCAGATTTAAAACAACACCGTTTATCATCAGGACTGTCACTTAAAGCATTATCCAACCAAATCAAAGATACCTATGGTATTGATATTTCAACTAGTATGTTATTTCGATATGAAAATGATGCTCAATCTATTCCCTTCAACATACTTTGGGTATTATCAGATTTCTTCAATATCGATTTAAACAAACATAAAGTAATTAACTCTGCATCTTCTAAAGCCTTTAAAAGTGCATTAATTGAATACAATAACAAAAAATAGGCATCCCCTAATTGGGAATGCCTATTAATTTGCAATCAAATAGGTCAGACGCACACTTTGTTTCTTAGCTTACAAAATCTAGTTTAACTTTAGAGAATGTTAGCAAGCAAAAACCATCATCTAAGTGTTATACACATTAATGACAGTCAATTTGTATGTAATAAGCTATTATATATCGATTAACAATTGAATTTTTATTATAACAAGAAAATTTTTCACAACTATAAGTTTAAAACATCCTATAAATAAATTCCATGGTTTTTAACCATTAAAATAATGGATCCGACGATAATATTAGGAAAATAATCAAATGAAATACGTAAACCCACGCCCACTAAGCCATTTTTGTATTTTTTGATATTCATAATTAAATCATTTTATTCTTAATTAACTAAAATGGGGTGATTTACTGCATACTTTGGCACCTGCCCAGACAAAACTGAATCAATCATTTGTGCAGCGGTCATTGCCATTTTCCGATTTGCCTCAATAGTATTAGCTCCAATATGTGGAGTAATAATTACATTTTGCAATTGCAAAAGTGTACTTTTAGCCATCAACGGTTCTATTTCAAACACATCTAGGGCTGCACCACCAATTACATGTGCTTGCAAAGCTTGAATTAATTCAGCCTCATTAACAATACTCCCTCTAGACAAATTAATTAATGAAGCATCTGATTTCATCATTGCAAACTCATGATTTCCAACGATATGTTTAGTATATTTATTTGCTGCTAAATGTAAACTCACAAAGTCAGCTTCTTGAAATAATTCATCCCATTCAACGAAAGTCCCATATTTTGTTTGTCTGGGATTACGATCATAAATCAAAACTCGAACTCCCAAAATAGATAATAATTTTGATAACTCACGTCCAACATTGCCAAACCCAACAATTCCAACAGTTGTTTCAGTCAAATCATGCCCTAATAATTGATAGGCACCCGACCAATCATCAATTCTAGTTAATTTATCTACTTCACGATATCGCCTAGCCAACATTAAGATATTCATCAATGCCATTTCGGCAACGCTATGAGCATTGGCTCCTGGTGTATTTGTCACCCATACTCCCTGCTGAGCTGCATAATGTGCATCTATATTGTCGTAGCCAACTCCACGACGAGCCAAAATTTTTAACCGAGGAAGCTCTTGATAAATATCATTTAGTATTTTTTTACTAATCATCATAATTGCATCTATATCAGGAGCTAAACTTAATATTTCTGGTGCTCCTGGATTATCCACAGTAATCACATCGTACCCTTGTCTCGACAAAAAATGATTAGTTAATTTGTCTGCCATGGATGGTATCAGTATTTTATCGGTCATTTTTATCACTCCTAGCTTTAAACAATCCACACGAAATAACTTATATCGAAACATTCCCTTCATCTAAATCAACAACTTGAAGATATCCAGTTTGATTATAAGAATCCAAGTAAAAACGGTTACCTTTTTGTCCAATAATTGAAGTTGATAAATTTTTCAATCCCATTATTTGTTGATTATTAGTTAATGTCTGAATTCCCAATTGGCTGATACCTCCATGTGAAAAAATTAAAATATTACTGTCCTCCGGAGCTATGGCAATCAGTTGTTTGACTGTATTAGCAAAACGTTGCCCAGCTTCTTGAAAATTTTCAATTTTTAAAGTTTCTAATGCCGGGTCATCAATTCGGTTGGATAACTTATCGAACAGAGCTGGATAATCTCTAATTAATTGACTACGCCTTCGACCTTCCCACTGACCAAAACTAATCTCGGTTAACCTAGAATCATTTTGAATCGACGAAACAGGATATTCCATTTTACTTAAAACCACCTCTGCCGTTTCTTTTGCTCTGTTTAACGGGCTTGAATAAACAGCCGAAAATTGATATTGATCGAGATATTTTGCTAAATGTTGATAATCTATTCTTCTATCAGTTAATAATGGACTATCAGCATGGGAACCTTGTAAGCGTTTGTCTATATTCCATTCCGTTTTACCATGGCGAACGATAAATATGTGTTTCATGGACGCTCCTTTTATACTTGTCCAACAGTATCACCACGAAGTCCTACCCGTAATGTTTCTAACGAAGTGACTTCATCTGTGGCAATATTGCCTAAATTAACCTGTGATCCATACTTTAAAATTAAACTAACTTGTTGATTTTTAAGTGGTGCTTCAAAAATCAAATGCCCAATTCCATTGGCAGCAAGTGCATCTAGCTCATCATTCATGATTCCACCGGCTTGATTATAAATACCAATATCTTTTCCAGCTTCACGTGCTTCAATTATGATGAACTGTGCACCACTGTCTAGATCACGACTAATTAACGATAACCGTTCATCAATTGTCATCTCGTGATCTAAATTTAAATTTTTCTTACCAACCTCCGAAATAACAAAAAAGCCAGCCTCACGAGCTTGTACAATCAACTGCTCCCGAACGGCTACACCAATAGTCGTTGATCCATCGCTGACTTCGATTCCATTAAAGCCCAATTGTTTAGCTTCTTGTAAATATTGTTTATACATGTTCTTCATAACCGCAACTTCCAACAATGTGCCACCAGGATACGTAATAATATCATGATTTTGATATTTTTCATTTTTTAAAGTAATTAACTCGGTATCCATTGTTGCTGATGTTCCCCAGCCAAGCTTGGCAAAACTGATATAATCACCAGCTGTTTCTAGTAAATCATCAACTGCGTTTAATCCCAGTCCCTTATCCAGCATCATTGTTTTTCCTTCAGGTGCCATTTCATGATTCTTATTTTGGGTTAGAAAGTCAAATGCTTGCATTTTAATTCCTCCGATTAATTTTTAATTTTTCTAATCATATCGGTGGTAAATGAATAATCGTTTAATTAACTATGATAAATGTATGATTAAAATGTAATTTTAATGACATTTTTTTAAAACCAAATTCCATCTATATTTAATAATGATAAACTTCAGCTAAACTTATTTTTTGCATCGATTCATCAAAATTAAATCCAATTTTTTATAAAAAAAATTCACATAATTTCATTAGTCTCTAATTAATCAGTTAATCCACATACATATTAACTGAGATTCAGTGTTTATATCCAACACAAGAAAGGAGCTAATCATAACGAATAATAAAGGACATCTTAAATTTTATGGTGGTCCACTTGTTGGACTTTTACCGATTATTTTCTTTATTTGTTCAATCGGTTATATAACTTTAGAACTAAATTTTTACTCTGTTAGTACTTTTACAGTTCCAACATTATTTGGCTTAATGTTAACCTCTTTTTTATGTAAAAATCGAAAACAGTATTGGCAGACTACTATTAATGGTCTAGCAAATCCTGGAATAGCTAAACTAATTTTTGTTTTTCTAATCATCGGTATTTTCACAAAATTATTAATCGTCGGTAAAACTGGCGAAGGTTTTGTTTGGCTAGGTCTTACTTTAAATTTACATGGTGGCAGTTTTGCTGTTTTAGCATTTTGCGGAACTGCAATTTTCTCATTAGGATCAGGTGTACCATTTGCCGCATTGTTTGCTGCAACAACAGTATTTTATGTCCCTGGTGTATTGTTGGGTGTTAATCCAGCTATTATGGTCGGCACAATTATTGGAGGTGTATTCTTCGGTGATGGAGTTTCGCCCAATTCACAATTAACTACTGCAGTTTTACAAATGGAAACTCACTCAATCACCGGAAAATCAGCTGACTTAGTAAAAATGCTGCGACAACAAGTTAAATGGGTCTGTTGCGTAGCAGCTGTGACCATTATTTATTTATTTTTATTTGCTTCAAAAAACAGTACCACTCAGTCATCAACAATCTTAAATAAGTTTGCTAACCCAGCAGGAATGTGGATGCTCATCCCCGTGATTGTTGTCGCAATTATGTGTATTAAAACCCGTGACATTATTGCTTCATTAACTACTGGTATCTTTGTTGGCCTTTTCGTAGGAATATTCAGTGGCTTATTTAGTTTTTCAGATATTATTACTTTAAATGCTAAATCCGCTACTGTTACCGGAATTTTTGCTGATGGTATAAGTAGTATGTTGACAATATCAACTTCAACTATCTTTCTCAGCGGATCAATCGAGATCATGCAAAAAAGTGGTGTCATCACACTATTTTCTGATTGGTTAACTAGCAAAAAATTTATTCAAACTCCCATCGGCGCCGAAATTGTCACAGGTCTTGGAATGGGAATGGTTAGTATTTTCCAGTGCGGTGCTTTGTTACCAGGAATATTACTTTATGGTGACCTTGCAAATCGTATTGGCCACACTTCTAAAATTTCTCCAGAAAGACGTTCCTATATGTTAGTAGCAATTTCAATGTCAATAACTGGCATCTTACCAATTAATAGTATTTTTATAATGGGAATCCTTGGACAAATTCGCAGTCTTAATGCTGAGTTTTCTTCAATATCCGTCCCAAGCGCTAACTCAATATTTTTCAGTACACTCTATTGTTGGATTATGACAATATTATGTCTATGTTGGATTATATTTGGTTGGGGGCGTAGTTTTGAAACTAATCCCAAATCAAACTTGATTGAAGATAAAGTTTCTAATTAAAATGTTACATTATCAAATAAATTTAAAAGGAGTTTTAATTTATGGGAGAACCTTTAGTATTTCCAACTGGCACTGTACGATACAATCCAAAAAAAGCCTGGAGCGGCTATACCTTAGTACCAACTATTAACGATGGTATTTTATTATTCGATATGAACGGAAATGAGATTCGTCGTTGGAATTTCCAAGGATTCCCACCAAAATTGTTACCAGGTGGACATGTTATTGGGAATTCTGGAATGCGGTATCCAGAAAATGGAATGCAGGATAGCGTTAATTTAGCGCAAATAGATTATGATGGTAACTTAGAATGGGAATTTGATCATTTTGAAAAAATTGACGATCCTGGTCACGATCATCGTTGGATGGCTCGCCAACATCACGATTTTCAACGAGAAGGACAAAGCGTATATTATTCAGAAAATGAAAATCCTAAAATAAATTCAGGTAAAACATTAATTTTAGGGCACCAAACCATATACAATCCTATAATTTCAGATAAAAAATTATTAGATGATGTTATTTATGAAATCGATTGGAATGGAAATATTTTGTGGCAATGGAGCGCTGCAGAACATTTTAAAGAATTTGGCTTTAACGCAACCGCAAAAGATGCACTATCTAGCAATCCAAATATGCGAGATTCAGATGGTGGTGTCGGTGATTTTATGCATACTAATTGTGCAAGTTATCTCGGCCCTAATCATTGGTATGACTCTGGTGATCAAAGATTTAAGCCTAACAATATAATCATGGATAGCCGTGAATCAAATATCTTATTCATTATTGACCATGAATCTGGTGCTATCGTTTGGCGGTTAGGACCAGACTACATTAATGATCCAATCGCCTCAGACCTTGGACAAATCATCGGGCAACACAGTCTCCATATGATTCCACAAGGACTACCTGGAGCTGGAAATCTACTTTTATTCGATAATGGCGGTTGGGCCGGTTATGGTACCCCTAATCCTGGAAGCAAAGATGGAGTCAAAAATGTATTACGAGACTACAGTCGCATTTTAGAAATTAATCCTGTAACTATGAAGTTAGTATGGTCTGTTACACCCAAAGAATTAGGTTTTAGCATGCCTGTTGACAGTAATAAATTTTACAGCCCATATGTGTCAAATGTACAACGGTTACCAAATGGAAATACATTAATTAACGAGGGATCAGATGGTCATGTTTTTGAAGTAACTACTGACTATGAAATAGTATGGGAATGGATTTCACCATATTTCAACCATAATGAATCAGATAAAAAAGGTAATATGATTTATAGAGCTTTTCGATATCAATACAAATATATTCCTCAAGAACCTAAACCTGTTGAAGTAGAAATAAAGCCTATTGACAACTCAACCTTTCGCTTACCTGGTGCCGGTAAAAAAGGAGCAAAAAAAGTTATTAAGGTCGCCGGCACCTTACCTTATTACAAAGACGTTGCTTTATGCGTAGCTACCGATGATGAAACTAAATCATTAACTAGCAAAAAAAATAATCTCCATTTATTTGATATTGACCGTAAAACATTTATTGAAATTGGTGAACTACAGTTTAAAACAAGTATTTTAAATAATAATAGTTCACAATTTAAGCTAGTCTTATTTGGTGCTGAGCGATGTGTACATTGTAAAATGTTACACCCTTTACTAACACGAGCAATACAAACAAAATTCTCAAAGCATTTTGATTCATACTATATTAATGTAGACGAAAATCAATTTTTAACTGAATCACTTTCAGTTTTAGGAACACCAGTAGTAATTATTTTTAAAAATGGAATTGAAATTTCTCGTTTCCGTGGTGAATTAGATTTTAGTGATATTTGTATTTTTTTAGACGATACTTTGGCAATAAAATAATATTTCAAGTAGTGATATTCCACTTAGTATTAAATCAGTAAACACATATATTGCTAGTGATAATCAAACAAGTTCCATTTAACTAATAAAACATATATAAAATTTAATTAGAATATATATTATAAAAACAAAAAAGCTGTCATATCAACGTTTATAACGTTGTATGACAGCTAATCATTGTGAAAAATTGGGCTAGCTGGGATTCCAAGAACATTCACAAGCATCACTTAATATCAATAAAATCAACAACGAGCTTGTGAATCAAGCTTGATGACTACCACCGTAACTACCACATATATAAATCTTTCGGCGGGACATGTACATAATAAAAGCAACTAATATCTTAAAGTATAAAGTAATAATATCGTCAGTAATTGAAAATTATAATTTTGATACTCTTCTTCCTTATTATTTGCAAAACTTCAATACGTTATTTTATTTAAAATATTTATTTGATATTATTCAAAATAAATACCTATTCTTTTATTCGAACGCTTGGTGGTAAGAAAATGAGTGAAACAGGGTTCTTTTTTTGTACTCAATTTATTGTTTCATTATACAAAAAATATCTACCATCAGTAAAAGCTTTTAACTTTTGCTAACAGCAGACATTCTTGTACCCATCGTAATCTAAGAAGTACGACGTTCGGAATTATCAAACATTTTGTTCATTTTGTGTACAAGGGGAAAGGAACTCTAGCAACAATACAAAACATCAAGAACACTAAACTATATTCACAACAAGAAACCATGAGTAAGAAGTAAACTATTGGTGTGGATTACCTCATAGATCAGATATAATAGTTAATCACAAAATTTTTAATAGTCGCTTTGAATATTAGTAATCATTATTAGAAGCTTTTTGAGGTAATATTTCAATTAGCTTAAAGTTTTTTTCGTGTATAAAATTATCAATTTGTACTAATAGTTTTTCATTACGATTATATTCTGCAAAGGCTCTTGCAGTTGTTAATGTATGTGAAATCTCCTTGTAGTCAATACTAGAGTCCTTACTGTGGTTCACAGATAAAACAAAGTAAAGCTTATCAGCAAAAATTGTTGAATAGTACCCTTTACTGGGACTAACACCTAAAGCAATCAACTCGTTACTTATCTTATATTCACCAATATTAGAGTAGAAAACACTCATGTCCGAAATAGCCTTGGCAAACCAAAAATATTGGGTATCGTTTTGAATGTATACTTTTTTGATTGCACCTAAAACAAGCTCGAAATAATGTTTTGACTTATCGATTTGCTGCTTTTGATAATATATTTGTCCAATACCAATATAAGATAATAGTCCAAAAATTGATTTCTTGTCGTTATTTAAAATTTCAAGAACAAAATTAAATTTAAATAGTGCATCCTCACTATTTTTATGCATTAATAACGAAATGTAACCGCTTAGGTAGTAAAAATGAGCACGCTCATATTGACTTGTAAGGTGCTCTATTTCAAACTCCTCTATCAGATTATTTAAACCTTTAAAATCATTATCTATAAAACAGCTATCAAGTTCCAAGAACAAGTTGCTAGTAGGTGCACCAGAGGTTGAAAATTCAGAAAAGACTTGGTCAAGTGTTAATTCAAGACGCTGACATAATTTGATTAAGACGTCAATTGACGGAGGTATATTTTGTCTTTCCATTCGACTAACTGTTGCTTGTGTACAGATACCGGATGCTAATTGTAACTGGTTAAGACGTTGTTGCTGTCGCTTATCGCGAAGTTTAACTCCAAGAAACATTTAAATTCACTCCAAAATATGTTAAATATAAATATATGCTGTAATTCTATCATAATTCTGTAAACCCTTCAATGACAAAGTAATTATGTAGACGAAATTTAAAAATAATATTTACAACATCAATATTATTAATTATAATAATCCATAATATTAGTATTGGAGCTGAGCTAAATGGAAATAGATTTCATTTTACAATTAACAACACGGAAGCAACTTAGAAAGTGGCTTCAAGAAAACTCTAAAACAAAAAATCAGTGTTGGGTTTTGACGACAAGGGCAACAGAATCTGGGACAATCAATAAAACAATGGATTATTTAGATGCAGTCGAGGAAGCCATGTGTTTTGGGTGGATAGATAGTACCATAAAAAAAGTTTCAGAAACTCAGTTAGCTCAGAGAATGTCGCCAAGGCGCCAAAAGAGTCAATGGTCAGAATTGAACAAGGAGCGCGTACGACGACTAGAAAAGCTTGGTTTAATGACGGATCAAGGTCGAAAATGCTGTCCAGACTTATCATATGACTCGTTTACTATTGACGAAGAAATCATGAATGCCATTCAAAACGATGAAATTGTATACCAAAATTTTAAAAAATTCCCAGAACTTTATAAAAGAGTCCGTATTGATACTATCCAAATTAAAAAGAAGCAACCCCTACTATTTCAAAAACGTTTGGATAAATTTATTGAAAATACAAGAGAAAATAAAATGTATGGTGGTTGGAATGATAATGGTCGTTTAATCAAATATTAAACACATAATATGTTTTATATAAATATTTACGTGAATAAAATATGGAGGGAACTATGGAGAATGTATTAACCAGAATCAAAAATCATGATTCATCATTAATTGCAATTCAAGTATTACATGATGGCAAACTATTACAAAAAAGCTACGGTGAACTACTTAATGACATTAAAAATTTTGGGGGGGTTCTTAAAGAAAATAAATTTAATCATAAACAAATTGGAATTATCGGAAAAAATTCATACCAATGGATAGTTGCATATTTTGCCATTATTACAAGTGGCAACATTGCGGTGCCGCTTGATGAAACAAGTATTGAAAATGACTTTCAAACTGTTACTAATAACATAGACTTTTTGTGTATTGATTCAGACTTTGTAACACAAAGTATAAAAAAATCAGGAATATTATATTCATTACTAAATTATGAAACCTTTCCAGAGACTAAATCGTTAATTGATCCGGTTACTGATAATGACTCTCTTTCAACTCTGCTGTTCACTTCAGGAACCACAGGAAAACGTAAAGGTGTTATTGTCACTAACAACATGCGAACCATTTCAGTTGATAACACAGTTGCAATGGCACAACTAAATAAAGACGTTAACTACCATATATATAAAATAATTAATTTAGTAACTAATATTATTTGAATTTATAAGATGCATCAAACACTGCAGTCCCATCAAGTTTAGATTCATTTAATTCGGCTCCATAAAACCCATGATATAAGCTATCTACCTCATCTACAAAACTATGAATATGATCAGATAAGACAATTTGTAAATTAAACATCATCTCAGCACGTTCAGAGTCTACTGGACTTTCATAAAAAGATATTTGTGGACTATTTCCCATATCAATAACGGATTTAGACATAATTAATAGTTCGTTCAGTTCAGCAATATAATCAAAAAAAGAGCTTTCTTTCTCTTCTCCTTCTTGATATTCGACATCTGCAACCATCGTGGCATCCCATGCCAATATTTCTAAATGATTAGATACTAACGTTTGTAGTCCAAACATTAGATCAGATTGATCAGAGTTAAAAGTTTCAGGATTCCCCTTTAATCTAAAAATCATATCAACAATATTAATTGAGATTACAGCTAATTCGTCTATTTCCCGTTTACTTTCCTCTAAGTGCTTTACAATTATATTTTCTTCCATAACGATCCTCCCAAATTTGTCCTAACATAATTATTAGGAATATTACAGAGTACCACAACTCAAATAGTAATAGCCATTATTTTATATTCTAATTATCAAGTAATTCAAATATCTTCTTCACCATTCAAACAAATTTGCTCAATTAGGTTACTAACACTTCTATTAGTTCTAACTTCCATCTGTGCCATTTCAATTAAATTTTTATTTACAGCATTATGTCCAGCAACAAGTTGAGATAATACTTCCAATATTCTTTTCATATCCATTTTTGAAGCACTATCAATCGCATCATAACTTTTATTTTCAAAGTATCGTACCAGTATGCAATTAATCAAAAAAGTAACGGACTCATTTTTTTCTAAAGATAATAAATCTAAATCGTTTTTAGTTTCATTACTCACTCGAAGATGAATTTGATTATTCAGTTTACTCATTTTTTTATCCAATCTATTATTATTTAATTTTTTTGTTCGTCTGCATAAATTCTAATTGTTCTTTCAATTAATTTGATAACTCTAAACATTTTCATTAGTTCCCGATATTGTATTTTCCAACTAGCATCATTTTTTGTTTGAAATCTTTTAATTCCAAATTTATCAACTAAGTTCATTACTTCTTTACTTGAATAAGTGTCTAATCCAAAAAAATATTGGACTTGATAATTTGTTATTAAATATTTAGATTTTTTATTTGAAACTCCATTAACAAGATTACCTTTAATTTTTTCGCTCCAAACAATTGACTCAACCATCCAAAATAGTTTTTCATTCACAAGATTACTGTGTAAGTCTATTTCATCTTTTTTTAAGTCAGTTCTAAATGTTCCATTACTCGAACAAACTTTTGAAAAACTTATTAGATCTTGTAAAGTAATTTTATAAAAATGACCACCGTTATTTTCTTCTTTAAAAAATTTTTCAATAAATTTTTTAACTTTAATCCAATTCGATCCTAATTCTTTACTCCATAAAATTCTCCCAAACTCATAATCATATCCGTTAAAGTCACTTTCTAGTCGTTCAATAACTTTATCAACCTTCTTGCCAATCGAAATATAAACTAAATCATTAAATTCCAAAGCATAAACAAATCGTGCATTATTTATTTTTGGAAGCTGTTCTTGAAATAAGATAGCTTCATTAATATTTTTAGGTTCATAAAAATGTAAATCCATTTTAATTCCTCCAATTTTTAAAAGACGTCTTTTATACCTCGGGAAAAGAGCATAAGGGAAACTATGACCAATTTCATTGTTCAGCCGACAGTATCGGCGTTTCCAGAGATATATAAATTTTCTCGGTTAACACCTAAATAACACGTGATTAACACTAATGTAATACACCCTAAAACTACGCTTGTGTTACACATTATTTTTAATTACCTCGTTTAGATTGTGCTAATAAAATATTACGGTTTCGATCATCATCAATAATTTGTTTTATGAAATTATCAACATCACGTTCCCAACTATCTTTTTCGATTGAACTTAATTCTTTATAAAATTCAGGGATCGCCTTAGTCGTTTCTTTTGCATGAACTAAATTGAGAAGGTAATTTTTTTGAACCACTTTCAAAATTTCATTTAATTTTGATTGCATTTTTGTATTTGTATTTTTACCTTCGATAAAATTATTTACTTGGCTCCTGAGTATTCTATATTTAGTTTTTTTGCCATATAGTGGTTCCATAAAGAATGAAAAGTATTCATCTAAAATAAACCCAATAATCGAATTAACAGACATGTTGCCATTGTTAATATCCCTACCATTATTTTCAATTATCTTCTGAAATAATTGAATCTGTGCCTCTGTATGTTCTGAAAGTCTAATTGATCTTGTTTTACTCATAATAGTTATTTCTCCTTATATTTGTTTAACACTTATTATTTCTTGATTCATCCATTTTTCTAAATATTTTTTTACAACTGGTATGGTTAGTTTATGGTTTTGATGAGCATTATCTATTGCTAGACTAATAATTTTATCTGCTTCGGTTTCACCAACTCTATCTGTCCATACATGCATTAATAATTTTAGCTCTGCTTCATCGTTCTTACTCAGTTCACTCAAGCGACGCCAAGTAGTAATCGGTAATCTATTTTTATTTTTAGAATTAATATCAGTATTCACAGACTCACCGTTTTTTAGTGTTTCCCTGCTACCTTTAACTAACCTACCCAAATCTTTACTACCATCACCTATCCTCCCCTCAACTAAGCTACCTTCAACTTCATTAAACTGATCTTTACTATCCTGAGGAACCAATTTGGAAACATAAGATATTCGTCTAGGATTAGTATCCGGCAATATTTCATATTCGTTCATGTTTATATCTTTTAACTGGGAATACTTTCCGTTAACATCTACAACAATTTGATTTCTTAAATTTTCATAACTAGATTCTTTATATCGATCATTTTTCAATTGATTATTTATTAACCAATCCGAAATTAAATATATTCGATCGAATTTTATTAAAAATGATAACTCCACTAATCGCAATAAATCAGATTCCTCCCCACCAATTATTTTAGTAGTCGTTTTTGCATTACCTACAAATCCATCATCATCTGCTAACACAGAAAGATGCATGTACAGTGCCTGTTGTAATAGCGTTAACTCGTAAAACAAATCTGATTCCACGATATCCTTACACAACATTCTTCTATTTGCCATTTTAAATCTCCATTCTTATTATTTTTCATGATCAATTAAAAACTGATCTAATGTTTTACGACTAATTCTTTGTACTCCTGCAACATTGGAAACTTTAAGTCCATTACCATTGATAAACTTAGCTATTGTATTAAAACTAATTCCAGCGTAGACTGCTGCATCCTTTTTAGTCATCCATTCAGATGAACGTTCTCTACGTAAAATTGATTCAAACGCTTCTGATGCTGTTTTATACATAAGTACTTTGATCTGTTCTTCAAATTCGTTTGGAACCTCTAAATTCATTTTCATTGTTTTGCTCTCCTTTCTTTTGAATAATGCTAATTTAATTTATTTGTGATTTACCGCAACTTTCGCCAAAGTTTTTTTATCCCGAGCAGAGACAAAAAAAGTTGTCCCGAATCGGGACAACTTTTTAAGATCATTTAGTTTTATATGATTTGAATAATATTATTTTTTAATGTAAAATTTCGAAATGAAGCGAGGTGAAATTTCATATAGTGGCGATTGTTGCAAATCTATATCTATTTTTGATAATAACTCCATATTAACTGACATGTCCCGTCAGAGTTAGATGGAGGAAAATCATGAAAATAGAAAGTTATAAATATAAGAATGGCAACAAATACTACAAAGTTCAAGCATATTTAGGTACTGATCCATTAACTAATCGTCGTTTAAGAACTACAAGACGTGGGTTTAAAACTGCTAAAGAAGCTAGGCAAGCAGGTAATAAGCTTGAATTAGCCGGTAAAACAGCAATTAAGAACACTAAAACATTTAATACCGTTTATGAAGAGTGGTTCTTGCTCTATAAGACAACCGTTCGTGAGAGTACGTATGTTAAAAATCATGAAGTTTTTGAACTACATGTTTTACCATTATTAGGTAAATTAAAAATAACTAATATTACCCCCGAAATTTGTCAAAGCCTAATTAATAAATGGTTTGAATCCGGATTAACTCGATATAAACGATTTAAAAATGAGTTATCTCGTGTTTTTAAATATGCTGTTCAGCTTAAAATAATTCAAGATAATCCAATTGACCGTATAATTATCCCCAGAAATACTAACATAAAGAAAAAAACTGCTAGAGATAATTACTATACTTTAGAACAATTAAAAGAATTTTTTGATTGTGTACGTGAAATGTATAATCCAAAAATGTTTATTTTTTTCTTCTTAGTTGCAAATACTGGTATGCGTAAGGGTGAAGCTTTAGCTTTAAAATGGACAGATATAAATTTCAAGAATAAAACACTATCTGTTAATAAAACACTCACTCAAGGCATTAATAATCGTCTATATACTAATCGTCCTAAAACTGATTCAAGCGATCGTCAAATTCCAATTGGTGATCATCTAATTGAAGAACTAAAAAAATGGAAAAAAATTCAATTAGAAGAATTATTGATTTTTGGTAAAAATGCTATCAATATTGATCAATTAGTATTTAGCAATGCCGAAAACACTTTTCTTCAACCTTCAAAACCATTAACTTGGATTTATTCAGTTGTTAAGAAATATAATTTAAAACATATCAATGTACACGGTTTAAGACATACTTTTACAGGAATAGCTCAACAGGGCGGATTAAGCGCAAAAGAAACGGGAACTATTTTAGGACACTCTAGCATTGTAACTACTGAGGACATATATCACACACTTAGTCCTGATGAAGTTAAAAATGCTGGTGCTCGATTTGAAAAATTTGCAAGCCTATAAATTTAAAATTAGTGACTACCATGCTGACTACCACTTATGTGAAATTATATGAACTTTTATGAAATTGATAAAAATAAAAAAGCTGTCATATCAACGTTTATAACGTTGTATGACAGCTAATCATTGTGAAATATTGGGCTAGCTGGGATCGAACCAGCGCATAACGGGATCAAAACCCGTTGCCTTACCGCTTGGCTATAGCCCAAAAATAAAGTGGAGGGGAGAGGATTCGAACCTCCGAACCCGAAGGAGCGGATTTACAGTCCGCCGCGTTTAGCCAACTTCGCTACCCCTCCATATGTTCATAACCAACTATTATATAATACCGAAAATCAGCATACATTACAAGCCTTTTTCACAAAAAGTTGCTTTTTTTGTAACTCGTAACTCCTGCTATTCCTGCTTTTACAAGAATAATCGGTATACATTTTTCAATAATTCGTAAATAAGCAACTATTACATCATACAAAAATTATTCCTTGATTTCAAGCCTTTTTGTAAAATTACTAATTTTTCTCAATCACTTGTAATCTTGCGACCCATTGATCAAAAAATGAATCCGTAATCCATTCATTAATATGCTTATTTTTGTAACCAACTGATTGATTATAATACGTAGTTTTTTGATATTTAATCGGACTTGGGTGAATATGCATATGGCCAAATAACACCGTGTTAGCTTCATATTGCTCTAATAAGTCACCTAATCGATAACTTCCCATCATTGCGTTTGCCATCTGCCACATCCGAATATCTGGTCTTTGAATTAGGTATTCTTGTTTTGGTGAAAAATGAGTCATGTAAATAACTTGCTGGTTATTACTACGAGCTAATTCTAACTGTTCTTTGGTCTGTAATAATACGATTTGCATTCTTTCCATGTCATTCATTGGCTGCTCAATCGCGCGATCAACCCAATAAGCCCGTTTCCATAACTCAACCTCATCAATTGATACTCCATCGTCACGATAAGAATAGTCATACCAGCCGTTATTGCCAATAATTACCCAGTTAGTGCCAGCAACTTCTATTTTTTTGTTATGTACATAAACATCATCCTGCAATGTTTCTAATTCATCAAAGGATACTCCATGTAACATATCATGATTACCAGCAATGAACAGTACTTTAGTCGTCATTCCTAATGTATCTTGTAAATCATGCACATACTTCATTGATTTTTGAAAATCATTGAATAGGTCACCTGCAATTAAATAATAATCTGCATGCATCTCAACTAAGTATTGAGCTTGCAATTTCATCATTTCATCAATATCAATGCGATTAATATCAAAATGATTATCACTCGTCATCACAATTTTACTCATCACATATTCTCCTTATCCAAATAAAAAAAGCTGACTAATTAGTCAGCTTTCATTATATATAAATTAATCAATTCCTGCCATTAATTTGTGAATTCGTTTAACGAAGAACAACAAGATAATTCCTAACAAGATACTTGCTCCACCAACGGATAAGAAGTATTGAACTTCTGTGCCTGGTGTATAAAATTTAACAATTTGTGCGTTAATTGCTTGTCCAGCTGAGTTAGAAAGGAACCACATACTCATCATTTGAGCAGTAAACGCCTTTGGTGCTAGCTTAGTAGTCACTGACAAACCAATTGGTGAAATCAACATTTCAGCGATTTCAACAATAAACCATGATCCAACTAACCAAAGTGGACTAACTTTACCATCGGTTCCATAAAGGAGACCTGGTAACGCAATGAATACATATGATAGACCAGCAATGATTAATCCACCAGTAAACTTACCTGGAGCACTAGGTTGGTTCTTCCAACGGCTCCAAATAATTACAAAGACTGGTGTTAGCAACATAATGAATAATGGATTCATTAATTGGAAGTTAGCAGCTTGGAAATGCCATGCACCTAAATGAAGGACCGTTCGATTAGCAGCGAATAAGGCCAAAATAGTTGAACCAGATTCTTCAATTGCCCAAAACATTACAGCAGCAAGGAATAGTGGAATATAAGCCCAGACCCGTGATTTTTCAACTTTGTTTACCTTACGACTATTTAACATAGTGATAAAGTAAATGACTGGGATAGCAATTGCAATAATTGTAATTAACCAAATAACACTATCAATATTTAAGTTACCCATTGCGGCCAACAATCCTAAGACAGCAGCCAAAGCAACTACGGCAATAACTGACCAAGTAATAATTGGTTTCATGTTTTCACGTTCAATAGGATCTTTAGGATATAAACTTTCAGAAGGAAGATATTTCTTACCATCAAAGTAGTATTGGATAAGTCCGAAGAACATCCCAATTGCAGCTAGTGCAAACCCAGCGTGATAGTTAATGTGATTACCAAATAGATTAAGTCCAAAGCCATCAGATGCCCATGGAACTAGAATTGGTGCAACTGCAGCACCAAAGTTGATTCCAAAAACGAATAAACTAAATCCTGCATCACGACGACGATCGGTCTCTGAATATAAACCTCCAACCATTTCTGAAACGTTAGGTTTTAATAATCCAGTACCTGCAACGATTAATCCAATTGATGCAAATAATGCAGGTGAACCGGCTGGAATTGACAGTGCGATATGACCTAACATGATCAATACACCACCAATAAATACCGTTCGACGACTACCCCAAATTCGATCACTTAACCAGCCACCAATTACACCTGACATGTAAACTAATGAACCGTAAATCGACATGATTGAAGCTGCAGTGGTTTGATCAAGTCCAAGACCACCATCTTTAATCGCTTGAATCATGTAAAAAATTAAAATAGCTCTCATTCCGTAGTAACTAAAACGTTCCCATGTTTCTGTGAAGAACAATGTTGATAATCCTCTGGGTTGACCCATAAAGGAGCTATCTAGTTTTGCTTTTTTGTCCAATATAATTCCTCCATCTCACTAAACTATATAATCGTATTATTAAAATTCAATTAATGAATTATTAAATTATAATCTTAAAAGTCCTCTTGGTCAATGTTTCTTTTCTAATTTAATTCATAATTTTGAAATAGTTTCTTCTTAGTTACGTGCACAACGCAACTATATAAAATTTTAATCACAAATAGATTTATTAAATAACGTTAATTAACTCTTACTTCTTTTAAACGTCTTGGAAACAAAATACAATTTTGGTTGTCCTAATTCGTTTTGTAAAACATATTTCATTACTATTCTATACGAAGAAACTCAAAATGATTATCACTTGGCATTCAAATTTTGCTCATTTAGTATTTCCATTATCCAAATAAAAAAGCTGACAAATTAGTCAGCTTTAACTTTATATATATTAGTCAACTCCTGCCATTAATTTATGAATAGGCTTAGTAAATAATAACAAAATTAGTCCTAACAAGATACTTGCTCCACCAACAGCTAGGAAGTATTGAACTTCTGTTCCCGGTGTATAGAATTTAACAATTTGTGCGTTAACTGCTTGTCCAACAGAATCAGATAACATCCACATACTAATCATTTGAGCAGTAAACGCCTTTGGCGCTAACTTAGTAGTCACAGACAACCCAATTGGCGAGATCAACATTTCAGCGATTTCGACGATAAACCATGATCCAACCAACCAAAGCGGACTAACTTTACCATCAGTTCCATAAAGAAGACCTGGCAAAGCAATAAATACGTATGATAAACCAGCAATCATTAATCCACCAGAAAACTTACCTGGGGCACTTGGCTGGTTCTTCCAACGACTCCAAATGACAATAAACAAAGGAGTTAGTAGCATAATGAATAATGGATTCAATATTTGAAAGTTAGCGGGTTGAAAATGCCATCCTCCTAAATGAAGCACTGTTCGATTAGCAGCGAACAAGGCTAAAATAGTTGAACCTGACTCTTCAATTGCCCAAAACATTGCAGAAGCAATAAATAGCGGAATATAAGCCCAAACACGCGATTTTTCAACTTTATTTACCTTACGACTATTTAGCATAGTGGTAAAGTAAACCACTGGAATTGCGATTGCAACAATCGTAATTAACCAAATAACACTTTCAATATTTAAATTACCCGTGATGGCTAACAATCCGAAAACTGCTGCTATCGCAATGACTACAATAAGTGACCAAGTAATAATTGGACGCAAATTTTCACGTTCAATTGGATCTTTAGGATAAAGACCATTAGAAGGCAGATATTTTTTACCATCAAAGTAATATTGCAGCAAACCGAAGAACATCCCAATTGCAGCAAGAGCAAATCCAGCGTGATAATCAATATGACTTCCAAATAGTTTAATTCCAAATCCATCAGATGCCCATGGAACTACAATTGGTGCTACAGCAGCCCCAAAGTTGGCTCCAAACACGAATAAACTAAATCCGGCATCACGCCGACGATCAGTTTCTGAATACAAACCACCAATAATTGCTGAAATATTAGGCTTTAATAATCCAGTTCCGATAACGATTAATCCAATTGATGAAAATAAAGCAGGTGTCCCCCCTGGAATCGAAAGCGCAATATGACCTAGCATGATCAATACCCCACCAATGAAAACAGTCCGACGACTACCCCAAATTCGATCACTTAACCAACCACCAATTACACCAGTCATATAAACTAGTGAACCGTAGATTGACATAATCGAAGCAGCAGTCGTTTGATCAAATCCCAGGCCACCATATTGGACAGCTTGAATCATATAATAAATTAAGATTGCTCTCATTCCATAATAACTAAAACGTTCCCAAGTTTCAGTTAAGAACAGTGTTGCTAATCCTCTAGGTTGTCCCATAAAGGAGGTATCCAGTTTTGCTTGTTTATCCAAAATAATTCCTCCATCTCTCTAAGCCATGCAACCGATTGATTAAAATTCGATTAATAAATTATTAAAATTCAATTAACGAATTGTCAAATTATAATCTTAATAATTTATCTGGTCAATATTTATTTTTTAATATCATTCATATTTTTTCAATTTATTTATCTTGATTAGTTGTAAAACGTAACTATATCAGAACTTTTAATCAAAATAATTTCTTATTTTTACTAAGATTAATTTTAAATCGTTTAGATTAAATTATTATCATTTTTAAAAACCATATTCTGGATCAAAATATTTTCAATATAATCAAAATCTGAATAAGTCGATAATGACACCCAATGTAGGCTATGAAGCAACAATCCATTATCAACTTAATATATTAAACATAATAACGATAACAATTACAAAATAACTTCTTGACTGCACCACTAACTGATTTTTCATAAATAAGTTATACAATATTGACACAATTACAACTAACATTTAGTCAATCATTAACTTTTTTACAGACGTCGTTTTAAACCTTCATTTGGTTAAACATGTATGGTCAGTCAAAAAAATATACTAATTTTTTATCTAATCATCATCCATCAAAATAGGCTACACTATATATAATTATTTTTTAGAATTGCTTTAATTGAAAATAGTAAAAGTACTTTATATCGAAAATTAAATTATAGATTTATCCCAATTATCAAAATAATTTCGATGATAAAGTTATATTGTTTTTATTATATATAGGTATGGTTAGACCTATATATTAAAATTAAAATATTTTTGATAATAACATAAATCATTATTAGATGACTAAAACATGCAGACACACTTTTATTGGATTATATTATGTAAATTAAACGTACAAAAAAAGACTATTAAATTTTAATTTAATAGTCTTTTATCATATGCCGACTGCAGGATTTGAACCTGTGACCCTCGGTTTACGATACCGATGCTCTACCAACTGAGCTAAGTCGGCATATATTACCTAAAGATAATATATACAAAAAAATTTCCTTTGCAGGAAATTTATGAATGCATGGCGACGTCCTACCCTCGCAGGGAGCGATCCCCCAACTACTATCGGCGC
>NZ_AZFE01000026.1 GCF_001434315.1 Paucilactobacillus oligofermentans DSM 15707 = LMG 22743 | reverse complement strand
CAAGTTAATGACGAAGACGAAACCGTTTATATTGCTCGTTCAAATAGTCGCGCAGTGGCCATCGTTTCACAAGAAAAAATGGATTGGCTAGAACGAGCATTAAAAGCTAAAGAAGGCTCGTTAGAATATGCAATTGCACGTGATCAGTTAATTAAACGCCATGTTTTACCTGACGATGAAATTGTTGAATCAGATGATGATTATTGGGGTCAGTTTAAATAATGAAAAAACTAAGATTTAAACCACGTG
>NZ_AZFE01000025.1 GCF_001434315.1 Paucilactobacillus oligofermentans DSM 15707 = LMG 22743 | reverse complement strand
TAGATATTGGGGGCTATTTTAATTTATTTTTTTATAAGTGCCCCTAAACTATAGCTATTGATTCAGGATTTCATGGGAGCCAGTTGCAACCAATAACAAAATCAATTCATCATGATCTAGCTGATAAATAACAATCCAGTTGTCATAATTTTTACCATAGTTTCCATATCTGGCAGGGTGAAATTCACGATAGCCACGCCAATTTCCTTTTAATGCATGATCTTTAATCTGTTTCAAAACAAGTACATCTTGTTCAACAATTGCTTCTAAACAAGGCTTCAAGACAGTTATTGGGAAATGTTTTTTGACTAGTTTTTTTAATTCACGTTCAAAAGATTTGGTCTGTTTAATTTGCATCTAACTTATCGATCCAATCTTCAAAGTCAGTCAATGAACCAATGTTTTTGACCTGCCCTGTTTCTGCTTCTTTTTTAGCGGCTAAGGCTTCCGGAGAATCTAAAAAGCTGACTAATCGAACTTCATTATTGGCCGCTTTAACTAACGATAAGCGTATATACTCAGAAACGGTTAGCCCTTGTTTTGCTAGATTAGCTTTAGCCCGTTCACTAATGTCAGGTGTTACACGAGTTGAAATTGTCTTGTTTTTAATAATAGTATTACTCATTCTAATCCGCCTCCTTTAAGTTTACCATCGTACTACATTATAATATTCGATTTTTAGGTTTTCTGCAACTAAATTAATTTTAAAGTAAAGGAACTAACAGCTTATGCAACAAGTTGTCTTACC
>NZ_AZFE01000024.1 GCF_001434315.1 Paucilactobacillus oligofermentans DSM 15707 = LMG 22743 | reverse complement strand
CATAGTGGTGTCCGGTTTAAAAAATTTTTGATATTATTTAGTTTTGAGAGCGCAAGTTCTCATGTTAATCACGCAAGTGAAAGACATATAGTGTGGTGATGATGGCTAGAAGGATACACCTGTTCTCATGCCGAACACAGAAGTTAAGCTTCTAAGCGCCGATAGTAGTTGGGGGATCGCTCCCTGCGAGGGTAGGACGTCGCCATGCA
>NZ_AZFE01000002.1 GCF_001434315.1 Paucilactobacillus oligofermentans DSM 15707 = LMG 22743 | reverse complement strand
GGACGTCGCCATGCATTTAAAAAACACGAATCTTAATTGATTCGTGTTTTTTTGTGCAATTAAAATAGCTAGCTGTAAACAAATAAAAGAATAAAAAAATTATTTTAAGACCATTGACAAGAATAATTTGATTCGTTAAAATGAATACAATTAAATAACTTTAATTTAGTCCAGTGAGGCTGAGAAGTAAACCGGCAGAAATGTACAGGAACCTCTTAGTGAAAACTGAGAGGTTCTATTTTTAACTGGTACTTCAGCAAACTCAAACATATTAAAAAGGAGCGTGAGATTAGTGGCACACGAAGTTGTTGATGGTTCAAGCATGCAACGCGCATTGACTCGAATCACATATGAAATTATCGAACAGAATAAAGGTGTCGATGATCTTGTATTTGTAGGCATTAAAACTCGCGGGGTTTATATCGCTAAACGTTTGGCTAAGCGACTTAAACAGCTTGAACAAATTGATATTCCCGTTGGCGAATTAGATATAACTTTGTATCGTGATGATCGTCATGTTGCTGATTATCATGAAGAACCTGAAGTTAAGGGTGTTGATATTAATGTTGATATTAACGATAAGCACGTTATCTTAGTTGATGATGTGTTATTTACCGGTCGGACCGTTCGGGCTGCATTAGATGCTTTAATGGATGCTGGTCGTCCAAAGAAAATCTCGCTAGCTGTGTTGGTTGATCGCGGTCACCGTGAATTACCAATCCGTCCTGATTT
The DNA here is from genome assembly GCF_001434315.1 of Paucilactobacillus oligofermentans DSM 15707 = LMG 22743. Lineage (GTDB taxonomy): Bacteria > Bacillota > Bacilli > Lactobacillales > Lactobacillaceae > Paucilactobacillus > Paucilactobacillus oligofermentans. The sequence goes on along the minus strand of NZ_AZFE01000002.1, from coordinate 105,836 downwards.
TGTAGGTAAAAATATTCCAACTGCTATGGATGAACAAGTTCATGTTGCCGTTGAAGAATATGATAGCCATGAAGATATTACGATTGAAAAAATAAAATAAAGTAACTGAACCTTTTAATTGTTTCCTGAGAGAGCAAAACGGTACAGTACAGTTTTTGTAGCATCCAGCTGCAGGACTATACTCACACAAGCGTTGAGCTAATCAGAAAATGATTAACTTGACGCTTTTTTTGAATAGAAAGGAAAACAACTTATGATGATGGCAGAAAGAATTCAACGAAACTTGGTAACCGTAGATCACATGGAAGCAGACGATGCACTTGATTTAATCCACGAGGCACAAGCTTACAAAGAGGGTAAAAAGCCGGAACTATTCCAAAAGGCTTATGCTGCCAACCTATTTTTCGAAGATTCCACCAGAACCAAATGTAGTTTTCAAATGGCTGAACACAAGCTCAATATGGATACGATTAACTTTGATGCCTCAACCAGTTCAGTTAATAAAGGGGAAACGCTGTATGACACGTTAAAAACTTTGGAATCAATTGGGGTTAATGTAGCCGTGATTCGTCATCCAGAAACTGAATATTACCGAGATTTATGTAAACGCGAAGATTTAAAAATTGGAATTGTGAATGCGGGTGATGGGAGTGGTCAGCATCCGTCACAATGTTTATTGGATATGATGACAATTGCGGAAGAATTTAAAAGTTTCAATGATTTAAAAGTACTGATTGTTGGAGACATCAAACATTCTCGCGTGGCGCGTTCAAATGCCCAAATGCTATATAGCTTGGGAGCAAAAGTTTTCTTCTCTGGTCCTAAAGAATGGTTTGATTCCGATTTTGAAAAGTATGGAACTTATGGCGACTTAGATACGCTCTTACCAGACATGGATGTCATTAACTTACTGCGGGTTCAAAATGAACGGTTAAATGATACTGAAGGCATGAATTTTGACAGCGACGAATATCATCAACAGTTTGGTTTAACCAAAGAGCGAGCTACGCAGATGAAGCCCAAAGCCATCATTATTCATCCAGCTCCAGTAAATCGTGGCGTTGAAATTGATAGTGACTTAGTTGAAGGCCCTCAATCACGAATCTTCGAACAAATGAAAAATGGTGTATATGCACGGATGGCAATTCTAAGCCGCGTCTTAAGATATCAAGAAGTAATGTAGTTAATCAATTAGCCAAAAAAGGAGTAATCACATGTCGCTATTGTTAAAAAACGGACGTAAATTAAATCATCATCAAATGGAACCAATCGAAATTTTAATTGATGGTGGCAAAATTATTGAGATGGCTACTTCAATTACCCAATCTGCCAGTGAACAAATTGATTTACACGGGGCATTTGTTTCACCAGGTTTAATTGATATGCACGTTCATTTACGTGAACCGGGATATACCAACAAAGAAACCATCATCACGGGGAGCCAAGCAGCAGCACATGGTGGTTATACAACAATCGCCGCAATGGCAAACTTAAACCCAACTTGTGACACAGCAGAAAAATTTCACCAACAAGTAGCACGTAACCAACAAGGGGCAATTAAAATTGAACAATACGCTCCGGTGACTCAAGGACGTGCCGGACAAGCAGTGGTTGATTTTGACGAATTAAATGCAGCTGGGGCGCGATTCTTTAGTGATGACGGTTCCGGTATTCAAGATGCCGCGGTTGTTTATGAAGGTATGCAACAAATGGCGAAATTGGGAGTACCAATGTGTGACCACGCGCAAGATATGCAGTTGTCTTTTGAGGGGGTTATTAACGATGGGGACGCCGCCAAACGATTAGGACTTCCTGGATTACCTGATGTGAGTGAAACCGCGCAAATCGCTCGAAATTTAGCTTTAGCACAGGTAACTGGCGTACACTACCATGTCTGTCACGTCTCAACCAAAGAAAGTGTTGATTTGGTTCGACACGCTAAGCAACAAGGGGTCAACGTTACTTGTGAAGTTACCCCACATCATATTTTATTAGATGAATCTGATATCACGTTTGATAACTCGCAAATGAAAATGAATCCACCATTACGTGACTTTGACGATCGGCAAGCTTGTATTAACGGACTAATGGATGGCACGATTGATATTATCGCCACAGATCATGCCCCTCATACCGATGAAGAGAAACAACATGGTTTCTTGAATTCACCAAACGGGATTGTGGGTTCTGAAACCGCGTTTGCGTTACTTTACACGCAATTTGTTAAATCAAAATTATGGACATTACCCCAGCTAATTGACTGGATGAGTACGAAAAATAAAGAAATCTTTGATCTACCGAATGCGGGTGAATTAAAAATTGGAGCCCCGGCTGATATTGCGGTCTTTGATTTAGAACATGAATTCACGATTGATGACCAAGAATTTTTATCAAAAGGTCATAATTCACCATTTATTGGCAAACAAGCTTATGGGGAAACGGTACTAACGGTAGTTGATGGCGAAGTGGCGTATCGGAGGATGTAATGAAAAAAAGATATTTAGTCTTTGAAAATGGCGAAGTAATTGAAGGTGAAGCGTTTGGTGCCGACGTTGCGCGAGCCGGTGAATTAGTTTTCAATACGGGCATGACGGGTTATCAAGAATCAATCACCGATCAATCATATAATGGTGAAATCTTGATGTTTACGTATCCATTGATTGGTAATTATGGGATCAATTTTGACGATGATGAATCAGTTGCCCCCACGACAGCCGGAGTCGTGGCACATGAAGTTGCCCGTACGGCAAGTAATTGGCGTAATCAAATGAGTCTCGATACCTTTTTGAAACAACATGATATTCCTGGAATTAAGGGAATTGATACGCGGTCATTAACTAAAAAAATTCGGATGCAAGGTTCTACCAAAGCCGCAATTGTTGATGAAATTGAAAGTGCTCCGGAATTGATTAATAGTTTGGCGTTATCAGCGACTAAATTAGTCGAACTTAGTAGTACCCATAAAGCTTATCCGAATCCAAATACCGGTAAACGGATTGTGGTGGTAGATTTTGGTCTGAAACACAGTATTCTTCGGGAACTTGCCGAACGTAATTGTAACGTCACGGTTTTACCCGCAGATTCAACGGCGCAAGAAGTTCTTAACTGTCAGCCAGACGGAGTTTTACTCAGTAATGGACCCGGTGATCCAAAAAATGTGCCGGCCGCGTTAGAGATGATTCGGACGATTGAACAACTTGTGCCAATCTTTGGGATTTGTCTGGGTCACCAGTTATTCGCCCTCGCCAATGGCTGTGATACTTTTAAAATGAAATTTGGTCATCGCGGCTTTAATCATCCCGTGAAAGAAATTATTACAAATCGCATTGATTTTACCTCACAAAATCATGGTTATGCGGTGGATGCCAAATCAGTGGCGCAAACCGAATTATTTATTACTCACGAAGAAATTAATGATCAAACGGTTGAAGGCTTACGTCATAAACAATATCCCGCCTTTTCCGTGCAATTTCATCCAGATGCAGCACCAGGTCCGCATGATGCCAGTCATTTATTCGATGATTTCTTAGAAATGATTGATAGCCAACAACGACAAAAGGAGCTAGAACAACATGTCTAAACGTGAAGATCTAAAAAAAATATTGGTCATTGGTTCTGGCCCAATTATCATTAGTCAGGCTGCGGAATTTGATTATTCTGGCTCACAAGCATGTCTTGCCTTAAAAGAAGAAGGCTATGAAGTAGTATTAATTAATTCTAATCCGGCCACGATTATGACCGACAAAGAAATTGCCGATCGCGTGTATATTGAACCGTTAACCTTGGAATTTGTTAGTCGGGTGATTCGAATTGAACAACCTGATGCGATTTTACCAACCGTTGGGGGCCAAACTGGATTAAATTTAGCGAAGCAACTCGATGAACATGGAGTGCTGGAAAAGTATGACGTTGAACTATTGGGCACTAGCTTAAAATCAATCATGCAAGCTGAAGATCGCGAACAGTTTAAACAGTTAATGTTAGATTTAGCGGAACCAGTACCACAATCAAAAACCGTCACTACCTTGGATGAAGCAACCGAGTTTGTTCAAACGATTGGGTTTCCCGCAATTATTCGCCCGGCGTATACCTTGGGCGGTACTGGTGGTGGGATTGCAAAGGATGAAGCTGAGTTTGAAGAAATTACTAGTAACGGGTTATCGTTATCACCAATTACCCAGGTGTTAATTGAACAAAGTATTGCCGGGTTTAAAGAAATTGAGTTTGAAGTCATGCGCGATCATGCTGATAATACGATGGTCGTTTGTTCGATGGAAAATTTTGACCCGGTTGGGATTCATACGGGGGATTCGATTGTCTATGCGCCAGTTCAAACCTTATCCGACCGTGAATATCAAATGCTCCGGGATGTGTCGTTGAAATTAATTTCAGCGTTAAAAATTGAAGGTGGCTGTAACGTTCAATTAGCTTTGGATCCCAACAGTTTTGAATATTACATCATTGAAGTTAATCCACGGGTTAGTCGGTCATCCGCCTTAGCTTCTAAAGCCACCGGTTATCCAATTGCGAAGTTAGCGGCTAAAATTGCAGTCGGATTGACGTTAGATGAAATTAAAAATCCGGTCACCCAAACAACTTTTGCGATGTTTGAACCAATGCTGGATTACGTAGTCGCCAAGATTCCGCGCTGGCCCTTTGATAAGTTTAATCAAGCAGATCGTAACTTAGGGACGCAAATGAAAGCGACCGGTGAAGTAATGGCGATTGGCCGAAATATAGAGGAAGCCACGCAAAAAGCGGTTCGCTCGCTGGAAATTGAAACGCAAAGTTTAACCTTACCGGAAATGGCAACCAAAACTGATGAAGAGTTAGCTGACTTGTTAGTCCATGCGCGTGATGATCGCTTGTTTGCGATTTATGAAGCGATTAAGCGCCACTGGTCGCTACCTGAGATTCACGAATTAACGAAAATTGATCTGTTTTTCTTAGACAAGTTATTACGAATTTTTGAAATTGAAACGGCGCTAAAAGCACAACCTAATGCTTCAGAGTTATTAAAATTAGCGAAACAAAATGGTTTTTCTGATGAAATGATCGCGGACTTTTGGCAAATGACGACCGATGAGATTAGGAATGTACGTAAGGGCCAAAATTTGTTACCTACTTATAAGATGGTCGATACTTGTGCTGGTGAATTTGAAGCCCACACGCCATACTTTTATAGTACTTATGAAACGGAAACTGAAAGACATGCTGATAGTGATAAAACGGTGCTAGTCTTAGGTTCGGGACCAATTCGAATCGGTCAAGGGATTGAGTTTGATTACGCGACCGTCCATTGTGCCCAAACTTTGAAAGAGGCGGGGTATCAAGCCGTGATTATGAATAATAATCCGGAGACGGTGTCGACTGATTTCTCAATTTCTGACAAGCTATATTTTGAACCGCTCACGCTAGAAGATGTTTTAAATGTCGTTGATGTTGAAAAGCCACTCGGGGTCATCGTCCAATTTGGTGGTCAAACGGCCATTAATCTCGCGGCACCACTAGAGGAACATGGGGTAAAAATTTTAGGCACGACGGTGGCCGATGTTGACCGCGCCGAAGATCGAGATGAATTTAATCAAATTATCAAGCAATTGGCAATTCCACAACCAGTTGGAAAAACGGCTTTTACCAATGACGAAGCCCAAGCCAATGCGAATGAAATTGGTTATCCAGTGTTAGTCCGGCCAAGTTATGTATTGGGTGGTCGCGCCATGCAAATTGTCCATAGTGATGAACAGTTACAAACGTATATGACCACGGCCGTTGAAGTTTCACCACATCATCCCGTATTAATTGATAGCTATCTATCAGGTAAAGAATGTGAAGTTGATGCCATCTGTGATGGTGAGACGGTATTGATTCCCGGAATTATGGAACACATTGAAGGTGCAGGGATTCACTCGGGTGATTCAATGGCGGTTTATCCCGCTCAAACTTTCTCGCAAACTGTGATTGATCAAATTGAAGCAGCCACGATTAAGTTAGCGCTGGAACTAAAATGTCGGGGCTTAATGAATGTCCAATTTGTTGTGCATGATGAAACCGTCTATGTCATTGAAGTTAATCCGCGCGCTAGTCGAACCGTGCCATTTTTAAGTAAAGTAACTGATATTCCAATGACTCAATTAGCCACTAAAGTAATTATGGGCGAAAAGTTAGCTGATATTGGCTATCAAACGGGAATTGCTGCCTATACGGGGCAAGTACATGTCAAAGCCCCCGTCTTTTCATTTAGCAAGTTGAACAACGTGGACAGCCTGTTAAGTCCAGAAATGAAATCAACTGGTGAAGTAATGGGCAGTGATGCCACTTTTGCCAAAGCCTTAGCCAAAGCTTTTCTCGGTAGCGGATTTGATATTCCAAGCGAAGGTCAAGTTTTATTAACCATTGATGATCAACAAAAGGCCCGAGCAACAACTATCGCCCGCCGATTAATCGAGTTAGGTTTTAGAATTTCAGCGACTGATGGCACGGCAGATTATTTAGAAAAAGATGGGATCAAAGTTGCTAATCGTGTGGGTAAATTTGGCAGCGATGGTGACCATGAATTAGGAAAAGTACTCGCCAGTCAAAAAATTTCGATGGTGGTGAATACGGTGGATGATGGCAATAGTCATCATGAAGATGGCGCTAAAATGCGTGCCTTAGCCATTAGTCATGAAATTCTCTTACTGACATCATTGGATACTTTGAATGCACTTACGGGGATGTTAGAAGAACAAAGTTATACTTTAGCAGCATTGTAGACGAACACGATACTTAAGCCGAATAAATTAAGGAGAATCAGCATGTTGTCAAATCGACTCAACGTTAAATTGCCAGGATTAGACTTAAAGAATCCCGTGATGCCAGCGAGTGGAACTTGCTGGTATGGTCAAGAATACGCCGAAAAATATGATTTAAATGTATTAGGTTCATTGGTGATTAAATCGACGACACCACTCGCCCGTGAAGGAAATCCGCAACCGCGAACGACCAATACGACAGCTGGTTGGATGAATGCAAATGGCCTGCAAAATGTTGGGGTCGACGCCGTCGTGGCTGAAAAATTACCATGGCTCGGTGAACATTTTCCTGAATTACCCGTAATTGCAAGTGCCGGTGGTTTTAGTGAAGAAGACTATGTGACGGTAGTCCGTAAATTAAGTTCGTCAAATGATGTGAGTGCGATTGAATTAAATGTTTCATGTCCGAATGTTGCTCATGGTGGACTGGCGATGGGAACGGATCCCGACACGGTTGAAAAATTAACCCGTGCTTGTGTGGCGGTTAGTCGCGTTCCTTTGTATGTAAAATTAACGCCCAATATTACTGATATTGTCCCAATTGCTTTAGCCGCCGAACGTGGTGGAGCAGCAGGATTAACGATGATTAATACGTTGACGGGGATGAGTATTGACTTGCAAACCCGTAAGCCCGTATTAGGTAATCAAACTGGTGGCTTATCAGGACCAGCGTTGAAACCAATGGCAATTCGGATGATTCATCAAGTTCGAAGTGTCTCACAAATTCCAATTATCGGAGTCGGTGGGATTGAATCCGCTGAAGATGTTTTAGAATATATGATGGCGGGGGCAAATGCCGTTCAAGTTGGTGCCGCTAACTATCATGATCCACTGGCTTGTCCAAAAATCATTGCACAATTGCCAACTGTGATGGACTATTACCACATTGATAAATTGACTGATTTAGCGGAGGTACAATTTTGAAAAAATACCAACCAATTGTGGCACTGGATGTTCCGTCAAGACAAGCCGCAATTCAGTTATTAGACCAGTTTGAGGTTGAACCAAAACCAATTATCAAAATCGGGATGGAACTATTTTATGCCGAAGGTCCCAGTATGATCAGAGAAATCCAACAACGTCATTTTCAAATTTTTTTAGATTTAAAATTACACGATATTCCCCATACCGTGGAACAAGCAATGACATCGATTGGTCGTTTAGGCATCCAATTTGCAACGATTCATGCGGCTGGGGGGTCAGTAATGTTAACAGCTGGGCTTCGTGGTTTACAGGCCGGTGCTAAAGAAGTCGGGGTTGAACCAGCTAAGTTATTAGCCATTACTCAATTGACGTCCACGGATGATCAAATGTTACATGACGAACAGCATGTGGATTTGACGATGAAGGAATCTGTTCAAAATTATGCCCAATTAGCGGAACAAGCAGGAGTTGATGGAGTAGTCTGTTCAGCTCAAGAGTTATCAGTTATTCGGCCCGTGGTCGGGGATGAATTTTTATGTGTCACACCGGGAATTCGACCAGATTTAAGTGTTAATGATGACCAAAAACGAACGGTAACCCCAGCGCAAGCGAGTCATTTACGAAGTAATGCAATTGTAGTTGGCCGACCAATTACGCAAAGTGATAATCCGGCAGCCGCATATCTTGAAATTACAAAACAATTCTTGGAGGCTTAATATGAATGAATCAATCGCAGAAAAAGTAGCCCATGATTTATTAGCAATTGGGGCCGTCGCTTTAAAACCTAATGATCCATTCACTTGGGCTAGTGGTCTTAAGAGTCCCATCTATACGGATAATCGAATGACCATTTCTTATCCGAGCGTTCGCCGAAATATTTATACCGGTATTTGTGCGATTATTCGGGAACATTTCCCAGAAGTCGAAGTGATTGCTGGAACCGCAACGGCGGGAATCCCACACGCCGCGTGGGTTGCGCAAATGTTAGATTTACCAATGATTTATGTGCGGTCAAAACCTAAAGATCACGGTCAAGGTAATCAAATCGAAGGTGATTTAAAAGCCGGACAAAAAGTCGTGCTAATTGATGATTTAATCTCGACGGGTGGCAGTGTGTTAAAGGCAGTTGATGCCGTAAAAGCGGCTGACGCCGATGTCATAGGAGTTTGCGCGGTGTTTACGTATCAATTAGATGCCGCGACTAAAAATTTTGGAGATTACGGACTCGATTATTATGCAGTAACCGATTATAGTACTTTGATTGCAACGGCGGAAACTGAAAATTTAATTACAAGTTCGGATATTGATTCATTGAAAAAATGGCGAGAAGATCCAGCGGCTTGGTAATAAAAAACGGAAGCTCCCAATTTGGGAACTTCCGTTTTAATTTATTCGATACTGCCACCGTGCACTTCGGTCGCTTCGGTTGCAATAATGAAGGCAATTGGATCAACTTTATGGACACGGTTAACTAGGTGTCTGAAATCACGTTGTTCAACAATCACCATCAACATTTCGCGGGGTTCATTTGAATAACCACCAACGACTTGATGAATCGTCATTCCATAATCTGTGTGAGTTAAAATATTATCTTCAATTTGGGGTAGATGTTCGTTGCTCATAATATAAACAGTTTTTTTGCGGTCAAAACCAGTTTCGATATAGTTCATCGCAAGACTAGTAATTCCGACTGAGAAAATTGCTAATGCAAAGGCCTCAAAACCGGTCACGGGAATATTGAATAGACAGACCACAAAATCAACCATGAATAATCCAATTGAAGGCCTAATTTTAAAGTATTTTGCGAAAATCATGGGTGGAACCGTGGTTCCACCACTAGAGGCATCGATGCGATAATTTAAAGCAAAACCGGCAGCAATCACTAAGCTACCAATAATAATTGCGAGCAGGCGATCTTGAATGATCATCATTTGCGGAGTAATTGATAACAGCACTGGTAGGGCAAGACTACCAAATAAAATACGGCGTGTGGTCCCGCCATTAAGAAATGAAAGAGCCAAAATCATCATCAGCATGTTGACACCCAAAGTAGTCATCCACAGTGGAATTTTAAAAGCTTCTTGAACTAAGATGGCGATCCCGGTTGCTCCACCAGCAGCAACTTCGTGAGGGGCAAAAAACATATTGATGGCGATGGCGATAATTTCTAGGGCGACAATCATTAAGAATCCGCGAACGAGTGGTTTGTGAATTGGTAGCTTCATTAAAGTCCTCCATAATTTTATTATTATAATAAGTATACATTAAAATGTATTGATAATCATTAAATGTTGGATTTAGTGAATTAATTTAATAAATAATTAAAAAGTCCAATCATCAAAATTGATGATTGGACTGCTAATTAGTATTAATCTTTCCAGTATTTGGCTTTCACGAGTAGTTCTTTTGAACGTTCGTCAGCTGGTTCATAACCGGTGTAAAATTTATGGCGGAAATACATCATATTATAAAAAATGGAGAAAATAATTGATGGCAGGACGTTTAAAATCAACATTAAGTTTGAAGCAGTATCGGTATTAACGACTTCAAGACCAAGCATTGAAAGTAGTAAGCCATAGGCGACATCAATGACTAACATCAAGGCAAAGTTATACCAGTCACCACGAAAAACAGAGGGTAGTGGACCAAAGAAAAAAGTAGTCCAAGAAACGCCAACTTTGGCAATTCGGACTTGGCGATTTTCTTTATTTACAATCCGCGCATAGTTTGGTGGAATTGGTAATCCAGAAAATGGGTCGTTAGGGTCTTGTTCGGAATTATTTTGATTGTTAAATGGGTCTTGCATTAGTCGTTGTTCCTCCTGTTAACTATTGATATATCATAACATACCGCCTATTTATTGAACATTGATATTAACATTCAAAAACTTATAAACATTTCGTCAAAATATGGTCACAAAGTTAATATATGTTATTATCTATACAATAAAACAAACCGGAAGGAGCCGTTATGTATTACTTTTTAGATGATAATATGCAAGACCATAAATCGGGAATTGAGCACGCTCAAATTAAGCGTCTGAATTTATTTAATAGTTTTAAAGTGCCTGCTAAAATCGTGACAATTCAATATAATAATGAATTACACCGGGTTACGCAGGCCGCTGGGATTGCAGATAATCAATTAGTTAATTTATATGATTATTTCCAAGAAACGTTAGATATTCCGGCTCAACCAACAATGATTCAAGATATTAACATTGATTCAACGTGGCGACGGGCTGCCGATGGACCCAGTTATAATTATTATGAAAATGATCAACGAATGATGTACGTTCGTCGTCACAGCGAAGCGGATAAACGGGTCATGAACCTACAGTATTTTGATCACTATGGAAAACTATTAAAAGTTAAGTGGTTTGATGTGCGTGGTTTTATGTCGGTTGAACAAATCTATGGTTGGGATGGCAAAATTGCGATTGAAAACTATCTTAAACCAGATGGGACAATTGCGATTCAAAAGTCGCGTTTGCATGATCGTCAGGGCAAAGCGATTGAGCATTTTATTTTAAATTATGCTGATCACAAATATTCATTTGCGAACTTTAATGAGTTAGTGAGCTTTTTTTATGATCAAATGGTGAGTGATAATCAGCTCAATGATGGAACGGCACCTAAACTAATTGTTGATCGTTCATACGAATTAGCATGGCCCGTATTTCATATGAAAAAGCGGGTCTATCGAGCTATGCAGCTTCATAATAACCATGTAAATGCTTCAAAGGATATGTTGCACGCCGAATATAATTATAACTATGCATTTGGCTTGAATCATTTGAATGATTGGGACGGTTTGATTGGGTTGACTAAGCAGCAAAAAATTGATTTAGATGCGCGGTTTGGGGATGAAGCGATTAAGATTTATCAAATCCCGGGACCGGTCGTATCAACTGCGACATTAGAAGCGAAGCAAATTGAGTTTTCAAAGCGTACCCCATTAAAAGTCGTGATGGTGGCGCGGATTTCATCTGAAAAGCAACAAGATCAATTAGTCAAAGCTTGGAAACAAGTGATTAAAGTTTTACCTGAGGCAACCCTTGATTTATGGGGTTATGAAAATGCTGATTTTGGTAAAAAGGTCAAAGCAATTGTTAAAGAAGAAGAATTGGAAAAATCAATTAATTTTAGGGGATATACGGCCGATGTGGCTAGTATTTATAATGATGCCCAATTGTTAATTCTTCCTAGCCGGGCAGAAGGTCTACCGTTGTCATTAGTTGAAGCACAATCACATGGCTTACCAATCATTGCTAATGATATTAAGTACGGTCCAGCCGATGTGGTGATTGATCAACAAGATGGCTTGTTAACGACTAACGGTGATATTGATGGCTTAGCGCAGGCAATCATTTCATTGCTTCAAGATCAGGATAAACTCGCATTATTTAGTCAACATGCGTATGCCGACAGTCGTCGTTATTCCGAGGCGGCGGTCATGGAAAAATGGCAAGTTTTAATTCAAGATGCCGACCAATTTGAAAAGGGGGCTCACTAATGTTTTATTTTGTGAACGAATATATTTTGAGCCAAAATTCAAGTTTGGAACATGCTGAATTTAAACGAATTAAATTGTTTGATCAGTTTCAAACTCCCGCTAAAATCGTGACGCGAAATCATGATAATCAATTACATCGGACAATTAAAAAGTTTAATTTAAATGATGAACAGATTATTAATATGTTTGATTTTTTTGGCAATACAATTGATTATGTGGGTCATGAGTTAAAAACCAAGGATTTGAAAATTCCGGTGGATTACCAAGTGAGCACCGGTAATAATTCGCGAACGATTAAAGATGGCGGCCGACTAGTGGGCGAAATCCACTTTGCCAGTGGCACAGTGGGCCAGATTGCACGGGTTGATTACTTTGATGTTGCAGGGAACTTAGCTAATCGGGAACAGTATGATATTCGTGGCTTTAAATCAGTCGATGAATTCTTCGATGGCGAAGGGCACATGAGTTATCAAGTGTATTATCGTCCCGATGGTACGCGATATATGGAACGTCACTACATTAAATCAACGGCCAACACGCCAATTAATTCTTTAAATCAGTTGTTGAATTATCGGGGGCGGGATCGTTTTTTCAATTCAATAGATGATTTATTCACGTACTTTTTAGACGAACTAAATCAAGCTAACGATGAAAATAATGTGTTTATCGCTGATCGACCAGCAGTAGCGAATATGCCAGTAATGAGTATGGAATCGGGTGCTAAGAAATATTTGTGGTTGCCAATGAATCATGCACGCGATGGGCAAGATGAAGTTTTAGGGGCCTATGATGGTTCATATGCAGTACCATTTACCCCGAAAGGTTTGAAGAAATTAGCTGGGATTATCGTAATGACTAATCAACAGCGGGAACATTTGCAGCAACGATTACCGAAGTTTAAAAAGCATATTTATACGATTAGTGGTGCAATTGCTGAACATTACCAACCGGTGAAATTAAGTGCACGTAAACCTGGTAATTTGATTTATGTCGGCCGATTAGGTAAAGATAAAGAAATTGATCAATTATTACAAGCTTATAAGTTAATTCATGAAGCGGTACCGACTACTAACTTGGATTTGTATGGTTATGGTAGTAAATCAGATTTAGCTAATTTTAAACAGCAAGTGATTGATTTGAAAATCAATGATGATTCCGTTAACTTTAGAGGTTATCAACCGGGTGTAGATGAACCATATGATACTGCGCAATTAATGCTTGATTTAGGGAAACAAGATGGTCAACCGTTAGCAATGGTTGAAGGCCTTAGTCATGGAGTGCCAGTGATTAGTTGTAATTATCATTATGGGCCGGCGGAAATTATTACTGATGGAAATAATGGTCGTTTAATTGAAACTAATAATATTTCTGAAGTGGCCAATGCGGCGATAAAGATACTACAAGATGATCAATTATGGCAGTCGATGAGTGACCAAGCTTATCAATTAAGTGAATCTTATTCACCAGAGAATGTCTGGAAACAATGGCAAGTGATTTTAAAATAAATATAGATACGAAAACCCTCAGTGTTGAATTTTGTTCAACATCGAGGGTTATTTTTATTTATTTTTCGTGAGATTGGTGAAAAACCGACTGATTAATTCAATTCCTTGAAGGTAGTCGGCTTCATAAACATTTTCATTAGGTGCGTGGGCCCCAGATTGGGGGTTGCCAATGCCAAATGCAGCAATGGGAGCATTAAGATAATGATTAAAGTTATATGATGGTCCCGTACCGGCAGAAGTAGGTAATACCTCAATACTGTTTTCGCCACCGTAGACGGTTTTTGCAGTTTGAATTAAGGTATTGATTAAGGGCGCATCCATATCAGATCGATAGGCTTTGCTTCCCATGGTGTAATCAATCTTAATATCATTAAAACCATTTTTCTTTAATTGGGCTTCAACTTTTTTTGCGATATCCTCTGGTTCTTGGCCGGGAACTAGTCGAATATCAAATTTAGCAACCCCATACCTTGGTAACACGGTTTTAACACTTTCATTTTCATAGCCACCACTAATTCCTTCAATATTAAGACTAGGAGAAAATAAGTAGGCCTCTTTGATTTTATTAATTTCATTACCTGGAATTAATGGATATGCGAGTTGGTATTGTTCAGTTAATTTTTCTGGAGACAAATTCATTTGATGGGCTAGCTCTCTGGCTCGATCAGTTGGTTCTTCAATACCGTCATAAAATCCTTCAATGGCAATTTTACCACGGTCACGCAAACTGGAAATACTATCAACTAGGTGCCACAATGCCCCATCAACAATGGCTGCATATGATGAATGTAAATCAATATTGGCTGAGGTTGCTGATAGCTCGAAGCAACAGATACCTTTATTACCGCCAGTGATACTTAATTGTCCCTTTTCATTTTTGCTGCCAGATTCCCAAACAACTAAATCAGTTTGGAACAAATTCGAGTATTTTTTAAAATAGTATTCCAATCCATTACTAGCAATTTCTTCGGCACCTTCAATTAAAAATTTGATGTGGACGGGCGGTTGACCGTTGTCATCAATGTAATTTTTTAATGCGGTTAAACGGACAAATAAATCACCTTTACAATCTGCAATTCCGCGACCAATTAACTTTCCGTCTTGTTTAGTTAGGGTCCAAGGATCACTATGCCAAAGTTCGAGAGGTTCGGCAGGTTGAACATCATAATGATTATAAAAAAGTACAGTCGGTTGATCAGAATTGGGGTCAGTTGTGGGGAAGTCTGCGAAGACTAGTGGGAATTTTTGATCATCGAATACTTGAACTTGACCACCTAATTCGGTTAATGTCTTTTTCAAAAATTCCGCAGTTACGTTGATATTCTGGTATTGCGCAGAAACAGAACTCAGTTGGATATAATCGGCCAGTTTTTCTTGAAATGTTTTGATATTATCTTCTTTTGACATTTAATTATCTCCTTTAAGTTAATGGGTAGTGCGACGAACAAAGTAGTCACCAATTGTTTGAGTAACTAAGACCATGACTAGGATGATTAGGGTTGCTGCAATCGTAATATCGTTTTCAAAACGATCGTAGCCAAGACTAATTGCTAGGTTACCTAAGCCACCGCCACCAATAGCGCCGGCCATCGCGGTAAAATCAATTACACCAATCAAGGTTACGATAGAAACTCTGATTAATTCCGATGTTCCTTCTTTCAGGTAAACTCCAAAAATTAAATCGAAGTTACTTGAACCGCTTGCCTGTGCGGCTTCTATAATGCCCGAATCGACTTCAACGAGTGCATTTTGAACTTGCCGTGCATAGAAAGGAAATACCCCAATGGACAGCGGAACAATAGCAGCAATGGTTCCAATGGAAGTGCCAACGATTATTCTGGTTAATGGCACTACTAAGGCTAGTAAAATAATAAAGGGAACTGATCGGATGATGTTAATAAATTTATCTAAAACGCTATAAACTAATGTATTTTCCAGGATGCCTTTTGGACCGGTAATAGTTAATAAAATTCCAAAAGATATCCCAATTATTCCGGCAATAAGAGCAGTCCATCCGACCATGAATAGGGTTTCAGTAAAACTTTGGGTTACGAGATTCCACTGAGAAACCACGTTTGGAAATAAATGAATTAGTAAAGAATGCATTATCGTTTACTCCCTCCAATTACGGATTTTATGTCATTACCAATTTTGAGGATGGTAACTTTAACATCTAAACCTTCTAAAAATTTCAATGCATGTTTAACGTTATTCGCTTGTCCAGATAAAATGATTACTAGATTACCAACCGGCGTATCTTTTAAATTTTCAACATTTCCTGCTAAAATATTGGCAGTTACCTCAAATTGTTTATAAAGGCCAACGATGATTGGCTCATCAGTTACGGTTCCAATATACTTAAGTTTAATTAGAACCTCGTTGGTTTTTAGATGCTTGATATTTGGTTGTGCTAAAACACTGTCAATTGCTTCGTCGATTTGGTTGGCAGTTGCGACAAACTCTTGGGTGATTTTAACTTCAGGTTGACTAAAGATGTTAACGATATTATTTCTCTCTACAATCCGACCGTTTTCCATCACGGCAGCGTTATTACAAATTTGTTTAACGGCCTGCATTTCATGAGTAATTAATATGATGGTTAAATTTAATTTTTGATTTAATGAAGCTAGTAAAATAAGAATTGATTTGGTCGTTTTTGGATCAAGGGCGCTAGTGGCTTCATCACTGATAAGAATATCAGGATCGTTTGAAAGCGCACGAGCAATTGCGACCCGTTGTTTTTGACCACCTGATAGTTGGGATGGATAGGTCAATTTTTTATCGGTTAATCCAACTAATGCTAATAGCTGGTCAACTTTATCGTTGATTTGTTTTTTGGTAAGGTTACTTTTTCTCAAAGGGAAAGCAACATTGCCAGCAACGGTACGGGCATTCATCAAATTGAAATGTTGAAAAATCATGCCAATTTTTTTTCGAGCATAGCGGAGTTGATTGCTATGAAGGGCAAGCATATTTTGATCATTAACAATAACGCTACCGTTACTGGGTGCTTGTAATAAATTGATAACTCGAACTAACGTACTTTTGCCGGCCCCTGAATAACCAACGATGCCATAGATATCGCCTTTTTCAATTTTAAGAGTGACATCATCTACGGCTTTGATAACATGATTTTTTTGTTTAAAAGTTACATCGATATTTATTAGATTGACTGCTAAATTATTTTTAATCATTTGTGATCACTCCCAATATAATTTTATTTGAGCTTAATATCCCATGCTGGGACTTCGGAATTATTGGAAATCTTTTTAATAATTTTTTTCGTTGCGTTAGTCTGGAAAGCAGCCACGACTTTTTTATAAGTTTTATTATTCTTGTCCTTAGTTTGAGCAGCGATAACGTTGATATAAGGTTTGGATTGTTTATTGACTTTTTCAGCGTATAAAGCATTTTTGATTTTTAATCCAGAATCTGAAGCAACCCCGTTATTAACAACGGCTGCAGCTACATCACCTAATGAATGGGCTGTTTGAGCGGAATCTACAGCTTTAATATTTAGGTTTAACTTGTTTTCTGTAATGTCACTAACGGTGGGTAGGGTTGTGTTTTTAATTTTAATCAGTCCCGCATTTTGAAGTAACGTTAGGGCCCGACCTTCATTAGTGGCGTCGTTACTAATCGTTATAGTATCGCCCTTTTTAATTTGGCTAACTTTTTTATATTTGCTTGAGTATAAAGCCATGGGTGCAATTTCAGTTTTTCCAATTGCAGTTAATTTAGCATTATGGGTCTTTTTCCAATCATCAAGGAAATATTTGGTTTGGAAGGCATTTAAATCAATATCGCCATTTTTTAAGGCGGTGTTTGGTTGGTTATAGTCACTAAAGGAAACAAATTTTAAAGTAATTCCTTCATTTTTTAATTTCTTTTCAGCGGCATTCCAAGTTCGATGATCACTGCCGCTAATCCCGATTTTAACGGTGGTGTTAGCACTGACGGTGTTGCTAGAAGCTGTTAAACCAATTCCTAATGCTATTAAGGCTAATCCAGTAAATGATATTAATTTTTTATAGATTGACATAAATAATTCCTCCTAGAATGTTGTTACTTGTACTTAATAATTTAAATAAAAAAAATCGTCCTTGAATTCAATAATTGAATTCAAGGACGATTTTTCGCGTTACCACCTTAATTTCTATTTTCCTCACGAAAAATAGCTTTGTAAGTCACAGTGCCTCCGGATGCACTAGGACTTGGCAAATAATAACGGTAGCCACCCCGACATCAGTTAAGCCAAAGCCTCACTAATGCACACAACCAAGACCATATTCAAGAAATCAACTTTACACATTTTCACCAGCCATGTGCTCTCTAAAAAAATTAAATTTCTTTACTCATCTTGTAGTCATTTAAATTATTTAATAAGTATTGAGTAGTATAATAATTACTTTCTTAAATCTTGTCAATACTTTTATTTTGTTTATTCAGAAATTAATTATTCAAAGTGATGAAAAAAAGACCATGATTCAAACGAATCAAGGCCCTTTATGGGATGCTAATATTTAGTTTCTTACTAACTTAACCACAACTTCACATTTTGGTGTTTGTGGCATCATATCAACTGGTTGCATGTATTCAACGTTATAACGATCAGTCAACGTGACTAAATCGCGAGCTAAAGTTGAAGGATTACATGAAACATAAACCAATTTTTCGGGATCAGCTAATAAAATTTGTTCAATTAACTTTTCATCAAGACCGGCACGTGGTGGATCGACAACCATCGCATCAACTTGCAGTCCTTGTTCAAGCCATTGCGGCATGATATCTTCAGCAGTGCCGACTTCGTAATGTGCGTTATCGATTCCGTTTAAAGCCGCATTGAAGTTGGCATCTTTGACAGCATCTTCAATAATTTCCATCCCAACCACTTGTTTAACTTTAGTGGCCATTGAAAGCCCGATAGTTCCAATTCCGGCATAAGCATCGACTAATGTGTCGTGTTTGTTTACGCGGAGGGCACGCCGGGTTTCAGCGTATAAGACATCAGTTTGTGCGGGGTTCAATTGTAAGAAGGCCCGAGCCGATAAACGGAATTGAAGGTTATTGATTTTTTCAGTAATCGCGGTTGAACCAGCTAAATGAATTGTTTCACTTCCCCAAACTAAGGGACTAGTACCTTTATTAACGTTTTGCATAACGGAAGTGACTTCGGGAAGTTCTTCCGCAATACGAGTTAATAAATTATGTTTTTTGAGTAATTTAGGGGTGTTCGTAATGAACGTGACTTGAACGTTACCAGTTTCATTAGCGACCCGAACAACGACCGTTTTTATGATACCAGAATTGGCTTCTTCGTCATAAACGGGGATGCCAAGATCTTCAATCATTTTAACGATGGCCCGCATTACTTTCATAGTAGCAGGCATTTGAACGGAACAGGTTTCTAAATCGACCAGATCATGGCTACCAGGCTTAAATAATCCAGCAGCAACATGACCATCAATCATCCGAATTTGAAATTGGGCTTTGTTCCGATATTCGTAAGGATTTTCCATACCAAGAGTGGCACGAATTTGGTACTTGTTGTAACCTCGAGGTTTGAATTTTTCAAGTGATTGCATGACTAAGTCACGTTTAAATTTTAATTGTTGTGGGTATGAAAGGTGTTCGAGTTCGAAACCACCAACTTCTTCGGCATAGCTATCCCGAGTTGGTACTCGATGCTGGCTTTCCCGACGCATGGTGTGAATTCTGGCACGAATATAACGGTCGGTCACTTCAGTGGCTTCCGCCGTTACTAATTCTTCAGGTAAGGCATTGGGAATGAAGACGATCTTGTGCTTATAGTAGCCAATTCCTTCGCCATTAATCCCGATTTGTTTGATGGTCAGTGGGAAACGAGTTCCAACATCCATTTTGACAGTATCATTTTTGGTGCGATCATAATATGTTTTCATGTGTTTTTCCTATTCATTTGACAATATTCGTTCTACAAAAAGTGCTAACGGTAATTATAACATGGTAACCAAGCCGTGTGTATCATAGTGAGTCAATTCATGATAAAAGATTGATTTAATGGTCAATGCAACCATTAGTTGCGTAATTGTAAAGGGCTGATGGCTTGATAAGTGCGTGTTTGTAAAGAGGGTGTTTGCTATACTTAAGTTATAAATTAATGAGGAGTGATTATGATGGCAAAACAAATCACTGAATTTTCCAAAAAATTAGTTGAATTACGAAAAACCGCGAATTTTTCGCAAGATGAATTAGCTGAAAAAATATTTTTATCACGACAGTCAATTTCCAAGTGGGAGAATGGCGAATCAGTTCCGGATATGAATAATTTGGTTCAACTGGCAAAAGTATTAGAGGTTAGCTTGGATGAATTAGTGCTAGGTGTTGAACCAGTTAATTCTCAAAGCCGATTGATGAAAGAGTTTCTAGATGCTGACAAGTCGGATCAACAGCAACCGATTAATAATGGTTGGAATGGTTAGCTAGATACTGGTGGGTCATTGTTGGAATCATTTGGATGTTGTTAATCTTTTTATAAATGCTCATAAATATAAAAACGGTCAGTGCGTTATGCACTGGCCGTTTCTTAGTTTATATTTAAAAGTTAACTAAATCAGGATCATCAGCAACGCGAGTAGTACCATGTAAACCATCAATGGCCTTCATATCTGAATCGCTAATTGTGAAGTCGAAGATATCAGTATTTTGTTGAATGCGGTCCGCATGGGTTGATTTAGGTAATGGTAAAAAGCCATGTTGCAATGACCAACGAAGCGTTAATTGAGCAGCACTATGACCGTACTTTTCACCAAGTTCATGAAGTAGTGGCACGGATAATAGTTCACCGGTCCCAAGGGGACTATAAGCTTCATTTAAAATATTATATTGTTCATTAGCGTGAATTACTTCAGGCTGCATATCGCTAGGATTTAAGTAGTTTTGGTTAACGGCGGGCGTAATTGTGGCCGTCTTCATTAATGAAGCTAAGTGGTGAGGACGGAAGTTGGATACCCCAATGGCACGAACTTTCCCGGCCTTATAAGCTTCTTCCATTGCTTGCCAGCTTTCCGCATTAATTTGTTCCCAGTTATCACGGAACTCAACTGGATTAGGCCAATGGATTAAGTATAGATCGACATAATCGGTGTCCAAACTTTTTAACGAGTTATCAAGTGCTTTGGTCGTGGCTTCGTAACCATGATCATCGTTCCAAAGTTTAGTCGTCAAAAAAATATCATGACGATCAACATCACTGTCATTGATTGCTTTCCCGACACTGACTTCATTACCATATGCAGTTGCAGTATCAATATGGCGATAACCAGCATCAATCGCGGTTTGAACAGATTGGTAAGCGATGTCACCATCAGCAGACTGCCAAGTACCAAAACCGACGATTGGAATTTTTACATCATTATTCAGGGTATAAGTGTCAATTAGACTTTGCACGTTAAAATTCCTCCAAACTTAATGTGATTAACGCTTAGTTTAACACATTAATGGATGTAATTTAGGAATTATGGCCGGATTTTATCAAAAAATGTAAGCGGTTATTGTTTGTGGAAATAATAATGTTAACCAAAAGTGGCTGTTTTGGCAAAATATAAATAATTAACCCGCCCAATTTTCCATTGTGTAAGCCATTTGCCAAAAGTTTAATTCGTAATTACTGCTTTTTAAGAAAGAATCTTTGATTTGAGCTCGTTCAGCAGAATCGGCTTGTTCACTAAGGTGATCGATAAGTTGCACCATTTGATTCGTGCCACCATCAAATTCAGTACTGGCATAGCTATCTAACCATTCTTGGTAAATCGGCACGGGAGATTGAGCGTTAATGAGCCGATGGCCAATTTCACTGTATAACCAGTAACAGGGTAGTAAAGCAGCGACGGCAGAAGCAGTGGTCCCGTTAGTTAATTCATAGTTCATATGGGTGACATAACTATACGCGGTTGGGGCGATGGGGGTACTTTTAATTTCATCTGCAGTAATCCCAATTTCTTGGAACATAGTGTTTCGAATGTCGAGTTCGCCATCATGCATATCGTTGGCGCCGACTAACAGGATTTCTTTATCCGCGGGATTATCAATTAGTTGGGCAATCTTTTCATGTAAATCACCAAACTGTTCTAAATAATAACGATCCTGTTTGAGATAATAACGAAATTTTTCTAAGGGTAACTTACCAGCGGCTAGTTCAGTGATGAATGGATGTTGATAGCTTAAGTTCCAGACTGGTTGTGCGATTTCAAATAGTTCAGTACTAATTTTTGTCAAAATAAAGAGCCCTCCAGTTAATTTTATCTGGGGGGCTTTTGCATTGAAATTTATGTTGGTTGAAACGTGATTTACTGCACAATTTTCAAGCGTGCTGTAAATCACTTTAACTTCCTACGCCGCCATTACGCGGATCAGGTTCAATGGGTATATTCTCAGCCAAGTTGGCACCCCAGATAATGATATTTAATTGAGTCTACCATAACGATATGCCAAGCTAATGTCAATCATAACCTTAATTAGTTGGTTCTAATCGATGAGTTAGTTATACTTAAGGGATTAATATAATGAGGTGCAGTAATGGCAGTAATTGAATTTAAACAAGTGAGCTATCAGGTCGGCGATAAAAAAATCTTGAATCAATTAGATTTAGAAGTTGCTGACAATGACTATTTAACGATTGTTGGTTTATCTGGTGGCGGTAAAAGTACAATTTTAACGTTAATGGCGCAAATGATTTCGGCAACGAGTGGAGAAATTGACTTCCAAGGCCAAAATGTGATGGAATTAGATCCAGTTAAATATCGGCGAGAAGTTTCATATTGTGTTCAACGACCAGCGCTATTTGGTGAAACGGTTGAAGATAATTTAAAATTTCCGGCTGAAGTTCGGGGTGTTGAATATAATCGTGACCGAGCACTAGAATTAATGGCACGAGTGCAATTACCAGCTTCCATGATGGACCAAAAAGTAATTGAGGTTTCCGGTGGTGAACGACAACGAATTGCGCTTTTACGTAATTTAATGTATTTGCCTAAAGTTTTATTACTAGATGA
Source organism: Paucilactobacillus oligofermentans DSM 15707 = LMG 22743 (assembly GCF_001434315.1). Taxonomy (GTDB): domain Bacteria; phylum Bacillota; class Bacilli; order Lactobacillales; family Lactobacillaceae; genus Paucilactobacillus; species Paucilactobacillus oligofermentans. The sequence continues at coordinate 83,066 of NZ_AZFE01000002.1, read as the reverse complement.
AATTACAACCGGACTAGATGCGGAAAACAAAGCGATTGTTTGGAACTTGATTCGCGCGGTTCATCAAGAAGAACAAATTGCGATTGTTTCGGTGACTCATGATCAACAAGAAATTGAGAATGCTGAAAAAGTTATTGCGGTGGTTGATGGGAGGATTAGTCGATGAATCTAGTAGTAAGCAATGTATCATTAACGTTAGTGACTGGATTAGTATTGGTTGCGGTCTTTATCAGTTATCGTGAAAAACTTGGTTTGAATAAGGACATTATTATTGGCGTTATTCGGACCGTCATTCAATTAACCGTGGTTGGTTATTTGCTGAAGTACGTGTTTAAAATTAACAACTGGGTCGTTACTTTGCTAATGATTCTGATTATTATCATTAATGCGGCCGATAACGCTCGTAAACGTGGACCTGGAATTGAAAATGCTTTTTTCATTTCATTTATTGCGATTTTAACCAGTACGGTAGTTGTGGTTGGAACGTTGATTGCCACAGGTTCATTAAAAATGATTCCCGCCCAAATCATTCCATTCTCAGGGATGGTTGCCAGTAATACCATGGTCGCGATTGGTTTATGTTATCGAAATCTAAATGCTAGTTTCCGTGATCAACGCCAGCAAGTAATTGAAAAGTTAGCTTTGGGAGCGGAAATTAAATTAGCTTCGCGCTCGATTGTGGCGGAAAGTGTCCGCGCGGGGATGTCACCAACGATTGATTCAGCTAAAACCGTGGGATTAGTTAGTTTGCCGGGGATGATGTCCGGATTAATTATTGCCGGTGTCGATCCGGTTAAGGCAATTAAATATCAAATTATGGTGATGTTTATGTTATTAGCCACCACCGCGATTGGTTCCGTGATTGCTTGTTATCTGGCCTATCGTAAATTTTATAATAGTAAAATGCAATTAAAATAATTCTAAAAAAGCTCAGTTCGCAAAATTTGCGAGCTGAGCTTTAATTTATGAGTCCATCAAGGTATTTAACATTGCTTGAACGGAACCGTTTAAACTATCTTTCGATTTATCATTACCTAAGTGGGTATAGATTTCGCCGACATAGACATTATGTTCAAAGAGCGTATCAAAAACTTGATCAATAATTGGTTGGGTTTTAACTGGTTCTTGGACAGGACCAAATGGATTAGCGAAGAAGGTCGTACTCATACCGACTTCATCAGTGGTTCCAAGTGCAAAGCGTTTGCCATCAACGAAAGTTTGCTTGGCTTCGTTTTTATCATCGAAGCGGTGTAAACCAATTTCAGTATCATAATTATTGGCATAGACCCACATATCGATATGATGATGCGTAACTACACGGTCATAAGTGTTCGCCGGAATAATTACCCGAGCATTTTTTTGTTCAGGGTTTAAATAAACTCCACGATCCATATTGTTAAAGGCAACCGCACTACTCAAATCATCAAGGCGAACAAATGCCCCAATTTCAGTTCCTTGGGCGTATAGACCTTCAGAATCGGATGAATCTAATGTGAAACTACCCATGTCATCAAAAATGGTTTCCATTTTATGAATTTGGTCACCGGCAATTTCTTGCAGGGCCTCAATTGATTCAGACTTACCGGCACCGGAATCGCCAAAGAAGACCACAGTTTTGGTTTTTCCATTTGAAAACTTAATTTTGACCATTGAACCGTGAATTGGTAAGCGATTTTGATAAATCATATGCAAGTTATGCAACGTGAGGCACATTTTTTTCATGTAACCAAAGTAAGTGGTTTGGTTGTTGTAAGGCACTTCACCGACCCAGATGTCATTTTTTTCATCATGGTGATAATGACTAACATCGCCTTCAGTTTGTTTAACCCCGAAGAGCAAAATTAAATCAGGTTTGTGATTAGCGACGTCGGCTTCATCAGCTAGTTCAAAGAGGTTAGCGAGGGCTAAACCACTAACGAAGTAATCTTGATGGAAGTAAATTAGGGCTAAACTTTCACCAATTTTAGCGGGGTAGCAGTACCATTCATCAGGATTGCCATCAAAATGATCAATTGGATTATAATCAACACTTGAAAAAGTGCCTTTGCGTTTGTTACTTTGAGTGTGCATCATCATTGGTGGACGTAACATGATTTTATCAATAAAATTAATTGATTTAAGTTGTTCGTAATCAGATGGAATTGACCATTTGTAAGGTTTAACCATCAATGAAGCATTAGTACCGGCGTTAACTTGACGGTAAGTATGATTAGGAAATCCTTGAACTTTTTCTTCAACCGAACGATAAAGGTTTCTGACTAAGTCATTAAACTTATCATCAATGGCTAAAAATTCACTATTTAAAATTTGATTATTGGTGGCATTCATAACGGAGATTCGTAAGAATGACCGGTAAAATGAGTACAAATTTTCAACGCTGGTTAAAATTTCTTTAGCATCAAAGGATTGATAAACGGTATCGTCATCAATCAAAACTCGTTTAATGATAGCGACGTAATCAACGCTAGTAAGTTGATTGATTTTAGTTTGATGGTTCGGCGTTGAAGTCAAAAAACAATCAATAATGTTGAGGATTTCGTCACTATTGAGTAAATCAAAGACGTTACTAAGATAATTTTGGTTATAATTTAGAACGGCAATCTTTCGATCTAGGTTCAAATAGGTTGAACCATTTTTAATGAAATTCACATTTTCCATTGATAATCATTTTCCTTTCGATTGAGAACGTTGGTGGATATTGAAACTATCATAATACAAGGCGAAACGTGATACAAGTAGATTTATTCACAAATGTAAAATAATATAAATTTATCGTTAAATTTTAATTAGTGATATCTAAAATTAAAAAAATTTAATGTTATTTTTTGATGATATCGTTAAAAATAGGATTGATAATGGTATTGATGTGGTTGGTTAAATCATTAATCTTAAGATTGGAATCATGTTCAAACCAGTTGCTGTAGGTTTCTACTATTCCGGCAGCAATAAAGTTGGCATAAAATTCGGTCTGAATCTGATTGAGAGAAGAATGAGTTTTTAAATGTTGCGCCAATGCTGATGCAAAAATATTTTTACAATCTTCGGTTAAAAATAAATTATTGCGAGCTTTGAAAATATTTTGATAGAAAATATAATGTTGCATTAATAGTTGGTTAAGGCCAAACGTTAATTCATTAATTGATGATGGATCAATTTTAGCTAATAAATTTTTAATTTCAACTAGTAGGCTTTTTTCGAATTTTAAAATAAGTTCATCGATTGATTGATAATGTAAATAGAAAGTTTTACGTTGAATTTGTGCTTCTTTTGCCAGTTCACTGATAGTTATTTTATCTGTTGCTTTTGATTGAATTAATGAAATAAAGGCAGCATTAATCTGATTTTCAGTTTTGATAACTCTTAAATCATTTTTATTTTTCAAAAGATATACCTCGGTTTTGTCTAAAGTTGAGTCATAAGACACATTAAAATCTAAATTGGGTGTTGTTTCATTCACCATGTAGTTTTATTATACACTTGTGTAATAAAAATGGAGGAAATAATTATGTATACAACTAGTCAGATTATTAATAGTATGTCTGTTAATAATCCAAATGTCATTAGCTTGTTGATTGGTTTTGTTGCGGCTAATTCGATTGGAATGTTGGAATATTTTTGGGCGGTTGCTTTGACCATTAAGGAAAAGAAAGGTCCTTTTCCAGTTTGGATGCACACGTTCTTTTTAGCTCATGACTCAACAGCTGCTATTGTATTTTCTGTGTTAGCGATTAAAAATGATTTTTTTTGGTTATTTTCTGTTTTTGCGATTGGCATGTATGTTTGGACGGCGATGGAAATATATTGTTTAGCCATGGAAGTGAAGTATTCACGTCAAGAAAATTGGCAGATGGCTAATTCAACAGCAGTTTCAAAAAGTTATGCCATTAAGAAAGTTGTACAACAAGTGGTTATTATGTACTGCGTTATTAATGTACTCAGATATTTAATGCAAGATACAGCAATGTTTATGTGGCTACCATTAACTAACTTTGTGATGGCAATTGGTCCAGGTTATATGTTAGATAAGAGACAATCTCGCGAAGGAAGCTCAGTATTTATTTATATTTTAATTATAATGGGGACGTTTTTAAACTTTGCACCAAAGGGAATCGGTTTCTTTAGTAGCATTTTACCAACTATTTTTAATCAACCAATTTGGTTTGCAACGGGGATTATATGTATGATTATTGCCGTTATTAACTTGATTAAAATTTTACGGTTACCAGCAAAAAGTCAAAATTTAAGTCGAATATGGTAATAACTTTTATTATTAACGATTTAATTTGATCTGACTTGTGATGTAAGCACTTTTACAGTACAATGAATTCGACAATTAAATAATCATGAAAACACTAGGGGTGTTCGTAGAAGAACTGAGATTTGCTTGCGCAGCAATGTCCCTTGGAACCTGTAAGTTCATACTTGCGAAGGAAAGTGTAAAAATATCAACTACTATTTTTACGCGAATAGTGGTTTTTTTTGTCGAAAAAAGAGTGTGACGGGAAACGTTTAATGCTTGAGGATTAACTAGTTTTCCGGAGCACGTTTCAAAAACGTTGCTGTCTCCCGTTGAACCTGAAAGGAAGCTATCATGCAAATCGAATTACTAGATCAAATCCGGACACAAAATCCCATCGTTTTTAACATTTCTAACTTCGTCACGGTTCAAGATGTGGCGAATGGAATTAACTCAATTGGGGCTTCACCAATTATGTCGGAAGAAATTGATGAATCAGAAGAAATGGTAGCGATTAGTTCAGCGGTTGCTTTAAATTTAGGCGCCTTTACGACGCCACAAGTGGCACATATCAAACGAGTTGGGCAATTAGCCAACCAATACAAAAAGCCATTGATTATTGATCCAGTGGCGGTTGGGGCGATTAAATTTCGCTTAGATGTGGCCGAACAATTATTATCCGATTTCCAAGTAGATGTGATTCGTGGAAATGCCGGTGAAATTGCAGCGTTAGCTGGAATCGATTGGCAAGCTAAGGGAATTGATGCAGGACAAGGTAGTGGTGATTTAGAAACCATTGCTAAAGCTTGTGCGATTAAACGCAACTGTGTCGTGATTCTATCCGGACCAACTGATGTGATTACGGATGGAACAAAGGTTGCTAAAGTTAAGAATGGTACACCGCTATTTCAACTTCATGTTGGATCAGGTGATATGTTAACGAGTATCGTGGGGGCATTTGCCGCGGTCAGTGATAACTATTTTGAAGCAGCTAAAGCTGCCTGTGCTGTGTTTGCAGTGACTGGTCAACTAGTTGCGGAAGAATTAGGTGGCGAATTACCAGGAACCTTCTCGATGAAATTGATGGATAAATTGCATTTAGTAACCCGAGCACAAATTGAAGAAAAATTGAGGGAAGCATAAATTATGGAACAATTCGTACAGGCATTGTCCATCGCTGGCTCTGATAGTGGTGGCGGTGCAGGCATGCAAGCTGATTTAAAAACGATTCAAGAACGACATGTATTTGCGACAACAGTATTAGTGGCGATTACGGCGCAAAACACGTTGGGTGTCGATGATGCGTTTGCTCTACCAACTAAAATTATTGATGAACAATTTACGGCACTGGCAGAAGATTTAGATATTAAGGCTTGTAAGACGGGGATGTTAGCAGACGTTGAACGAGTTCGTACGGTGGTTAAAAATCTTAAAAAATATGATTTCGGCCCATTAACAGTTGACCCAGTTATGATTGCTAAAGGTGGCGCACCATTGTTGAGTGAAGATGCAGTTGAAGTGGTTAAAAATGAGTTGTTGCCACTAGCTACTATTGCCACGCCGAACTTACCGGAAGCGGAAAAATTAACAGGAATTACCATTGAAGATGAAGCTGATATGGAAATTGCTGCGAAAAAATTACAATTGATTGGTGTGAAAAACGTCATGATTAAAGGTGGTCACTTTGTTGGTGATGATCAAAGTAGTGATTTTGTATTACTGGAAGATGGCACATCGTTTTGGTTAACCGCAGAACGAGTTGATACAATTCGGACCCATGGAACTGGCGATACTTTATCAGCTTGTATTACGGCGGAACTTGCTAAGGGTAAATCTGTTGAGTCAGCGATTCGGATTGGTAAAAAGTACGTTGATGAAACAATTCGCCATGGAATCGTGGTTGGACATGGACATGGTCCGCTAAATCATTGGGCTGGCAGAAATAGTGATGAAAGCAACGGTTAGACTTTTAGCATTAATGAATAATTACGATTATCCGAAGTTTGGATGATTGTAATTATAAAATTAAGTGGAGAAGCTTGTTGCTTGAATCCGTATACTTCTATGATCCAGTTATCAACTCAGGAAAAGGAAAAATTAATGAAATTCAAATCAGAAATGTTACGGGTTTATTTAATCGCAGGCACACAGGATGTAAATCACGATGTGGATGATTTCTTAGTTCGTGTCGAAAAAGCGTTGGCGGCCGGAGTCACAGCATTTCAATTTCGTGAAAAAGGTAGCTCACAGTTGGATGCGGCTCAACGTTTGGCACTCGCAGATAAGTGTCGAAAACTAACGACAAAGTATGACGTGCCATTTATTATTGATGATGATTATGAGTTGGCGATTGCAGTCGGCGCTGATGGTGTTCATGTGGGACAAAAAGATCAACGGGTCGAAGAAGTCATTTCGGCGGTCGGGGATGGCATGTTTGTCGGGTATTCATGTAATACTAAGGAACAGATTGATCATGCTAATCAATTACAAAAGATTGCCTATTTAGGTAGCGGACCAGTTTTTCCAACTGGGTCTAAAGCGGATGCTGATCCGGTATTGGGTTTTGAGAAGCTTAAGTCGTTGGTTGATTATAGCAATTTTCCCATTGTTGCGGTTGGTGGTATTACTACTGATAATGCGAAAACAATGGTAGAACAAACTGGAGTAGCAGGTATTTCAGGGATTTCAATGATTATGCAAAGTCCAGATGTAGCGCAAACGGTTAAAGATTTACTGGCAATTTATTAAAAACAAGCACGTAGAAATGATTCGATTTCTACGTGCTTGCTTTTAATTTAAACGAACGAATTTAAAAATAAATCATAATGGTTGTTAGTTGTTGATCGAATTAGCAAATATGCAATAAAGCCATAAACTATAATTGGAATTATGCCGGTGGTACTGAAATTATTAAGTGACTGCGGTGCTGATGATAATGTGCTTACGTTAAATGCAAAGTGAACAATAATGGGAATTATAATACTACGAGTGCGGAGATAGAATATTGATAATATCACTCCGAGTATGCAAGCAGTTATGATTTGTATGAATGTTGAAAATGGTGATTGTGATAAGACGTTAACAACGTGAGTTGCACCAAAGATTATGCTTGAGATAAAAATACTGAATAAAATATAGTTTGATTTATGACGATTTTTAAAAATAATAGTCAATTGGGGAAGTAAATATCCTCTAAAGTATAATTCTTCAAAGATAGATGCAAGTAATAAAATGAAGATGTTAGTAATCAAATTATCGCTATTTAAATGGGGAATGATTAAAATGGCAATTATAATTAGTAAGAATATGACGATTATAGAAATCGGTTTATTTATTTCAAGTAAAATCTTTTGATGTACAAGGCCGATTATTACAATGGTAATGATGAGTGGAATAATTTCTTGAATTACTGAGTAAAGATTAGTCGAAAGCGACCAATATATCTTAGAAAATGCAGTAGTTAATAGGACTAAAATTAGAAGTAAATATGATCCAATTAAATAACATAGTCTTTTGTTAGATTCATGCATAAAATGATCCCTCCACCAAAATAGGTTGAACTATACAAAATAAATTAGGATACCAATTGAGTTTAAACCAATGTGTGTCACAATTGTTTTTGCTAAGCTATTGGTTTTTACGTATATAAAAGGCATCCAAATAAGTGCGATATATCTATAAAAACCAGGATCTGAAAAATCATTTAAACTTTTTAAATGCCAGCACATAAACAAAATGGTTACTAAAACAATTTGAAAAGCTTTAGATAATTTAGATGAATCGGGTTGATTCATACTTTTAAGTAACTGTCCTTGGATAAAGTAAATAAATAGGATGTTTTCAACAAACGGACCGATAATTCCTATCCAAATATGATTCATTACAAGTAGGATTGTTTGGCTTTTGAATTGATCATTAACGGTAGCTAGAAAGTTATTGTCTGAGCCCATTAAGCTTGCTGATGTGTGTCCTGTAATACTCAAAATAATAGCAATGATTATCGTTAACAAGATTTGAAAAAATGCCAGACTTGGTAAATAAAGTAAATAATCAAGTGGTTTTAATTTTCTAAAACTGGCAATTAAAGTTTGACGAACTAAAAAAATAACTAGCATACCTAATATTAATAAGATGCCTACATAAATAAATTCACTTTTACTTATTTTTGCGACAAATGAAGTTAGTACAGATAATGAATATAGTGCTAAAGGTAATAAGTATAAATTTTTTCGTATATTGATTTTAAAAATCTCCTTTACATAGATAAACTTGGTCCACGGAGTTATTATGCGACTAGTGAAATGAATGAATTAAAATAAATTATTAACGTTAGATAGTTAATTATTATCGTAATTAAATACGTAAATCGGGAGAAAAATGACGTTAATAATAAAAGGTTATTCCTGCAATGCTTGTTGATATAATAATGTTTGTAGATTATATTAATTGGAGAAAGATATTATGAAGATCAAATAAACTAAAGCTCATAATTAATAATGGTGATTAATTGCTATACGTAGACACGTTATATGTATTAGTAGCAACTTTTATTCAAACATTAATGATGTTTGTTTTGATGAGATATTTATTACAGGATGGCTATCATTGGCGTAATGCAATAGTTGATAGTTTTTTTGCGTTAATGGTAGCAGTTATTTCATTAATGATATTCGATACTATCTGGATTTTAATCTTGATTGTTTTGGTATTAATTGGTCGATTTGGAAAACAAAATATTAATAATCGGTATGAAAAAGCTATAACTTTTATGGCTGTCTGTATTTTACAAATGATAATTTTATTTAGTACAACGTATATTTTTAGGCTTATATTATTTTTATTTAAGCGTGAGTTCAATTTAAATCTCGCAATTTCGAGTGGTCACTTATTAGTAATTGCTATATCAGTATCAGAATTACTGATTACCATGATTACTGTATATCTTATTAAGAAGTACAATGAAAAATTGCAAATTTTAAAGGGGATAATTAACGATTTTGAGATTAAAAATCAAATTTTTATAATGATTTTAGGGATGTTTATAGCGCTAGTAACGGTATTAGTTATCAGTGAGCTGCAGCGTGTGTTGTCATCTATTTTAGGTGTTTTGATAGTCGTTTTTGTCTTAGTAACTTCTTTAATTTTGTATCAAATGATTATTTTTATTAAGTCTTATTCTATCAGACAAGAAGCAATCAATATTCGTAGACAAAATGTGCAGTTAAACGAATATATGACTAATATTGAACAACAATATACAGAATTCAGAAAGTTTAAGCATGATTATAATAATTTACTTTTGTCGCTTAAAACGATAATTGAAAGTAATGATTCTGAGCAATTAAAATCGTATTATAACGAACTGAGTCAACAAACTCTGAGTACGGAACATAATGATTCTCAGATATTAATTGCCGTGGATAAAATTATTAACGAACCAATTCGTGGATTGCTGATTCAAAAATTTTTTACAGCTCGAAAAATGAAGATGGAATTATCAGTTGAAACCCCAGATATAAAAATTGATATTTCAAATCATGTAGTTTCAATGGTCAGAATTCTAGGCATCTTAATTGATAATGCAATTGAATATTTGAGTGAAAATTTAGAATATGAGCAATTAGTTAAGTGTGCATTTATTGATCATCAAAATTCAATTGAGATTGTAATCGAAAATTCAGCCAATGAACTAATTGATTTAGACCAAATTTTTGAACAAGGGTATACCACTAAAGGGGAAGAACATGGTCTTGGCTTAGCTAATGTGTCAGACTTAGTTCATAAAATTTCCAATTTGTTTATGAGTACCCAACTAAAAAATAATAAAATTCAAATTAGTTTAATTTTAGAAAAGGAGAAATAATTTGTTTCCTGTTTACTTATTAGAAGATGATCTGATTCAACAAAAGTTATATCGACAAATCATCGAAAATACAATCATGATTAACGAATATGCTATGAAACTTCAGATAGCAACGGATAATGTCGGTGAATTTGAACAACAACTATCGCATGTTAATCAAGGGCTATTTTTCTTGGATATGGAAATTGCAGATGACGCGAAAGCGGGTCTTAAATTAGCTGCTAAGATCAGAGAAAAAGTGGATTTTGCACAGATTGTTTTTATAACAACACATGATGAATTATCATTTTTAACCTTACAAAGTCGGATTGCGCCACTTGATTACATTTTGAAGGATTATGGGCCACAAGAAATTCAAAAGCATTTGATTGATGATATAAATTTAGCTAATCAAAATTATGAACAAGAGTTGTATCATCATGCTTGTTTATTTCGGTATAACGTTAGCGATAGATACTTTTCGTTATCAATGAATGAGTTAATCATGCTGGCTACTGATAAAAACCAACCTGGAATTATTACGTTGACCGCAGCGAATCGAAAAGCCACTTTCCCCGGTAATTTGAATATGATAGAAGCTGAATATAAAAATCTTTTTAGATGTGATAAAAGTTATTTGGTTAATTTAGATCAAATGAAGAAGTTTGATGCGCGTGCCAGAATATTAACTTTTAATGATGATAGTGAATGTAAAGTTTCGTATCGAAAAGCAATTGATTTGAAAAGGATTCTCAAAAATACGTAAAAATAATAATTATTTATGGAGAAAAAATGCATATACAAAAAGCTAAATTTTATTTAATTCCGTTATTGGTTTACATCTTAGTGATTAAATTTGCAGTACTAGGATCACTTGTTGAAACGGTAGGTCAGTTTGCGGTAATTGGAATTATTTTAGGAATGTTAGTTATCATTCCGCTTTGGAGTCAGATTAAAATTAGCTTTCGTGAGTTGAAATGGCACTCGATTTTTTATGCCCCAAGTCTATTAATCGCACAGGTCGCTACTTTTTTAATTATTTATTTAATTGCGACTAAAATTGGCCATATTCAAGTAATGTCTACTAGTGCAAATCAAAGTAATTTAAATGGCATGGGTACTTATGCATCGAAAAATATTTTGGTTGGTATCTTATTTTTTATCTTTACGGCGGTAATTGGCCCAATGGTTGAAAATGTTTTATTTCTGTATTTTATTCAAGGAACAGTACTGGTATTTGCAACTAAAAAATTACCTAAAAAACTAGGCATCACCATTAGAATCGTGATAACGGCATTGCTATTTACACTTTGGCACATGACGCATTTATCAGATTTAGGGCATCCGATGTTTTATGAATATTTGTCGTTAATATGGTTAAGTGTAATTTATGAGTATCAACATAGTTTGGCTAAGACGTGGATTGCTCATGCAGGATTAAATACGGTTTCGGCAATCATAATGTTGACGTAATCATTGTGCTAAAATCATAGTAAATATTAGTTAGGAAGAAACTTAAATGATTAAAAAAATTTGGTTTGCAATATTATTATGTGCCACGATAGTTGGTCTTGGTTTAGGCACCACCGCTGAAGCAAAAACAACGGTTAATACGCCCACATTATTTATTCATGGTCTAATGGGTTCACATAAATCGACAGATGGTCTGATTGCGGCGGCAGAAACCAAAGCTAATGGTAAAAAAGTGATGACGATTACTGTTCAGGCTGATGGAACGGTAAATGTTGAAGGATCGTTACCAAGTAAAACCAAGCGACCATTGATTCAAATTAATTTTGCGAATAATGAAGCTAGTACAACTACACAATCACAATGGTTAACTAAGGTTTTGCAATTATTGCAAACTAAATATCATGTAACGAAATATAATGTTGTGGCGCATTCCGCTGGGAACGTTGCCTTTTTCCAAATGGTTACGCAAAAATCGATTAAGCTTCCTAAGTTAAAAAAATATGTCATTTTAGCAGGTCCTTTTAATGGAGTCGTGGGGATGAATGATGTCGCTAATCAAATTAAGCTGTTAGCTCATGATCAGCCGCAGACTTATTATCCAGCTAATGACTATTATCCGGGTTATCAGCAATTATTGGATGCAAGTAAACAATTTCCGAAAAATGTGAAGATCTTAAATATCTATGGAGATTTAAACGATGGAACCAATTCTGATGGGTTAGTAACCATTCAATCAGAACTGTCCATTAATTATCTATTGTATAAACATCATGACAGCATCAAAAATGTTAAGATGACCGGAATTTCACATAGTGGTTTGCATAATAGCAAACAAGTAAATCAAAAATGGATTAAATTTATGTGGTAAAAAATAACCAACTAATCTTAGAAGTGAATTCTAGGTTAGTTGGTTTTTGCGCTCTAATCTAGCTTCAAGCTACAACTTTCTGCGCCTAACTAATAATCGCCACCATCCAAAGTGCGGATAATGACGATTATCTGTTAGTGCTCAAAAGCTATCATGGCTTTCGGCACTCTAATCTGGCTTCACTCGTCAAACTCGTCACCTAATAAAAAAGCAATCACAACTCATGAAGCGAGTTATCATTGCTTTTATCATTAGTGCTCCGAGTCTAAGCGCCTCTTTCAGCACTATCTTAATTCGGCTTCAAGCCACAACTTTCTGCGCCTAACTAATAATCGCCACCATCCAAAGTGCGGATAATGACGATTATCTGTTAGTGCTCAAAAGTTATCGTGGCTTTCAGCACTATTTACCTTTACCAGCTTGCTTTTTTAACACCAGGGATTTGTCCCAAGTGAGCGTAATGCCAGAAGTTCAAACGAGACATTCCAAAGTCGCGCATATATCCGCGTGGACGTCCGTCCAGTTGGTCGCGGTTATGACGACGTGTTGGTGAAGCATTGCGTGGTAATTTGCTTAAAGCTTCGTAATCATGCGCAGCTTTTAATTGTTGACGCAATTCTGCATATTTTGCAATCGTTGCATCAATTTTAGCAGCTTTTGCAATTTTAGATTTTTTGGCCATTAATGGTCCTTTCCGAGCAATAAACTTAAATAACGTGGTTAAGAGTAAATCTTTCACTTACTAAAAGCAAGTAAACTGTTTCGAAATGAAAGGTTAGGGGCTAATGTTGGGATAAGCAGCTTCAAACGGTTACAATAATAGTAGTAATCAATAGGAGGTATATTTATGAAGTCAGATGAGAGTTTATATCATACAACCGCGGTGAACGATAACGGCGTGAAAGGTCATGCTTATATTGTTGGGGATGGCGAATTAGATGTTAAAATTAGTAGTCCTCGAAAACCAGATGAAGCCGGAGCTAACCCAGAGCAGTTATTAGGGTTAGCGCAAGCGACTTGTTTAGCAGCCACTTTAGAAACCATTCAAGCTGGTAAAGGGATTGAGTTTCAGAGTGAAGTTCGTGTCGGTGTTGATATGAAATATGATACTCATGGCTTGCGGTTTGTGGTGCAAGTTCAAGCTAAAATTCCAAATGTTGAGCTAGTTGAAGCGCAAAAAATGTTAGATTTTGCCGAAAGTCGTTGTCCTGTTTCTAAGTTATTGAGTGGCAATGAGGATGTTTCAGTTGAATTGGTAGACAAATTTACCGTTTAAAGATTGCTTATCAAATAAGTCTTACTTTTATTCGGATTCCTTCATATTTTCTTCACACAGTCTCGGTATAGTTACACCATACCAATTAAACCTCTTTTCATTTACTCCTCCAAAGTAATGAAAACAGTAGCTGGAAAGCAGCTACATCCTACTCCTAAATGATCAGCTTACCCGGGCTGGTCATTTTTTTATGAGTTCATTTGCAAAGGCAAGCAGACTGTAATAAAATGAATACAGATATAAAACACGATACATTTTAAGTAGACGTTTAGAAAGTCGCTGGTTGATGAAAAGCGTCCGTCGAAATTCCGGTGTATAAATGTGGGCGGGTAATGCCGCACGGTTGATTGACCGTTATCAGTTTTCAAAGTGTGTCAGTGATGGCAAACTTGGGTGGTACCGCGGAAAGAGTCACTTCGTCCCAATGAGGGAGAAGTGACTCTATTTTTATACCAAAATACGAGGAGAAAAATTATGTTAGATATTAAGAAAATGCGCCAAGATCCAGATCATTATAAGGAACGCTTAGCTCAACGTGGGACACAACCAGCTGATTTAGATGCAATTTTTGAATTGGATGACAAACGTCGGAACTTAATTAAAGATACCGAAGAATTAAAGGCGAAACGCAATGATGTTTCAAAACAAATTGGTGCTGCCAAACGGAATAAAGAATCAGCTGATGATGCGATTGCCGAAATGCAGGCCGTTGGTGATAAAATCAATCAAATTGATCAAGAATTGAATGAAGTTACTGAACAATTCCAAGACCGGATGGCTCATTTACCAAATATGCCACATGATGGCATTCCCGTCGGACCTGATGAAGATTCAAATGAAGAATTTAAAAAAGTTGGCACGATTCCAACTTTTAGTTTTGAACCAAAAGCTCATTGGGATGTTGCTGAAAACTTAGGTATCCTCGATTTCGAACGTGGTGCTAAAGTTTCTGGTGCACGTTTTGTCTATTATGTTGGTCTTGGTGCTCAATTAGAACGTGCGGTCTATAATTTCATGTTAGACGAACATATGGCAGAAGGTTATACCGAAATTTTGCCTCCATACCTAGTGAACGACAAGACAATGTATGGAACTGGTCAATTTCCTAAGTTCAAAAAAGATGTTTATCAAATTAATAATGAAGATCAAGAATTAACGTTGATTCCAACGGCTGAAGTGCCACTGACTAATTATTTTTCAGATGAAGTAATTCCAAGTGAAAACTTACCAGTTTATGTGACGGCTTTAACGCCATCATTCCGTTCTGAAGCTGGTTCTGCCGGACGTGATACTCGTGGATTGATTCGAATGCATCAATTTAATAAGGTTGAAATGGTCAAATTTGCTAAGCCAGCTGATTCATATGCTGAATTAGAAAAAATGACCGCCAATGCTGAAAGTATTTTGCAAAAATTAGGCTTGGCATATCATGTAATTAAACTTTCAACTGGTGATATGGGCTTCTCTGCCGCTGAAACTAATGATCTTGAAGTTTGGATGCCAGAACAAAATATTTATCGTGAAATCTCAAGTTGCTCAAATACGCAAGATTTCCAAGCACGTCGAGCACACATTCAATATCGTGATGATGAAGGCAAGTTGCAATACGTTCATACCTTGAACGGATCTGGTCTGGCCGTTGGTCGGACCGTTGCTGCCATTCTTGAAAATTGTCAAAATGAAGATGGTTCAGTAAACATTCCGGAAGTACTAGTCCCTTACTTCCATGGAATTACTAAAATTACTAAAGAAAACGCAGTTCCATTTAGAAAAGTACTAAAAAAATAAAGCTAATAAAAATAACAGATACCTCAATTTAATGAGATATCTGTTATTTATTTTAAAAGTTTAATTCCAGTAAGGTTCGTCACCATAAGAAAGGTGAGTGGAATCTTCTTCCCAAACATCAAAATCTTGTTGGAGACGTTCAATTTCTTCGTGCGCACGTTCAACCGCATTGGCACCAGCAAGGAAATGAAGTGGTGGATTAGTGACTTTACTTAATTTTACGATGGCTTTAGCAAGTAGTTCTGGTGAACCATCTTGTTGACCGGAGTTACCTTCAAACACCGTGGTGTTGTTATGGGCAGTATTTTCGTAATCAGCAATGGTTGAATCAGCAGCTTGATGTGAGCGACCAGCCCAATCAGTTCTAAATGGGCCGGGTTCAACATTGGTAATTTTAATGCCTAAAGGTTCAACTTCATAAGCTAAACCCTTTGAAAATCCTTCAACGGCATGTTTAGTTGCATTGTAGTAAGCAATTCCAGCGCCACCAAGAATACCGGCAACTGAAGAAATGTTAATAATTTGACCTTCTTTTTGACTACGCATGATTGGTAAGACGGCACGAGTCATGTTAGTGAGTCCCCAAAAGTTGGTATCCATTAATGAACGAACTGCAGCTTCATCAGTTTCTTCAACTGATCCAAAGTAACCCCAACCAGCATTGTTAACTAAGACATCAATGCGTCCGAATTTATCAATCGTATCGGCAACGGCCTTGTCGATTTGTTTTTGATCGGTCACGTCTAGTTCTAATAGTAAGGTATTCTTGTTGTCAGTCCAGTGTTGAATCTTTGCGACATTTCGAGCGGTTGCCACAATTTTTGCATCGGTTTTTTGTAATTCTTCAACTAGCATTTTACCAAAACCGGTTGAAGTGCCTGTGATTAACCAAACTTTTTCTGCTGTCATTAATGAGTTCCTCCAGATAGTCTATTTATCAGTCATGATAGCATTTTCAAGGTTACGGTACAAATATAGTCCTTTAATCTAACTTTAATTTTCTGGTTGACAATCAAGATGAAATTCGTATAATTGAACTATTAATCAAGTGATGAAAACAGAGAGTCGATGAATGGCTGTGAGTCGATAATGAAATGGCGTAACATAATGGATGGTTCCGATATCAACCGCAAGAGTCAATTTGGAGATACTCCAGATTGTAAAACTTGGGTGGAACCGCGTTAACTATAAATTTAACGTCCCTGGTACGAATCTTCGTGCCGGGGACTTTTTTCGTTAAAAGGACTTAATTACTTTAGGAGGAAATCATGGAAGATCGTAATTTATCACGCTCATTACAAAGCCGCCACATTCAAATGATTGCGATTGGTGGCGCCATTGGAACTGGATTGTTCTTGGGATCTGGGAGTGCCATTCGAAAAGCTGGTCCATCAATTATTTTATCGTATTTAATTGTGGGCGTGTTCTGTTTCTTCATGATGCGGGCAATTGGTGAGTTATTATTGTCAGATACTTCTAAACATTCATTTATTGATTTTGTGAAAGAATATTTGGGTGACCGGATGGAATTTATTACCGGTTGGACTTATTGGTCATGTTGGTTGAGTTTAGCAATGGCTGACTTAACAGCAACCGGAATCTACTTACGTTATTGGTTCCCTAATTTACCACAGTGGGTGGGACCGTTGGTTATTATCCTCTTACTATTAATGATTAACCTTTTAAATGTTGGGTTATTTGGGGAACTTGAATCGTGGTTCTCGATGATTAAAGTAGTAGCCATATTAGCGTTAATTGTGGTCGGTTTTGGCTTAACTATCTTCCATTATCATGTTGGAACCTCAACCGCTTCATTTAGTAACTTATATTCACATGGGGGCTTTTTCCCCACTGGTCCGGTTGGTTTCTTAATGTCGTTTCAAATGGTTGTGTTTGCGTTTGTTGGGATTGAGATGGTTGGTTTAACGGCTGGTGAAACTAAGAATCCTGAGAAAGACTTACCAAAGGCAATTAACAGTTTGCCAATTAGAATTGGACTATTTTATATTGGTTCAATGATTGCGATTATGATGGTCTCGCCATGGGATAAGATTACGATGACTTCAAGTCCATTCGTCCAGGTCTTTTCTGGAATTGGAATTACCAGTGCCGCTGCCATTTTAAACTTTGTTGTATTAACCGCGGCAATGTCAGCTACGAACAGTGCGATCTTTAGTACTAGTCGGACATTACATGCACTAGCCACTGGTGGAAATGCGATGCAACGATTTGCAAAATTAAGTCGTCATATGGTACCTAATACCGCATTGCATTTTTCATCCGGAATTTTATTTGTGGTTGTAATATTGAATTATATAATGCCAGAAGGGATTTTTAATTTAATCTCAGGTGTTTCGACCATTAACTTTGTCTTTGTCTGGTTGATTATGCTGTGGTGCCATTTGAAATTTCGAAAAGTACAACCAGAAGGGGTCAAGAAGTTCTTGATGCCAGGTTATCCATACACCGATTATGCGAGCTTAATTTTCTTTATTGCGGTGTTGATTTTTCTAACCTTCGATCCTGAAACTCGTTTATCGTTGATGGTTTCAATCGTGTGGTTCGTCGGTTTATTCATCACCCACTGGTTAATGAATCGAAATAAAACTAAATTAGACTAGTAAAATTTGATTTGCATATTTTGCTAAACATGATATAATTTTTCATTGAAGAACACGTTACGTATCCGAATCACAAGAGAGATTAGGGCCAGGCTGAAATTCTAATCGTTAATATCGGAGTAGTAATACTATCTTATAAGATAGTTTACCGAAATAAGGTAAACCGGAGAGCGCACGTTATTGCCTATCAGAGATAAGAGCAAATTTAGTTTGTTCTTAAAGATGGGTGGCACCACGTCAATTTATAAATTAACGTCCCAGGAATCATTATTAATGATTCCTGGGATTTTTATTTGCAATCATTTTAGTTCATTAGGAGGACATAGGAATATGGCACAAGTACAATTACTTTATGTTGACGGTTCAGTTGAAAAAGTCGACAAAGAATCAGACGCAGCATTACAGGCACTACGCCAAACCACTGCATTATTAACCGCAGCAGCATTACATCAACAATTTGATGGGATTCGTTTAGGCGATAACCAAGCAACTGATGATGGGTTCTTTATTGATTCTGATAAGGATGAAATCCAAGTTTCTGCTGATGAATTAGAAGCTATTGCAACAATTGTGAAAGCTTTTGGTAAAAATAAGGCAAAAGTTGAATTTGAATCAGCTGATTTAGCTGACGCAAAAGCACTATATCCTAATGATAAATTCCAACAAGAATTATTTGAAGATCATGCTGAAAATGGCAAAGTAGCCTTGTTTAAGGTTGGTGATTTTACCACTATCGCTAGCGGTGCCGTTTTAAACTATGTTGACGTAGTTAAAAACTTTGAATTACTTTCAGTTGCTGGTGCATATTGGAAGGGGATGTCATCAAATGACATGCTTCAACGTATTTATGGAACAGTTTTCTTTAAGAAAGACGATTTAGAAGCTGATTTAGTTCGTCGTCAAGAAGCCAAAGAACGCGATCATCGTGTGATTGGTAATGACCTTGATTTATTCTTCGTTGATCCTAAAGTTGGTGCCGGTCTTCCTTACTGGATGCCAAATGGTGCAACCATTCGTCGTACGATCGAACGTTATATCATCGACAAGGAAGTTTCAAATGGATATAACCACGTTTATACCCCAATCTTAATGAACTTAAATGAATATAAGACTTCAGGTCATTGGCAACATTATCGTGAAGACATGTTCCCACCAATGGACATGGGTGATGGCGAATTGTTGGAATTGCGTCCAATGAATTGTCCTAGCCATATTCAAGTTTACAAACATCATATTCGCTCATATCGTGAACTACCTTTACGGATTGCTGAACTTGGCATGATGCATCGTTATGAAAAATCTGGGGCCCTTTCTGGTCTACAACGGGTTCGTGAAATGACCCTTAATGATGGTCACACATTCGTTACACCTGACCAAATTGAAGAAGAATTTAAGAGTATTCTTGATTTGATGATCAACGTTTATCATGATTTTGACATCAACGATTATACGTTCCGTTTAAGTTATCGTGATCCTAAAAATACTGACAAGTACTTTGATGATGACGAAATGTGGAATAATGCTCAAACAATGTTGAAGCAAGCCATGGATGACATGAACTTGAACTATGTTGAAGCTGAAGGAGAAGCTGCTTTCTACGGTCCTAAGTTGGATGTTCAAACAAAGACTGCCTTAGGTAATGAAGAAACGCTTTCTACTATTCAATTAGACTTTATGTTGCCAAAACAATTCGACCTTCATTATGTGGGTGAAGATGGCAAGGATCATCGTCCAATCATGATTCATCGTGGAGTTATTTCAACGATGGAACGATTCACGGCTTACTTAACTGAAATGTATAAGGGTGCTTTCCCAACTTGGCTTGCACCAAAACAAGTTCAAATTATTCCAGTTCGTGAAGATACCCATGCTGAATATGCTGATCAAGTTCGTAATGAATTAGCTGCAGTTGGTATTCGTGCCACTGTTGATCACCGTAATGAAAAAATGGGTTACAAGATTCGTGAATCACAAACCCATAAAGTTCCATATACGTTAGTGGTTGGTGATAGCGAAGTTGAAAACGAAGCCGTTTCTGTTCGTAAGTATGGTGAACAAGAACAAGTTTCGAAGTCAAAGGCTGATTTCACGAGTGAAATTATTGCTGATTTGGCAACTTATTCAAGAGAAAAGTAAAAATAGAGCGTTCATCAATTCGGTAATCATTGAGCACTAAAATAAATAACGATATTATCCGTAGTTTGGATAGTGTCGTTATTTTTATTAGGTGGAGATGATTGAATTGATGAACGCGTTTCAAAATAGAGTGTGAAAACTCGCGGTTATCTTCCGTGATATACGAAGATTTACCTATGATAGTGATTTTATATCGTGGGTAAATGTTTGTTATATATTAGGAAGTTGTGAGTTTGAGCACGTTTTAGAAAATAAAGCCAAATGATGAGAATTTTTATTGTCTGGCTTTATTTTAGTTAGGTGAGAAAGCTGGTGATTTGAACACGTTTTAGATCAGCAAGAAAGCTGGTTTAAAGGCGTCTTTTAACTACAAAAAAATTTAGTTTTTTTCGGAGTCGTTTCATTTGAATAATTTCGTAGAAGCGGTTATTATACAGTTACAGGAAAGGAATCACCTCTTGTGGCTACTACCTTCTCAGTGCACAAGTTCCTTTAGTAGTATAGTTTGGAACCACATGATACGAAGAATTCAGATTGACAGCTTGAAGATTCGAACAGATTTGTAAAGTGTATCCATGATTAAGTTAAGAGACTAGCCCATGCGTAAGATTTAAGCCAGCGGCTAGCATAGACCGATATCCAATAAAATTAGAACACGGCAGTCGACCATTGACTTGCCAGTAACAAGACACCAATATTTAAATATTAAGTACCAGTTAATATCAGTTTAACGGATAAAACCATCGACCCAAGATTTAGATTTAATGGTTAGATTCAAAGATATATGAAAAGAATGAGGCGATACCAATAGTTATAAAGTTAAAACAATTTGGTAGCCGCAAGTTACTTTCCTGATGTTAAACGACCGGAGTGAGAAGGCTCCGGTTTTTTTGTGTCTAAATTTTTAATTTAAGATTGCCAAGCATCTAATTATCAAGGTATCATTACATTAAATAGAAGAAATTGGGAGTAGTCTGGTGAAAAAGCTATTTAATTGGTATTTGGAATCAATGTCATTTAATATTCGACTGGGTAAAACAACGGGAATTATTTATTATCTTTGTCGAACGTGTATACTCGGGATTTTATTGATGCTAATTTTTGTCTGGATTAAAGTTCATGGATCAGCAGTAAATATTTTGGATTGGGTAATAATAATTTATTTATCAATTGGAATTTTATTGTATTCATTTACCGCAAAGTATATTGACGTCTTTGCTAAAGAAAAGAAGCATCTAACTATTTTTACTTATGGCGATTGGTCAAAAGTTGGATTTATTTACCTGTTGATTTGGCCGTGGGCTGTGATTGGTATTTATCAAAATAATAATTAATAAAGTTAAGCGAGATGATAACAATGCTTGAATATGATGAAGTCGTTAAAATGTTTCAAGAAGGGCAAAAAATCAACTATGATGAAGTTCTTCAAAAAGTAATCACCAAATGGGAAACTACCGATGAACGTCCCAAAGTATTGCTGCATAGTTGCTGTGCACCCTGTAGTACTTATACGCTGGAATACATGACACAATATGCAGATATTACGATTTATTATGATAATCCCAATATTCATCCACGGATGGAATTTGAACGTCGAAAGTTAGTGCAAGCTAAATTTATTCAAGATTTTAATAAAAAAACGAATCATAATGTCACTTTTATTGCCGCCGAATACGAACCAACTAAATGGCTAGAAGTTGTGCGTGATCTTAAAGGTGAACCAGAAGGCGGCGCCCGTTGCACCCTGTGCTATAATTATCGACTCGAACGGGTGGCGAAGAAAGCACAAGAATTAGGGTTTGACTATTTCGGAAGTGCTTTAACAATTAGTCCTCATAAAAATGCCAGAATTATTAACAAATTAGGATTTGATGTCCAACATGTCTATGATGTCTCGTATTTACCGAGCGATTTTAAAAAGCGTTCTGGCTATAAACGTTCAGTTGAAATGTCAGAAGAATATAATGTCTACCGGCAATGTTATTGCGGTTGTTTATTTGCGGCTCGCCAGCAAGGCGTTGATTTGAAGCAGATTAACAAGGACGCACGTGAATATGTCACGCAACATCAAGATGACGATTATTCGCAAATCATGTATGAAAAATAATTTAGGTTCAAAATAATCTTTCGACTGATTATTTTGAATCTTTTTTGATGTATTTTACGTTGCTTTTCACAAAGGTATTAAATGTATTATTAAATTGACGATTTAAAGTGTTTTCACGTTTTGATTAATCTTAATCAACAAAATAGGGGAACGTTAATAATTAATTATCCTATTGCTCAATTAGTGAAGATTTATCGATAAATTAAATTAATAAAGTTTGTGAATCGTGTAAGCGCTTAACGTAAAAGGGTTTACCGATTTCAATCAATTTTTGAGCAAAGTTTTTGGTTTACAGAGCAATTTTAAAACGTTATATTTTAGTAGTACCCAAAAACATGCTATTATTTTATTTTTGGTTTTCGGGAAATATATATAAAGGGGTTTATATTCATGTATGTTGCAATAAATTGTTTAGGATTAGTCGTATTCCTATTGGTTGGTTTCCTTTTCTCAAAGGACAAGAAAGCTATCAACTGGAAGTCAATTGGTATCATGGTTGTTATTAACTTGTTCCTTGCTTGGTTCTTTACAAGCTTTTCAGCAGGTCGTACAGCAATCAAAGCTGCCGCTGATGGTTTCTCTGAATTAGTTAAAGTCGCTTATGTCGGAATTAGCTTTGCACTTCCTAACTGGGTTACACCATTGGCCCAAGGTGGAGCTGCCGGTGGTACTGCTGAAACAATGAACTTTGTTACCAGTGCCTTGCTTCCAATCTTAATGATTGTTCCAATGTTTGATATCTTAACTTATTTTGGTATCTTACCTTGGATCATCAAATGGATCGGTCGTGGACTTTCATTCATTACCGGACAACCTAAGTTCGAATCATTCTTCGCTGTTGAAATGATGTTCTTAGGAAACACTGAAGTGCTTGCTATTTCAGGTATGCAACTTCGTAAGATGACAGCTCAACGTAACTTGACTATCGCGATGATGTCAATGAGTTGTATTACTGCATCAATTATCGGAGCTTATGTTCAAATGGTTCCAGGTCAATTCGTATTGACTGCTGTTCCAATTAATATTATTAATTCAATTATTGTTACAAGTATGATTAACCCTGTTAAAGTTTCTCCAGAAGACGATACAATCGCAACTGTTTCTGAAGAATCTGTAGATGGAAAGCGCGAACCATTCTTCTCATTCTTGGGTGATTCAATTTTAAATGCCGGAAAATTGATTTTAATTATTTTGGCTAACGTTGTGGCCTTCGTTGCTTTAGCAGCCTTAATCGACAAGATCTTTGTCTGGATTCACCTTCCACAAGTTTCTCTTGAAGTTATTCTAGGAATCATCATGTCGCCATTTGCATTCTTAATGGGTATGCCATGGCACGATGCTTGGATCTTAGCTCAACATATGGGTATGAAGTTAGTTACTAATGAATTCGTTGTTATGGGTGAAATTACTGGTAAGACAATTGCTAGTTACTCTCCACATTTACGTGCTGTCTTGACAGTATTCTTGACTTCATTTGCTAACTTATCAACGACTGGTATGATTATCGGTGCCTTCAAGGGTATCGTTGGTAAAGAAACTAATGATTTGATTTCTAAAAATGTTGGTTTAATGCTTGTTTCAGGTATCTTGGTTTCACTTCTATCTGCTGGATTTGTTGGATTATTCGTCTGGTAGAATCAAGCTTGAACCTGTTTCAAACAGTTAAAAATTACGATTAGATAATCGTCTGAATTTATGATTCAGGCTTTTATTTTCAACATAGCTACAAGCGCTTTCTTGGGTATCATAAGTGTAGAATTGATAAGTACTAAAATTTACAAAATGGAGGAAATCATAATGACTACCAAAATTATTATGGATACAGATCCTGGGATTGATGATGCTGCCGCACTAACGATGGCAATTAACAGTCCTGAACTTGATCTTAAATTAGTGACAACTGTTGCAGGAAATGTGACTGTTGATAAAACAACAATCAATGCTTTAAAGATTGTTAACTTTTTCAAAAAGGATATTCCAGTTGCTCGTGGGGCTGAACAGCCTTTGCTTAAACCATTCGAAGATGCTTCTCGGATTCATGGAGAATCAGGAATGCCCGGTTATGACTTTGGCAATGACTATGGTCATGAAATTGACTTGTCTGCTGTTGAAGCATTGCATAACGAAATCATGGCTTCAGATGAACCAATTACTTTAGTACCAACTGGTTCATACACAAATATTGCGATGCTATTTTCACAATATCCTGAAGTTAAAGCTAACATTAAAGAAGTTGTAGCAATGGGTGGAACTTTAGGCAAAGGTAACATGACCAGTGCCGCTGAATTTAACTGTTTCACTGATCCACATGCAGCAAAAGTCTTGTATGATTCTGGTTTACCAATCGTCATGGTTGGACTAGATATTACTTTGAAGGCTTTATTAACTGCTGATACGTTGGCTAAGCTTGAAGGCTTAAACGCCACAGGTAAAATGCTTCATGGACTAATCACGCATTATAGTGATGGTGATGAAGATGGTCATCCAATGCACGATGTGAATACGATTTTCTATCTACTACACCCTGAATTTATTACGACTGAAGATATGTGGGTGGACGTTCAAACTGAAGGACCTGCAATGGGTGAAACAGTTGGGGATATCCGTGGCGCATATCATGATGGTAAAACCAACACAAAAGTTTGTGTGGACATCAATGCCGCTGAGTTTAACAAATGGTTCTTAGAAGAAATCGCCAAAATTAAATAGTTTTAATGTAAAGTGCAAATGTTTGTCTACAACAAACACAACTTAGAGATCGGTAAGCAGAAATGTTTACTGGTCTTTTTTTATCGAAAATTACTCGCGAAAGCATGTTAAACTGGTTGATAATTGTAGCTTTTTGGGTTAAAGTTAAATGGTATGTGAAACATAAATTTGTTTCACGAATTAAAGGAGTACATTCATGAATCCGGAACAATTTAAAACAGCATTAGCAGCGCAAGGTGTCGAATTATCAGCAACTCAGCTCGACCAATTTGAGTTGTATTTTAAACTGCTAGTTGAAGGTAATCAACAGCTAAACTTAACCAGTATTACGGATCACGAAGAAGTGTATTTAAAACATTTCTATGATTCGATTTTACCGGCGTTAAGTTTTGTACCATTACAAACACAATCATTAACATTGTGTGATGTTGGTGCAGGCGCTGGGTTTCCATCACTGCCAATGAAAATTGCTTTTCCACAGCTAAAAATTACGATTATTGATTCTCTGAATAAACGGATTAATTTTTTAACCGGACTAGTGGAACAACTCGGCTTAACGGACGTTACTTTAATTCATGATCGAGCTGAAACTTTTGGGGGATTAACTAGTCAATATCGTGAGTCATTTGATGTTGTCACGGCCCGAGCAGTCGCTAGGTTGTCAGTATTAAGCGAATTTTGTCTACCGTTGGTTAAGCTGGATGGTCATTTTATGGCATTAAAGGCAAGCCAGTCGTCAGACGAGTTAGAAGAAGGCCAATTTGCGATTGATACTTTAGGTGGTCAGGTTGAGTCAGTAAAACAAGCTGAGTTGCCAATTAGTAATGAGCCACGGACAATGATTCTAATTAAGAAAACAATGGCGACACCGGACAAATATCCACGACGCCCAGGGGTTCCGCTAAAGAAACCAATTCAAGCAAAGAAGTAGGTGAAGAGGATGGCATCATTTTCAATTTTTGGGAACTCTGGTAATAAGAAACGTAAGGCAACTAATCAAGTGATTGAAGTTAATCGAGAAGACATTACGCCGAACCGGTTCCAACCACGTAAAGTGTTTGATCAAGACTCAATTAAAGAATTAGCCGAGACTATTCAAGAACATGGCTTATTACAACCAATTATTATTCGTGAATATGAAGCTGGTAAGTATGAAATCATCGCCGGTGAACGACGTTTCCGTGCAATGACCGAACTTCAGTGGGAAAAGGTTCCAGCAATTGTTGAGAAGTTAAATGACAAAGAAACAGCCAGCTTAGCGTTGATTGAAAATCTTCAACGCGAACAATTAACTTCAATTGAAGAGGCGCAAGCTTATCGTAATTTGATGGAATTAAATGGCTTAACGCAAGCTACGTTAGCTAAAGGAATGGGTAAAAGCCAATCTGCAGTTGCTAATAAAATTCGCTTATTGAAATTAATTGCTCCCGTTCAAAATGCCATTTTAGATCATCGAATCTCAGAACGGCATGGCCGGGCGTTGTTAGAATTATCTGAAGATCAACAACGTGAAAGCTTAATGGAAATTGTAAATCGTCATTTGACGGTTAAACAAACCGAAGAGCTAGTTGCGGTGCTGACTGGTAAAGTGCTCGCTGATGAAGAACCGGTATTTACCAAAAAAACAACTCCAGTGGCAAAACCAAGTCGTAAAAAGTCATCAACTAAAGGGTTAACTGCTGACACGCGAGTTGCCGTTAATACGATTAAGCAATCAGTTAAGCTGATTAAAGATAATGGTATGAAGATTAAGACCCATGAAGAAGACATGGGCGATCATTATCAAATTGTGATTGAAATTCCTAAAAATCCAGTTGATATCAAAAAAGCAAAACCAACTAAAAAAGTAACTAAAAAAGCGAATAAATAAAAGGGAGGCATAAGAAAATGGGATATGTGATTGCGTTAGCTAATCAAAAAGGTGGTGTCGGTAAAACAACCACTAGTGTTAATTTAGGCGCATGTTTGGCCGAAATGCATCAAAAAGTATTATTAATTGATCTAGATCCACAAGGAAATGCAACGAGTGGAACGGGGATTGAAAAACCCACGATTGAAGAAGATATTTACGATGTGTTAGTTAATGATGCTGAACTTAAAAATGTTATTTTAGAATCTGCTCATCCAGGTCTTGATATCGCCCCAACGACGATTCAATTGTCAGGTGCCGAGATGGAATTAACCTCCATGATGGCTCGTGAAACTCGTTTGAATGATGCCATTAAAACCGTTAGTGATCAATACGATTACATTTTAATTGATTGTCCACCATCGCTTGGTTTACTTACAATTAATGCCTTTACTGCCAGTGATTCAATCTTAATTCCCGTTCAAAGTGAATACTATGCTTTGGAAGGCTTGAGTCAATTATTGAATACCATTAAGTTAGTCCAAAAACACTTTAATCCCGATTTGAAAATTGAAGGGGTTTTACTCACCATGTATGATGAACGGACTAATTTAGGTCAACAAGTTAAAGAAGAAGTTCAAAAATTCTTTGGTGATAAAGTCTATGAAACTATCATTCCACGAAATGTTCGGTTAGCTGAAGCACCAAGTCATGGCCTACCAATCATTGATTATGACCCACGATCAAAGGGTTCTCTAGTATATGTAGAATTAGCTAAGGAGGTCGTTGCAGCTCATGGCAAGTAATAAAAAAGGTCTTGGACGTGGTTTGTCAGCACTGTTTGAAGAAAATGATGTTTCGGCCAATGAAGAAAATGTTCAAGAATTAAAATTAAACAATATTCGTCCGAATCCTTATCAACCACGGAAAATTTTTGATTCTAAAGGAATCGATGAATTAGCCGCTTCGATTAAAAAATCAGGGGTCTTCCAACCAATTATTGTGCGCCAACCCGACGCTAAGATGCACCGTTATGAAATCATTGCGGGTGAACGGCGTTATCGTGCATCAAAATCAATTGAGAATGCGACAATCCCAGCCATTATCCGTAACATGACGGATGAAGAAATGATGGAAGTAGCAGTGTTGGAAAATCTTCAACGTGAAGATTTAACTCCGCTTGAAGAAGCGCAAGCCTATCAAACCTTGATGGATAAATTATCATTAACGCAAGCCCAAGTTTCTGAACGTCTAGGTAAGAGTCGTCCATATATTGCTAATTACTTACGACTCTTAGGTTTACCTAAGATGGTTAAAGAAATGTTGCAAAAAGAACAACTTTCAATGGGACAAGCACGAACATTGTTAGGTTTAAAAGATAAAGATAAGTTAGTTGCACTAGCTCGACGGGTGGTTGAACAAAACTTAACGGTTCGTCAGTTAGAACAACTAGTCAGTCAAATGAATGGTACGAGTAAAAAGCCAGCTAAGAAGGCTGAGAAAAAGTCAGTTTACTTGAAGGCAGCTGAAAGCTCATTACAATCACACTTTGGAACGAAGGTTTCATTGGCACAATCAAGTGCGAAAAAAGGTGCTGGTAAGATTGAAATACCATATGTTTCAGACGATGACTTAACCCGAATTTTAGAAATATTAGATATCAACTTAGACTAGTTGAGGTGAAAATTATGTATGATTTAGGCGACGTTGTAATGATGAAAAAACAACATCCATGTGGAACTAATGAATGGGAAATCATTCGAATGGGTGCTGACATTAAAATTAAATGTTTGGGTTGTGGTCACATCGTGATGTTATCACGCCGAGATTTTGAAAAACGCTTCAAAAAAATGTTACAGAAAAAAGCAGATTAACAGTTTCCTAAAAATTAATTAAAGAAAGAGTGACTAACAAATGGCTTTAACAGCTGGAATTGTTGGTTTGCCAAACGTTGGTAAATCAACGCTATTTAACGCAATTACAAAGGCAGGAGCCGAAATGGCAAATTACCCATTTGCCACAATTGATCCTAATGTGGGGATGGTTGAAGTTCCTGATGCTCGTTTGGCACGGATTCAAGAATTGATTCCAGCCAAAAAAGTTGTCCCAACGACGTTTGAATTTACTGATATCGCCGGAATCGTTAAAGGCGCAAGTAAAGGTGAGGGACTTGGTAACAAGTTCTTGGAAAATATTCGTCAAGTTGATGCCATTGTGCACGTGGTTCGTGCGTTTGAAGATGACAACATTACCCATGTTAACAACAAGGTTGATCCGCTTGATGATATCGAGACGATTAACCTAGAATTAGGCCTAGCTGATTTAGAAACGATTGATAAGCGCTTGGCTAAAGTTGAAAAAGCGGCTAAGGGTAGTGATAAAGAAGCTAAAGCTGAACTATCAGTGCTTGAAAAAATCAAACCAGTGCTTGAAGCCGGTAAAGGTGTTCGGACGATTGAATTTGATGAAGATGAAATGCCAATTGTGAAGGGACTTTTCTTATTAACTTCGAAGCCAGTGCTGTACGTAGCTAATGTTGGTGAAGATGAAATGGGCGATCCTGAAAGCAATCAATTCATCAACCAAATTCGTGATTACGTTAAGGATGAAGGCGCTGAAGTGATTGGCGTTGCCGCTGCTAGTGAAGAAGAAATTGCCTCAATGGAAGAAGCTGATAAAGCCGAATTCCTTGAAATGGAAGGCGTGGAAGAACCTGGATTGAATCGCTTAATTCGGGCTTCATATAAACTTCTAGGATTAGAAACCTTCTTTACTGCTGGTGGGAAAGAAACCAAAGCTTGGACGTATCATAAGGGTACCAAAGCACCGCAAGCAGCCGGAATTATTCATTCTGACTTTGAACGAGGTTTCATTCGCGCTGAAATTATGGGCTTTAATGATTTGGATAAGTATGAAACCCATGCAGCTGTTCGTGAAGCTGGTCGCCTTCGTCAAGAAGGTAAAGAATACGTCATGGAAGATGGCGATATCGTTGAATTTAGATTCAATGTTTAATCGTTACTAAAATAGGTTTAAAAGACAGCATTACAAACATAGGAGTCGGAAGGGGCAATATTCGTGAGTGAAGAAAACCAATCAAGAAACGCACAAGCAGGACAGAAACAACGCGAACAAATGCAAAAAGAGAGCGTTGCAACACATCACGAACTAAGTGATCAAGGATTAACTAAGCGAAATGAAGAATTTATGTTCCAATTAGGTAAACAATTAGATGCTTTGAATGCTAAGGCTGACAAGAAAGCTCAAGTGATCGAAGAAACGATGACAGCGCTGGTTGAAGGCCAAAAAAAGGGTACAACGGCCAAGCAATTATTTGGGACACCAACCGCTTATGCTGCTGAAATTGTTAATGGACCAGTTCGTCGGGGACCTCAACCACAAAGTAGTTATAAACTATTGGCCTTAGATAATGGTCTAATGTTCTTTAATATCTTTGCCTTTATGTTTGGTTTGATGTCAGTCTTCTCACCCAAATCAATGGCTGCTGATCAAACAGGTACATCAGGGATTCTAGCAATTATCTTAGTTGCTATTTCGGGTGGATTATTGTTCGCCTGGGTTACTAAGGTCTTGTCACCAGCTAAAAAGGGTGAAGAAAAGAAGCCAGTTTGGTATAAAATTTTATCAGTTGTTGCTGCACTAGTTGCTTGGATTGCAATTTACTTTGCCGCAAGTTTACTACCAGGAATGATTAATCCAACGCTTCCTGGAATTGCTTATATTGTTTTAGCAGTTCTTGGATTCTTAGCCGACATGTATGTTCGTCGTCGTTATAATATTGTTGGTGGTGCCTTTGCTGGTGGCCAAAATCAACAAGCACGTAAAAAATAATATCTATCAAAAGTTCATTCAGAAGAATGAGCTTTTTATTTACCAGAAAAAGGTAATTTCACAAGATAATGTTCGGGTTTTACGCTTTAATATTAGAATTTGATTACAGTTTGTGAGAAACATTTGACGTGCGTCTTAAAGGCTAGTAAAGTGATACCAACTTACAATTAATAGGAGGAATTATTCGTGTCAGAATGGGAAACAAAGTTCGCTAAAAAGGGATTTACTTTTGATGATGTTTTGCTGATTCCAGCAGAAAGTGATGTATTGCCCAATGAGGTTGATTTGGGTGTCGATTTAACTGATAAAATTCATTTGAACTTACCGTTCCTAAGTGCCGGAATGGATACAGTGACTGAAAGCCAAATGGCAATCGCCATGGCTTTACAAGGTGGAATGGGTGTTATCCATAAGAACATGACTAGTGCCGAACAAGCCGCTGAAGTGGCGAATGTTAAGGGTGTTGAATTAGGTGGTAACTTTGATAAAGCTGCCGTTGATGAAAACAACCATTTACTAGTTGCGGCTGCCGTTGGGGTTACTTCTGATACATTTGATCGTGCCAAAGCGTTACTTGATGCTGGGGTTGATGCAATTGTGATTGATACTGCGCATGGTCATTCAGCAGGTGTTCTTCGTAAAATTTCTGAAATTCGTGAACATTTCCCAACTGCTACGTTGATTGCTGGTAATATTGCCACAGCTGAAGGTACCCGGGCTTTGTATGAAGCAGGGGTTGATGTTGTTAAAGTGGGAATTGGACCTGGTTCAATCTGTACGACGCGAGTAGTTGCGGGCGTTGGAGTTCCTCAATTAACAGCAATCTATGATTCAGCTAGTGTGGCTCGTGAATATGGTAAAACGATTATTGCTGATGGCGGTATCAAGTATTCTGGTGATATCGTTAAAGCTCTTGCTGCTGGTGGAAATGCAGTGATGCTTGGTAGTATGTTCTCAGGAACCACTGAAGCACCTGGACAAGTCTTTGAAGATGCCGGTGTTAAATATAAGTCATACCGTGGGATGGGTTCAGTTGCTGCCATGTCTCAATCACATGGTTCATCTGATCGTTACTTCCAAGGTGGCGTTAATGAAGCTAACAAGCTAGTTCCTGAAGGAATTGAAGCCCGTGTTGAATATAAGGGTGATGTTTCGGATATTATCTTCCAACTAGTTGGTGGTCTTCGTTCAGGAATGGGCTATACTGGAGCCGGAACAATTAAAGACTTAATTGAAAAAGCTCAATTTGTCCAAATTTCTGGAGCCGGCTTGATTGAATCTCATCCACATGATGTTCAAATTACTAAGGAAGCACCTAATTACAAATAAATCAATTTGACGGAATCAGAAGTGTTTAACTTCTGGTTCTTTTTTTTGTAAAAATAGCCATCCAAACCTGAATTGGGATCGCTAAGAGTACGTTTTGATAAATGATTATAATTTTTATAGAATTAAAATAAAGTTGGGCTATAAAAGTCCGGTTAAATCCCGAATTTTTATAACCCAAAAAGTCGCTTAAAGTTTCGTCCAATATTGTGGGGGCTTACTTCAATGGTGTTTATTGTATTTCAAATCCTAACATAATACCGCCATCTTCGGCATAATAACTACATAACGCTGTCGTTGCTACAATTTGAATTTCCTTTGTATTAAATCGCTCCATAATCAATTGCTTTAACTTCTCAGCGCCATCCAAATGATCGTGATGAGCAATTTGAACTTTTCCACTTGAATAGCCTGATTTTGCCATTTCGTTCAATATATCTTTAAACGCTTTTTTCTCACCACGATGCTTTGCAATCATTTCAAATTCACCCGCAGTGCTTGAGCGTCCAACGACACGAATCCCCATCATACCTGTTACTTTTGCAAGCAATGGGCTAACTCTACCATTTTTAGCTAAATTGGTTAGTGATGAAAGCACAAAAAGGAGTTCAGTTTTTCGTTTTGCCTTCTCAATCTCCGTGGCAATCGCCTGAGGGTCCATTCCATCAGCAATTAATGCTGTAACTTTTTCAACAAGCAATGCCATCTTTGGACCAGCTGATTTTGAATCAATGACATAAACTTGACGATTAGGATAAGTCTCCTCATATGTTTCTTTTGCAAGCATTGCACTTGCGTAATTACCTGATAAGGCACCGGTTATTGTAATGCAAAAAACGGTCTCGGCATCTCCAAATGCTGCCATCCAATCCATGACGCTTGCACAAGCCGTTCCGGATTTTTCACACTGTTGTAATTTCACCTTGAACTGATCTAAATTAAGCGTGGCATCGTCCACATAATCGACACCATCAATAATCATGTGTAACGGAACGCTACTGCTATTTTCAATAGCGGGTTTTATAACATTGGCAGCTGAATCATAGACAATTTTATAAGTCATAATATCTCCTTTTATAAAAAGCTTAGTAAAAACTGTTCTTCGGTTTTTGTAAAACCGATAACTTTAATTTACACAGCCAGGTTATCCTTGTCAAGCGTTTTTCAAAAATCTTATTGACGATTATAAAAAGCTTTTGTAAACTTAAAAAAAAGGAGTCGTCTCTTATGGCACATACATTATTTAAGTTTCACATTCCTAGATATCAGGAAATACCAGATATCGGGCTTTATCTTGAGCAAACTACTAAATATATCAATGGCTTCCTAATGCCCTTAGGCTGTCTAGAAATCACTTCATCAATGATCAGCAACTATGTTAAAAAAGGGTATATTAAAAGCCCAGTAAAAAAACAATATAACGCTGAACAAATTGCTTCATTATTTTTCATTACACTCGTTAAAAAAGTACTCTCGATGGAAAATATCGAGAAGTTGTTTAGAATTCAAGAAGAAACGGCTGATAAACAAACCGCATATAATTCCTTTTGTGAAGAATTTGAAGTGACACTTTCAGCACTTTTTGATACACATATAATCGAACCCACTTTTATTGACCAAGGTGACGATGGAAAAAAAATTTTGCATAGTACTGTTACGGCGGTTGCACATGTCATTTATCTCAATCAATGGTTTGATGATGATAAATAGCATAATTCTTAGTAAATAAAATACCAACCTTTCAGTGGCTTTTTGGGTTGTAAAAATTCGGGATTCAACCGGACTTTTATAACCCAGTTTTTTTTAATTCTAGAAAAATTATAATTATTTATCTAAACCGATATTTATGAAACTAACGTTTCATAGGTATCGGTTTCTTTTTGATAGAAAGTTTTAACTTTCATAATATGAAAAAAGAGAAATCTGTACAGAATAATTGGGACGACAAAATAAACGATAGGTGCCAAAATTTAATATCTATGAAAGCAACATAAAAACCCCTAGTAATTTAAATTACTAGGAGAAAAAATATTTTTTCTGTCTACTTGACAGGGAGTGGTTTATAAATCAGAGTTGGCTAGTTATTTCACTAATCTAGTTGGGATAGTAATTTTGCTTTTTGAGTGACTTGTTGTTTCCATTTATTGACCGCTTGTCGGCTAACATTATAGTAGTTTGCGATTTCGGCACCATTAAGGCCTTTTAAAAAAGTACCGGTCAGGTAACGGCGTTCCTGCTGATTACAAATTGTGAATAATTGATTGAAAAAATCATTGGTTAGTACTTGAGTAACGTGATTACTATGATCGTTGTGATCAATCAAAATTTCATCAATGACTTCACGAGAAATTAATTCGTTATTTAGTGAGAAGTCAACGTATGATTTTTGTTTAGTTTGGCGATTTAATAAGTCATTCAGTTGCCATTTGACGCGTTGATAGGCATAGGCTTGGAAGTTGTCATAATCTTTACTGGGTTTATCGACAAAGCGACAATAGGCATCAACAAAGGCTAACTTGCCTTCTTGTGCGAGATCATCATAATTAGGGTTTAAAGGATTAATATGGAAATGTTTTAGTACTCCAAAAATTATTTTTTCGTTCTCATCAGTTGTTAATAATTCAAATCCACGTTGGATATTTTCGACGTTATTCATGTGAATCTCCAGTAATCATAATTTCGAAGGCCTTCGATAGACATATGATATGTAATATACAAATGGATTGCTAACTCCATAAATGGATAGATTAAAACCAAATGAGCAAGTTTGTGATTATTTTGGCATAGTAACGGTAGTAGTTTGTAGTAGTAATTGAAATTTGGTAGATAGTAAGTTAGTTTAGTTATCAGTAAAAAAATTATTATTAGGGGATGACTATGTTAAAAGAGACAATCAATCTAGAACTGTTAGATCAAATGGTATTAAAGGATGTCATGGATTCAACGACTATTTCATGGGAGCAAACATTAGTAATCTCTCAATTAGAATTGGCAGGAATAACATATTCATGGGTTTTAAATATTGACGGTAGTCAGTTAATTATTCGTAAAAGCACTCGTGAATTAGTGAGCGAATTTGCGGAACAAATGGGTATTTTGGATTATGAGATGCGCGTTTTTGCAGACTTATATAATTTTGATCATGGGATTCCTTGTGTGGCGGGCGAATATCAATTAGTGCCAACTCGAAATAAACGTAGTAAAAATACAACTTGGGTGATGGCGCATCATGTATCAGTTTATGGTGTGTGTCCGAATGATCAGTTATTGCGGATTATATTCAAGGGTGGCTTATCAATTAAATTGGATATTGCTGATTCAAAATTAAAAACTAATATTAATCGTTCACGAAATATTGGTGCAATTCAAATTGCGGAAGATCGTCAATTCAATATTTTTCATGGGGCGTATGAAGCCGTTAAATCACAATGGGGTGTGCCTAACTTAGATGAAAGTGGCCACCATACGGATGAACATAATAAAACACGGGTTGCAATGGCGATGCGACAAGCGGAATTAAAAATATATTATAAGGAATTATTTGATGAAGAAATTTCAATGGCTGACATGGACCGATGCATGAAAGTTATTTTTAAACCATTTCACGGATAAAATGGAAAATAGTTATTAAAGATTATAAGATTATTAGTATTTAGTTTATAAAAATATTGCTTGATGTTGCTATTATTTAGTTTCAATAGGTTAATCAATTTATATCAAACATGTTACAAATTGGTTGACATCTTGAAAATTTAAGTTTTATGTGTGAAAATTATTTATTGATGAACTAAAAAATTAAACATTTTTATGTGGGGTAAGAAATGGCAGACAAAGGTAGTAATCATTCTGAACATCAGCGTCATCACCACCATCATCATGGACGCAGAAAGCATCTAGTTCGGAATATAATTTTGGTAGTTATAGGAATATTAGTATTAACGGGTGCCGCCTTTGCGGCAGTAGCATTTAATAATATGAATAAAGCTACAACTAATATGTATGAAAAAACAGGGGCTACTAAAACGCGGAGTGCCGCAAGTGCGCTGGGTTCCAAAAAGCCAATTTCAATTCTCTTAATGGGAACTGATACTGGGGCCCTAGGCCGTAATTATAAAGGTCGGACAGATACGATGATTGTCATGACCATCAATCCAAAGACCAAGAAAACGACTATGACGAGTTTACCTCGTGATATGGAAGTTAACTTGCCTGACTACCCTGAATATTCACCAGCTAAGATTAATGCTGCGTATGCTTACGGTAGTTCAAAAGAAGCCATTAATACAGTTCAAAATTACTTAAAAATTCCAATCGACTATTATGTCTTAGTTAATATGGGTGGCTTGGAAAAAGCCATTGATCAAGTTGGTGGTGTAACAGTTACTTCACCTTTGACCTTTAATTATGATGGTCATAGCTTTGTATCTGGTCAATCAAAAACTATGGATGGTGAAACAGCATTAGCCTTTTCACGGATGCGTCACGAAGATCCACAAGGTGATTATGGTCGTCAGACTCGTCAACGGTTAATTATTGCGGCGTTATTGAAGAAATCAGCCAGCTATAAAACGGTGCTTAATCGTACGTTCTTGAACTCAATTTCCAGTGAATTAAAAACTGATTTAACGTTTAATGATATGACGAAGTTAGCTTTGAATTATCGCAATGCATCAGTAACAGTTAAGTCAGATCATGCGCAAGGAACTAGTGAATCAATTGGTGGTCAAAGTTTTGAAGTGGTTTCTAAAACGGAACTACAACGAGTATCGAATATTATTCGAGATAATCTTGGACTTGAACGGGCCAATTTTGGTGAATAACCAGAATTGGTTTTTCCTTGTTTAAAGGCCAGAGAAAGTGTCGGATATTTGTTCAAAAGATGTTAGTTATAATACAAAATCGGTTATTTATATTTCGATTCAAATACAAAATCGATTAATCGGTTGCGTGATAGATTAATTGCATGAATAATAAAAGAATTAATAGGTAATATTCTCGGAGGAAGAAATGGATAATATGTTAGATATTCGTCGGTTGTTTTCGATTTTTAGGAAACATTTGACACTCATTATTTTAAGTATGGTTGGTTGCGCCGTGGTTGCCTTTGGCGTAGCTGAATTTGTAGTAACACCACAATATACATCAACGACCCAAATTTTAGTTAATCAGAAAACCAGTGAAAGCAATGCAGCCACCGCTTATGCAACCCAACAAGCAGATGTTCAAATGATTAGTACGTATAAAGATATTATTACGAACCAAGTGGTCTTAACAGCCGTAAAAAATGATTTAAAGAATCCTACGGTAGTAGTCACACCTGCTCAAAAAGCAAAATATCGAACTGACGCCTATGGTGACAAAGAGTTAGTTAGTGCGGCTAAACCGGCTGTAACTAAAAATTCTGGTCAAGGATATGATATTAGTGTGGCTGAATTACAAGATGCCATTTCAGTTAGTAACCAACAAAATTCACAAGTGTTTGCCTTAGCGGTGAAGACAGATGATCCTGCTAAATCTGCAGCCGTTGCGAATGCCGTTGCGAAAGAATTTAAAAACAAAATTAAAGACATCATGGAAGTTAATAACGTAACCATTGTCTCAAAGGCAGTTGCCAATAATCACAAGACTTCGCCTAAAACAATTATGTTTATTGCAGCGGGTGTGATTACCGGATTTATCTTGAGTGTTGGTTATGCATTATTAGTTGAATTAACGAATACCAGTGTTCGTGATGATGAATTCTTACAGGAACTTGGATTAGCTAATTTGGGTCAAGTTAACCGCATTAATATGGATAGTAAAATTCGTCGTGCTAATAACGCTACTAATACACACGATAATGATTCATTCGGACATCGATCTAGAGCAAGGGTATAGGGGGAAGATAAAATGGCTATTTTTAAAAAACAAAAAAGTAAAAATGATCTTTCCACGGATACGATGGAAAATGGAGTAATGTTAATTACCGAAGTAACCCCGAAAGATGTGGTTTCTGAACAATTTCGGACCATTCGAACTAACGTTGAATTTTCTGCAGTTGATAAGGAATATAAAACGTTGATCTTTACGTCTTCAAATGTTAGTGAAGGTAAATCAACCGTGGCTGCTAATACTGCAGTTACATGGGCTCAACAAGGTAAAAAAGTATTGTTTATTGATGCAGATTTACGTCGCCCTACCTTGCATGCAACGTTTGGGTTACCTAATAATCAGGGATTAACAAATGTCTTAACGAATAAAGAATTAGATTATCATGATGTGATCAAAACAACTCGAGTTGAAAACTTGAGTGTATTGACGAGTGGGCCAGTCCCACCTAATCCATCAGAATTATTAAATTCTGATCGGATGAAAAATTATATTGAACTTTTAAAAGGTGAATATGATTTAATTATTTTTGATGTTCCACCAATGTTACAAGTAACTGATACCCAAATTATGGCAGCCTATGTTGATGGGGTTATCTTGGTAGTTCGTCAAGGAGTTGCGCAACAAAAAGCAGTTACACGTTCAATTGAGTTATTAGAGATGGTACATGCTAATCTCTTGGGATATGTCATGAATGATGTCGCTAGTCGTAATGGTTACGGCTATGGATATGGTTACGGCTATGGATATGGTTATGGCGAAACTAAGTAAATAACTAACATAGAAAATATAAGTTAAAAAGGAGGAACGCAGATGATTGATTTACATTGTCACTTATTGCCAGGAATTGATGACGGTTCTAAAAATATGGATATTTCATTAAGATTGGCACAAGAAGCTGTTGATAATGGTGTCACTCATGCGCTCCTTACCCCCCATCATATGAATGGGGCTTACATAAATCATAAGACTGATGTTTTACGGATGACGGAAGATTTCCAAGCTGCAATTACGGCGGCGGGTATTCCATTAACCGTTTTTCCTGGTCAAGAAGTGAGAATTAATGGTGATTTATTAGATGCGTTAGATAATGATGATATTTTATTTGCAGATGCAGATAATCAGTATATGTTACTCGAATTTCCAGATGATGATGTACCGACTTATACGACGGACATGGTGTATCAATTGCAGATGCGAGGAATTATTCCAATTATTGTGCATCCAGAGCGGAATACGAAAATTATGCGACATCCGGAAATTATATTGCAGTTATTGGAAAAAGGCTGTTTATCACAGGTTACGGCTAGTAGTTTTGTGGGCACATTTGGCGAAAAGGTCGAGACCTTCAGTCGTCAGTTAATAGCAGCTGGGCAAGCGTATGTATTTGCTTCTGATACGCATGATTTACCAGGCCGTAAGTATGAGATGCGACAAGCGTTTGATAAGCTTTCCAAAGAATTCGGGCAAGACGTAGCAGCTGAATTTAAAGCAAATGCGAAGTCGATTATTAATGGTGATCGGGTTGCACCACATGTGTTGAAACCAATACAAATTAAACAAAAAAAGAAGTTATTCGGGTTATTTTAAGGTTTTTGGTATTTTATAAGTTAGGGGTAAACTTATGTATGTTCATTTTTTTAAGAGATTATTTGATGTAATTATTGCAATTATTGCGCTAATTATATTATGTATCCCTTTTATAATTATTGCTATTTTAATTAAGTTAGAGTCAAAGGGTCCAGTAATGTTTAAGCAAAACCGGGTTGGCATTAATGGCAAGACTTTTAAAATATATAAATTTAGAAGTATGTATATTACGGCACCACATGATGCATCTACGAATAGTTTAGAACATGCTGATGATATGATTACTAAAATTGGTAAAGGGTTACGAAAGTCAAGCATTGATGAATTACCCCAATTTATCAATGTGCTTAAAGGTGAAATGAGTGTTATTGGACCACGGCCAGTAATTTGTGCGGAAACGGAATTAATTATGATGCGACATAAGAACGGGACCGAAACGGTATTACCTGGGTTAACGGGATTAGCTCAAGTTCATGGACGTGATCATGTTCCTAATTTGCAAAAGGCCCAGTATGATGGCATATATGCAGCTTCAGTTTCATTTATGACAGATTTTAAGTTAGTGATCAGAACCATGTGGTACGTATTCTTACATATAGGAATACATGAAGGTAAACATAAACCAGAAAATGTTCAACTTACAAAAAAATCAAATGTACTAACTGTGGAAAATACAAAATCTGAATGAAATAATATATTAATTAGAAGGTAGTGCCTAATGGAATTTCCAAAATTTTCAGTTTTAATGTCTGTTTATATAAATGATACTGAACAACAACTATTTCAATCTTTACAAAGTATTTTTAATCAAACATTGCTGCCTAATGAATTAGTAATTGTTCAAGATGGACCAGTTTCAGCTGAAATTATTGATTGCATTAAAACTTTTGAGAATATGAATCTTATAACTATAGTCAATGTAGTTTTAATTAAAAACGTTGGGCTTGGGGAAGCTTTAAGGGTGGGTTCTGAAAGGGTAACTAATAATTGGATAGCCCGAATGGACTCTGATGATATAAACAAACTGCAAAGATTTGAAAAACAAATGTTGTATATTTATGATCATCCAGATATCTCTGTATTAGGCACACAGTTAGATGAATTTTCAGGTAATACGAGTAATTTGATTGGGAAAAGAAATGTTCCATGTGAAAATAATGATATAAAAATTTTTGCTAAAATTCGGAGTCCATTCAATCATCCAACAGTCATATTGAAAAAGAGCACATTATTAGCAGTTGGAGGGTATCTTCCTTTTGCTGGTATGGAGGATTATCATTTATGGACCAGGATAATCACTTCACGATACAAAGTTCATAATTTACCTGAATCTTTGTTGTATATGCGTACAGATCAAGGGATGTATAGTCGGCGGGGCGGGTTCAAATATCTTGTGTCCTATTTTAAATTAAAAAATTTGCAAAAAAAATTGGGACTAATTAATTATTTTGAATTATTATATTGTAGTTTATTAATGACAGTTAGTTCGATCATACCAACTTTTTTAAGACAGTTTGTCTATAAAAAAATACTGCATAAATAATAATATTGATCTAAATAAATTGAAATTTTTCAGATTGGATGAGCAAGTTGATGCTAAATATATATATTTATATACTCATTATTTTAGTCATAGTGGGTATCTTGCAATACCTATTATCATTAAAAAAGCTTGTAATTATTCCGGTATTTTTGTTAACTGTGGTTGCCGGATTACGAGCGTCCAACATTGGACCAGATACAATAAACTATGTAAATGATTATAATTCTATACTATGGGGATATGGATCATACAAACATTTCGAGTTGGGATATACTTGGTTAGAGAAAATATTTTCATTTTTTGGAGCTCAAGTATCAGTCTTTCTTTGTTTTATTTCGTTAATTAGTCTCACTATTATTGCAAGTCGATATGGTAAGTATACACGTTACTCGGTAGTTGCAATGTTGTATTATTATGTTCGATTTTTCTTAAATAGAGATATGAACCAAATTAGGGCAGCATTGGCTGCTGCCATTTTGTTATTTTCAATTAAATATATTGGGGAAAGAAGGATAATTCCAACAATTGGAATTATCCTATTGGCAAGTTCTATACATTCAGCATCATTAATAGCGTTAGCAGTATATCCGTTATACTGGATAATATGGATAAAAATTAATTCAAAAAAGAAAATATTGTTAATATACTTGATTGCAGTATTTTTATTAGTTCCTCTGTCTTACGCAGTTGCGCCGTATGTTGAAACAGTTTTTAGTGGAACAGAAATTGGCAATACATATATAACAACTAGCAGTGGTTATGTTTCTGATAATGGGAATGGATTATTAAATCCAGTTATTTTGATGCAAGTGATAATAAGTGTAATTGGTCTTAGCTTTGTTGATATTGGTGAAAAAAGGCCTTATTTTAAAGTGTTACTTTCATTTTATATGCTCTCGACATTAATATTAATTTTTTTCAATCAATATTATGTTTTAGCAGGAAGACTATCAACAATGCTAGCAACAATTGAACCTTTGATAGTGATTACTGTTTCAGAGAAGATAACTCCTAAATTTATTTCCAGAGCATCATTAATATTTTTGTGTATTTTAGTGTTTTACTTAATCAATATTTCCACAGGTAGTATACAAAATTATTATTTGCCATATTCATTTATGCATTAATTTAAATTGGAATATTTTGGCTGAAGGTATCTTACAAACTGAAGGAGTAAGTATGTTAATTTCAATCATTGTACCTGTATTTAATGGTGATAAGTTCATTAAAACATGTTTAGATTCAGTATACTCTGAATCTAACTCAAACTTTGAATATATCATTGTAAATGACGGTTCAACAGACGATACAGGTGACATTTTAAGAGAATTTAAAGATACGCATGATAATGTTTATATCATCACTCAAAAAAATCAAGGATTATCTGTAGCCAGAAACTCAGGATTAAAAGTAGCTAAAGGTGATTGGATGTATTTTGTGGATTCTGACGATTTTCTTGATTCTGGATTTATAGAATATATATATAGTTCGATTCGAGAAATACCTAATGATATAAAATTGTTAAGTTTGCCAGTTGCAGAAATTAATAGAGGCACAAAAAAAATTCTTCAAAATCCAATTATAAGTACAACAATTACAACAGAAGAATTTGCCAAATTGTTAATACAAGGAAAACGTCAGTTCGGTGTTTGGTCATTTGTTTTTAAAAAAGAATTTCTAGATGAGATTGATTTACTTTTTTTACCAGGCAAAATTTGTGAAGATCAGTACTTTGTGCCTATTGCTCTTACAAACACAAGTTTTATCTATTGTCTTTCATCAAATGGCAATTTTTTTTACAATTATTCTTTTAACCCAAAGTCAATAACGAGATCAAAAAGAACCAACGATAAAATTAAGCAACAGTATGAGGCTGAGCAAACAAGAAATAAAATTTTTTACAATAATTTTTCTGAATTATCTACTATTATCAGGAATAATATGTTGACGGTTGATTTTGGAGCACTGAGGGGATTTTATAAAC
This sequence comes from Paucilactobacillus oligofermentans DSM 15707 = LMG 22743, assembly GCF_001434315.1. Taxonomy (GTDB): domain Bacteria; phylum Bacillota; class Bacilli; order Lactobacillales; family Lactobacillaceae; genus Paucilactobacillus; species Paucilactobacillus oligofermentans. Next base: position 39,997 of record NZ_AZFE01000002.1, on the reverse strand, counting down.
TTAATAATGTGATAATGGTGCGAAAACTTAAAATGAAAATTAGAAAAGAGAATAGCATAGCTAGCTTAATTTTTGATTATAAGTTATTGATAAAATACATCTTCTCACAGATGCCATTTATGCTGAAAATTTTCGATAGATAATGATGGAGGTAGTTAATGAAAATTTTATTAGTTGTTCCGTCCCTTAGAAAAACAGGCTTAACAGAGGTTGTTAAATCACTAGTTGAATCTATTGATAGAGAACAGGTGGACTTTACTTTAGTTGCTCTTACGAAAAGTAATGACACATTAAATGAAAGTATTTTTAAAAAATTATGTGATGTTGAAATAATTAATTATCAATATTTAGGTATACCATCAATTATAAAATTTTTGAAAATAGTTAATTATACGAAACCAGCAATCATTCATTTTCACGGCTTTAAGGCAGATTTATATAGCATATTTATTAATAAAAATAAAATTAAGCTAATGAGTACTTCCCATAATATTGGTAATGAAGATTTTATTTATAATTATGGACATTTTTGTGGATATTTAATGAATAAAGTTCAAATTTTTATTTTTAAAAGAATGAACGAAGTTTGTGGTGTTTCTCAATATGTAACTAATAATTTAATAAATCAAGGCGTTGTTAAAGCAAGAAAAGTTTTAAATGGTGTAAAGATGAACAAATTAAATAATAACTTTGTGATTAACCAACCGATTGTTAGACCAGTAGGTATTTACGTTGGGAATATCGATAATAGAAAAAATGTATTAAATGTTCTTGATGGTTTTAGTAAACAAAATGAAAAGAAACAAGGAACTTTACTTATTCTAGGGGATGGGCCAGAGTATAGAGACTTGAAAAGAAAATTCGAATCAGAACGAATATTTTTTTTAGGAAGAGTTAATAACGTCGATGACTTTTTAAATATATCTAATTATTTCATTTCAGCCTCCAAATCAGAAGGGTTACCAATGGCTTCCATCGAAGCAATGGGAAATGGATTGGATTTAATTTTGAGTGACATCCAGCAACATAAAGAGCTAAGGATAAGTAATTCACAAAAAATTTATTTCTTTGCTAATAGCGTTAAAAATGATATTCAAATTACTTTAGCTAATTATTTAAGTGAATTTCAAGCTAAATCTGTTAAAGAAAACGAAAATAGTAAAATATTTAGTGAATATTTTACTTCAACTGTTATGGCTTCTAAGTACACTGAAGTTTATAATAATCTGAAAAATTAATAATATGCAGACAGCTTTTTTTAAGTTGATAATTGATTTGCTTCTTTAATGAAATAGTTTTTTTCAAATTATTTTTGTTAATTTGAAAAGGTGTGTACCCCATGGATAAAGTATTGTAATTAATAGATCCTAGAGCTCTATTAAAAAACTATAGAAAATAGGTAAAGTGATGGGTAGAATAAACGACGTCGATTCAAAAAAAATCATATTAGGATTACTACGTGAATTTGATTCAATTTGTAGAAACAATAATATAGAATATTCGCTTTCAGGTGGCACGTTGTTAGGTGCTATTAGACACAAGGGCTTTATACCTTGGGACGATGACGGTGACGTAATGTTAACCAGGAAAAACTATGAAAAAATTAAATACATCTTAAATAATCGTCATTTGGAAAATATGGAATTTTTAAGTGAAGAAAATGTTGGCTATTATTATTTGTTTTCTAAACTAAGTGATTCAAGAACTAGATTGGAAGTACAGTTGCCACAAGATATGCAAATACAAAGCATGGGTATATTTATTGATATTTTTCCAATAGATAAGATTCCTGTTGAACAAAAAGAGTTAAAAGAATACAGCTTTCAACTTATTCAAATGCATAACGATATGAAATTTTCTATTCCTGGCTATTATTATTTTAATTCTAATCCATTCAAACAGTTTGTGAAGTACATTTTAAGATTCAATAAATATAGTAAGTTGACAAAAAAAAATACTAAAGATATTCAAAATAGATTAAAGAATATGTTAACGAAGTACGATACTACAAATGCACTAAATGCCGGTTTTTTATTATCTGAATATCATGAAAAAGAAATAGTTCCATATTCGACATTCTTGAACTATAAAGATGTTACTTTTGAGGGAACAACTTTGAGAATAATAACAGCGTATGATATATATTTACATGCACTATACGGAGACTATATGCAATTACCATCTAAAAAGCAAAGGGATGTAAAACACGCATATAGAAGTTTTTGGAAATGAAAATTAAGGAAATATTATGAAAGATATTGTAAACTTTTTAAAAACTACAGGGATCTATTTAATAGGTAATGTACTAACAAAAGCTATTTCTTTTTTTATGCTACCTATCTACACAAGATACTTGAATCCATCTGATTATGGAACGTATGATGTTAATATTGCATACATCACTTTTTTAAGTTCAGTTCTCTTTTTGGATATTTGGAGCGGAATAATGAGATTCATGTTTGACTACTCTGATGATTCGAAAAAATATGTTCCAATTTTTAGTGGGATAATAATTTTTTGCTGCTCGTCAATTGCATATATTATTTTTACTTTTATCCTAGGTACTTCCATGCATATAGAATATTTATTTTGGGTGTTATTGTATGGATTGATGATTAATTTTCAATCACTATTTGCATATATTGTACGCGGATTCGGTAAAAATTCATTATTTGCGATTTCTGGAATTGTTGGGACTATTGTCACTGTATTGTTTAATGTTATATTTATTGTTTTTAAACATGGAGGATATGAGTATCTTTATGTTTCTAGCATAATTGGAATGGTTATTGCCTGTGTTATTTTAGGGTTTGGAATTAATTTTAAGAAGTTGTCGACTAGTAAAAATTATAATCCTCAAAACATTAAAGAATTGTTTGTTTTTTCCTTGCCATTGATGGTTAACTCAGTGTCGTGGTGGTTCTTAACTGCATTTAATCGTGTGGCAATTTCGAAAGAATTATCTCTAGCTGATAACGGTCTGTATGCGGTTGCGAATAAGTTTTCTGCCATTGTACAGATTGTTGATCAAGCATTTCAAATGGCTTGGCAAGAAATATCATTTATGAAAAGTGGTAATAAAAAAAATAATGATGATTTTTTTTCCGTGTCAATTAATGAATATATTAAATTCATGGTATTGGGTATTAGTTTGTTAATACCAATATTAAAAATTGTATTTCCGTATATTGTAGATGATTCATATGCAGAAGCCATGAATGTAATACCTCTTGCCTTAATTGCCACACTAATGTCATCGATTAGCAGTTTTTTGGGATCTACCTTAACATCTTTAAAAAAAAATAAATATCTTTTTACAACTACTATTACTGGGACAGCTGTAAATGTAATAATCATAGTATTGACAATTAATATTTTTAAAATACAGGCAGCTAGTTTAGCTTTGACTATTGGCTTCCTTATTGTGGATATTCGTCGTTTCATGTTGTTAAAGCGGTATATTAATGTTAAATTTGAGATGAGAAAAAATGGGTATACTTTCTTGATGCTGGCCTTTTCAGTATTTAGCTTTTTAGCTTTTCCTACTGCAGTAAATGCCATTTTATTCTTAATTTTGTTTTTCATTTTTATTTATTCGTATAAAAATATTATAAATCAGTTGTTACGAAGAAATAATAAATAAAGGGGGTTATTATATGAATATTGGATTAATTATAGCGGGTGGTTCTGGGCAACGTATGGGACAAAATGTTCCAAAACAATTTTTAAATGTTAATGATGTACCAATAATAATATACACATTACAGGCATTTCAAAAAAATGAAGATGTTGATGTTATTGCTGTTGTATGCAAAGAAGGTTGGGAACACGTTCTTTCAGCATATGCAAAACAATTCAATATTAATAAATTAAAGCATATTTTTAAAGCTGGTAGTAATGGACAAGAATCTATTAAGAATGGTATTTTTGGCCTTAATGATTACTATTCAAGAAAAGATATTGTTCTTGTTCATGATGCTATTAGGCCAATGGTTTCTCAAAAAATTATTTCTGATTGTTTAAAAGTAACCAAAAAATTTGGTAATGGAATTGCTTCAATCCCTACTATGGAAGCTGTTTTACAAACTAAAGACGGAATTCAATCAAGTATTAGTGTACCTCGAGAGGAGCTAAAGCGTACTCAAACTCCTCAAGGATTTTCATTAGGAACAATTATTGATATGCATAAAGAGGCGCATAAATGTGGAATTACAAACTCCGTTGCCTCATGTACGCTTGCTGTAGAGCTTGGTAAACCAGTTTATATGTCAATGGGATCTGAAAAAAATTTGAAGATAACGACCGTTGATGATTTGGATATTTTTAAGGCCCTACTCGCTACAAAAAGACTCGATTGGATTAAATAATGAGAAATGAATTTATAAATAATCTATACCAATCTGATTTAACTAAAACAGCATCGAATATAAAAAATGTAAATTATTACTTAAATAAGTCAGTTTTAGTAACTGGAGCGACTGGATTGGTCGGATCTTATACTGTTGAAACGCTTGTTAAATTAAATGATTTATTTAATTTGAATATTAATATTTTTGCCGTGGGACGAAACATGAAACGGCTAAGGCATCGATTTGAAAATTTAAAGGAATCTCAGGTAAATTTTATTGAATTTGATATAAATAGCAAAGTTCTAGAATTACCAGATATCAATATTGACGTAATAATACATGCGGCAAGTGCAGCAAATCCTAAAATGTTCGAGAAAGATCCAGTGGGAACTTTGTTAACAAATGTTGAAAGTACAAGTAAATTACTTTTTTGGGCACATCAAAGAAATGTTGAAAAGTTTATTTTTATTTCTAGTGGGGAAGTGTACGGTCAGTTACAGTCAAAATATGTTCCTTTTGAAGAAAGTACATTAGGGTTTATAGATACAATGAATTCAAGATCAAGTTATCCAGTTGCTAAGAGAACGGCAGAAACTCTTTGTGTTTCTTTTATGAAACAGTATGGTCTGGAAACTATGATAGTAAGACCATCGCATTTGTTTGGACCAAATTTTACAAAAGAAGACAATCGGGTAAGTGCTCAATTTTTTAGAGATGTAATTCGACACGAAAATATTTTGATTAAAAGTTCAGGTGGCCAATTAAGGTCGTATTGTTACATATCTGACGCAGTATCTGGTCTATTAACAGTAGTATCTTCTGGAAACACTGGAGAAGCATATAACATTACAAATACAGAAAATGCAATAAGTATGTTAGATTTTGCTAAAAAAATTGCTAGTGAGGCCGGACAGATTGTGGAAAGTGAAGGCAGGCGGCAAAACGTTGGTAATGAAACACCAATTACTTTGGCAGTGTTAAGTGATAATAAATTGAAGTCATTGGGTTGGAAACCCTTGTACGACATTGATAAAGGTATCAATCATACTTATTTGATAATGAATAGCTAAAGGTAATCTTTAAATTTTGATGTGTAAAAAATATAAAAATGCAAAAGTACATATTAAAAATATGTACTTTTGCATTTTTATAAAACGTGGATTCAATTATTGTTAGATTGAAAAATGTAATTTTACTTAGAGGATGATGTAGATAAATATATTTTTCAAAAGTTGTACCTTAATAATTATGCTTAGGATGGTATTAATTGTGGATAATAAACGAAATAGTAGTATAGAGCTTTTAAGAATTTTTGCAATTTTTATGATAGTTATTTCTCATCTGTCATTGTACGGAAACTGGAATGTGAATAATTTAAGCGTAATAAAGAAAACTGAGTTGTTAATGTTTGAACCGCTAGGATCAATTGGAGCAGCAATTTTTTTTATTATAACAGGTTATTTTAGTTATTCTAACCACCAAATAATTAGTTTAAAAATTCAAAAAAGTTTACAGAAAGTTTTAACTATATGGACTGAAGTTATATTTTATTCATTGATCATATGTTTTATTGCAATTTTTTTACTACAGATAAAACCTAATCTGTTATTGATCGCTAAGGCGATATTTCCAATTTGTTTAAATGAGTATTGGTTTGTAACGGCTTATGTATTACTAATGATATTAGAACCATTCATTGTTGAAACTTTAATTACTATTGATAAACGTATTTTTTTGTATTTAATAATCATACTATACTTGTGTTTATTTCTTGGATTAGCCAATAATGATATGATATCTCGATTTTCAATTACAATAGCAAGTTTTTTGATTGGTGCGTACATACGAAAGTATAGTATAAAGATTGACATTTTAAAAACAAAATTTTTATTTTTATTTGTTTGTGTTTTGTACTTGTTTGAACTATTGATACTGTATGTAATGAATTATATTGGTATATCGTTTTTGAATTCGCTATATTTTACTAATTTTGTACTACCTGTATTTATTGCCAGTTTTATTTTTATATTGTCAATTAGGCAAAAAGAATTTAATAAAGCTTCAATAAATTCAATTTCAAAGTGTGTGTTTGCAGTTTATTTGATAACGGAACATCCAATGCTTAGGAATATACTTTGGAATGATGTCGTTAATCCTAGACGGTTTCAAAATTCTTTGTGGTTTCCAATTTTTAGTCTAATAATTACAATATCTATTTTTTTGGTATGCTGTGCTATTGATATGGTTAGACAAAGCATGTTTAAATTGTTTAAAATTAATAAAGTACGAGAAATTATTGTTGCAAGGGTTCTTAAACTAATTTTTAAATAGTTTTAAAATATTTATGAATTATATGTTTATCTAAATTTTTTATAATACTATCCTAATTACAATTAAAACAGTATATAATTAATTTGTATGTATATCTGAAAAAATTGTGTTTGTAAAAAAAATTTATTAGTTCATTGGAGGTATTTTTATGAAGGGTATTATTTTAGCTGGTGGTTCAGGTACACGTTTGTACCCAATCACCAAATCAACAAGTAAACAATTGGTTCCTATTTTTGATAAGCCAATGATTTATTATCCATTATCGACGCTGATGTTGGCAGGGATTAAAGAATTTTTGTTAATTTCAACGCCTGAATATTTAGGCCAATTTAAAGAATTATTGGGTGATGGTACTCAATACGGCATTTCAATTGAATATGCGGTTCAAGATCAACCTAATGGATTGGCTGAAGCATTTATTATTGGTGAAGACTTCATCGGTGATGGCTCAGTGGCGTTGGTGCTAGGAGACAATATCTTTTATGGTGCCGGTCTATCTAAATTATTACAACAATCAGCTCAAAAAGAACATGGTGCTACGGTCTTTGGTTATCAAGTTAAAGATCCAGAGCGTTTTGGTGTTGTTGAATTTGATGAAAATAAAAAGGCAGTTTCAATTGTCGAAAAGCCTGAGTCTCCAAAGAGCGACTTTGCGGTGACTGGTTTGTACTTCTATGATAATGATGTCGTAGATATTGCTAAAAATATCAAACCATCTCCACGTGGTGAATTAGAGATTTCAGATATTAATGCAGAATACTTAAAGCGTGAAACTTTGGACGTAGAAGTGATGGGTCGTGGTTACGCATGGCTTGATACTGGGACGCATGATTCACTTTTGGAAGCCTCAAGCTTTATTTCAACCATTCAAAAGCAACAAAACTTAAAGGTCGCATGTTTAGAAGAAATTTCTTACCGCATGGGATATATTACTCGAGAACAACTTGTAGAATTAGCACAACCACTAAAGAAAAATGATTATGGTCAATATTTATTACGTTTAGCTAAAGAGGATGAAGAATAAAATGGGAAAATTACTAGTTAAAGAAACCAAGTTACAAGATGTTAAGTTGATTACACCAGCCGTCTTTGGTGATAATCGTGGATTCTTCATGGAATCATATTCAGATCAAGATTTTAAGGATGCTGGCATTGATTTTGATTTCATTCAAGATAACCATTCATTGTCTACTCAAGCTGGAGTACTTCGTGGACTTCATTTCCAACGTGGAAAAGCTGCACAAACTAAATTAATTCGGGTCGTAACTGGTGCTGTTTTAGATGTTATTGTTGATGTTCGTGCCGGTTCACCTACGTATGGTCAATGGGAAGGCTACATCTTGTCAGCTAGTAACCATCGTCAATTACTTGTACCCAAGGGATATGCACATGGATTCGTGACGTTAACTGATGACGTTAACTTCCTTTACAAGTGTGATAATCCTTATAATGCGGAAGCTGATGGTGGTATTTCATTCAAAACACCAGAATTAAACATCGACTGGCCAATTGATTTTGATAAAGCCATTACTTCAGAAAAAGATGCTGCACAACCAACCTTTACTGAATTTGAAAAGAACAATCCTTTCAAATATGGTGAAATTTAAGGAGATACTCATGAAAAATATTATTGTAACTGGTGGAGCTGGATTTATCGGTTCTAACTTCGTACATTATGTGGTTAAACATCATCCAGAAGTCCATGTAACGGTGTTAGATAAATTAACGTATGCTGGAAATCGTGAAAACTTGGCAGGTCTACCTGCTGATCGAGTTGAATTAGTGGTTGGTGATATCTGTGATGAAAAACTGGTTGATTCATTAGTTAAAGATACTGATGCAGTGGTTCATTATGCCGCTGAAAGTCACAATGATAATTCATTAAAAGATCCATCACCATTTATCCAAACTAACATTGTTGGTACATCAGTTTTGATTACTGCTGCTGTTAAATATAACAAACGTTTCCATCATGTTTCAACGGATGAAGTATATGGTGATTTACCATTACGTGAAGATTTACCTGGTCATGGTGAAGGTGTCGGCGAGAAGTTTACCCCGGATTCGCAATACAAACCAAGTAGTCCTTACTCATCATCAAAAGCAGCCTCAGATTTGCTTGTTCGTGCATGGGTACGTTCGTTTGGACTTAAAGCAACCATTTCAAATTGTTCAAATAACTACGGTCCATACCAACATATCGAGAAATTTATTCCTCGTCAGATTACTAATATTCTTAGTGGTATCAAGCCTAAATTATATGGTGAAGGTAAGAACGTTCGTGACTGGATCCATACTAACGATCATTCAAGTGCCGTTTGGAAGATTCTAACTGAAGGTAAGTTAGGAGAAACCTACTTGATTGGTGCTGATGGCGAACAAGATAATAAGCATGTGCTTGAATTTATCTTAGAAGCAATGGGTCAACCAAAAGATGCATATGATCACGTGGCTGATCGTCATGGTCATGATTTACGTTATGCAATTGATTCAACTAAACTTCGTGAAGAACTTGGTTGGAAACCAGAATTTACTGATTTCCCAGCTGGTTTGAGGGAAACGATTAAATGGTATACTGAAAATGAAGATTGGTGGAAAGCTGAAAAAGCTGCCACCGAAGCGAAGTATGCCGCTAACAATCAATAAAAGTTAAATCTTAATTAGGGGACCGGTCATTATTTTGTGGCTTGGTCTTTTTTTTAATTAACGCAGGGGTTACAATGTTATGGTGCATAGCGGTTAAAAAGAGTGATTTTGCAAAGATATTGAAGAATATAGGAGAAATTTAATGTCAAAATACATGATTACTGGAATTAAAGGTCAATTAGGTACTGAGTTATCAAAGTTATTAGATGAAAAACAATTACAATATGATGGTTTTGATGCTAAAGATTTAGATATCACGGATCGTGATTGGGTATCAAAGAAAGTTAATGAATTAAAGCCAGAAGTTATTTTCCATTGTGCCGCATATACCGCGGTTGATAATGCTGAAGATGATGGCAAAGATATTAACTGGAAAGTTAATGTTAATGGTACTAAGAACGTGGCTGATGCGGCAGCTGAAGTTGGCGCAACCTTGGTTTACATTAGTACTGATTATGTTTTTGATGGCACGAATGAAGGTCAATATAATGTTGACGATGCGACTAATCCACAAAATGAATATGGCCTTGCCAAATTGGCTGGTGAATTAGCCGTTAAATCAGCTTCAGAAAATTATTACATTATTCGTACTTCATGGGTCTTTGGTGAATTTGGTAAGAACTTTGTCTTTACTATGCAAAACTTAGCTGAAAGCCATGATCAATTAACAGTGGTTAATGACCAAACTGGCCGTCCAACCTGGACTCGGACGTTAGCTGAATTCATGACTTACTTGGTTGAAAATAAAAGTGATCATGGGACTTATCACTTGTCTAATGACAATGAAGCAACTTGGTTCGACTTTGCGACTGAAATCTTAAAGGATACACAAACTAAGGTTGTTCCAGTTGATTCAAGTGCCTTTAAGCAAAAAGCACATCGTCCAGAACATTCAGTTATGAATTTGGATAAAGCCAAAGCAACCGGCTTTAAAATTCCAACTTGGCAACAAGCCTTAGCTGAATTTACGAGCGGTTTAAACAAATAAGTTAATAACATTTTACTTTGATTATTATTTAATAGTGAAGGTAAAATGTTTTTTTGTAAGCTGGACTGTAGAGGTATAAATAATTATAAATATTAAGGATTTATAAATTTTTTATCGTTTGAATAATATATATTATGGTCTGTTGTATGATGTTGAATAATAGGGTAGTAGGGTGTTTCACAAAATCGGAGTATGGGTAGGGTATATATAATGGTAGTTTATTTAATAATTTTAGCAATTTTAGCGTTGGTCTTTTTAGTAATGATGTTTATTAATTATCGACGAGTTGGTCAATCCGGGTTACCAGAACGATTTAGAGTGTTACGAATTGTAGTTAGTTGGGCTTTAGTGTTTGTCATGGTTGGAAGTATTGGTGGGGCAGCCTATGCATCCATACACTCAGGTAATAAAACTGAAACTAAAGTGGTAAAAAAAGCAACCAAATCAAAGAAAAGTAATTCAACTAGTATGAACGAAACACTTGATGTGACATTTAGTAAAAAGAACCCAACACTGGGTGCAGACGGAACAGTAACAATTAAAATGTACGTGCCATCAAAAACCAGTGTCAAAGTTATTGGTCACAATTCGCGAACGGTTTATAAAAAGTTTGCCGCTGGAACGAAGAATAAAACCCAAACCTTTAAATATACTTTTAAGGATGCGGGAACTTATGATGTTGAATTAACTCGTGGTGATACTTCAGTTACTAAGACAATTGAAGTTACTTCAGCAGAATCATCAAGTAGTAGTTCGGAAGAATCATCAGTTACATCTGAAGATTCATCAGTTACTAGTGATGGCGGTGGTAGTGGTACAACCACTACGGGTAATAGTTATAGTGGTGGCACAGTTTATTATGATGATCAAAATGGTTATTATGGTGGAAGTGGTGAAGATCCTGATCCAACACCAACACCTGACCCAACACCAGATCCTGACCCAACGCCAGATCCAGGAGATGGTTCTGAGAGTGGTGAATCTGAATCACCTAGTGCCGGAGCCAGAACATTTAATATGACATCGATATTTGGTTTAATTTAAATATTTTATTAAGTCCGTTACTATTTCGGGCTTTTTTGCTAGTTGTAGTAATATAATATTATTAAGTGATATATAAAAACGCGAGAGTGGATGTTTGGCTCGCAACTGTCGTAAGGAGAAATATTATGCAAGTACTAATCGTCGATGATGATAAAGAAATTGTTCAATTATTAGAGATCTATGTTAAGAACGAAGGGTATGACCCAGTTACCGCTTATGATGGTAAGGAAGCTTTAACTAAGTTAAACACTAATCCTGACATTGCATTAATCATTTTAGATATTATGATGCCTGAAATGGACGGAATTGAAGTTGTTAAACAAGTTCGTAAGGACTCACAGATTCCGATTTTGATTTTATCAGCTAAAACGGCTGATATGGATAAAATCCAAGGATTAATCACGGGAGCAGATGATTATGTAACGAAGCCATTTAATCCATTAGAAGTGATGGCCCGAGTTAAATCATTGTTGCGTCGAAGCGCTAATGATGTAACTAACAGCACACCTGATATATTGGATGTTGGCTCACTAACCATTAATAAAGATTCGCATGAAGTTAAAACTATCAATGGTGATACCATTCAATTGACGGCGCTTGAATTTGGAATCTTATACTTGTTAGCAAGTCATCCAAACCGCGTATTCTCAGCTGATGATATTTTTGAACGGGTTTGGCAACAAGAAAGTATTGTGTCTGCTAAAACAGTAATGGTCCACGTAAGTCATTTACGTGATAAGATTGAAGATGCAACTAACGGTGAAAAGGTAATTGAAACTGTTTGGGGCGTTGGTTATAAAATCGAAAACCATTAAGATATAATAGAGTGCGACACTAATCGTTTTGCTCCAGAGGATTAACCAGACTAACGAAGTAAACGCATTAAGTTTACAAGTTAGTAGCAGTTAAACGTAAGGAGTAGATTAGTGGAGCACGAATAAGGAAAAAGTAGCCCAATCGTTTTGCTCCAGAGGATTAACCAGACTAACGAAGTAACCGCACTAGGTAACATAATTTAATTTGTATAATTGGATGCCAACCTTAAATGGTTGGCATTTTTGATAAAGTGGGAGAAGTAACTTGAAATTAACAGCTGGAGAAAGAAGTTCATTGATATTTGAGGGGATTAGTACTGTAATCCTCTTGTTTTTGTTGAATGTATCATTAGTCGTGATGGCTGATTTTGCGATAAAAAGTAATCCGGGGATGGAAAGTGGTATTTTCATTATCAAACAAGCTTTGCAAATCGGACCTTATCATACGCAAATTTGGAGTTATCAACGATGGGTGGTTGGATTTCTTGTATTGATTGATATTTGGGTAATTGTTTGGCGCTTGCGTCGGCGTTATGCTCAATATCAATTACAACACATCATTCGGGAATTACATTATATTGCTCAAGGTCATTTTGACCACCGCATTTCTTTTAAAGTACGCGGTGAACAGCAACAAGTAATTACGAGTGTTAATTCACTAGTTGATAGTGCAATTCAATCAATGGACGATGAACGTAAAATTGAACAATCTAAGGATGAGCTGATTACTAATGTCAGCCATGATCTCAGAACGCCGTTAACGTCAATTATTGGCTATTTAGGCTTGATTGAAGATGAACAGTATCACAGTCAAGAAGATTTGTTGAAGTACACGCATACGGCCTATGAGAAGGCGACCCAGATGAAGTCGTTAGTTGAAGATTTGTTTGAATATACGAAAGTGCGTCAAACCAGTGCACCACTTAATATCATGAGTGTGAACCTAGATCAGATGCTGGAACAGTTGGCGGCTAGTTTTGAATTGGAAGCAAGTAAGAAGAACATTACAATGTCAGCCGAAACCAAACCCAGTAATCTGATGATTCAGGCCGATGCGGAAAAGCTAGGTCGATTATTTAGTAATTTAATCGCTAATGGACTTAAATATGGGGATGGGGCCACCTACATTAAGTTGACGGCACAACAAAAAAATAATGAAGTGCAAGTTTATGTGTCTAATGATGGAGCTAAAATTCCTGAAAAATCGCAAAATCACTTATTTGAACGCTTTTATCGGGTTGAAGAATCACGATCTAAAGCTACTGGTGGAACCGGTTTGGGATTAGCAATTGTGCAAGGAATTGTTGATTTGCATCATGGAAACGTCAAAGTTGAATCAAATGAAAAAGAAACGAGCTTTGTGGTAACCATTCCAATTGGTTATCAAGCTGATCAAGCAAATTAAATAAGACAATTTGGGGGCTGTAGCAAGAGTATCTTTGCTGCAGCTCTTATAATTAGGAGACGAAAGTTGATAAAAAAATGGTTAATTAGCGTACTAAGCGCATTATTAGTATTGGGCTCGGGAATTGGTGCAATTAATGCACAGGCTGCCGATACAATTACTGGGGTGAATGCTAGTGCAGCGCTGGCAATAGATGCCGATACGGGTCAAATATTGTATCAAAATAATGCCGATCAAGTCTTACCAGTGGCTTCGATTTCAAAACTGCTGGCGGTATTAGTGATTCTGGATGAAATTAAAGCCGGGCAAATTTCCTGGGATACCAAAGTGACAATCAGTGAAGAGATTGCGGCAGTTTCGACGGACACAACGTTATCTAACATTGCGTTAAATGCGGGTCAACAATACACGGTTAAGCAATTAGTGGACGCGGCTTTGATTAAGTCCGCAGACGGTGCAACTTTAGCGTTAAGTACGATGAACGATACGATCAGTTCATTTAACGAAAAAATGCAAACTAAGGCTAAGGCATTAGGAATTAATGATGCTCAAATTTATAATGCCGTAGGTCTTCAAAATAAAGATCTGGGAAGCTTAAAAGTTGCCGAACAGGCTGACGATGTTGAAAATGCAATGTCGGCGAAGGATGTCGCTAAAATCTCCCAAGCAATTGTTGAAAAATATCCTGAAATTTTAAAAATCACAGCTACTAAAACGGCAACGTTTGATACAACTGAAATGACTAATCTTAACGAAATGTTACCAGGTAATGCGTCAGCTGTGGCAGATTACACGACAGATGGCTTGAAAACCGGTACTTCTGATGCCGCCGGGGAATCATTTGCCGGAACCGGAACGTATCAAGGCCACCGAATTATTACGGTGATTTTGCATGCTAACGGAATTAGTCGGTTCACGCAGACGGCTAATATGATCAACGATATTATCGGTAAGTATGATCCCGTTACAATTGATGGAACGACATCATTTGATAAGGCAACGACGGTAACGGTTCCGAATGGTAAATCAGTTAAATTAAGTACCAAATTTGTTGGTAAAACGACTTTGTGGTTACCAAAGGGAACCGGTCTTAAATCGTTAACGCATCAGCTACATTATAAAAATGGAAAGCTTGAAGCACCGATCAAAAAGAATCAAACGATTGGCTCTCTGACGTTAAGTGGGAAACAATTAAGTTTCTTAGACAGCGATAATATTAAAATCGATTTAAAGGCTAAAACCGTCGATGAAAAAGCTAATCTGATTGTAAGAACTTGGCGATCCGTGTTTGGTAGTTAAATTTGTCAGAGATTTAAAATATACGGTTAAATTGAATAAAAGTTCATTTAGTAAATGCCGAATTATTTAGCTATATACCTAGGTATATATTCGTCATTGGCTATATTTATAGAAATATATAGAATTGATTTTTATCAGCGTTCGTATATTGGCTTTGCTCAAATATACACATTGAAGCGAAAAATAATCGTGGCTATTCACATTAAAAAAAACGTGATAAAATGAATGTTGATTGTGTTCCAAAGAATTTGATTAATGTCGCTTAAAACAGACCTCAGTGGGGGAACATTCTTGAAAAGAGAAGAACCGAATTGGTTGGCGGTGTTGAGAGTCTCAATGCCATTGTGTCTTAGTTATCTTCCAATAGGGCTAGCGTGTGGAATTTTACTTCATGCGGCTGGCTTTAATTTCTTTATGACTTTTTTAGTATCCGTCGTCGTTTTTTCAGGTGGTGCACAGTTTTTAATTGCATCACTGTTAACGATTAATGCACCACTATTATCAATTGTGGTGACGTTATTCTTTCTAGAATTACGTTATGCACTCCTCGGATCAAGTCTATCTAAATACATGAGAAATCAGCCACAGCGCTTTATTTGGCTATTTTCCGTGTCATTAAATGATGAAAATTATGCAATTAATTATTTAAAATTTGCTACTGATAAAAACTGGACGCCTCGACAAGCTTT
This sequence comes from Paucilactobacillus oligofermentans DSM 15707 = LMG 22743, assembly GCF_001434315.1. GTDB lineage: Bacteria > Bacillota > Bacilli > Lactobacillales > Lactobacillaceae > Paucilactobacillus > Paucilactobacillus oligofermentans. The sequence goes on along the minus strand of NZ_AZFE01000002.1, from coordinate 24,431 downwards.
GATGGTTGAACATTATTCGCTAATTTCGTGGGCATTGGCTAATTTAGTTGGTAGTTTAGTTGGTAGTGCCATCTCGATTAATCTAGAAATTGTTGATTTTGCCTTAACTGCACTATTCTTATACATGATTGTGATGCAAGTTAGAAATCGCTTAACATTAATTATTGGACTACTTTCAGCGGTCTTAGCTGCTGTTTGTTTGGTTGCTACTAAGAGTACAATTGGGATTATCATTTCAACCTTGTTAGCATCATTTGTTGGCTTCTTTATTGAGTCACGACTCCGGCATACTAATACGAAAGCTGAAAAGTGGATGTTTGGTAAGGTTCGTGGTCCGGCAATGACTCGTAAAACCATTGAAGAAAAGAATGAAAGTTAGCGGAGGCACTTATGGATAATTTATTACTTAGTGCTCCGGTTATTGCCCAGTCGGTGACGAGCACAATGGATAGCTGGGATCACTTGTTATTAATCGCTTTAGCAGCCGTGGCCGCATTTATTCCACGCTACTTCCCGATGCGATTTTTTACCAAACGTGAAATTCCAGAATGGTTTAATGAATGGATGAAGTATGTGCCAGTTAGTTTGTTCACGGCACTAGTCGTTAAGGGGATCTTTATTGATACTGCGACGTATTCATTCCACTTGTTTGGGCATGTGAACCAAATTATTGCTGCTGTGATTGTGATTATTGTTACTTATATGACACGATCAATGGCCTTATCAGTATTGGCGGGGTTAGCAGCCGTCGCAATTATAACGTTTATGATGTAGGTTTCCGATGTTGGAAACCTTTTTTAGTAAATTGCTTTGACGATTCCGGAAAAGTATTATATGATTTAAGACATGCAAACGTTTTAAATTTGCGGGTGTAGTTCAGTGGTAAAACTATAGCCTTCCAAGCTATTATCGCGAGTTCGATTCTCGTCACCCGCTTCGCTAATATGATCTCGATGTTAGAGTATTACAATGAGTTTTGGGGAAGTACTCAAGTGGCTGAAGAGGCGCCCCTGCTAAGGGTGTAGATGGGTCAAACCGTGCGAGAGTTCGAATCTCTCCTTCTCCGTTAAATATAGATCAAGTTCAGAGGGCCCTAGGAGTAGGTGCTGAACTAACAAAGTCGTAAAGCTGTGCTTAATTACACAGGTTTACGACTTTTGTTTTAAATAATGATAATCATCAATATCAAAAACACACAATCCATGACGGATTGTGTGTTTGTTTGAATTAATATTAGTTTGTATGTGGTTCGCCGTCTTCAGTGTATCCCTTAGCATGTGCTTGAGAACGAAGATCAGCTTCAATTGATTCAAGACTACGGTTACGAGTTTCAATTGTGTATTTGGCAATGAACCAGATAGCAACGAAACATAGTGTTCCATAGATTAAGAATAATTTAGCAATTCCTTGTCCTTCAGCATTAGCTGCGTGTGAAGGTGTAAAGGCGATTAGAAGCATTGGGAATGATTGTGAAACAGCGAAGTTAGCTGTCCAGTTAATCACGGCCCCAAATGAATTACCAAGTCCACGAATGTTAAGTGGGAAGGCTTCACCAATCATAACCCACATTACAGGGCCCCATGTAGCTGAGAAGAAGGCAATGTAAAGGGTAAGTGCAATAACACAGACCCATGAACCAAGGTTACCGTCACCGGCTTTAAGAAGTAACATTGCTGCTGACATAACAAACAATGAAACACCCATTCCAATAGCACCAAAGGTTAACATCTTTTTACGGTCAATCTTATCCATAATCATTACGGCAACTGCAGTAACAATCACGTTGAAGATACCGATGATGATATGTGATTGAAGTGCGAAATGTTCGCTAAAACCAGCAGAGATAAAGATGGTAGGAGCATAATATAGCACGGTATTACATCCCATGACTTGTTGGAAAATTGCTAATCCAAGCGCCATAATTAAAACAGGACGTGACATATGACCGAATAATTCTTTGAAACCACCAGAAGGAATTGAAGCTTGTAACTTAATATCGTGCATTTCTTCTTCAACCATTTTTTCATCAGGGTTGATTTGAAGTAAAACTCGATGAGCTTCTTCCATCTTTCCGTTTTTAACTAAGAAACGTGGTGATTCGGGTAAAGCTAAACCACCAAAGAATAAGATAGCAGCAGGAACAGCAGCTAAACCTAACATCCATCTCCAACCAACAGCTGATGATAGACCGAACATACCTTGTGGTGATAGCCATTCGTTAGAAACGTAAGCTAAGAAGATACCGGTCATAATCATTAATTGGAATAAAGTACCAACCCCACCACGCTTGTCAGCGGGTGAAAGTTCGGCTAAGTAAGTTGGAATTAAGGCTGAAGCAGCCCCAACGGCAACCCCAAGCAAAATCCGTGAACCAACTAAGACGTAATAATCAGGTGCAAAACCTGAACCCATTGCACCAACGAAGAAAATAATAGCAGCAGTCAATAGTAACTTTTTACGTCCGAGCTTATCTGAAAGTGGTCCGATAATTGCAGCACCTAAAATAGCACCTAACAGAACTGAAGCAGTAATAAAACCATTTGCAAAGGAACCAGCTGCGATATCTAGCTCCTTGTTGATAAATAGCATAGCACCTGAGATAACCCCTGTATCATAACCAAACAGTAGCCCACCCAGAGCACCAAAGAAATATATAAACTTAGTTGACATATGTTTCTTAGAATTTGTCATAAGTATTCCCCTTCCATATTACGATCCAAAATAAAAGCTTGAGATGCGGTTCACATTGCGTAACCGCTTTCAGAAATCAGTATAACTCATTTAGTTTGTTCCTTCAACCAACTAAATAAAAAAGATGAAACCGCTGCCAATTAAATTGGACATGTTAGTACAAAAATAAAAATTGTGTATATTATCACAGCTTTTGATTAGTCATTTTATGAAAAATAAATGATGTTTTTGGTCAGTTAATGAACTAAAAAAAGCCAGTTAATCTCAATTAAGAGTTAACTGACGCTTATATAACAGAAGTAAAATTACTTACTTTTAGTTTGGTACATATAATCTCTTGTTGCTGGAAGCACACGACCAGAAGGCCCCTTAGTAATCAAGAATTGAATAACATCAATGTTACCAGATTCAAAGGAAGCGGCACAAGCATTAAGGTATAGGTCCCACATACGAGTGAAATTAATACCTTGCATCTTTTCGATGGCTTCGCGTTTCTCATTGAAGTTTTCATCCCAAATTTCAAGAGTGCGTTGATAATGACGACGTAACGGTTCCATATCAGAAACCTGCATGCCGGCATCAACGATGTGTTGAATATTTTCGGTTAAACCAGGGACATAACCACCGGGGAAGATATATTTATTAATCCAACCATTGTTAGCCCCGCCTTGTTGACGCGTGATCCCGTGAATTAAAGCCACACCATCATCAGTCAAATAGCGATTAACATCATTGAAGTATTCGCCAAGATTCTCTTGGCCAACATGTTCAAACATGCCGACGGAAGTAATGTAGTCCCATTGCCGATCACCAAGTTCTCGATAATCGAGAAGCTTAACTTCTGCGATATGTTCGAGGCCTTTAGATTTAATTTGTTCAGTTACGTAGTCAAATTGTTCTTGGCTAAGGGTTACTCCAGTGACACGCAAACCATATTTTTCGGCAGCCGTCAGCATTAAAGTCCCCCAACCACACCCGATATCAAGGAGGGTATTGCCCGCTTTAGGATTTAATTTTTGTAAGATGTGATCAACTTTATCTTGTTGTGCTTGATATAGATCAGAAGTATTGCCATTTGTGAAGTAGGCACATGAATACGTCATGGTATCATCAAGCCAAAGTCGATAGAAGTCGTTACCAACGTCATAATGACTTTGGACATCTTCTTTACTAGCTTTTTCAGAATGCTTTTGCTTAGGCAAAAACTTGATGAACTTCTTATTATGGAAGAAACTATCCGCATTTTCATAAGCAGCGGTAATTAATGTTTGAATATCGCCCTTAATTTCAATGCGTCCATCCATATATGCTTCGCCAAGTGCGATTGAAGCATTATTAGTGATTTCTTTAATTGGAACAGCTTCTTTGAAAATGATATTAACTTGTGGTGCGCCTTCGCCATAAGTTTCGGATTTTCCATCCCAGTAGGTAACAGTCACTGGAATGTTGAAAGAATTGCTTAAAAATTGTTTATAGAATGTTTTCTCTAACATAATATCCTCCACGTCTCTCTCTTTTAGACGAAAGCAATTATACGCTTATATTATGGAAGTTGCTAACGAATAGTTAGTGAAATTTTAATTAATTTATAAAAGTGGAATTTAAAGCTTCTATAATAGTAAATAAATTATTAAATTAATTTAGAATGTCATAACGGACTGTTATAATGATGATTGATTAGTAAATGACAGGGAGGATTTCTATTGGTAGATGCATGGCATAGTTTTTTAAGTAATAAAAAGTTGAGACGCTTCTCGGTGTTAGTGTTATTGATTGCAGTCTTATTTTTGATTAAATCAATGTTGAGTATGTTACTACTCACGTTTGTCTTTACATATCTAATTGTTCACTTTGTTCGGTTTGTCCATAGATACACCAAGATTCCAAATAGTATTTTGGTGATTATCACATATATTGTGATAGTTTGGGGGATGTACGTTGGGATTGTTAACTACTTACCTCAATTAGTTAATCAAATTATTAAAATGACGAATTCGTTAGTTCAATTTTATAATCAACAAAATACAACCGACTTTTATAAGTTTGTTAATAAGTATGTCAGCATTTCCAGTATTAATGAGCAAGTTAAAAAGGGTGTCAGTTTAGCGTTCAATTACGTTACAAGTATTGGTTCAATGGGCGTGACCTTCTTTTTCTCATTTGTACTAAGTTTCTTTTATGCAGTGGAGTTGAAACAGTTAAATCATTTTGCACAAAATTTCAAAACGGGTGATTTTGCCTGGTTCTTTAATGATATTGAATATTTTGGTCGCAAATTTGTGAATACCTTTGGGGTCGTAATTGGTGCTCAATTTTCAATTGCGATTGCGAACACGATTATTACCACAATTTGTTTGATCTTTATGGATATGCCACAAATTTTAACGCTGTCATTAATGATATTCATTTTTAGTCTAGTTCCAGTAGCTGGGGTGATTGTTTCAAGCATTCCGTTGAGTATCATTGCGTACTCGGATGGGGGTTTTAAGCAAGTTGCCTATATCATTATTATGATTATCATTGTGCATGCCATCGAAACGTACCTCCTAAATCCACAATTCATGGCCAGTCGGACTGAATTGCCAGTCTTTTATACCTTCATTGTATTAATGCTAGGTGAACATTTCTTTGGCGTTTGGGGACTAATTGTTGGGGTACCAATTTTCGTCTTCTTCTTAGATCTACTTGATGTGAAGCGGATTGGTGATAAGAAACAACCGGTGAAAGTGAAAAAATTAGAGTAGATATGTTAATAGCTATTTAAAGAATGTCACATATTGTGTGGCATTTTTATTTTGGTCATATTATGGCCTGCCATTTCTGTAAACTAACTTTACATTAAAATGGAAGAGTAGGTTTGGTTATGGAAAAGTACAAGAAGTATTTAACGAAAAATAATATTATCATCGGGGTGGTAGTATTAGTCGTAATCATTGGTGGTTGGTATTTTATTAGTAATCGCAAGACAGATGTTTTAAAAGGAGATGCGGTGACAGCCACGTTTAAGGGCTATGATGGAAATGGAACAATGACTGTGTCATCAACTAAATCTGATAAGTTGATGACGGATGCCTTAGTTAAAAAGGTTGGAATGAGTGATTCATTGAAAAATAGAATTATCCTTTATAGCAGTGGTAACTTACTATCAGAAGAAAATTTATCATATTATGTTGAACAACGTGGAACGTCCATGACAGATAAAGAGAAACAGCAAGTGGCCCAACTGGAAACGTTTGATCGAGAAATTACACTGACAAAATTAGTTAATGGTAAGGAATATAGTTCAGTCAGTGGGTTATCCAATGGTGATAAAGTTGAATTCAGTGTTAATGTTACGGACGACAAAGATAATCCAATTAAAAATAGTACCAAGACAATTAAGGTCAAAGGGTTAAAAAAAGCCACTGAATATGATGCACAAAAATTATTGAAACATGTTACTTTTAAGGTTAGTGGATTAAATGGTGCGGGTGGTGTTTATGGAAATGTTAGTGTAAAGCTAGATTCGTATTTAAAAAATAAATTTGGTAATGTAAAACCAGAATTAAAAATTAATAGCTCTACTAAATATAAAAATGGCGATCAAGTTACTGTGAACGTTAAAAATTGGATTAACAGACTAGAAGACAAAAGTGATAAAAATAAGTTTACTAATGTTAAGAATACTAAAGTTAAAATTGATGGTTTAACTGATGTTAGTAATGTTGATTCGAGTGATTTAGTTAAGCAAGTCACGGATCTAGTAGCGACTAAAGAGGGTAATTTAACCAAAGCGACCTTCTATCATGCATATTTAAGTTATGTTAGTGGTGGTAAATATTATTTAGAAGTTTACTATACAATTGACGCATCTGATTTGACGGGGATCTTTGCTGCTATTAACAATGCTAAAGGGACTCAATATCTATCAGTGTTTAATAAATCCGTGAAAATAGCTGATGGTAAGTTGGTCTTGGATACTAGTAATGGAGCTGCTGATACAGTTGAACTTTCTAATAACTTATCAGCCGTTGCCGAAGATCCAAGCAAAGGTGACAATGGCTTAGTTGTTTTAAAATAGAGCAAAGCCAGATTAATTTAGCAAAATGGGTTCCGATTTATCGCATTTCAGAGTAAAATGTTAAGTGTATAAAAATGAAACTGCACCTCGTTGTTAATCTTTGCACATGAATGTCGTGTTTAGATGATGCGTTGAAATGTCGGTTAAAAGAAGAAAGAGGAATTTATCTCATGGCTAAACTTGTATTAATTCGTCACGGACAAAGTGAATGGAACTTATCTAACCAATTTACTGGTTGGGTTGATGTTGATTTGAGTGAAGAAGGCGTTAAGCAAGCACAAAACGCTGGTCGCGAAATCAAAAAAGCAGGAATCGAATTTGACTTTGCATATACTTCAGTTTTGAAGCGTGCTATCAAAACTTTGCATTATGCTTTAGAAGAATCAGACCAAATCTGGGTTTCAGAAACTAAGACATGGCGTTTGAATGAACGTCATTACGGTGCACTTCAAGGCCAAAACAAGCAAGAAGCTGCTGATCAATTTGGTGCTGACCAAGTTCATATCTGGCGTCGTTCATATGATGTTCTACCTCCATTGTTGGATGCCAATGATGAAGGTTCTGCAGCTAACGACCGTCGTTACGCTAACTTAGATCCTAAGTTGATTCCTGGTGGTGAAAACCTTAAAGTTACACTTGATCGTGTAATGCCTCTTTGGGAAGATGAAATTGCTCCTAAGTTGCTTGATGGTAAGAACATTATCATCGCAGCTCATGGTAACTCATTGCGTGCCCTTAGCAAGTATATCGAAGAAATTTCTGATGAAGATATTATCGACTTGGAAATGGCTACTGGCCAACCAGTTGTTTATGACTTTGATAAAAAGCTAAACGTATTATCAAAATCAAAACTATAAACTTAATCTAAAAGCCGCAACTATCGAAATTTGATAGTTACGGTTTTTTTGCTGCCAGTAATTAATGTTTATTTTTAATGATGCGGTACAAATATTGGCTTCCGGTGATGATAAATAAAATGATCCCAGCGAATAAGAATAAGAAACCAATTGGTAGTAAATAAAAATTTTCATGTAAAGTTCCGGCGGCATCGATATATTCAACTGAGGTAGCTTTAATTAAAAAACAAGTTAAGCCCAGGATTAATAATAAGGTGCCTAGTAGTGCAGTTATCAGATTAAAACGCGCACGTCTGGTTTCACTACCGTCTTTAATTAATTTATCCGTCATATTATTCACGTCCGTTCCACCTAAAATTAAGGTATCTAATGAAATCTGAAACTGCTGAGAAATGGTAATTAACATTTCGAGGTCGGGAAGGTTGCGATTGTTTTCCCAGTTGGAAACGGCTTGTCTAGTTACATTTAATTGATTCGCAAATTTTTCTTGGGTTAACTGATTGGTTTGCCGAATAGTTTTAATGGCTTCTCCAAATTCCATGAGCAGTCTCCTTTCGTTAAGATAGCTCTATCATATAAAAAAGGTGGCAATTTTCCAAGCAAGGATTACTTGCGGGCAATCAATGGCTAGGTACATAGGTTTTATTAACTAGGTTCACTTAATTTCATGGTAAAATATATTTATTAAGTAACTTGGAGGATTTATGAAGATATTAAAGCAAGGTCTCTCGACGTTTGACCTTAAAGTGATTGGGATTACATTGATGGTCATTGATCATATTCATCAGATGTTTGTACCCATGGGAGCACCTGGTTGGCTCGATTGGTTTGGTCGCCCCGTGGCCACAATCTTTTTCTTTGTCAGTGTGGTTGGGTTTAGCCATACCCATAATAAATTTCAATACATGCTGCGGTTGTATTTAGGAATGGTGTTTATGGCCGTGATGACCACGGCACTACAAGATTGGGTTTCCTATGACCAAGTCGTGTTGATGAATAATATTTTTCGTGATTTGTTTATTGGGACCATGTTTATGTATGCCATTGATGAAGTTCGCAAGGGTTTCAAGACGCAACATTTAATGCCAGTGGTCACCGGGGTGTTGGTATTTTTATTACCATTTATTTGTTCAGTAGTGATGGGGATGTATATGGGCACGATTAATCCCAATTTAATGGTAGTTAGAGCAATGTTGGCATTATTGCCAGGCATCCTAATTGCTGAAAATTCGGTGATGGTGTTATTAATTCCGTTACTATATTTGTTTAAAGATAAGAAATGGATTCAAGCGGGTTTGATTGCGTTAGTAGCGATTGGTTACTTTGCACTGGGATCAACTCAGTGGATGATGATTTTTGCCCTCTTACCAATTATGTTATATAACGGGCAAAAAGGTCGTAGCCTGAAGTCGTTTTTCTATATATTTTATCCCGCCCACATTGCGGTGCTGTACTTACTGGCCGCCGTTATTTATCATCATTAAGGAGAACTCATGACAGACAAAGTATTGGTGTTACCATTTTGGGGTTTGTTTGCGATTGTGTTAATCATGTTAATACTGAGCTTTCGGTCGAACCGGGCCCGCTTATTGAACGGAATTTTAGGTAATTTGGCCGTGATTATTTTTATCGTGGCGTTATTTGTTACCCAAACACAAGTTAACAATAGTTATATATTGCGTTTTTTAATCATTGTCGTAGCTGGTTTGGCAATTGTTGGTTTGGTGGTATATTCACTTGCAGGGATTTTGTTGTTGTGGAATGCACTGCTGGTTTGGCGCCGGGAAAGTCATCAACTAGCGAATATGCTGACCTTAATTTTAGGAATTGCACTATTGAGTAGCTCGACAATCTTTTCGTTAATTAATCATTATTTTCCAAATCGATTGGCATCAATGATTGCCAATGTATCAGCGGTCGTCGTGATGTATATGGTCGTGTGGTTCGCGAACTTTGCGATGTCATACCTGTTGTCCCGAATGGTGCACCATAAGTTGAACAAACAATTCATTATTATTTTAGGTGCGGGATTGATGGGTGAGAAAGTTAGCCCACTGCTGGCTGGTCGTTTGGATCGTGCAATCAAGTTTCGAAATAAACAGTTAGCTAAGACGGGAAATGCGCCAGTCTTGATTCCTTCTGGCGGGCAAGGCGGTGACGAGGTGGTTCCCGAGGGGGTAGCCATGCGAAATTATCTCCTTGAACAAGGGATTCCGGCCAGTGAAATTCATGCCGAAACTAAATCCAAGAATACCTATGAAAATATGGAATTTTCAAAACAGATTGTTGATGAACTAGGCTTTGATCGCAACTTAGGATTATTTGCCACCAGTGATTATCATACTTTCCGGGCCGCAGGATTTGCGCGCTATGTCGGGATGCCAATTGATGGTCTCGGTGCTAAAACAAGTCGGTTCTTTGTACCGAATGCTTTTTTACGTGAATATGTAGCGATTTTAATGGCTCATAAAAAGTTTCATGCGATTGTCTTATCACTCTTGGTGATTGCGGCTATTGCGGTATCTTTTATCCCAACTAATTAACTTGTAAAGACTTGTCGAATTATCGATGAGTCTTTTTGTGTGGATATGAATTGCTTTAGCCTGATAAAACGTATTATAATCAGGGTATTAAATGATTGGGGATGACGAAATGACAGAAGAACGGACACTAGTATTAGTTAAACCAGATGGTGTGAAGCAACGTCATATTGGCCAAGTAATTACACGGCTGGAGCAACGAGGATATACAATTGAAGCGCTAAAAATTGTAAACGCTACCATGGATCAATTAAAGGATCACTATGTAGAGTTGGCTGAGAAACCTTTCTTCCCAGAAATTACGACTTACATGCAAGAAGGTCCTATTACTGCCATTGTAGCCCAAGGAACTAATATTGTAGAAGTCTTTCATCGAATGGCGGGCGGAACTAATCCTACCCAAGCCGAATTAGGTACGATTCGTGGCGATTATGGTCGTGAATGGGCGGATGGCCTAATTCGAAACGTTGTTCACAGCTCTGATAGTGCGGAGAGTGCCGAACGTGAAATTAAAGTTTGGTTCCCTGAATTAAAATAATTAAGCCAAAAACGTCATTATCTAAAAAGATAATGACGTTTTATTTACGTTTTTTCAAAGTGTTTTGTTGTTTGGTGTGAACCAGTAAATCATAAAATAATCGATCGCGGCGGGTTACTAGCGCTGCAAAGAAATCGAGCACAAAACCTAGGACAATAATACTCAGGATAACCATCACAAAAGCATTTAGTTTAGTTCGTGAAGCATCAACGGTTAATAATAATTTAGCTTGTTTTACCCAAGCTAAACAAATTGGCAGGGTGAAGTAATAGATCATACTTTGTCGTAAGGCGATTTTTAGGCGCGACAACGGTCCGGTTTCGTAATTGGTAATTTTAATATGCACAATTGATTTCCCAAAGGTTTGCCCATCGGTAATCACCGGCACTAAGATTAAGGCGATCGCAATCGGCAGGATGTAATTAAAGAAGGGGTTATGGGCAATTTGTTGGTGACCAATTAGATAAAAAACAGTTTCGATAATCAAGCTACAAATCGTTGAGACAATCATATAATCAATAAACAAAGCAACTAGCCGCCGTAACCAACCAATGTGTTTTGCCTGCCGATAACTAGCAGAATCTAACTTCTCACGGTTCGGGAATATTTTAGCGATGAGGGGCGTGATTAACCACCCCAACGTGCCACCTAAAGTATTCATCATTAAGTCATCCACATCAAACAAGCGGTACGAACGGGGATAAAGCCAGTACAGGCCAGATAATTGCGTCAGTTCAAAGAAGAGACTGAGGAAAAAAGAAAGCATAATGGTTTGTTTAAATGATAAGCGGAAGTAATATCGCAGATAAAATCCAAACGGAATGATCAACAAAATATTGAAAACGGGTTGTAGAAACGCAATCGTTTTAAGCGAGCCGACCCAAGTTGCGGGGCGGAATAGTGCAAAACCGGATTCAGTTAAAAAATCGTGCACAAAATTAAAGGGAATTAATTGGGCTTTGGCAGAAGTCAGTTTAATCACTGATTCAAAGGATGGTAATGGTAAAATCACCATTAAGTAGGCCGCGAGTAAGTAAAAGATCATCGTATATAAGACGAAGGCACGCTTAAAAGTGAAACTTCCATAGTGGCGATACTCAATAATTAGTAATGGAATGGTTAGTAAAATTGCTAAAACAGGGAAAATAATAATGGCTGATTTGATGTTGCTGATATAAAGTGACATAGGATTCCCAGATTCTAAAATTATTTATTAGCCTTAATGTAACAAACAATTGACTACTAATTCAACTAAGAAACATCGAATAAATAATGACAAAAGTGTGATAATTATCATTAGTTATCAATAAATTTAAATTTTTTAAGTTGGTAAAACCTCTAAATTTAATCCACACAATCACGATATCTGTGGATTATGATTGAAATCATAGTCATAAATAAAGCTTTCAAAGTGGATGTACGTATTTTTTAAAAATATCAATAAAATTCAAACAACCATGGTCCTTGCACGTCTAGCAACGGTTATGTACAATTATAAGGTGCTATAAAAACAGGGAGGATTTAGATATTATGAAGAAGTATTTTGCAGAATTTTTAGGAACATTTATGTTGGTATTTTTAGGTACATCCGCAGTTGTGATTGCTAAAGGAAATGTATTAGCAATTGGATTGGCTTTTGGGTTAGCAATTACCGTTTCCGCTTATGCCTTTGGAGGGATTTCAGGTGGTCACTTTAATCCAGCTGTTACCACCGCAATGGTGATTAACAAACGGATCGGGATTGGGGATGCAATTTTTTACATCATCGCGCAAGTAATCGGGGCAGCCGCTGCTAGTGCCTTTGTACTTTACTTTGTTGATGCATTAAAGTTATCAACAACGGCACTTGGTCAAACCGATTTTCCAAAGATTCCAACCGTAACCGCAATCGTCGTTGAAACGTTGGCTACGTTCTTATTCTTGATGGTTATCTTAAATGTTACGAGTGAAAATCATGGTAACAGTGATTTTGCTGGTTTAACGATTGGATTGACCTTAGCGTTCTTAATTATTGCAACCTTGAACTTAACTGGTGGCTCATTAAATCCAGCTCGTTCATTCGGACCAGCTATTTTTGCTGGTGGTAGTGGTTTATCACACCTTTGGGTTTATATTTTAGCTCCGGAATTAGGTGCAATCTTAGCTGCCATTTGCTCACGCTTTATGGGAACTGAAAAATAATTAATCACAATCATGACATCATTTCTTAATTGAAATGGTGTTTTTTTGTGCTTAAAAACAATCTGAACATAATTTCAATAAAACGTTTTACATTTGCTCAAAAATTTGTTAGACTGGAGCCATCAACAATGAAAGGGGTTTCAAAAATGAAACTTACAAACGAAAAACTAGCAAAATATATGGATCACACAATTTTAACTGCCGACTCTACTCAAGCAGATGTTGAAAAAACACTGGCTGAGGCTAAAAAATATAATACAGCTTCAATCTGTGTTAATCCTTACTGGGTTGAATTAGCTGCTAAAGAATTAAAAGGCACCACGGTTGAAGTATGTACTGTGATTGGTTTCCCTCTCGGGGCCAACACAACTGCAACGAAAGTCTTTGAAGTTAATGATGCCATCGATAAGGGTGCCGATGAAGTTGATATGGTTATCAACATTGGTGAATTAAAACAACATCATGATGCTGAAGTTGAAGCTGATATTAAAGCTCTTGCAGATGCTGCTCATGCTAAAAAAGCTATTTTGAAAGTCATTATTGAAACCGCTTTATTAAACGATGAAGAAAAAGTTCGTGCATGTAAACTATCTGTTGCTGCCGGTGCTGACTTTGTTAAAACCTCAACTGGTTTCTCAACTGCTGGTGCTAAAGCTGCTGACATTAAGCTAATGCGTGAAACAGTTGGTCCAGACTTAGGTGTTAAAGCTTCTGGTGGTATTCATAGTGCTAAAGAAGCCTATGACATGATTGATGCTGGAGCAAGTCGTTTGGGCGTTAGTGCAAGTATTCAAATTTTAAAGGAAAATGAAGGCTAAAAAGTCTGGTTTGAAATAATAAATAAAGGGAGTGCAATAATGAAGTACAATCGTGTATTTGGAATTGTCTTAGATTCAGTTGGAACGGGTGCTGCCCCCGATGCTGAAAAGTTTGGTGATGTTGGCTCTGATACTTTGGGTCATGTCGGTGCCTTTTATGAAGGCGAATTGAAGATTCCTAACTTGCAAAAGCTTGGAATTTCTAACCTGCGTGAAACACCAATTGAAGGTGTTGCTCCTGCTGAAAAGCCATTAGCTTATTTTGGTAAAATGCAGGAAGTTTCAGCCGGTAAAGATAGTATGGATGGTCACTGGGAGATGATGGGCTTGCCTGTTACTCACGCACTATCGCTATTTCCTAAGGGCTTTCCAGCTGACTTGCTCGACAAGCTAAAGAAATTTTCAAATCGCGAGATCATCGTTAATAAACCATATTCAGGAACCGATGTGATTCATGATTATGGTGAAGAACAAATGAAGACCGGGGCATTAATTGTCTACACTTCAGGTGATTCAGTCCTTCAAATTGCTGCTCATGAAGATATTATTCCACTAGAAGAGCTATATAAAATTTGTGAATATGCTCGTAGCTTAGTCAATGAACCACCATATGTGATTGGTCGGATTATTGCTCGTCCATACGTTGGTCCAGATAAGGATCACTTTGAACGGACAGCCAACCGTCGTGATTTCACGCTCGAACCAACTGGTGAAACCGACTTGAACCGTCTCCAAAATGCTAACTATGAAGTCATCGGAATTGGTAAGATTAATGATATCTTCTCAAATCATGGAATTACACGTGGCTATCATAATGAAAGCAATCATAACGGAATGGAACATGTGTTAGAAACAATGGGCCAAGATTTCACTGGTTTCTCATTTACTAACTTAGTTGATTTTGATGCAATGTATGGTCACCGCCGTAATCCTAAAGGTTTCGGGGCCGCACTAATGGAATTTGATCAACAATTGGGTGAAGTCTTAGCTCAAATGAAAGATGACGATTTATTAATGTTAACGGCTGACCATGGTAACGATCCTGGTTTCCGTGGAACCGACCATACGCGTGAATTAGTACCAGTCCTAGCTTATTCACCTAGTTTCAAACAAACTGGTGAATCATTAGGGGTCCGCGCAACATTCGCTGACTTTGGTGCCACTGTTTTAGATAATTTTGATGTTGCTAACGTGAACGGTACTAGTTTCTTGTCGAGTCTTAAATAAGCCACGAGGTGAAAAATTATGAGTACACATATTGGTGCGAAAAATGGTGAGATTGCTGAAACGGTTTTATTTCCTGGTGATCCATTACGAGCAAAGTTTATTGCTGAAAATTTCTTAGAAGATGTTGTTCAATATAGTTCGGTTCGAAATATGTTTGGTTTTACTGGTACCTATAAAGGTCACCGGATTTCAGTGCAAGGTAGTGGGATGGGAATTCCATCACTATCAATCTATGCGACTGAACTAATCAAGTTTTATGGGGTCAAGACCATTATTCGGGTTGGAACGGCTGGTGGAATGCGTGAAGATGTTAAAATCGGTGACGTTATTTTAGGCCAAGGATCAACCACTGATTCTGCAGTAACTGCTAATACTTTCGGTGCCGGTGTGCATTATGCACCCATTTCTGATTTTGAATTACTTGATCGGGCCTATCATGTTGCACAAGACATGTCAGTGCCAGTTCGGGTTGGGAATATCTTTGCCGCCGATCGTTTTTATAATGACGAATTAGACATGAAGAAGTTAGCCGACTATGGTTGTGTTGCTACTGAAATGGAATCTGCGGGACTCTTCTTAATCGGCGCTAAGTATAATATCAAAACTTTGAGTATCTTAACTTGTAGCGATAACTTAGTGACTGGTGAATCAGCATCTTCCAAGGAACGTGAACAATCATTTACCGATATGATGAAGGTTTCTTTGGAAACTGGCATTCGCGGCTAAATCATTAATCGGAACCGAATTAGATTCTCGGTTTGAACTGCACTATAATAGAAGCTTGAAAGTTAAAACCAAGATAAGATGAGGACCGACTAGTGGATACTGATAAAGATAAAATGCAACAAGATATCATGGTAGCAAGGATGTACTATGAGCAAGAGCTCAGCCAAAACCAAATTGCTGATCAATTAGGAATCTCGCGACCAACAGTTTCGCGGTTACTACAAGCAGCAAAGAAAAATGGATTGGTCCGGATTCAAATTATGGATCCAGTGCAAAGTTCAGAAACCTTAGCCACCCGATTGAAAGATCGTTATCAGTTAAAGGAAGCGTATGTGGTTCCAGTTCAAACGGTTAGTGCGGGTTCATCATTAGATGCGATTGGTCAATATGCCGCTAACTATTTGAGTGAGTTGATTGGCGATCATGACACCATCGGAATTGGTTGGGGCAAAACGATTCATTCGATTGCGAATCATTTAAACTTAAATGAAGAAGTGTCTGATGTTTCGGTCGTGCAATTAAAGGGTAGTGTGTCGTATTCAAAACAACATACCTATGCGTTTGAAAGTATTAATGCTTTTGCCGCCGCCTTCCATACCGTGCCCCAGTATCTGCCATTGCCAGTGATTTTTGATCAGAAAATGACCAAGGACTTGGTGGAAAAAGAACGCCATATTCAACATTTAATTCAACTGGGTAAGCAAGCCAACGTTGCGGTCTTTACCGTAGGAACTGTTCGTGATAGTGCACTCGTCTTGAATCTTAATTATTTTTCAGAAGAAGAGATTAGTTATCTACAAGAACATGCGGTTGGTGATATCTTCTCACGTTTCATTGATGAAAATGGTCAAGTAGTCTGTGATGAGATTAATCAACGAACGATTGGAATTGACCTACCCGATTTAAGAACCAAGGATCATTCAATTATGGTCGTCACTGGGGATGCGAAAGCTGCCGCCATTGATGGTGCGCTGAATGGTCACTATGCGAATACGTTAATCATTGACCAACATACTGCACAAACTTTGATTAACTATCGTGATTAATTGAAAACTATAAAGATGAGACGTTAGCTAAATGATTATTACCAGCGCGTCTCTCTTTTTTATCAATCGAAATGTAACCGATTACAAAAAATAACGGAGGATATATATAATGAGAATGCTAGATGTAATTGACGCCAAACGAAATGGTGGCGTCCTAACTGATGAACAAATTCAATTCTTTGTCGATGGGGTGGTTGATGGCTCGATTCCAGATTATCAAATTAGTGCGCTACTAATGGCGATTTACTTCCAAAAGATGACGGCACCAGAACAAACTAAATTAACGATGGCAATGCTAGAATCTGGGGATCAACTCGACTTGTCTAAAATTGAAGGCATTAAAGTTGATAAGCATTCAACTGGTGGGGTTGGTGACAAGACCAGCTTGCCACTTGCCGCTATGGTGGCAGCGGTTGGAATTCCAGTACCAATGATTTCTGGTCGTGGCCTTGGTCATACTGGTGGAACATTGGATAAGTTGGAAGCAATTCCAGGTTTCCGCGTGGAATTAACAGAAGCTGAATTTATTGAACAAGTTAAAACAATTGGGTTAGCGATTGTTAGTGCCACCGGACAAATTGCGCCGGCTGATGCCCGCATTTATGGCTTGCGTGATGTAACCGACACGGTTGATTCAATTCCATTGATTGCCAGTTCAATCTTGAGTAAAAAGTTAGCTTCGGGTACGGATGCCTTAGTGATTGATGTTAAAACTGGTAGTGGTGCCTTTATGAAGGCTGAAGAAGACGCTCAAAAGCTCGCTCATGCATTAGTTGAAATTGCTAATGGTGCCGGTGTCAAGAGTATGGCGATTATCTCAGATATGAACCAACCACTTGGTGATAAGATTGGTAATTCACTTGAAATTGAAGAATCAATTGATGTCTTAAAGGGTAAAGGACCAGCTGATTTAGTTGAATTGATTATGACTCTAGGTTCACAGATGGTGGTCTTGGGTAACAAGGCTGCTAATCTTGATGAAGCTCGTCAAAAATTACAAGCAACGATTGATGATGGTTCCGCTTTGGACAAGTTCAAACAAATGATTGCATCTCAAGGTGGCGATACAAACGTGATTGATGATTATTCAATCATGCCCCAAGCTAAGTATCAAATTCCAATCAAAGCAGAAAGTGATGGCGTGGTTACCCAAATCACCGCTGATGAAATTGGGGTTGCTAGTATGCTCCTTGGTGGTGGTCGTGCCGCCAAAGAAGACCAACTGGATTATGCGGTTGGAATTGTGTTGAACCATAAAGTTGGGGATGCAGTTAAAAAGGGTGATACCTTATTAACGGTTTATAGTAACCAAGAAGATATTACCAAGGTTGAACAATTGATTCGTGATAACTACTTAATTGGTGACCATGCAGAAACACTAAATTTAATTCATGAAATTATTACGGACTAATGATTTCTATTAAAACCGTCATCGTGACTTATCGATGATGGTTTTTTTCTATTAATGAATCAATAAGTGAATAATTAATAACTATTATTTGAAGATTCTGTAAAAATTGGAATTGAGGTTTTGATGTGTGTTACAATCTTCGTATTGTTAATTTCGGAGTATCTGGAATTGGGAAACTAAGATGATCAGCATAAGATCAGGAATATGGGTGGATTGATGGAAACGAGTAGTAAAGTAACAATTAAAAGTTTTATTTCAAAATTAAGAGATGTTGTTAAAACTAAGTATCGCGAATCAGTAATTAGCTTAGTTAGTTTTATCGTTATTGCATTGGTAGTGATGTTATTAGTAGCCTTTGCTGCTTATGAAGCCTTTGCTTACGTAATGCAAAAGATGGTTATGTTAATGTATACCGTTATGTATGGTATGACCGGTGCCGTGTCATCAAGCTCAATCTTAATTGGGGTTTTGTTGTTCTTATTGGCATTGGTAGTCTTGTTTGCAGCTATGTACTTCATTCAATTTTTCGTGGTGGCAATTCAATACGAATTCCAAGACGCAATTAAAGATGATAGTAAAAAGATTTCACTTAAAGGAATCTGGGCTCAATTCAAATTAATGAGCAAAAACCAAATGTGGCGTTTATTCCTATATACATCATTGTTCAGTGCCCTTTGGACATTACCAACTAATATTTTAGGAATGGTCTTTAGTAGTAACGGGATTTTATACGCTATCTTTGGAATTTTAACAGTAATTATTGCCGTTTGGAAAAGTTTGGAATATGCACAAGGTATCTTCTTATATCGTGAACAACGTCCTAAGTTCCTTGGTCAATCAATGCGTCATGCATTAACCGCTAGCCGTCGTTTTATGTCACACAAGAAGTTACAATTCCTATTGATTTTGATTGTTACAATCTTGCCATTGATCATTGGTGAAGTAATCTTAGGGTTAATTGCCTTTTATGGTACTTATACGGCAACTTACTTCTTCTTATATTTAGGCATTGTTTTAATGATTGTCTTCTTATGTGCTTACTTGCCAGTCTTGTATTTCTCAAAGCCTTTGTACTTTGAAATGACTCGTTCATCAGTATCAATTGATGAAACATTTGAAAAGACTTTTAAGTCAGTTGAAAAGTTAACTGGTACTGCTAAATAATAATTAATAACGCAAGCCATTAAATCTGGTAATCAGGTTTAATGGCTTTTTTTGTTAAAAAATGAAAAAAGTTTTTTATTTAGTTACTTTGGCCAAATTATGGTTAGTCGTTATATTAGGATGTTATTGGAAGTTTACAGTAATGGAATTCACAGCGTTGTGGATGTTTGTTTTGAAGCTAGCAACCTTGGGGAAGTGTTGTTATCTTCAGTAACTAAATCATTGATACTATGACGTTAACGTCAATTTAATGATAGTAATAAAAACATATTTAATCCGAAATGATTTTTAAATTGGGGTTCGGATTTAATAGGTTATTTATTATTGACATCGGTATCAAGCCATTTAATGAACTTCTAATTAAAAATACTCGGTAAACGAACCCGCTACTTTCAACAATTTGTAGGCGGTTTGTTTACTGGGTATTTATTTTTTTAAAAATTAAATAAAAAAAGTTTTTTATCTGATGGTTTTGGCCAAATTATGGCCAACCATTATATTAGAATGTTTTTGCTAGGGAACTAGGATAATAGTAAACAAAACTTTGGAGGATATAGAATATGACAATTTCTAGAACAGGACTAAAAGGTTCATCGAAAAAGAAGCTTTATACATTAATGGCAACTGTTGCCTTAACCACGATGGGTGGCGCTGCAGCTATGAACGCTGCTAGTCCAGTAGTTCATGCTGAAGCTACATCAACAAGTGTTGGTACACAAGTCGATCAAGGTACTGGTGGATGGATGTATGTTGATAAAGGCGGCGTGGGTACCGATATGTACTTTAGTAATGGACCTACTGTTATTGGGCAATCAGCTATTGTACAAGTACCACAATTTGACGGTTATACATCTAATTATCAAACTATTGAATTAGTTTTTAATGGTGATGACGAAAATGTTGGAGATTTACTATATGGACAACGTTTATATTACTACGCAGATGATAGCATGGAAGATTTGATTTATACCGCAACTGATGGTTCAGGTTCAACTACAACTGACCCAACTACACCGGGTGCAGGGTCATCATCAAATGAAAATGGCTCTTCGTCAACTGGAACTGATACTACTGGTTCAAGTTCTTCATCAAACGCATCAACTTCAACCGACAAAAATAATGCTAAGGATTCAAGTAGTAAGGCCGATTCAAAGACCCCTGCTGCTTCAACAACTGCATCTGCAACTAAGACTAGTTCAGCTAAAGCTGATGTTCAAACTGGCGTAGCTGATGGGATGTTACCAACGATTGCTGCTGGTGCTTCATCAGTCATTGCAGCCCTTGGTTTAGCAATTCGCAAACATTTCTAATTACCATTAACAATTAACCGAAAAATACCCGGTAAAAGGTCTCCTACCTTCCGAAACATTTAGGAGGCCTTTTACCGGGTATTTTTTGTATTACTTAACTTCTTTGAGTGAGGCACTCACGAAAGTCCGCGTTTTATCTTTTGGAATGGTTTTACCACTATCATCTGGAACCGCACGTTCGGTACAAGTCCAGAGGGTTAAGATTTTATTGACCGAACTGGTTTTAACGTTCGTCGTTTTAACCGCACTTTTACGTTTTAGGTATTTAACATAACTCTTCATGTTTTTATGATTTTTAAAGGTTAAAGTTTGAGCTCGCGAGGGTCCACGGTTAGCTTGGACGGCGAAGATGGTTCCAACATATTTTTTAGTAGGGGTGTAAAGATAAACGTGACGATGAGCTTTGAAGAAATCAGCTTTAAAGTAATGATTGAGATAGCTGAATTTACTAGCGTCATAAACATCGTGACCATATAAAAAAGTATTTTGACTGGTTAGCTTAGCGCTATTACGGTAGTCCATAAAGATTTGACCGGTAACTGAGGGCTTATTATGTTCATTATGATCTAGGTAGTATGAATTATTTTTGGCTTGAAGGACTGGATAATTAATATTGGTTCCCGGAATATAAACCCAAGCTTTGATATTCGGATTAGTTTTCGCTAACTTTTTCCAATTAATTTTGATGTTACCTTCAGACGGCATTGATGTTTTAGTTTTATTCTTAGTAACGACTTTATTAGCTAGTTGAGTAGTTTGTTGGTCGCTTTGTTTAATCGCATGGCGTTGATAAAAATAATGACCAGTCATACCAATTCCAATAATGATAATTAAGATTAAAACCATATCAATAATCCGTGATCTAATCGTTTTTGGTTGGTTATGGTGATGTTTACGCATTTTGGTTCCTCGTGTTTCCATTAATTTAATATGGTTAGTATACTAAAATTTTTGGTCACAATATGCCGGTTACTAACGTCTGTTTAAATTTATGGATAAAAAAACACCTGGCATTAGCCAAGTGATAATTAATTTAAAAGACTTTCATGGTGGTCCAGCTAGTTGGTAGGTTGTTGAAGTCATAAGCTTCAAGACTTGATTCAATCTTATCGCCAGAGAACATTGCGGTATGTGAACGAGCTAACATCAAGTTAAGATCATGATCTTCGGTGAATTGGACCATGATAACTGGAATGTTCCAAGCCCACGCAGCGCCAATTTCAAAAATTGTTCCAGCATCGGGTTCGGGATTATTTTCTTCAGTCTTATAATCAAGGATAGCGACAATCACATCAGCCCGTTTAACTTGGCGCATATCAGTAGCAAAGACAGAATCTTGCCATTGATGAGAACCGAATTCTAATGATTCTTCCTGATGTTCTTGTGGATTGTAGATGGCAGTACCATCAATCGTTTCGTTCTTGCGTAAGGCAGCAACAACCGTTTCGATTCGTTCTTTTTGACCATCTGAAAAGAATGGACTTGCGAGATAAACCTTATTTTTAGGCATGTGTGTGAGCTCCTTTAGTTTTAGTGGCAGCAATTTAATCACTATAGTTATTATGATGGCAATCAAGGAATCTGTAAAGAAACTTAAGTTGTGTAAAATTATATTTCTTTTGGTAACTATAATTTTTAGATTAATATTCACATAAAATTCACATTTGATTAATATAATACTTATAACGAAGATTAGTTAATTGGGAAGAAGAGGATAAAGATATGCTATTTGATAAGGATTGTAACTATAATCGGTTTGAAGTTGAGTGTGAAAGTTGTCCAATGATTATGGGGGGCTTTAATGGACAAGTGTTGAAAGAATATGAAAATACTTACTTAATCGAGTTGGAGATGAAGAGTGTTTGTTCAAAGGATAAAGTAGCTTTATTACGGATTCAAGGGTTTAATGGCCGAGTAGTGGTGGCGAAAAAATATGTTAGCGAATTAAGTGAACAATCTAAATTTGCGTAAGCAAGAATTACTTAAATTGACTTCTCGGTGTGGGCACGCTAAAATAAGTTAATTAATAAATGTGTTGAGACAATTAGTAGATTTTAATGAGGAACGTCAGAAAACTAGTGGCCGATGTAAACTAGTCGATTATTAAAGTTGAAGTACACTTGTTGAGCATTTTGAATTGAACGGTTAGTCGCGATATTGACTATGAGCGGAAGGCAATGGCTTTCTATTCAAGGTGGTACCGCGGAATAAATTCGTCCCTGATTTCTTTATTGAAATCGGGGATTTTTTGTTCAATTCGTAAATTTTAGGAGGATGAACATGAATATTATTGAAGAACTAGAATGGCGTGGCGCAATTAACCAAACCACAGATATTGACGATCTACGCAAATTGACTGATGACAAGAAAATCGGTCTATATTGTGGCGTTGATCCAACTGGTGACAGTTTACACATTGGTCACTTGATTCCCTTTATGATGTTAAAACGATTCCAACTCCAAGGCCATCACCCAGTGATTTTAATTGGTGGGGGAACTGGTGCGATTGGTGATCCTTCTGGTAAAAACTCAGAACGCTCACTCCAAACGATGGATCAAGTTCAACATAACAAGGAAGCTCTCTCCGGCCAGATGGAAAACTTATTTGGAACTGAAAACTTTAAAATTGTTGATAACTATGACTGGCTATCAAAATTATCATTGCTGGATTTCCTTCGTGATTACGGTAAGTTGTTTAACGTTAATACAATGTTAAATAAAGAAGTTGTTTCAAGTCGTTTGGAAGTTGGAATTTCGTTTACTGAATTCACTTATCAAATTCTACAATCAGTTGATTTCCTTCACTTATTCCAATTTGAAGACGTGCAATTACAAATTGGTGGCGCTGATCAATGGGGTAACATTACTGCTGGGATTGATTTGATTCATAAAATCGAAGGTGCTGATGCTCGTGCCCATGCCTTGACGATTCCATTGATGTTAAAAGCTGATGGAACTAAATTTGGTAAAACAGCGGGTGGTGCTATCTGGCTTGATCCAGAAAAGACTTCTCCTTACGAATTCTATCAATTCTGGATTAACCAAGATGATCGTGATGTAATTAAATATATTAAGTACTTCACCTTTATCGATGAAGCTGAAATTAAAGAACTTGAAGAAAAAGTTGCAACCCAACCGGAAAAACGTGAAGCCCAACGTCGTTTAGCTGAAGATGTCACTGAATTTGTTCATGGTAAGCAAGCAGTGATTGAAGCTCAACATATTACCGAAGCACTATTCTCTGGTGAAGTGGCGGACTTAACAACTGCTGAAATCGAACAAGGTTTTAAGAACATGCCTTCGATGGACGCAGCTGCTGATAAGCAAAACATCATTTTATGGTTAGTTGATGAGACTGGAATTGAAAAGTCTCGTCGTCAAGCTCGAGAAGATGTTGAAAATGGTGCCATTCGAATTAATGGTGAAAAGGTCACTGATGTAAATGCGGATGTTGATCCTAGTACTGCCTTTGATGGTAAGTTTGTCATTGTTCGTCGTGGTAAAAAGAAGTATTTCTTAGCGCGAATAAAATAATAATCTACTATATATACTATTTAGGTAATTGTCATTCATAAGAATGGTGATTACCTTTTTTAGTTGGTTGTGAGTTTGTGAAAATAAATTACGACACGCTAGGCGAAAATGAAGTTAATTAAAAAAACTTTTAAAAACGGTTGACGATAGGTATTTGTGAGTGTATAGTTATATCTCGTTGCCACAGAGATTATCTGATTAACAAAGGTAAATTTCACAAAATTATTATTAATTTTTGGTTGACAACGAATTACAGATAATGTAATATATAAAACGTTGCTGCTAACGAAGTTTAGCACCGACAAGTAGAACTTTGAAAACTGAATAA
>NZ_AZFE01000023.1 GCF_001434315.1 Paucilactobacillus oligofermentans DSM 15707 = LMG 22743 | reverse complement strand
CAACGTAGCTGACACTACCTTTTTGCTTATCTGCTGTATAGGTGATCGTTGTATCTGTACCATTATCAGAAGGTATTGGCGGAATATAGCCCTTAGTACGGTCATCGGGATCAACTGGCACCAAAGGAGTCCCCATATGGTCTTCAGGTGTATAGCCAGGAAGAAAATCAATAACCGGGTAACCAGGCACAGATGAATCAGCAATCTTAGTAGGGTCACTAGAATCATTGGGATAAATAATTGATTTTGTCGAGCCATCAGGATTAGAGACGACCCAGTTGCCGAGATTGCTGTAAACATACTCAACATCAGAGGTTTGTGGGATATATGGATTTTTAATTCCGTATGTCGTATAACCTAATTTATACATTATCGCAGGATCTGAAGGCTCTATACTTGTCCATGTTTTGAGAACTCTTCCATTTTGAGCAATTGAAGCAGACATTGTTCCATCTGAACCAGTCTGAGTGTAAGTAATAACTACTCCATCATGAAAGTTTTTAACATAACTAGCACCAATCTCTCCGTATGGTGACATAACGCCATTTGAATTAGCAGGTGCAGTAGCATAGTACCCATTTATAACATTTACGTCGCTCGTCGTATAATTTTGGCCAACTAACCCTTTTTGTGTATAAGCAACAACCAGATTACCATTACTGTCGGTGATTTGTTTGCCATCTTTATCAACGTAATAAGTTGTTTGTGTGATCAATTTTGGTACAAAATAAGAAAGTGTATTGTAGTAGGTATTATCAAATTTACTAGCAGTATATTTAGTAACAAAACTGTTGCTAGAGCTTTGGACCATTTCAAAATAAACATCATTATAATAGATGGTACGATCAAATACAGCAGATGTTACCTGAGTATTTTGATTTAAAGTGTATTGTTTTAAAACTGCATTTGATGGCGATAATTCCGTTACATAAACAATTCCATCGCCCGTTCGATTAGTTGAAAGAACAATCTGGTTTCCATCATGTTTTCCCTTTTCTTTTGCTTGCAACCATTCATAACTGTAATGAGATTTATCTGGATCAATCCACATCCCAGATGGATAATCTGGATCACTAACTGAGAAACCCGTATTGGTAACTGAACCTGCCAAAGTGGCTATCTGCGCTACACTCTGTTTTCCACCTGCACTGGTTGAATCGGCATTCACTGCACTGCTACTACTTGCACCGGTCGTTTCAGCATTCGTTGCACTGATACTACTTGCACCGGTCGTTTCAGCATTCGTTGCACTGATACTACTTGCACTGGTCGTTTCAGCCTTTGATGCACTGCTACTACTTGCACTGGTC
>NZ_AZFE01000022.1 GCF_001434315.1 Paucilactobacillus oligofermentans DSM 15707 = LMG 22743 | reverse complement strand
GAGGCTAGTCTATGATCAAGTAGCCATTGACGGTACAATAAGAGCTCTGTTTGAACTGGTTTAAGATACAAGGTATTCGGTTTACCAGTTTTTCGATCGTGAATGAACGCATTTTGTTTAATAGAACCGTCCGGATTAAAAATATCGGTTTGTTTTAAGCGCATGACATCACTCACTCGCAGTAGCGTAGCTTTGCCAACTTGAAAAACTGTATAGTTACGCCGGCCAGCGTTAAAGTTGTTGAGTAAGGTATCTTGAACCTCCTTGAGAACATTTGAATCTTTGATGGGTAAGACAACTTGTTGCATAGTTTGAGCTCCTTTAAAATTTTTGATTTTTAGTACAAATTAAAGTACAATATTAAGTACAAAGAAAGGGTGGTAAATATGACATTAGCATTAACACAGAGCGATTTTCGCGCTAACTTAAAAAAATATTTAGATCAAGTTAATGACGAAGACGAAACCGTTTATATTGCTCGT
>NZ_AZFE01000021.1 GCF_001434315.1 Paucilactobacillus oligofermentans DSM 15707 = LMG 22743 | reverse complement strand
CCTAAAACATCATTAGTTGAAGTCGTCGTGGTTTTACCAGTAACGGCATCAGTTGAAGTGGTAAAGTCGGCGGAACTAGTGAAATCATCAGCAAGTTTATTACCATCAGCATCAACGTAATGAACGGTTTTATTAACTGTATCTGTGGTAGTCGTTGAGGCATTCTTGGTATAAACCACGGTGTATTCCGTATCGGTGTCACCTGATTTAACGGTTTGATCAGTGGTTGCTTCCGTTGGATTAGTAGTAACAGTATAGCCGTTAATTACCGGGTTAGCTTGATGTCCTA
>NZ_AZFE01000020.1 GCF_001434315.1 Paucilactobacillus oligofermentans DSM 15707 = LMG 22743 | reverse complement strand
AGCTATAGTTTAGGGGCACTTATAAAAAAATAAATTAAAATAGCCCCCAATATCTATAATGTAGATATTGGGGGCTATTCTTTCAATGTTTTTGAGGGGTTATTTGTTAGTTATGGTCCCTGTTTACATTTTTTAAGATAATTTATCCATCATTTTTTCATAGCTATCGACTACATCATAGGTCACCTCGCTATTGAAAATGAAGATTTTAAACTCCGTCAATCAAAGTATTACGAAAACTCTAAAAAACGAAAAGAACGTTCTCGTCGATTAATACAAAAAGGCGCCTTGCTTGAAAAGTATTTTGAGTGTGAACACTTAAGCATTGAAGACACGGAAAGTCTTTTAAAAATGTTTGCCCATGTTGTCAATGAACAAAAACCTGAAAAATGGAAAAAAGAGAACGACTAATTTTGTCGTTCTCTTTTGCTTATTTTTAGGAATTTTTATTATTTAAAAAAATTTGCAATAAATATAGCCATTAAACAAATCAACAGTGTAAGACCTGCATAGCCTAAAACAATAATCCCTTTTTCAATCCGTGTTCTTCTAGCGTCTCTTTTTTTTCTTAAAACTTCTACATCCTTATTTTGTGAAAATGCTAAAATCTCCTTATAAGTTTTCAAGTCATTATTCCTTTTGAATTTTTCTAAAACAAAAGAACTCCATAACGCAGGTAAAAATAAAGTAACTGGAACTATCCATATAAATTTTGATTCTGGTAATGCTACTACTAAACCAATAGATAGACTGGCTAATATTGTTGAACAAATCATTATTAAAGAATAAATATCAGCTCGTTTATTAGCTTTGTTATTACTAATCTTCATCTTCATTTCCTCCAAATCTTCTCGAATTAATTCATCTAAAGAAACATTAAATAGAATAGACAACGAAACAATGATTTGTATGTCTGGATATGTTTTGTTATTTTCCCAATTAGATACGGTTTGACGTGAAACAAAAATCTTGTCCGCCAATTGTTCTTGGGAAAGATTATAAATTTTTCGATACTCTCTTATCCGTTTACCTATCTCCATAATGTCTCCTTTCATGAATCTAGTATATCAAGAAGATTGAATTCATTCAGCCTAATGTCTTTTGAAATAAAAATAAAAATAATTTGTCAAAGCTTTTTTACACCTTATGAACATTAGTGATTACTCCTATTACCAATTCATGCCAAAAAAGATTGAGAACAGAATAAGATATAAACAAATTAGTATTCCCACCACACCAATTATCCATAATAATACACTAGTAATTAGGCTTTGACTCTTCACTTTAAAACCTGCAATGATTAAAACAACAGAAACCATTAAAGCAATCACAAGCCCAAGTAATATGGGGGATCTATCCTTTACAGTTTTAATTATTTCCATATCTGCCACCACTTTCTAAGAGGTTCTGTTGTCTCTTCTACTTCATTTTGTACCTCTTTCGTGTCCTGTGAGGGCATGTTAAGAGCTTTGAGATTGTCGTTCTCCGCCTTGTATTCTTCTAGCAACTTTTTATCTTGTAAGGCTAGGCGTTGCTGCTGATCTACCAATTTGGTTAGATGATCTATTTGTCGATCTTTGCTACTTATTTGCTGATCTTTGGTAACAAGTTGTTGGTCACGTTGAGACTTTAAATCTGCTACTTCTCCTCTTAGAGTAGCGATTAGCTCATTATTTTCTTTGCTAGTCTTTGTCGCTTTTTTGCTACCTGTTTGTTGGTTCTTTGCTACCAAAGGCTTTGATACTTTGTCTCTAATAATCCTTTCAGCTGTAGGGCTGATCATGTTTGTACCTTGACTATCTTTTTGTTGGTTCTTTGTTGGTAGTCTTTGGTAGTGATATTGAATAGTTTGTTTAGAGACCTTCAATTCATCAGCAAGTTCTCTAATTGTTTTAGGCATGATTTCCAAACCCCTTTCGGAGTTCAGCAAGTGCTTCTTGTCTTGCTTGATCTCTTATTTTTTTATCGTGCTCGGCCTGTTTATCAGCCAATGCTTGTTTCTCAGTAGAGCCTAAAGTTAACCCCTTAACCTTGTCAATGGCGCGCCATTTTTCCTGCTCTGTTAATTCACCATTATGCTGAATATTAAAAAGCTTTTGACGCTCATCTTGTATTTGGCCTTGTGAGAAGTCATTAGCGTTTTTCTTTTCAGACTTCCAAGTAAAAGAATACCCAATCACTGGTTTTCCGCGGCCTTTACCATATTTTTTTCTAACCGTTAGGCCTCTAAAAAGAGGGGTCAATTCTTCTCTGATTGGTTTAAGAACGTATCTATCAACGTCTCCCGGTTTTTTCCAATAACTTTTAGGAATATCAAGTAACTCAAAAAAATCTTCTTTTGATAAAAAAGCATAACCGGTTGTTCTGAAACCTTTTAACAATCTAAAAGCGGTTTTAGCATAACTGCTTCGAAGATCTCTAAATTCCGCTAAAGCATATCTAACCCACGTGTCTAAATTATTAAGAAGTGGCAAAGCATCTTTATATACTTCAATGTCTATATAAGGAGAATCAGTTTCACCAACAATTCTGAATTTAGTAAACATAACAAACATTTCTCTATTTAATCCAGATTTACTACGTCTTCCAAAATGAAGTCCCATTAACTTTTCATAAGTTCTTTGAATATCATCTTCAAAGCGATTATTTGCAGTCGGTTTATAGTTGCTCAAATCTTTAAGTTGTTCAAAAGAAAATCTAACTGTCTGATCTCCCTTATCACGCATACGAGAAATAATTGAAAAAAATAGATTCATTTCAATAGGGGTGAATTTACGTAACGGAATGGTATTAAGTTCAGGATCATATTTTATAAGTTCATTGCTCATAAGCACACCTCCACAACTATTATATAAAATCAACGATTGTTTATCAACGATCACCATTAAAAACCTCGTTGATAAACAGACAAAACCTCGTTGATAAACAGACAAAACCTCGTTG
>NZ_AZFE01000001.1 GCF_001434315.1 Paucilactobacillus oligofermentans DSM 15707 = LMG 22743 | reverse complement strand
GGACGTCGCCATGCATTTAAAAAACACGAATCTTAATTGATTCGTGTTTTTTTGTGGTTAAATTTATCAACAGCTTAATGATATTAATTTTGATTAGTATAACAATAAAATTATCGCTTGATGTTTAATGGCATATACTATATAATTAATAATAGTCTAAATAAGGCTTTTGTTATAAATGGGAGGAGCGTGACTAACGTGAAAAAAGGAATTTTATTAGTCACAATCATGATTGCAGCGGTACTGCTATTTGATCAAGGAATGACATTATTTACCAACAAATCTAAAGTTATTCATGATGACGTGATTGGGACTGTTCATCAACTAGAAACACCGGCACAACATAAATCAGGGATAATACATTACTTGTCAACTTCACCAGTTGTAGGTAATGAAACCAAAACTAAAGCACTTAGTTATCTCGATTTTATGGATTAAAAAAACGAAGTTAGATGAATTTAATTCATCCGACTTCGTTTTTTATTTATCGGTAATTAAGGATTGATTATGGGTGACTAAGGGGCTAGTTTCACCAAGACTAATTAAGCTAAGCTGGTGCATTGCTCGCGAAGCAATGGTGTAGAGAATTCCGGCTGAGTGTTGATTAGGATAGTTAGTCGCTGAAGCATCATAGGCAACCACCGCATCAAATTCAAGACCTTTTGCCAAGTAAATTGGCATTATTAAAATCCCACTGGGTAAGACACGATCATTTGCGCTTAATAGTTTACTATTTTTAAGTTGGCGTAAAATTCGATAAGCTTCATTGGCTTGAGCCTTCGTTTTAGTAAGAATCGCGATGGTTTCAAATTGATCAGCTAACGTACGAACTTCGTTGACGAGTGCGTCTTTGAATTGAGTTTTATCATTACATTCAATAACTTTAGGTAACGACCCATGCCGACTAAACGGAATGATCTTATCACCATCAGGTAACATTGCTTTAGCAAAGTTAGTAATTTCAGTGGTGGAACGGTAACTACGATTCAATGAAATTAAATTAGTTTTTTTCGCTGATAATGATTCGCTCAAACGCTGGAGTAAAACTTCAGGGGCCTCAATATCTGAATATAAAGCTTGTTCACTATCACCTAAAATGGTGAATTTTGCTTTTGGGAAAATATGCTTAAGGTAAATTAAGGCGGCAACAGAATAATCTTGCATTTCATCAATGAAGACATATTCTAATTGGCGATTTTGACCAGAACCAGTAATCAAGTCACGTAAATATAGGGCCGGAGCACTATGCTCTAGTGGCATTTGATGAAACTCAATTGCCTGATTGTAATCGGTAATGGTATTACTGAAATCGATATTTTTAAGGTGTAAACTGTTTAAAAAATCTTGGTATTGGAAGTAATGATCGATGAAATGGTTGTTGTAAATGGCATTATAAACGACTCGTAGGCGATTAGTAGCCAGCCGCTTGCCAAGGTAAGTTAGTTGCTCATCTTCGGACTCGAAATCGTCAGCACTGTGCTCGCCGTATAGTTCACGAAGTTTAGCCGTTGGTAGGCCTTCAAGTTCATCTTGAATCCAATCGGAATTGGCAGCTGTTTTAATATGTCCTTTTAGTTCCTTGATCAGCGCGTTCTTGATGGCAAGGGTTTTATCGGTCAAACTCATTTTATCGGGAGTGCCAGCGAATAGTTGACGAATATGACTAGCGGTAAAGAATGCTTGGCCTTCGAAGTCAATATCAATAAATTCAATCGTTTCCGCAGAAAGTGATTGAGTATAATTTTCAACTGCCGTCATGACGTCCGCACTGGCTAGAAATTTTTGAACTGGTTTGGGCAGCCCATGTTGTGATTCGAATTGTTCAAAAATAGTTTCAACATTTAATCCTTCAAACCGCCGTGTTAAGAATTCAGCAAAGGTTACTTGCCGCATATTACGTTCACCTAAACTCGGTAAAACTTCCGAGATATAGTGGCTGAACAAGCGGTTTGGTGAGAACAAAACTATTTGATCGGCATTTAGTGACGCACGACTATGATAAAGCAAATAAGCAATTCGTTGCAGAATCGCTGAAGTTTTACCACTACCCGCAGCTCCCTGAACTAACAATAAATCACTGGTCGTATCACGAATAATATCGTTTTGTTCTTTTTGAATGGTGGCAACGATGTTTTGCATTAATTGATCATTTTGTGATCCTAAGGCGGCTTGTAGCATTTCGTCGCCCACCGTATCATTGGTATCGAACATGTTGGTAATCTGACCATGAGCGATAGTGAATTGACGTTTCTTTGTTAGCTCAGTGGTTTGGGTGCCATTGGGGGTTGGATATTCAACGTCACCTAATGAGCCATTGTAATAGATTCCGGCAATTGGTGCTCGCCAATCATAGACTAGGAAGTCAGTTTTAGCGGTATTCATCAACGAAGCGACCCCGATATAAAGAGCTTCTTCGTCATCACCAGCATCTTTAATGTTAATGCGGCCAAAGTAAGGTGATTCCTGTAATTCTTGTAGGGTTGTTAATTGATTTTTTAAAATAGTTTCATTTTCAACGGTTCGTGAAACTAGTTGCCGTTGTTGTTGAATTTGAACGTTAGTATCCATCGCATCATCAACTTCATATAGGTTGACGGAAGCATTAGCACTGTAGTTTTTTTCCACGGCCCGTGTTTCATCATGGGCGGTATTAACAGCGGCGTTTGCTTCATCAATTTGGTCGTCGATTTGGGTAATTACGAAATCAACACGTGTTTGTTCTAGTTGTCGTTCATCATTTTCAGTCACTAAAGAACCTCCGTTTAAATAAGTCTATTAATTGTATGCCGTTTTGGGGATTAAAACAAGTGATTGAGTCGTGAAAAGCGCTTTACATTTGCGGTAGTTATCAGTAAAATTGGTAGTGAATTTAGTAGCGTGAGTCCAGCGAGAAGTTGATTTGGTGAGAGAACTTCCAAAACGCGAATTGGTTAAATGGTTGCCCGCCGTAAGGGTTAAAGTGGTAGTCAAATGGCTACAAATTAGGTGGTACCGCGCAGATGGCGTCCTATTGCAATTTTTGCAATGGGCGCTTTTCGCATAAAAAAGGAGAAAAATATGACAAAAAAAATTATTTTAACTGGTGATCGACCAACGGGTAAATTACATATTGGTCATTACGTTGGTTCATTAAAAAACCGGGTTGAATTACAAAATTCAGGTAACTATGACACGTTTATTATGATTGCTGATCAACAAGCCTTAACCGATAACGCTCGCGATCCAGAAAAAATTCGCAATAGTTTAACTCAGGTGGCTTTAGATTATTTAGCTGTGGGTATTGATCCCAAAAAATCAACGATTCTCGTTCAATCACAAATTCCAGCCTTGAGTGAATTAACCATGCACTATTTGAACCTAGTTTCAGTCGCTCGTTTGAATCGTAACCCAACCGTTAAAGCAGAAATTGCACAAAAAGGATTCGGTGAAAGTGTTCCGGCTGGTTTCTTTATCTATCCAGTGAGTCAAGCTGCCGATATCACAGCCTTCAAGGCTGATACAGTACCCGTTGGTGATGATCAAGAACCAATGCTAGAACAAACCCGTGAAATTGTGCGGACTTTTAACCGAACTTATGATCAAGATATTTTAGTGGAACCAGAAGGCTATTTTCCAGCTAAAGGCCAAGGTCGCATTCCTGGACTAGATGGCAATGCCAAGATGAGTAAATCATTGAATAACGCCATCTATCTTTCTGATGATGCTGACACAGTTTCGAAGAAAGTCATGTCAATGTATACTGATCCTTTGCATATTCAAGTGACTGATCCGGGTCACGTTGAAGGCAATACGGTCTTTACTTATCTTGATATTTTCGATACTGATAAAGCCAAAGTCGCTGACTTGAAGGATCAATATCAAGCTGGTGGTTTAGGTGACGTCAAAATTAAGCGTTACTTGAATGAAGTTTTGGAAGGCGTGTTGGCTCCAATTCGTGAACGTCGTGCTCAATATGCAGAAGATATTGATTATGTTTATCAAGTATTACGTGAAGGTTCTGAAAAAGCGAATGGGATTGCTAACCAAACCCTTGAAGAAGTTCAGGATGCAATGGGAATTAACTATTTTAAATAATTAATAAAGAAATCAGCTAGTCTACGCTTAACGTAAACCGGCTGATTTTTATGCATAAATACAACTTATCGTGAATTTTTTGTGTGTATTGGTGTCTGAAATGGTATGATATAAGAGAATTTATTATGAGAAAAGACAAAACAAAATAACGGGAGGTGAAACTTTGGAGAATCTAGCGATTGTCGACTTGGGTTCCAACTCTGTTAGAATGGCAATTACTGAAATCGAGACCGATGGAACCTATCGAGAAGTGAAGCGTGTAAAGGAAGATTCACGTATCTCAGAAGGTATGGGCAGAGAAAAAATGCTGCAGCCTGCAGCTATGGATCGGACAATTGCAGCCCTAAAAAGATTCAAACGATTATATATTGGCTTGCCCCATTTAACGGTGCGAGCAATTACGACTGCCGCAGTACGACAGGCGCGAAATCAAAAAGAATTTTTATTACGGGTGAAGAAGGAGACTGGTATTGATTTACAAGTCATTACTGGCGCTAAAGAGGCATATTATGATTATCTTGGGGTAATTAGAACATTAGAATTAGACCACTGTTTAATTTTAGACACTGGTGGTGCCAGTGTAGAATTGATTTTAGTACAACATCGTAAAGCACGAAACTTAATTTCGATTCCGATTGGTGCCGTTAATTTATCCGAACAGTTTCATCTAGGTGGGTATGTTAAAGCGACTGATTTATTTAAGGCGCAGGTATCTGTAAATGAACGACTAACTAAAATTCCGTGGCTTAAGTTCGCTAGTCATGTACCAATTGTCTTACTAGGTGGAGCAAATCGAACGCTAGCGCGAATGAGTCGCAACTATAAGCGCCAAGGGCGTGGCAGTATTCATGGTTATCAATTATCATCGCGGGCCGTTTATGCAACGTATCGGGAATTATTGAATAAGAATCTTGCGCAACGAAAAAAGATCTCAGGCTTAGAACCTGATCGAGCTGATATTATTATTGGTGGTATGCTACCGTTAGTTAGTTTGCTACAAAGAAATAGTGATGGCCGGGTGATTTTTTCAGAGAGCGGTGTTCGTGAAGGTGTGATTGCCGAATATATCCAAAGTCGAGAAGAAGCTGTAGTTAAGAAGTAGTTCGAGGTATTAAGATGGCTGATTGGCAAAGTGGATTTTATCGGTTGTCCGTGGAACAACGACAACAGTTAATCCAAGCACATTTAAATTTAACCGCAGAAGAAGTGGAGCAGTTACAAGCTCACACTTCTTTTTGGGGTTCACAGATGATTGAAAATTATCTAACTAATTATGAATTGCCAGAGGGTGTGGCGGTTAATTTTGTGGTTAACGGAAAAGCATACGTGATTCCAATGGTCACTGAAGAACCATCAGTGATTGCGGCAGCTAGCCATGCGGCTAAAATTATTGGCCAAACTGGTGGTTTTAAGGCCCCGGGAACCCCGCGGTTAATGATCGGCCAAATCGTACTTGAAAATATTGATGATTTTAAGCTGACTAATGATTGGCTTGTTCAACATCAATTAGAAATAATTGAAATTGCTAACCAAGCTTATCCGTCAATGCTAGCCCGGGGTGCGGGAGCGAAAACGATTAAAGTCCGCCAGCTAGATGGCTTTGTATCCCTTGATTTACTAATTGATGTTAGTGAAGCCATGGGGGCTAACGTGGTCAATACCATGAGTGAAGCGGTTAAATCTTGGTTAATCACACAAGGATTTGAAGTTGTGACGGCAATTTTAACTAATTTAGCGACGGAAAGCTTACAACAAGCCACGTGTGCCATTCCAATTGACAGTCTTGGAAATGATGGCATGCAGGTCGCCAATCAAATTGTAAAACTAAGTCAGTTGGCACAAGTTGATCCATATCGGGCGACGACCCACAACAAAGGCATCATGAACGGCATTGATGCGGTGATGATTGCTTCGGGGAATGATTGGCGGGCAATTGAAAGTGGTGCGCACGCTTATGCAGTTAAAGATGGTCAATATCGGGGCTTATCACAATGGACGATTGTAGGTAATACCTTACAAGGTGAAATCACCTTACCACTGCCAGTCGGTATGGTTGGTGGCTCCATTGGGATTGTTCCCACGGTTAAAGTTAATCAAGCAATTTTAAAAGTAACCACCGCAAGTGAATTGGCACAGGTAACTGCGAGTGTGGGCTTGGCCCAAAATTTAGCCGCGCTAAAAGCGTTAGCGAGTGAAGGGATTCAAGCGGGGCATATGCGATTACAATATCGCAGCTTAGCGTTAGCGGTTGGTGCCACGGCAACAGAAGTTAATCAACTGGTCGCGCGGTTGTCTAAAATGACGAACGTTGATCAAGCCACTGCTACTAAAGAATTAGCATTAATGAGAGGAAATAAATAATGACAATTGCATTGAATAGTACGGTTGAAGAATTACTCGACCAAGTAAACAAGATTTACCCCGGTGTAGTATTAGTTCATTTTGGGGATGAAGAAAAGGGCTATTTACGCCATGATCAAGCCAAACAAGAGGCTTTACAAGGCGGCATTGAAATCACCGTAACTGATGTGACAGCACCAAATTACACGGCATCACATGAGTTACTTCATCTATTGATGATTATGCAAGGCTTTCCTCAAATCTTTTTTCAAGTATCCTTTGGGGATGAAAAACTGGACGAACAATTAATGATTATGGCCACTGATTTATATGATGTGGCGATGCATGTGATTGTGGTTGATGAACAACGAAAACATAATTTGATTGATTCTAAAATTGAAGCGCTCTATATTAAGGGCGTTGATGAAACGTTAACTCCTGAAATTGCCGACAATGATGATGAACGAACCTTACGTTTATTGACGTTACTTGATACTTGCGTCTTTATGGGTGAGCGAATTGATACGGTGGCAACCCACCTGTCAGAACTTTATCCGCTTGCTTTTAAAGCCGCCCAAACAATGTATCGTGATTTGATGGCGAAGCCAATTGATTCACCATTTACGATGCGGCGCGCAATCGTAAAATTATTTAAACAATTTGACCAACAATTAAATGAATGGCGTTTGCCAGCACTACATACCACGGAGTTTACAACTCTTTCGACGGTCGTTAGTGAACGTCAGTTGCGTTTAGAAACGCGCCAATTATTTGAAGTTTTCCATTCCGAAATGATTAATAAAGAAACTGGCGAAAAAGCTTATATTGCCTTACAACGCAGTGACCATCAAAATTCATTTGTCGTGAATGCGCCGAAGGAAAATACGGATACCTTTTTCAAAGAAATGTATGATAAAACCGTGCAAGAACTACTTGAAGAAATGCACGTGCCCTATATTGTAAGGAAGTGATGGTAGTGAATTCTCAAATTCAACAACAATTTGATGATGCCAACCACATTGTCTTTTTAACCGGAGCTGGCGTTTCAACGGCTTCCGGGATTCCAGATTTTCGATCGGCAAATGGTTTATATACCAAGGATAAGAACGCTGAATATTATTTAAGTCATCGCTATTTTGTCACTGATCCAGATGGCTTTTATCAGTTTAGTAAGCAAAATTTATACTTTCCAGCGGCTAAACCAAATGTGATTCATACTAAACAAGCGGCGTTGACACAACGCGGAAAAGCCGCCGTTATTACTCAAAATATCGATAATTTATACGAAACGGCCGGTACCCAAAATTTAATTGATTTTCATGGTAATTTATTTCAGGTGTACTGTGAAAAGTGTCATCAAACCGTTGATTGGCAGCAATACTTAAATAGCCGAATTCATAAAGCTTGTGGCGGACCCTTACGTCCGGACGTTGTGCTATATGATGAAGGTATTAAGCAAACTAACTTACAACAATCAGTGGACTATTTACAGGCAGCTGATTTAATTGTGATTGTGGGAACTTCGATGCGGGTCTATCCGTTTGCCGGGTTACTAGAATATCGTAATCCGCATGCCAAGGTGATTGCGATTAATCAAGAACCACTGCAATTTAACTTTCCGTTTACAATGGTTCAACAAGATGCAGTTGAGTTTTTCGAGGCTTTACGTGTATGAAATACTTTAACTATTTTGCCAGAATCGTTACAATAATGTTAAGAGGTGAGAAAAATGTCACGACAAACAATTATTGAACGAATTGATAGCATAGTGAAACAACTGCGGCTTCTGAAGACAATCCAGGTGATCTCTGACTTTTTCTTTATTTACCTAACATATAGTATTTTGATTTCCGGAGACGTGATGAATTTCTTTGGTCGCCAATTTACACAAGGAAATGCGTTGGCAATGGTAATGTTAGTAGCGGTAATCAATATTTGTTTATCGTTATTACAACGAAACTATCGACGAAGTGGCCGTGAACTAGCTAGTCAACTCGATGGTGACCTCACTGACGAGGAACGAAAAAAAGTTAAACTATTTTATTGATGGAGTAATTACTGTGATTACAATTGGACTTACCACGTGGAGTGATCATCCTAACTTAATAAATGACGAACAGCGGGCCGTTCAGCTATCTGAATATTCCGCTGTTTTTCCTGTGGCGGAAGTGGATACAACCTTTTATGGGATTCCTAAACCAGCGACCTTTTTAATGTGGCTAAAACAAGTACCAAGTGCGTTTCAGTTCATTGTTAAAGCTAATCGTGAAATGACGATGCATCCGAATGTAGATCAACCAATTACAGAACCTGCTCGGTTACAAATATTTACTGATTTTCGGGAACGAATGCAGTTATTAACGACAACTAATCAATTAAAAACCGTACTATTTCAATTTCCACCCACTTTTAATGCAACCCATGAAAATATTCAATATCTGATGTCATTACGGTCATTAATGGCTGATTTACCGATTTCAATTGAGTTTCGCAATATGACGTGGTTTGATGAAGCAGTATTACCAACGTTACCCGATTTTTTTCAGGAGTTAAACTATGATTTAGTCGCGGTCGATGAACCACAAGGATTAACTAATTCGGCAGCGTTTGTTTTAAATCAGCAAACTAAAATTATTCGACTCCATGGTCAAAATAAACGGGGCTGGCAAGATTCAGGGAGTCAATGGCGAAAAGAACGAACCAATTATCGGTATACCACGGCAGAATTAACTAACTTAGCGACTAAAATTAAAGCGAATGGAACTGCTGATAGCTGTATTATTTTTAATAATAATGGTGGCCACGATGCAGCGGACAATGCATTGGAGTTACAACGTTTGCTGCAGTTACAATTCCCTAATTTAGGTCCAAAGCCGCCACAACAATTAGGTTTGTTTTAACGCGGCTGATTAATGATTATTAAAAAAATTGATGAAATTCAGGTTTACCGATAAGAGCGGTCGAATTTCATGGCGATTTTTGCTATACTTAAAGGTATTATTAAATTTCACATCGTGAGTAGAAGGGACGTCCTCATATGTCTGACAACAAACCAACATATTATATAACTACACCAATTTATTACCCCTCAGGTAAACTACATATTGGTAACTCATACACCACAATTGCTTGTGATGCGGAGGCTCGCTACAAACGTCTCATGGGCTATGATGTAGCATTCTCAACAGGAACTGATGAACATGGACTTAAAATTGAAGAAAAAGCCGCTAAATTAGGCATGGAACCACAAGCATACGTTGACGGTATGGCTAAAGATATTAAAGAGCTTTGGAAAATTCTTGAAATTTCAAATACCAACTTTATTCGGACCACTGATGATTATCATGAAGCCGCTGTTCAAAAAATCTTTGAACAATTATTAGATCAAGGTGATATTTATCTTGGTGAATATGAAGGCTGGTATTCAGTTTCTGATGAAGAATATTTTACCGAAACGCAATTAGCTGAAGTCTATACCGACGATAACGGTAAAGCCATTGGGGGCAAAGCTCCTTCTGGTCACGAGGTTGAATTAGTCAAAGAAGAATCTTATTTCTTTAAGATGAGTAAATATGCCGATTGGCTCCTAGATTATTACCAAAAGCATCCAGACTT
This sequence comes from Paucilactobacillus oligofermentans DSM 15707 = LMG 22743, assembly GCF_001434315.1. GTDB lineage: Bacteria > Bacillota > Bacilli > Lactobacillales > Lactobacillaceae > Paucilactobacillus > Paucilactobacillus oligofermentans. Next base: position 53,291 of record NZ_AZFE01000001.1, on the reverse strand, counting down.
TATTCAACCAACTGCTCGGATGAATGAAATGATTAATAATTTCATTAAACCCGGTTTGGAAGATTTAGCGGTTTCACGGACGACCTTTAACTGGGGTGTCAAAGTTAAGAGTAATCCCAAACACGTGGTTTATGTGTGGATTGATGCCTTGACTAACTATATTACGGCTTTAGGCTATGGTAGTGATGACGACAGTAACTTTAAAAAGTATTGGCCTGGAACCCATATGGTTGGTAAAGAAATTGTGCGTTTCCATACGATTTACTGGCCAATTATGTTGCATGCGTTGGGCTTGGAATTACCTAAACAAGTCTTTGGTCATGGTTGGTTATTGATGAAAGACGGTAAAATGTCTAAATCTAAGGGCAACGTGATTTATCCGGAAACGTTAGTGGAACGTTATGGCTTAGATGCGGTTCGTTATTATCTATTACGGGCGATGCCTTATGGTAATGATGGAATTTTCACACCGGCAGATTTTGTTGATAAAGTTAATTATGATTTAGCTAATGATTTAGGTAATTTATTAAACCGGACCGTCGCCATGATTAACAAGTACGAAGGCGGCAAAGTTACGATTGATAGCCCAGCTTCAACTGAGTTTGATGCGGATCTTGAACGAACTGCCACTCAAGTAATTACTGAATTCAAAGCTTCGATGGATGATATGCACTTTGCGGATGCTTTGAAGGCCGTTTGGAAATTAATTGCCCGGGCTAATAAGTATATTGATGAAACTGAACCATGGGTCTTAGCTAAAGATGAAGCTAAGCAAGCTACTCTATCCGCTGTGATGGGTAACTTGGCTAAAAGCTTACGCGTAATTGCCGGCTTATTACAACCAATGATGACTCATGCACCAAAGGAAATCTTACGTCAATTAGGCGTTACGGATACTAACTTAGAAATCGAAACGTTAGCGTTTAATGATTTTGCTAAGGGTGCAGTAGTAGTTGAAAAGGGAACCCCAATTTTCCCACGTTTAGATACGGAACAAGAAGTCGCCTTTATCCAAGATAAGATGACGGCTGACGAAAAGAAAAAGGGACGGGCTGTTATGGAAGAAGCTAAAAAAGCAGCACAAGATAGTACTGAAGAAGAAACTGACGGTAAAAAAGCCATCCGCATTGATGTATTTGATAAGGTTGAATTAAAAGTCGCTCAAATTAAAGCGGTTGACCATGTTGAAGGCGCTGATAAATTGTTGAAATTCCAATTAGATGATGGGACAAAAGACGGTCGTCAAATCTTGTCAGGGATTGCACAATGGTATCAAGAACCAGAAGTCTTACTTAATAAGAAAGTCTTAATTGTAGCTAACTTGAAGCCACGTAAGATGCGCGGTGAAATGAGTGAAGGTATGATTATGTCGGCTGAACATGACGGGGTGGTAACGGTTGTTACTGTTCCAGATAGTTTAGTTAATGGTTCTGGTGTCGAATAAAACTGGTAAAAAGGAGAATGAACTTGGCAATTTATAATCATGAAGAACAGTTGAATATCTATGATACTCATACCCATTTAAATGACGATGCATTCTGGGATGAAGTACCCGCTTATTTAGCGCGGGCCAAACATTATGGTGTTAATCAAATGAATGTGGTGGGTTCGGATACACTCTTGAATGCCCGGGCTATCGAATTAGCGCATCAATATGAAAATATTCATGCGATTGTGGGTTGGCATCCGGAATCAGCTGGTGATTTTACGACTGAAAAGGAAAATATTTTAATTGAACAATTAGCCGATTCAGAAGTGGTTGCTGTCGGTGAAATGGGCCTTGATTACTATTGGAAAGAGACCCCACATGACGTTCAAAAAGCTGCCTTTAAACGCCAAGTTCAAATCGCTAAAGAGATGCACTTACCCATTTCAGTACATGATCGTGATGCCTTTCAAGATACGTATGATATTTTAAAAGAAGTCGATATTCGTGATATTGGTGGAGTAATGCACAGCTTTAATGGCACTACCGAATGGTTAAAGAAGTTCTTGGACTTGGGGATGCATATCTCATATAGTGGGGTTGCTAGTTTTAAAAATGCGACTGAAGTTCATGAGTCAGTGATTGCGACCCCGTTAGATAAGTTATTAGTTGAAACTGATGCCCCTTATTTAACGCCAGCTCCATATCGTGGTAAGCAAAATGAACCCGGCTTTACTAATTTTGTAGTGCAAGCAGTTGCTGAATTACGCGAAATGACGAACAAAGAAATTAGTGATATTACCTTTGCTAATGCAACCAAGTTATTTAGGAAGTAAAATGCAAAAAATTAAAGAAATCCTGGTCGTTGAAGGCAAGGATGATACCAAAAGAATCGCACAAGCAGTCAATGCAGACACGTTTGAAACTAACGGGTCTGCTTTGTCGTCTAGTGATATCGAAAAATTAAAAATCTTACAAGTTAAGCGTGGTTTAATTGTGTTTACTGACCCTGATTTCAATGGTGAACGAATTCGAAAGATGATTTCCGCCGCCATTCCAGGGGTTAAGCATGCCTTTATTAAACGTAAAGAAGGTGTGCCCACGGTTGCTGGTGGTAGTTTAGGTGTTGAACACGCTAGTCCAGCTGTCATCAAAGAATCATTAGCGAGTGTTTATACGCAAAGTGATGGCAATTTTCCGAGTGAACTGGCATTAACTGATTTACGCAGCGCCGGTTTGACCAACGGAGCTAATTCACGTTATCGACGTGAACGACTGGGAGAAATCCTCGGCATTGGTTATGGTAATGGTAAACAAATGTTAAAACGATTAAATTTATTTCAAATTACAAAAGAGCAATTTCAGTCGGGGATAGACCAACTGAATCAGGAGGAAAACAATGAGTGAAATTCCAGCAGTTGGTAATCCAATTCGGACACGAGCAATTTTAGAAAAATATCGATTACGGGCCAAGAAAGCCTTAGGTCAAAACTTTTTAACGGATTTAAATGTATTACAAAATATTGTTGAAGCAGCCGGAATTACTCCGGACGATAATGTGATTGAAATTGGCCCTGGGATTGGGGCATTGACAGAACAACTTGCCATTGCCGGTGGTGAAGTTTTAGCGTTAGAAATTGATACGCAATTAATGGATGTTTTGGATGAAGTTTTGGATCCGTACAATAATGTTGAAGTAATTAATGCGGATGTATTGAAAGCTAATTTGCCAGACTTAGTTCAAACTAAATTTACTGATCCAACCGCTCCAATTAAAGTGGTCGCTAACTTGCCATATTATATTACGACACCAATTTTGATGCAGTTATTAAATTCAACTACTAAGTGGGATTCAATTACAGTTATGATGCAAAAAGAAGTTGCGCAACGGATTACTTCGGATCCAGGAGTTAAAGCTTATGGTTCATTATCATTAACCGTACAATACGAAATGGATGCTAAAATTGCCTTTGAAGTTTCACGCAAAGTGTTCGTCCCATCACCTAATGTTGATTCAGCAATCGTCGTCCTTGAACCCCGTAAAGAAGCTTTACCAATCCAACCGATTGATGAAAAAGCAATGTTTAAGTTAATTAAGGGTTGCTTTGCTCATCGTCGCAAGAGCTTATGGAATAATCTTCAAACGGTATACGGTAAAACTCCTGAAATTCGTGAACAAATGCAGGCTTCATTAGACGAAATTAAGGTGGACTCGCAAATTCGTCCGGAACAATTATCACTAGAACAATTTGTTGCATTATCGAATGCATTGGCCGGTCATAATTTACAATAGAAAATCCTTGCACATTTAAAACAGTTGTGGTAAAATTTGCAATTCCGCTCAAATGAGCGTATAGTGGAAGCCAGTGAGGTGAATAGAATGCCAGTAACACTAGCTAGCATTAAAGCAGAGCTTGACCAACGTGTCGGCGATGAGGTTGTAGTTATAGCACAAGCCGGTCGTAAAAAGATCACAAAACGTCACGGCGTTTTGAGCGAAACATATCCAGCTGTGTTTATTGTTAACTTGAATCAAGACGAAAATGCCTTTGAACGAGTTTCATATAGCTACACGGATCTATTGACCAAAAATATCGAGATTGACTTTAATTTTGAAGAACATCAAGATACGGACGAAGATATAGAGGATGTTGAGTAGGTTAATTTCTCTGTTATTTAATTAATAAAGTGGTTACCATTTTATTAATTAAATAACAGAGATTTTTTTGTATAATTAAGTAAACAGCGAAATTGATTGTCGTGGTTAATGATAATTAGTATAATAATTTTAAATAGAAGAATAAGGAGGTGTGTCCGATTGAAGATTATTGAAAAAGCACCAGCTAAAATTAATTTAGGATTGGATACGCCTCGGAGATATGATGATCAATCACCCGAGTGGAATATGGTGATGACCTCGATTGACTTAGCAGATTATGTCAGTGTGGAAACAATTCCAGGTAATCCAAAGATTGAGGTATATACCAACAGTGGCTTTTTACCGAATGACCAACGTAATTTAGCTTATCAAGCAGTCCACATTTTACGGACCCGATTTCACCAAACTGACGGGGTTGTCGTGCAAATTAGCAAAAAGATTCCAGTCGCGGCTGGATTAGGTGGTGGCTCGTCAGATGCCGCTGCTGTTTTGCGAGCTTTGAATCAAATTTGGAAGCTCGGATTAAGTTTAAAAGAGTTAGCTAAATTAGCATTGACGATTGATTCGGATGTTCCATATTGTATTTATAGTCAAACAGCTCACGTGACTGGTCATGGTGAGATTGTCACGCCGATTGAAAATTTTCCACATTTCCCAATTGTGGTTGCTAAACCGAAACTAAGTGTCTCAACCCCAACGATTTTAAAGCAGATTGATTACACACAAGTGCAACATATTGACATTGATCGATTGGTGACGGCAATTAATTCGGGGACCACGGCGGAAATCTTTGCTTCAATGGGTAATGTACTGGAACCAATTACGGCCGCCAAATATCCAGAAATTGATAATTTGAAAACACAAATGTTGAAACTGGGTGCGGATACGGCTCAGATGAGCGGAACTGGTCCAACCATGTTTGCAATTTGTGAAAAATTATCACGAGCCAAACGCCTAACCAATAGCTTACGTGGCTTTTGTAGTGAAGTTTACTTGGTTAGATCGTTATAAAAAGATTGACAAGGATAATTTAATTAGGTATTGTTAACAACAATCAATTGGAGGTAGTTTAAATGACTTTAGCAAACAACACATTTTTACAAGTATGTTGTTGTGGATCGCGTTTTATGCGACCCACTAATTGTCATGCCTAAATTTATTTAAACTAGGATTCAATTACATCGGGATAAATCGTATAAGACGCAAACTTCAGTCATGGAGTCGGCGTCTTTTTTTGTCCCAAATGAAGAAAGGAAGTTCGCAATGTTAGTCAAAAATGTTTATGAATTAATTGGGCATACGCCATTACTTAAGTTACCTGTGCCAACGCCAAATAATAGTCAAATTTACGCCAAACTGGAAATGTTTAATCCAGGTGGCAGCATTAAAGATCGGCTAGGAATGTCGCTAATTGAAAATGGAATCAAGCAAGGCCAAATTAATATGGGGACCACCATTATTGAACCAACGGCTGGCAATACTGGAATTGGTGTCGCCTTAGCCGCTCAAAAATATAAGCTACCCGTGATTTTGGTCGTTCCAGAAAAATTCAGTTTTGAAAAACAAACGTTGATGGCGGCATTGGGAGCTAAAGTGATCAATACACCTTCGATCGACGGAATCAAAGGTGCAATTGCCAAAGCAAAGCAATTAGCCGCAGAAATGACTAATGCGTTTGTTCCGTTACAATTTGAAAATCAAAGTAATCCCGATGTATATGAACGAACACTGGCCCCTGAAATCCTCGCCGATTTAGATAATTTACAACTCGATGCTTTAGTTGCCGGTGCGGGTAGTGGTGGTACATTTGCGGGAACGGCTAAAGGGTTGAAGGCGGTGTACCCAGACTTGCTGACGACCGTCGTCGAACCAGAGGGCTCAATTTTAAATGGTGGGACACCGCATGCTCATCTAACCGAAGGGATTGGCGTTGAATTCATTCCACCTTTCTTTAAAACGGTAAAACCAGATCGCGTGAAAACCATCAGCGATGAAGCGGCCTTTAAGCAGGTTCATGCTTTAGCTAAGTATTATGGCTTGTTTGTTGGTAGTTCAAGTGGTGCGGCACTGGCAGCAAGCTTAGAACTAGCCCAAGAGTTACCCGATGGTTCCAACATTGTCACGATTTTTCCAGATTCCAGTGAACGTTACTTAAGTGAAAATATCTATCAAAAATAATTCTTCGGAGGAAATATAAATGAAATTCAATTCAAAGTTAATCCATGGCGGTATTAGTGAAGACCCAACTACAGGGGCTGTTTCAATGCCAATTTATCGGGCATCAACTTTTCATCAACAAATAGTTGGCGGGACACCAACCTGGGAGTATTCGCGGAGTGGTAATCCAACGCGTCAAGCTTTAGAACAACTGGTGGCAGACTTAGAACAAGGCATCGCCGGCTTTGCTTTTGCATCTGGTTCAGCCGCGATTCACGCAACGCTATCAATGTATTCCGCTGGTGATCATCTAGTCGTTGGGAATGATGTTTATGGTGGGACATTTCGCTTAATTAATAAAGTGATGAAGCGATTTGGTTTAGAGTTCACGGTTGTCGATATGCAAGATTTAGCTGCGGTTGAATCCGCAATTCAAACTAATACGGTCGCAATTTATTTTGAAACTCCTACGAACCCGTTGTTACAAATTGCGGACATTGCAGCGATTGCCGCAATCGCTAAAAAGCATCAGGTTCAAACAATTGTCGATAATACCTTTGCTACGCCTTATAATCAAAATCCACTTGTATTAGGGGCTGACGTGGTGGTTCATTCAGCCACGAAGTACTTAGGTGGTCATAGTGATTTAGTCGCAGGTTTAGCGATTACCAATGATGAAAAGATTGCTGAAGAATTAGCCTTCTTACAAAATTCAATCGGGAGCGTGCTTGGACCAGACGACAGTTGGCTCTTACAGCGAGGAATTAAAACGTTAGGTGCCCGGATGCGAGTTCATCATGAAAATACAGCAACATTGGTTAAATTATTGAAACAAGATGCACGAGTGGCTAAAATTTATTATCCCGGTGATCCGGATTTTGCCGGATATCAAGTGGCTAAGAAACAGATGAATCATTTCGGAGCCATGATTTCATTTGAATTAGCCGCTGGCCTTGATCCAAAAAAATTTATTGACGGTTTAACGATGATTTCCTTAGCTGAAAGCCTAGGTGGAATCGAAAGCTTAATTGAAATTCCAGCGATTATGACGCATGGTGCGATTCCACGTGAAATTCGGTTGGAAAATGGTATTCAAGATGAGTTGATTCGGTTATCAGTTGGGATCGAAGATGAAGCTGATTTGGTGGCGGATGTAACTAATGGCTTGAATAATTTATAAAATTACTGATCATGAAGTTCGGGGTGAAATTGATGTTTTCAGCGGCAAAATACATTGTAAATAATGATCCAGCAGCCCGAAATATCTGGGAAGTAATGCTGACGTATTCCGGTTTTCATGCGTTGGCCTATTACCGAGTCAGTCATTGGCTGTATCAGCGGCAGGATTACTTATTGGCGGCCATCGTTGCACATCTAGGTAAACGAACATCGGGTGTTGAAATTCATCCTGGAGCTCAAATTGGCAAACATGTCTTTATTGATCATGGTATGGGTGTGGTAATTGGCGAAACGGCTGTCATTGGTGATTTTGTAACGATTTTACATGGAGTCACCTTAGGTTCGAGACGAACGGTCGCTGGCAAACGGCATCCGCAAGTTGGTAATCATGTCTTGATTGGGGCTAATGCTATGTTGCTGGGACCAATTGAAATTGGGGCCTTTGCTAAGATTGGGGCGGGAAGTGTGGTGCTTGATGACGTCGTGTCGAATACTACGGTTGTAGGTAATCCAGCACTGCAAGTACAGCAACATCAATTTCATACGGTGACTAAACATAATTAGAGACGGCAACGTCTTTTTTTTGTTGCACAACGGGGGATGTTTGTGTAAAATAGTCAAATGGTAATCATTACAATTTAGATTAAGAGAAAGAGGCCTCATTATCAAAAATATCCTTACAGTAAACCATTTGACGGCTTCATATGGTCCAACTAATATCATTAAAGATTTGAATTTTAACCTTGCTGAAGGGGAATTTTTAGCAATTATTGGTGAAAATGGTGTCGGGAAAACAACCTTGGTACGTAGTTTATTGGGGATGTTAACACCAAAAGCCGGGACGATTAAATTTACCGATCATTCCATTGCTAAGAACATTGGTTATGTACCACAATCACGCAATTTAGATGAGGAATATCCAATTACAGTTAAAGATTTTGTTAGTTTGAACTTACGTGACAGCAAATTACCTTGGGTTACAGCAAATGAAAAAGCGAAAGTTTGGTCAATTATTGAACAAACTAATTTAACTAAAATTGCTGATCGACCATTAGGTCAAGCTTCGGGTGGTGAAAAACAACGTGCATATTTAGCCCAAGCATTATTAAATTCACCTAAATTATTGATTTTGGATGAATCAACTGCCAGCTTAGATGTTGAAATGAAACAGGAATTATTAAAGTTAGTAGCTAAAGTTCAACAAGAAAACAAGATGAGTGCAATTTTTATCACCCATGACCTACCGTTAGCAAGAAACTATGCGGATAACTATTTATTAATGACGAAACAGCAAGAATACACGATGGGACCAATCGCAAGTCTCAACGTCTCAGAAAGTGAGAAAGTTTAATGTTAAGTTTTGATTTTATGCGCCATGCACTGGTGGCGGGGACGTTTATTGCGGTTATTTGTGGGATGATGGGTGTCTTTGTGATTGCTCGGGGGATGTCGTTTTTAACCCACACATTAGCTGAAATTGGATTTGCTGGCGCGGCATTTGGACTTTTTATGGGCTGGCCAGCTTTAAATGGCATGTTACTATTTACAGTGTTAAGTTCGGCAATGGTTGGAGAACTAGGTGTGCGTTCTGCTCGCCGGGAAAATGTAATTAGTGCAGTTTCCGCTTTATTTTTAGGCTTAGGAATTTTATTTATTTCATTATCAGATAATAGTGCAGCTTCAGCAACGAGTATCTTATTTGGTAGCGTGATCGGGATTAGTTTGGGTGAAGTGTGGCAAGTGGTGATTTTATCAATTATTGTCATCCTAGTAACTTTGTTGATGTATCGTCAATTAAAATTTGATTCATTTGATTCCGTTGGTGCCCGAGTTAACGGCATTAATGGCACCGTAATTTCAATTGCCTTTTTGATTATGCTAGCTTTAAGTGTTAGCGTGGCCGCACAAATTGTTGGTTCGTTATTAATCTTTATTTTATTAACGTTACCAGCTGCTAGTGCCCGTTACTTTGTGCACAGTGTGAGCTCGATGATTGCTTTGTCAATTGGTTTTGCAGTAGCGGGAACTTGGTTGGGAATTACGTTAGGGTATTTCACTAATTGGCCAACGAGTTTCTTCATTGCAACGATTGAAGTAATCTTTTATCTAAGTGGTTTAATTTGGAACAAGAAACGATAATAATAAAAACACTTTTGATTATTAATCGAAAGTGTTTTTATTTGGGATAAATTATTCAAGTGGTGGAATGTGTGTGATAACTTATTATTTATTGATAATGTGGAAAAATGGCTTGTATAAGGGACATAATTGCATTTGTTTAACTGATATTTATTATCACAATTGTGATAAGTTATGATTAGATTTATATTCATATAATTTGAAAAAATATGTTATATTAAAGCGGTTGGTAACGTTTTATCTTAATCGAAGAAGGAGTGTGAAGTATGTACAAAAAAATATGGGCGTATCTAACGGTGTTATTGATGTTGGGATCGGTTTTAGGATATCCACTCACAACGATGGCGGATACTAGTAACTCAAAAACTGTGACGAGTTTGGCTAAACAGTCAACCAGTTCAGTATCAACGAATCAAGCGTTAATTAGTTCTACTAGTGCCAAGGTGTTTGAAACACCAGCTGCTAGTACAACTAAAGTAACGAAGGCAGCTAGTCAAGATTGGCAAGATCAATTCATTACGAAGGCTGAATTGCAAGATGAAGACGGCAATGTCAAAACTGATTTTGGGATTTACGACAGTATGCAAGCAGTTTGGAATTTTACGATTCCGGCTGGTGAAGCTAAAGCTGGGGATACAATGACGGTTGATATTCCTTCAGTCTTTACGTTAGCAAATGTCACAAAATTTGATATTACTGACGCTGGCGGAACGGTGATTGGACATGCAATTGCTGATCCAGCTACTGGTAAGGTGACAATTACGTTGACCGATGCCGTTAAGGATAATCATAATGCAATTACCGGGAGCTTTAAGTTGGTAGTTCATTGGAATACTAATGAAGTAGAACAAGATACCAAGGTGCCAATTGATTGGGGCAATGCGGGTTCAATCGAGGTTAATGTTAATCCTTCAGATGGACCGGATAAAGGCGAACTACTTTATAAGTGGGGCTGGTATGATGCCGATAATCCGAATGTTATTCATTGGCGAGTTCGAGTGAATTATGCCAACAAAACAATTAATAACGCGGTTTATACCGATATCGTTGGTGGCGATCAGACCTTAGTTTCTGGTTCTGTGGTCGCACAAAATGTTAAATATCAAGCTGGTGGGAACGATTTTACGGTTTTATCTACATATCCTAGCAGCGCGACGATTGAAGATGGAACGGCCGGGTTTAAAACCAACTTGGGTGATATAACCGGGACCGTGTTAATTGATTACGAAACGAACATTACCAACAACGGAGCATCAGTTCATTATGAAAATAGCGGTAATTTAACGGGTTACAATATCGAAAAGCAAACTGTTGATGTTTACTCACCAGATAATAGTGGTAATGGTAATGCAGCGACAACCGTATCAGTTAATGGTACAAAGACGTGGGATGATCAAAATAATCAAGATGGAACTCGTCCTAATTCAATTACAGTAAACTTATTAGCTAATGGTAAATTAGTGCAGTCTAAAAAAGTTTCAGCGGCTGATAACTGGCAATATAGTTTCAGTGAATTACCTGAATATGATAGTAATGGTCAAAAAGTTATTTATACTGTTACTGAGAATCAAACCAAAGGCTATACCACAGCGATTGATGGTAATAATCTAATTAACCATTATACGCCGGGAATAACCAGTGTGACGGTTACTAAGTCTTGGAATGATCAAAACAATCAAGATGGCATCCGACCAGATAAGATTAGAGTGCAACTTTATGCTAATGGTCAAAAACAAGGTGACGAAGTTATATTGACTAGCGAAGCTAATTGGACGCATACTTGGCAAAACCTGAAGGATAAACAAAATGGTCAAAAGGTTAAATATACGGTCAAGGAAGTTGGAACAGTTAGTGGTTATAAAAGTTCGGTGAACGATAAAAATCAAGGTAATATTATGATTACTAATAGTCATACATCGAAAACGCCAAGTGAAACTGTGACGCCTGGTAAGCCAACACCGAATAGTAGTGTAAATCTACCGCAAACTAGTGAACAACAGTCAATGTGGCTGATTGCATTAGGAATTTTAATTCTTGTTGCAGCAATTGGTGGCGTAATTATAATTAAACGTCGTCAAGATAAATAAAGCTAGTTTGTTAATAATGTGAAAAGACGTAATTGTTGATTAAAAAATTATAAATAGAAGTGCAATATCAATTATTTTTGATTGGTATTGCACTTTTTTTATATAAATAAACTGAATTTTAGAGAAGGCTTTTATTTGATATCCACTTCATTAATTTATGAATAAATATAATATTTATAAAAAATAATAATAAACAAATGCTAGAAACGAGTATTGTATGAATTACAGGTAGAGTTATTGATGATAAATTAATTTTTAAAATATTAATACAAATAGGTATTTGTATTAATGAAGTGACAATGCCAGGGACGTAACAATGGTATTGAATACAAAAAATAATGTGTAAAAATAAGTGGATTAAATATGTTAACATTATGCCGAAATATATAGAATTATTTGGGTGAAACATACTATATATCGAAATGAAAATTAAAATTAAAAGTTCTTCTAATATTCCTATAGAAAGAATGGAACTGTTAGAAAGTCCACCAAATAAAGGATGCTTTTGTCTAGATAAAAGTATCGAATGCTTCTTAACCCATATTGGAACAATAATGATTTCTTCAAAATCATGAGTAACAAATAAAATAGGTAACCAAAGATAATTAATAAACATATACTATGACCTCCATACTATAATAGACTCACGTGTGTCTATTATGATATTATTTAAATAATTAACTAGCAACCTCTTTAGGTTAATAGATACATAAAAAAAATAATGAAACTATTATGGAGTATTGAATGAAAAATAAAGGGAATGCCAAATCACAATATTCTAAACAACAAATTTTAAACGCTTTATTAGTGATAATGGATAACAAGCCTATATATAAAATAACAATTAAAGAAATTTGTGATTACGCATTAATTTCGCGAAAAACATTTTATCGAAACTTTGATACGAAAATAGATGTTTTGAGTATTGAAGTGGATAAAATTGTTAAAGAATATTTAAATCGATTAAGTGTGATGGATGATTTAATAGTTTCTAATATTGCCTTGATAATTTTTAATTTAGTCAATGAAAATGTATATTTTTTTAAAAAATTAGTAGATAATAATATGCTGTATTTAGTTACTGATAAATTATTAAAAGAAATAATTACTGTATACAGAGTTCGGAAAAAATACTTATTTGATGAATTTGGAGAAAAATCCATTGAAAATACACTAGTTTTTAGTTTTGGTGGTTTTACTAACTATATTGAACGATGGGTTAAAAATGATAATAGAATAACACCTCAACAAATAAAAAAAGAATTTATCGACGTTTCAAAAATTATTTCTGTATCGATTTAATAAATAATATAAGCAAACTGATGATTAAGTATTATTTTTTAGTTGATTGATTAAAAATTGCAATTTTCTCGCATTAATTCTGCCTAAAACACGAACATTTATGGTATTATAATAATGAAAATAACGCGATTTAGAGGGGAATTTGAAATGAAAATCAAACGTAGTGATCGCTTGGTAGATATGACGAGATACCTGTTAGAGCATCCCAGGTCATTAGTATCATTGAAATTTTTTGGGGAACGATATGATTCAGCTAAGTCTTCGATCAGTGAAGACCTAGGGATTATTAAGCGAACATTTCAAGAACGTGGGACTGGAATTTTGGAAACTCTTCCGGGTGCTTCAGGTGGCGCTAAGTTTATTCCTTATATGCTTAAAGAAGAAGCCGAAGTATTTTTAAAGCAAGTCGTTAACGAAATTAATGATGAAAGTCGTTTGTTACCAGGAGGCTATGTTTATTTATCTGATTTATTAAGTCGTCCCGATGTGTTACGCCAAGTTGGTCGGTTAATTGCGACTCAATATTTGAATCAAAAAGTAGATGCCGTAATGACGGTGGCGACTAAAGGAATTCCAATTGCCCAAAGTGTGGCAACTTCCCTCAATGTTCCGTTTGTAATTGTCCGGAATGATTCCCATATTACTGAAGGCTCAACTGTCAGTGTTAATTATGTTTCTGGATCATCAAAGCGCATTGAAAAAATGGAATTATCACGTCGTAGCTTGAAACGCGGCGCTAACGTCTTAGTGGTCGATGATTTCATGAAGGGTGGCGGAACCTTAAACGGAATGCGCTCATTGATTGAAGAATTTGAGGCGCATTTAGTTGGGATGACCGTCTTTGCAGAAGGTGAATTTAGTGGCGACCGTTTAGTTGATGATTTTACATCATTAGTGAAGGTCAATGCCGTTAATCCGAACAATCAAACGATTTCAGCAGAATTTGGTAATTTTATCAATACTGTATTTGGATCAGGAATGGAGAAATAAGTAATGAAGACGAAGAATGCAATTATTTTAGCCGCAGGTAAAGGGACACGAATGAAGTCGAAGCTTTATAAAGTCCTTCATCAAGTTGCGGGTAAAGCAATGGTTGATCATGTTTTGACCCAGTTAGAAGCTAATCATATGGATAATATCGTGACTATCGTTGGGTTTGGTGCTGAAAATGTTGAAGAAGCATTGGGTGATCGAACTAAATATGCCGTTCAAAAGCAACAATTAGGAACCGGCCATGCAGTAATGCAAGCCGACGATTTACTCAGTGATTTAGATGGTCAAACTTTGGTTATTAGTGGCGACACACCACTATTTCAAGCGGAAACATTACAAAAGTTAGTTGAATATCATACAGCTAAACAAGCATCTGCAACGGTGTTAACATCGATTGCGCCTGATCCAACTGGTTACGGTCGCTTAGTTCGTAATGAAATTGGGATTGTTGAAAAAATTGTTGAACAAAAAGATGCAACCCCCGAAGAACAAGCCATCAATGAAATTAATACCGGTGTCTATTGTTTTGATAATCAAACCTTATTTAATGCCTTGAAGTTGTTGAGCAATGATAATGCCCAAGGTGAATATTATCTAACGGATGTTGTCGGGATTTTGAAAAAGCGTGGCGATATTGTGGCTGCTTATCGAATGGATGATTTTGATGAATCAATGGGGGTTAATGACCGGATGGCATTGGCTAAAGCAAACGAAATTATGCGTAATCGAATCAACACACATTGGATGCAAGAAGGGGTAACTTTACTTGATCCAAAAACAACTTATATTGATAGCGATGTAAAAATTGGTTCTGATACAGTGATTGAAGGTGGCGTAACGATTAAAGGTAATACTGTAATCGGGACCGATTGTTATATTAGTTCACATTCAGATATTATCAACTCAATTTTGCATGATGAAGTTAAAGTGACCTCATCAACGATTGAAGACTCAGAAATGCATACTGGTAGTGATATTGGCCCATATTCACATCTCAGACCAGAATCAGAAATTGGCGAAAATGTGCACATTGGTAATTTCGTGGAAATCAAAAAAGCATCAATTGATAAGGGTACTAAAGTTGGACACTTAACTTATGTTGGGGATGCTACATTGGGTAAGAATATTAATGTTGGTTGTGGCGTAGTTTTTGTTAATTATGACGGGACGTCTAAACATCATACAAACATCGGTGATCACGCATTTATTGGTAGTAATAGCAATTTGATTGCACCGATTAATATTGCCGAAGATTCATTTGTAGCGGCTGGTTCAACGGTATATAATGATACTGATAAGTTTGACATGGCCATTGCGCGTGCACGTCAAACCAATAAACCAGATTATGCGAAGAAACTACCTTGGTAATGCTTGAATTTTTGTCTTGAAATACGTATCATAGTTACTTGAGATTAAATAAGGTGGATAAATAAATGGAACAGCAATATTTTGATCCAAAGTTGAAAGTATTTGCACTAAATTCTAATCGTCCGTTAGCTGAAAAAATTGCTGAAACGGTTGGAGTGGAGTTGGGTAAACTGTCAGTAGATAAGTTTAGTGATGGTGAAATCCGCATTAACATTGAAGAAAGTATTCGTGGTGATAATGTGTATGTTGTTCAATCAACATCAGCACCAGTGAATGATAATTTAGTTGAATTACTAATTATGATTGACGCATTGCGTCGGGCAAGCGCCAATACGATTAACGTGGTCATGCCTTATTATGGCTACGCTCGTCAAGATCGGAAAGCTCGTTCTCGTGAACCGATTACAGCTAAATTAGTGGCAAATATGTTGGAAAAAGCTGGTGTTGATCGCGTGGTTGCGCTTGATTTACATGCAGCTCAAATTCAAGGATTCTTTGATATTCCATTGGATCATATGATGGGTGCACCATTGTTAGCTGATTATTTCATTAAGAATGGCATCGCTGAAAATGCGGTGGTTGTTTCACCTGATCATGGTGGAGTAACCCGTGCACGGGCATTAGCTGAATTCCTTGGTGCACCAATTGCAATTATTGATAAGCGCCGAACGAAACCGAACGTGGCGGAAATTATGAATATTATCGGGGATGTCAAGGGTAAAAAGTGTATCTTGATTGATGATATGATTGATACGGCCGGGACGATTTCGTTAGGAGCACAAGCCTTGATGGATAAAGGTGCTGAAGAAGTATATGCATCATGTACTCATCCGGTGCTTTCAGGTCCAGCAATTGAACGGCTTCAAAATTCACCAATTAAACAAGTAGTTGTAACTGATTCAATTAATTTGCCAAAAGAAAAGCAAATTGATAAATTAGTACAAGTCTCCGTCGGCCCATTACTTGGAGCTGCGATTAAACGCATCAATGAAAATAAACCGGTTAGTCCATTGTTTAAGAAACGTTTTGACATGGATCAAGACTGGTAAAAATATAATAAAAACCGTGAGTTGAAATATTACATTAAGATTACATTAATATTTCAATTAAACGGTTTTTTTGTTACATTGATGTTATAATTAGCACATAAAGTAAATGGAGGAGGAACAAATTATGAAAAAGAGAATGATACTTAAAAAATTAGGATTGACAATTGGTGGGTTAGTATTAGCGTTATCATTAACCGGTTGCAGCACTAATAGTTCAGTCAAAAGTTCCTCCGACAACTCAAGTAAGAGTGCCACTAGCAGTTCAGTAGTAGCTAAAAAGGCTGATAAAAAAGCCAGCTCACAAGCTAGTTCAACTAGCGTTGCCGCAACAAGTTCAACTAAAAATGATGATACTACAGCTGCTACAAGTACCAGCCAGAGTAGTTCTAGTCAAGTAGCTACGACTACACCTGTTACTTCAAGCGAAAGTAGTTCTAACTCAACCAGTGAAGTAGTTCCTACTAACAAAATGACAGTTATTAGCAATTTTGCTAAAGCCGCTGGTTATTATGGATCAACTAATTATTCATTCATGGTTACGAGTGAAAGTGGCTCTGACTATACCATTGAAGTTCGTGCTATTGATGGCGATTCACAAGTTCAAAGCTTAGTTGGCATCTTTGACTATAATATTTCGACTAACACATATACCCCAAAATATTAAGCTTGATGAAACACACCTGCTGGCAGGTGTGTTTTTTTATTATGTTTGTTATCGACAGATAAATAATTGATGGTAATCAATTAATGCACTTGTTATTTAAACTAAGATTAAGGTAATACCGGTAGCTGATAGGTGGTTAGTGATTGATAAATAAAACTTAATAAAATACTTATTTTTAGTTAGTGGATTTATGTTAGAATGAATTTGTAAAAGTTTTCACAAAATATGAATCACGGAAGGATTTATGATATGAAAGTTATTGTTATTGGATGTACGCACGCAGGAACCGCAGCAATTAATCAAATTTATGCTACTGATCCAGATACGCAAGTGACCGTTTATGAACGTAATGACAACATTTCGTTTTTATCATGTGGAATTGCACTTTATCTTGGCGGTGAAGTGAAAGATCCACAAGGATTATTTTATTCAAGTCCTGAAACCCTAGCTAAATTAGGCGCAAACGTTAATATGCAACATGATGTTACTAATATTGATGCTGATAAAAAAGAAGTAACAGTGACTAACTTAGTTACTGGTGCAACCAGCACAGATAGCTATGACAAGTTAATTGTGACCACTGGTTCATGGCCAGTAATTCCACCAATTGAAGGTATCAATGGTGACCATGTTTATCTATGTAAGAATTATGATCACGCACAACGTTTGTTTAAAGATGCGCAAGCGGGTAAAAAAATCGTGGTTATCGGTGGCGGCTATATCGGAGTTGAACTAGTTGAAGCTTACAATAAAAAGGGTCACGAAGTTACATTAGTTGATGGATTGCCAAGAATGCTTAGCAAATATTACGATGCTGAATATACAGATTGTTTAGCAACCGAATTTGAAGGTAATGGTGTTAAGTTAGCCTTAAATCAAAAGGTTGATAAATTCACTGATACTGGCGAGGGTGTGGTTGTAACCACAGATGCCGGTCAATATGAAGCTGATATGGCTGTGCTATGTATTGGTTTCCGTCCCAATACTGATTTACTTAAAGGAATTGTCGACATGAATGCTGATGGTTCAATTAAAACCAACGATTATATGCAAACATCTAATCCAGATATCTATGGGGCTGGTGATTCCGTGGCAGTTCACTACAATCCAACTGGTCGTGATGCCTATATTCCATTGGCAACTAATGCAGTTCGTCAAGGTACGTTAGCGGGAATGAATATCTTTAAGCCAACCGTTAAATATATGGGAACGCAATCAGCTTCAGGGCTTAAGCTATATGGTAAGACCTTAGTATCTGCCGGGATGACTTTAGAACATGCGAAAAATGAAGGTTTTGATGCTGAATCAGTGACGATTGAAGATAATTATCGTCCAGAATTTATGCCATCAACGACCCCAATCTTAATGACGTTAGTTTGGGATAAAACTAGTCGTAAAATTTTGGGTGGCCAATTAATGAGTGAGTATGATGTGTCACAATCGGCTAACTTGATTTCGGTTTGTATTCAAAATGAAAATACAATTGATTTCTTAGCATTTGTTGATATGTTATTCCAACCCCAATTTGACCGACCATTTAATTACCTCAATATTTTAGGTCAAGCTGCAATGGCTAAAGCCAGTAAGTAAATAAAAATGATTCGCAAAATTAATTGCGAATCATTTTTTATCTATTTATTTAAAACGTATTTATTAATGGCGGCGGCTACCCCATTTTTCTGGTTTGTTAACGTTTCTTGATTAGCATGTGCTTTAACTTCATCAATGGCATTACCCATCGCAACCCCTAAACCAGCATAATCAATCATGGTTAAATCATTTTCTTGATCACCAAGCGCCATGATTTCGTCTTGCTTAATATCTAGTTGACCGGCTAAGTCGCGAATGGCATTACCTTTGCTAGCATCTTTATTCATTAATTCTAGGAAGTAAGGTTCACTGCGAACAATGTAAAAACGTTCGTAAAATTCATCGGGAATCGTTTTTTCCGTTAAAGCTTTAGTAATTAAAGCTGGATCGTCAATTAACATTCCTTTTGAAAATGATAGTTCGTCAGTCATTTCGTCAACCGTTCGATATTTAATGGGGGTATTAACGAGGAATGATTCAGCGATTGAATAAGGGCTGATATCGCGGTTAGCCGTATAAATGAATTGGTCAGTTTCGACGTGGAAATGTAAGCCAGCTTTTCGACTGAGCAATTCCATATCAAGGTAATCGTTAAAAGCGACCGTATGGCGAACAATAATATCACCATTAGTATTTTGGACTAGCGAACCGTTAAAAGTAATAACGTAACTTTCAGCTTGGTCAGCTAAACCGAGTTTTTTCAAGTATGCTTGAACGCCATTTAGTGGACGTCCGGTACATAAGACGACTTTAACCCCTTGAGCAGTGGCAGCGTTAATGGCGGTGATAGTTTCGTTGGTGAGTTGTTTTTCATCGGTGACGAGTGTCCCGTCGATATCGATTGCTACTAATTTAATGGCCATGATGTTCTCCTCTATGATTGTGGATTAATTATTTGATCATTACTAATGTAAGCTTGGAACTCTTCGTAAATCGGTTGAAAAATCTCAATGTTGGGATCGGCAGATAACATTTCTTTTGGAAAAAAGAATTTTTGATTGCCGACAATTTTTCCAGAAATTGATGCTACAAGGGTACTAATTTCCGATAGTTCAACTAAATCACCATTTGGTTGCATTAATTCAATTTGTGTTTTTGAATTAGTTGCTTGGGGATTATAAGTGTCATAAGGTAAATTGTAGCTATCATTGGTGGAGGTATAATACTCACTATTAAAACCGGCTGTTTGAATTAATTCTTGTAATTTAGGTAATAGTGGTTTGGTCTTATCGTCGTAAGATACTGATTTAAGTGGCCGACGATCTAAAAAGCGGTTGGCTAAATCTGATAAAATATCATCTGATGATTCGCGCCATTGAGCGAAAATTGTGTTAAGAACACCATCGTCTAGTGCTAGATATTCTTTTAAAGTGAATGAATTATTGAAAAACGGCATTAACATTTTTGAAGCAAATGATGATTCTAATTGGCCGCTGGAATATAAATTATGGGCCCGTTTCAATAAATGATCCAAAATTTCTTCCATCGAACGTGAAGCGGGATGAAAATAAATTTGTAGGTACATTTGTAAGCGACTTAAAATGTAATCTTCAACTGCGTGCATACCTGAAATTTCAAAAGTAATGCCGTCTTTATATGGTCGAATAACTCGTAAAACACGTTCGAGATCAAAATTACCATAACTAGTACCAGTATAATATGAATCTCGTTGGAGATAATCCATGCGATCCGCATCAATTTGACTCGAAATCATTTGGACGACTTGTTTATTGGGATAAGAATGGTCGATAACACTCGCAACTTTTTTAGGAAAATCATCAGATACTCGTTTTAAGATTTTATTGATATTCGAATCGTTCGACGTGATGATTTTGGTAGTAATGGCCTCGTGATCGGTATGGAAGATATGTTCAAATGTATGTGAATAAGGGCCATGACCGATATCGTGAAGAAGGGCTGCACAAAGGGCAACTCCACGTTCTTCATCATTCCAAAGACCATCATCCGGGGTGGTAGAAGAATAATTGCGTTGGAAGTAATTACAAATTCGACGGGTGATTTCGTAAACGCCTAAGCAATGACCAAACCGAGAATGTTCGGCACCGTGAAAGACTAATGATGCAGTGCCGAGTTGCTTGATTCGGCGTAATCGTTGGAACTCAGGAGTATTAATTAAATCGATAATAATTTGATTTTCGACGTAAATATATTGGTAAACTGGGTCGCGAAATACTTTTTCTTTGGTTAATCGCTCGTCATTAAAACTCAAAATTAACGCCTGCTTTCTAGTTTAGTTTGTCGCTTGCGCATTGATTCGCGCTGAAGGGTTAATTCAGTATTAAACGCTATATCTTCTGAATATAAAGAGCGTTGGTATGAAGCGAAAACGTTTAAAATGCGCTGCTTGGTTTCACCAACTGAAAGCTGGGGAATTAAGGTATCAAGATTAATCATGGAGTCAGGCCAAACATCAGGAAAATTCCAGTTGTTATCGTTATCTTGAAGACCAGCACTGTAAAATTCGGCAACTGTTTGACCACGTTTGGTTTGATTGCCATTGATACTGAGGTACAACATGATTACAGTGCCATTTTTATTACGGCGTTGAGAAATCCCACCAATTTTTTGACCGTTAACACTTAAGTCGAATTTACCAGGACAGTATGAATGTACAATTTCGCCAGTCATAATCGATAATTCTGGAAAAGCAGTTTGGATTAGTTGTGCCATTTCTGCATAAGCTTCATCAACTGTGAGGGGTAAACTAATGGGAATAAATAATGAAATATTCAAAATTCCCTCGTCACTGATCACTGATAAGCCCCCCGAATTACGAACAAAATAGTGTAAATGATTGTTC
The DNA here is from genome assembly GCF_001434315.1 of Paucilactobacillus oligofermentans DSM 15707 = LMG 22743. Taxonomy (GTDB): domain Bacteria; phylum Bacillota; class Bacilli; order Lactobacillales; family Lactobacillaceae; genus Paucilactobacillus; species Paucilactobacillus oligofermentans. The sequence goes on along the minus strand of NZ_AZFE01000001.1, from coordinate 31,857 downwards.
GCGAGTAAAGTTAACGCATCGTTAATATGTGGTAGTCGTTGATCAGTCATACCTAAAATTAAAGTATCTTCCAGCGTCCAAAAGTGCAAAAATGGTGTATTTGAAAGCTTAGCTAACAAGGTATTAGTATAGGCAAATGCATCAAGATTGTTGGATGGAGCAAGTTGTTGATCAAGGATTGAAATAGAATTAAAGTGATTATCGAGTTTCATTGGAAGCCTCTTTTTAAAATGTAACCGTATTTATCTACTATTATACCTAAATAATTAATTAAAAACAGCAACATCACGTGTAACAGTTTGATTTGTCGTTTAATTTAGATATAATTAATTGAATTAAAAATGAGGGTGAACAAAATCAAACAAAAAAATAATGTACAAGTAAAATTAAAAACAACGATTATCCAGCCAGAAGGTCGTGAAGAATTTGAATTTTCAGAACCAGGTCAATTTATTCAAATGGGTGGCGCTTATTATTTGCGCTATACGGAAATTCAAGATGGCATTGAAACCCCAGTGACGTTCAAATTTATGGATCAATCGGTAGTGTTGACCCGGCATAGTGACAATCGGGCTCGCTTCGAGTTTCAACTTGGAAAATCGATCGCAACACATTACCAAAGTGCCTATGGCATGATGAATTTATCCGTTGTGACGAAAAAAATGGTTTTAAATTTGAATGAGAATGAAAATAATGGTGAGCTTTGGGTTGATTATGAACTTAAATCAGTGGATAATGTAATAGGTAAGTACCAAATAAGATTGCAATTTTTTAATTAACATTGTATTATGTAGTTTAGACTTTTCGAAGGGATGTGCACCAGTTTGGAATTAAAAGCATTTGAAGGCCAAGACAGATCAGAACTTTCAATGATTGAGGTTGCGCACGCCATTTTAGCAAATCATGGCGACGCAATGGCATTTGTTGATCTTGCAAATGAAGTTCAAAAATATTTAGGTAAGAGTGATGAGGAAGTCCGTGAACGATTATCTCAATTCTACACGGACTTAAATGTTGACGGTAGTTTTATTTCCCTTGGTGACAATACATGGGGACTACGTGCGTGGTACCCATTTGAATCTATTGATGAAGCAACCATTCATGAAGAAGAAGACGGTCAACCAAAACGCAAGAAGCGCAAGAAGGTTAATGCGTTCCTTGTCGACGCTGGTGACGACGACGATGTTATCGATTATGATGACGATGATCCTGAAGATCAGGATTTGAGTGCTGACGACGATGACGATGATGATAGTGCAGATGATTTCGATGACGACGATGATACAGAAAACGTTGACGACGATGCTTCAATTCCAGATGATGGGATTGAAGGACAATTAGCTGAACTATCTGATGATGACGACGATGATTTCGATGATAGTGAAGATGACGAAGCCGATCATAAATAATTGATTGGGTCATTTAATTGATGAGTTAGTTAATGCTAAAACGTTAATTTTGCCACTTGACGAAAGTCGTTTCAGATTGTATTATCTTATATGGGCTCTCGAAGGACTTACTTCGAGACAATGTTGTTCGATTAATAATACAGTCCCCTATTCCATTATGGATAGGGGACTTTTTTTAATTTTACAAGCGGTACCAGCCTTCAAATTTTCCCAAAGGAGTAACAACATGACAAAATATATTTTTGTAACAGGTGGGGTGGTTTCATCCCTAGGTAAAGGAATCGTTGCTGCTTCATTAGGTCGTTTATTGAAAAATCGCGGCTTGAAGATTACGATTCAAAAGTTCGATCCATATATCAACGTCGATCCAGGTACAATGAGTCCCTATCAACATGGTGAAGTATTTGTCACTGATGATGGTACGGAAACTGATTTGGATTTAGGCCATTATGAACGTTTTATTGATATTACATTGAACAAATATTCAAACGTAACGACTGGGAAAATTTATTCTGAAGTTCTGCAAAAAGAACGTCATGGAGACTATTTAGGTGCCACTGTACAAGTAATTCCACATATCACGGATACCATTAAAGAAAAAATTATGCGTGCCGGAACCAGTACTGATGCAGATATTGTGATTACTGAAGTTGGTGGAACAGTTGGTGATATCGAATCATTACCATTTATGGAAGCTTTACGTCAAATGAAGCGTGACATTGGTTCTGATAATGTCATCTATATTCACACAACCTTGATTCCAATTTTACATGCAGCGGGTGAAATGAAAACCAAGCCAACACAACATAGTGTTAAAGAATTGCGTAGTTTAGGAATTCAACCAAATATTTTGGTTGTTCGGACTGAACGCCCAATTGACGATGGAATGCGGAAGAAAATTGCGTTATTCTGTGATGTTGATCCTGAAGCAGTAATCGAATCACGAGATGTTGATACGCTTTATCAAATTCCATTGAATTTACAAGCGCAAAATATGGATCAAATCGTGTGTGATCAATTGCATATTGATGCACCAGAAGCTGATATGACTGACTGGGCTAAAATGTCAGATCACGTTCAACATTTGAGCAAAACAATTAAAATTGCTATGGTTGGAAAGTATTCTAACTTACAAGATGCTTATATTTCAGTTAATGAAGCCTTGAAGCATGCTGGTTATCCAGTTGATGCAGATGTTGAAATTTCACATTTGAATTCTGAAGATGTAACTGAAGAAAACGTAGCAGAACTATTGGGTGATGCTGATGGAATTTTAGTGCCTGGTGGATTTGGTACTCGTGGAACGGAAGGTAAGATTGCCGCTGTTAAGTTTGCACGTGAAAATGATGTCCCATATCTTGGAATTTGTTTAGGAATGCAAATCGCATGTATTGAATTTGCCCGCAATGTGGTTGGCTTAACCGGTGCTAACTCAGCTGAACTTGATCCTGAAACACCATATAATGTGATTGATTTAATGAATGATCAAGCAGATGTTGAAGATATGGGTGGTACTCAACGATTAGGTGCATATCCATGTAAGTTAAAGCTTGGAACAGTTGCTGCCGCTGCTTATGACAATCAAGATGTAATTAGCGAACGTCACCGTCACCGATTTGAATTTAATAACGAATATCGGGAACAATTGGCTGCCAAAGGGTTGGTGTTCTCAGGAACCTCACCTGATGATCGTTTGGTTGAAGTGGTTGAATTACCAGACAAGAAATTCTTCGTGGCTGCACAATACCATCCAGAATTTTTATCACGACCAAATCGTCCAGAAGGTTTGTTTAAAGCCTTTGTTAAAGCTGCAAGTGAAAAATAAATCAAGCTAAATTAATGAGAGATTGAGGTTACCTCATTCTCTTTTTATATTGATTTGATTATTAAATTGACTGGTAAATTATCTAGACATTTTGAGTAAGTGATCATCTTTCCCAAAATTTTAAAAAACTTAACATATTATGTGCCGTAAAGGTATTGTAATTTCAGTAATATTTCTTTATGATTACAATTGGTTGTTTTAAACAGAATTATAAATTAGAGTGAGGAATTTTTCGATGAAAAGTATGATTATACAGGGAGGGAACCGACTTTCGGGAGAAATCACGATTGGCGGGGCTAAAAATAGTACAGTGGCGCTTATTCCGGCTGCAATTTTAGCGGATACACCAGTCCAATTTGATACGGTACCAGATATTTTGGATGTTCATAACCTGATGATCATTCTTGAATCGATGAACGTTACCTCATCATTTAAACATGGCAATCTAACGATTGATCCAACCCAAATTATTGAGAGCGAACTACCAAGTAAAGCAATTAAAAGTTTACGAGCTTCTTATTACTTTATGGGCGCATTACTAGGCCGTTTCCATCGGGCTGTTTTGACGTTCCCAGGTGGGGATAATATTGGTCCACGACCAATTGATCAGCACATTAAAGCGTTTGAAGCGCTAGGTGCGCAAGTGCTTGAAGATAACGGAACCGTTCATATTAGTGCACCCAATGGTTTAAAGGGAACCACAATCTTTATGGATGTGGTTTCAGTTGGAGCTACGATTAATACTGTTTTAGCTGCCGTAAGAGCGGAAGGAACAACGGTGATTGAAAATGCTGCGCGTGAACCAGAAATTACTGATTTAACGACGTTCTTGAATAACATGGGTGCGAAAATTCGTGGTGCCGGAACTGATGTAATCAGAATTGAAGGGGTTGACTCATTACGGTCAACTAACGTTCATACAATTATTCCAGATCGAATTGAAGCGGGAACTTATCTTTCGCTTGCCGCTGCGGTCGGTGATAATATTGTGATTCATAATATTATTCCAGAACATTTGGAATCATTTACTAGTAAATTACTTGAAATGGGCGTTAATCTTGAAATTGGTGAAGATAGCATTCGAGTATTACGAAGTGAAAATCTAAAACCAATTAAGATTAAAACCTTGCCATTTCCTGGCTTTGCAACTGATTTACAACAGCCGTTGACCCCATTATTGTCAATGGCTCAAGGTGTGAGTGTCATTACCGATACAATTTATTCACAACGAATCAAACATGTCCCAGAATTACAAAAAATGGGCATGGGTATTTCGACCGAAAATGGTTTGATTTTAGTTGATCATTCAGAATCATTACATGGAACGACCGTAGAAGCGGGCGAAATTCGTGCTGGTGCATCATTGATGATTACTGGTTTGATGGCTGAAGGAACGACTAAAATTACCAATGCCGATAATATTTTACGTGGCTATGATCGAATTGTTTGGAAGCTAAACCGCTTGAATGCTAACGTTCGCATCGTTGATGAAGCTGGTGCTGAAGTTGTTGAATCGTAAGTTAACGAATCATAGGTTGTCAAAAATTATGATCCATGGTATTATTTGAAAGTTAGATATAAATTAAACTATGTTTCAGTCAATGACTCATGGCAAAAGGAGCGTAATAACATGAAAAAAGACATTCATCCAGATTACCATCCAGTTGTATTCGAAGATTCATCAACTGGTTTCAAGTTCATTTCTGGCTCAACAGTAACTTCTAAAGACACTGTTAAGTGGGAAGATGGTAACGAATATCCATTGATCCGTGTTGAAATCACATCAGATTCACATCCATTCTACACAGGTAAGCAAAAGTTTACTCAAGCAGATGGTGCAGTCGATCGTTTCAACAAGAAATATGGTATCAAATAATTTCCATCAAAAAAACACATACCTGCGGGTATGTGTTTTTTTATTTGTTAGCATTAACAACATTGATTCGGAATAAAACAAAGTTAATGGCAACTAAAATGGCAGTTGAGATAAAGACCGCACTATAATTGAAAATTCCAGAAATAAAGGCACCAAGCAGTGGCCCAATCACATTTCCAAATGATTGAAAGCTTTGATTCCAGCTAAAAATTCGGCCAGTAACTTCAGGTGGGGTGTTTTTGGTTAATAAGGTTTGAACTTGTGGAATCATGGTAGCGTTAGAAATTCCAATTAAAAATCGCAGAATTCCGAGTTGCCAAATATTTGTTACAAAGGCAGTGGGAATAAAGAAACAAATTGCCAATACAAAACCAATGGTTAAAACCCGTTCAGTTCCAATTCGATCGCCCAATTCACCAAACCGTGGGGCGACTATCATGGTTGCTAAACCTGGTACAGCCGCAATCACACCACTGACTAACGTGACGTTACCGGTGTTATGCATTAATTCGCGGACATACAACGAGATGATGGGTGTGATTGAGTTATTAGAAGCTTGGATGATGAGGGTGGTGATAAACATACCGAAAATCATTTGTGGATTTTTTAAGACGGAAATGACACCAGAGGCCTTTTGCAATTTTTTGGCCGTAGTAGGCTTGAAATTATTTTCAGTAACGAATAACCAACTAAAAATAAAGACGATAAACAATAAGAGACCGGTGATTAAGAAGGTCATTCGATAGCTGAACATTGAAGCTAACGCCCCACCTAATAGAGGTCCTAGTAGTGAGCCACCGGTTAAACCAGCCATTAAGGTTCCGAGGGCACGACCACTTTTTTCACGTGGCGCGGTAGTAGCAATAATCGCGTTGGCGTTACTAACGTAGCCACCAAAAATTCCTTGAATAAACCGCAAAGCGAATAATTGCCAGACATTAGTGACGCAAGACATCAGTCCAATGACAATGGCCATCCCTAATGAAGCGCGGAGGATCATAATTTTACGCCCGTGGGTATCAGATAATTTCCCCCAGAATGGCGAAATGATAGCAGTGATTAAGTATGTAATGGCAAAAACAGCACCTGAATATAAATTTAACTGACTTTTAGAAAAATCGCCTAGCGTATCTACATATAATGACATGAAGGGCATGATTTCTGAAAAGGCCAAGCCGGTAACGAAGACGCTGACCCACAGGACGTATAAATTCTTTTCCCAATCTTCAAGTTTATTTAAGTGTAATAGTTTTTTCATACGTACTTTCTTCTTTCTTTTTTTTAAAAATAATGTATAATTTTGTCAGCGATAATATTCATGCAAATAGCTTTTTTAGCTGTTAAATGGGGTTGTGTGAGTCTAGGGGGATTTGATGAAAAACAAAAAAAGGCATAGTTGGAAACATTGGGTGAGTTTAACGATCTTTTTATTACTACTAATTATCTCACTATCACTAATTTTTAATCAACAAATTAAAGATTATTTGGTTGGTAGTTATCATCCGGAAATTTCACAGACAAAGATTAATAGTAACACAAAAAAATCTGGCAATTTTAATTTTAAAAAGGTTAAGTCGTTAGATTTACAAATGATTGCTAAAGCGCGGGCGAAAAAAAATGCGTTACATGTGGTTGGCGCAATTTCGATTCCAGCAATTAAAATGAATTTACCGATTGCGAAAGGGGTTGATAATTATACCTTAGCGTTGGCAGCTGGCACGATGCGGGATGATCAAAAAATGGGTCAGGGAAATTATCCGTTAGCCGGTCATCATATGAACAGTCATAAAATCTTATTTAGTCCATTATATTGGAAAAGTAAAGTTGGTCAAAAAATTTATTTAACCGATTTGAAAAAAGTTTATGAGTATAAAACAACTGAAAAAACGTATATCGCCGCGACTAGAGTTGACGTGGTAGAAAATACACCGGGTCAAAATATTATTACCTTAGTAACATGTGATGCCACCGGTGAGGGTCGCTTAATGGTGCGCGGCAAGCTAGTCAAAAAAATGGCGTATAAGGAAGCGCCTAAATCAGTCCAAAATAATTTTGCAAAATCATTTAAAAACAAGTAAACAAAAGAGACTAGTCAAAAAATGACTAGTCTCTTATTTAGTTAAATAGTTAAACCAGGTTGGTAAAGCAAGGGCAAGACTATCATAGGTATCTTGAAAACGATGGGTATACCAAGGATCAGGTATATCACGCATTTCTTTTCCAGGGATTAATTCAAACACGGGATGGACTTTGGCTTGATATTCCGGTCCGGCCAATCGTAATAGGTTTTTATAATTCATACTATCCATGCAGATGATGTAGTCTGCATTAATGAAATCAGCTTGGGTGATTTGGCGAGCCACCAATCCAGTTGCTGGAATATGATATTTAGCTAAAATTTCACGAGTCCCTGGATGAGGTGGATTACCTGTTTCCTCGCTACTAGTGCCAGCAGAGTCTAAGTGGAACTCAGATGATAAACCGGCGTCTGTAACCATTTTCCGAAACATGGCCTCGGCCATGGGGGAGCGACAAATATTACCTAAACAAACAAATAAAACGTTTTTCATGATGATCAATCCTTTCAAATCTGATTAAGTTTATTCAAATTCCTTTAAACAATTAGTGAAGTACGTTATCCTTTTATTATACGCAACATACTTTAAGGGGGAAATATTATGCTAACAATTATTATTGTAGTTATTGTAATCGTATTATTAATTGCGATTTATGCCGGAGTTTATAACGGTTTAGTAAGTGCGCGAGTTCATTCACAGGAATCATGGAGCCAAATTGACGTACAGTTGAAACGACGTAATGATTTAATTCCTAACTTAGTTGAAACGGTGAAGGGATACGGCAAGTATGAATCATCAACACTTGAAAAAGTGGTGGAATTAAGAAGCCAAATGATGCAAGTTCCTGCCGGTGATCACCAACAAGCAATGGAAGTTTCTGATCAATTAACGAATTCATTAAAATCAATTTTTGCCTTGTCTGAAAGTTATCCAGATTTGAAGGCCAGCACACAATATGCCAAATTAATGGAAGAACTTTCAAATACGGAAAACAAGATTGCATATTCACGCCAGTTGTTTAATTCAACTGCCGCAAATTTAAACACTAAAATTCAATCATTTCCAAGTAATATTGTAGCTGGAATTCACCACTTTACACAAGTAGAATATTTACAAGTTCCTGAAACAGAAAAGGAAAATGTGAAAGTATCATTCTAATTTATTAGTATTGGAGAGAAACTAGATGTTTTATCAACAAATTGCTCAAAATAAACGACGAACAGTCTATGTCATGCTTGGCTTTGTTTTGCTTGTCGTTTTAATCGGTGCGGCGGTGGGGTATGTTTTCTTTAACAGCTATGTCGCCGGAATTTTGATGGCAGTTGTCATTGGTGGAATTTACATGATGCTGATGATTTCGCAATCAACCTCAGTTGTAATGGGAATGAATCATGCCCACGAAGTTACTAGCGTCGATCAAGCACCAGAACTTTGGCACGTGGTTGAAGATATGGCTTTGGTAGCAAATGTCCCAATGCCTAAAGTCTATATTATTGACGATCCTAGTCCGAATGCATTTGCAACCGGGAATAATCCAGAACATGCGGCGGTTGCTGCAACCACTGGAATTCTTGAAAAATTAAATCGTGAAGAATTAGAAGGGGTGATGGCGCATGAAATGACCCATGTTCGTAATTACGATATTCGGCTTCAAACGATTGCACTCGCGTTATCAGCAGTAATTTCAATGTTAGTGAATATTGGGATGCATTCATTTTGGTGGGGCGGTGGTCGTCGCGATAATGATCGTGAAGGTGGCGGCTATGTTCAAATCATTTTAATGGTCTTGTCACTAATTGTGGTGATCTTAGCACCACTAGCGGCATCATTAGCGCAAATGGCATTATCACGAAATCGGGAATATTTAGCTGATGCCGGGGCAGTTGAGCTAACGAGAAATCCACGCGGCTTGATTTCAGCCTTAGAAAAAATTTCAGATTCAGCACCGATGGAAGAAGCTGATCCAAGTAGTGCAGCTTTATATATTAGTAATCCGTTAAAAAAGAAATCAATGAGTAGTTTATTTTCGACGCATCCACCAATGGAAGAGCGAATTGAACGCTTAGAACAAATGTAATTATTGTTATTTTTAAAGTCAATATTAGAGCTAATCGGGCGCGTATTTGCGACAGGTTAGCTTTTTTTGTTACATTGGCTTGTGTAAAAAGGTGGTATAATGATATGGTTGTAGCTTGAAAAAGAGTAGATCTAAAAGGAGATTCACAGTATGAAAATGAAATTGGCGGAAATTGCCAAAGCAATTAATGTGAAAAATGATATTACTGCTTGGCAAGACGTTGAGGTTAGTAGCGTCGCATTTGATAGCCGCGCCCTTGACGGTGGAGCACTATTTGTTCCGCTAAGTGGTCAACAAGATGGTCATGAGTTCGTTGCTAGTGCCTTTGAACATGGCGCTGCGGCAAGTTTATGGGCTAGTGATCATGAAATTATTAATCAGAATCAACCATTGTTAGTAGTTGACGATCCATTGACTGCCTTACAAGAATTAGGTCGCTATTATTTACACAAAATAAATCCAATTGTGGTGGCAGTTACCGGTAGTAATGGTAAAACCACGACTAAAGATATGATTGCCTCGATTTTGAGCACTCAAATGAACGTTACCAAGACGTTTGAAAATTTTAATAATCATATTGGGGTACCAGTAACCCTTTTAAATATGGAATCCAATACGGAAGCCGTTGTTGTTGAAATGGGGATGGACCATTTTGGCGAATTAGATGACTTGAGCCAATTAGTCACGCCAGATTTTGCCGTTATTACGATGATTGGTGAGGCGCACATTGAATTCTTTGGAAGTCGCGACAAAATTGCGGATGCCAAGATGGAAATCGTGAACGGTTTAAAAGAAGACGGAACGTTGATCTTTAATGGGGATGAACCATTATTAACTGAGCGTGCTGAAAAGATTGAACAAGAATCAATCGACTTTGGTCGGCAATTAAATAACAACTTGTATGCTACTAGTGTTACGACGACAGCATATTCATTAGAATTTGTCGTTAATGAATGGCCCGAAGTAACTTTCCAAGTGCCAATGATTGGTGAATATAATGTAACTAATGCATTAGCTGCATTAAGCGTGGGTAAGCTACTCCGCGTCCCAGTTAAGCAAATGAAAGCTGCTTTGAGTTCGCCAGATATTACTAGAAACCGGACGGAATGGATTAATGGTCGTGCGGGTGAGAAAATTTTAAGTGATGTCTACAATTCAAATCCAACTGCAGTTAAAGAGGTGCTTAATGCCTTTTCACAAGCGGAAACCAATGGAAAACGAATTGTAGTTTTAGGCGATATGCTAGAACTAGGTGAAAATTCAAATGAGTTTCATCGTGAATTAGCTAGTTCGTTTGATACTAGTAAATTTGATGAAGTGTTCTTACTGGGTCATCACATGAAAGCTTTATATGATGCTTTGGAAGATAGTTATCATGAACATGTACATTACTTTGAAGCGGATGACAAATCATCAATGACCGCTGAATTAATTTCGTTGGTAACTAAGGACGATTTAGTGGCAATTAAAGCTAGTCACGGGTTACATTTGGAAACGGTGTTAGATGGGTTAACTCGCTAATTTTGCGTTTTAGTTGTTATTTTAAGGCAAAACTAGTATACTTATTTAGTTGTATTTATTTTATATAGTTTCATTATCGGTTTGGTCAACGGAATTTGACTAGGTGATGAAATTCAATCCCAGGAGGAAAACATTTGAAGTTTAGCGAATTGGGTCTATCAGAAGACCTATTAAAAGCCATTAAACGTAATGGTTATGAAGAAGCAACCCCAATCCAAGAGGAAACTATTCCATTGGTATTAAAGGGTGAAGATGTAATTGGACAAGCCCAAACCGGTACTGGTAAAACAGCTGCCTTTGGTCTACCAATTGTTGAAGATGTCGATATCAATAATGGAGACATTCAAGCATTGGTTATCTCACCAACTCGTGAGTTGGCTATCCAAACGCAAGAAGAATTATACAAATTAGGTAAAGATAAAAAGGTTAAAGCCCAAGTTGTTTATGGTGGAGCAGATATTCGCCGTCAAATTAACAACTTGAAGAGTCATCCACAAGTTCTTGTGGGAACTCCAGGTCGTTTACTTGATCATATCAACCGCCGAACAGTTAAATTGGATAATCTTAAAACAATCGTTTTAGATGAAGCCGATGAAATGCTAAACATGGGATTCTTAGATGATATCGAATCAATCATCAAGAAGACCCCAGAAAGTCGCCAAACATTGTTGTTCTCAGCTACAATGCCACCAGCTATTAAGAAAATTGGTGTGCAATTTATGTCTGAACCACATCATGTTAAGATCAAGGCTAAGGAAGTTACCACTGACTTAGTTGATCAATTCTATGTTCGTTCAAAGGACTTTGAAAAATTTGATACTATGACTCGTTTAATCGATGTTCAAGATCCAGATTTGACAATCGTCTTTGGTCGTACAAAGCGTCGTGTTGATGAATTATCTAAGGGACTTGAAGCGCGTGGATACAATGCTTCAGGAATTCATGGAGATTTAACTCAACAACGTCGTAGCCAAATTATGCAACAATTTAAGAATGGTAAAATTGACATTCTTGTTGCAACTGATGTGGCTGCTCGTGGATTAGATATCTCGGGTGTAACCCATGTTTATAACTATGATATTCCTCAAGATCCAGATAGTTATGTTCATCGTATTGGACGTACTGGTCGTGCCGGACATCATGGTGTTTCATTAACGTTTGTGACTCCTAGTGAAATGGATTATCTTCGCGAAATTGAAAAATTAACGAAGGTTCGCATGTTACCATTGAAGCCACCAACGGCTGATGAAGCTTTGAAGGGTCAATTAGTTAATGCTGTTTCTAAGGCTGATGAAATTATTGGTCAAACTGAAACGGTTAAATTTGAAGAGGAAGCTGAAAAGCTAATCGCCAAATACGAACCAATTGACTTGGCAGCAGCCTTGCTTAACAATATCACTAAAGATGATTCATCTAGTGTGCCAGTTAAGATTACTCCAGAACGTCCATTACCTCGCCATAAAGGTGGCGGTGGCGGCGGTCGTCGTAGCGGTGGAAGCCGTAACGGTGGCGGCGGTTATCGTGGTGGAAGTCGCTCTGGCGGTGGACATTCAGGTGGCGGTTATCGTGGTGGAAGTCGTTCTGGCGGTGGAAGTCGTGATGGTAGTCGTTCATCAGGCGGTGGAAACCGTGAAGGTGGATACAAAGGCAGTCGTGATAACCATGGTAGTAGCAATCGCAGCTCAAGTAGCAACCGCGGTGGCAATAGTGGCGCATCACACTCATTCAGTATTCGTAAAAAAAATAACGATTAATAATTAAAAATGACCTAAGTTAGTAGTTAAATACTAATTTAGGTCTTTTTTTTGGTTATAATTAAAAGTACTATGCTACAATGTTAAGCAAAATAGGGATAATAAAGGAAATAATCATGATTTATGGAATTGGGATTGATATTAGCGAAATTGAACGTGTAACGGCGATGCAGGATAAACATGCAACGTTTATTAAGAAGATATTGACGGCTGCCGAATATCAACAATATTTGTCACGGGGCAGTCACCAACAAGCTGCCTATTTAGCTGGTCGCTTTTCAGTGAAAGAATCATTTTCAAAAGCTTTGGGAACTGGAATTGGAGCCCAAGTGGGGTTTCAAGACTTAGAAGTAATTGATGATGAAGTTGGTAAACCAACCATTAACCAAGTTGTTTTTGATGGTCATGTGCATGTTTCAATTTCGCATACAGATACGGTTGTGATGAGTGAAGTTATTTTAGAAGAGGATTAGACTAAATGGTGATAGGTAAGAATCGGGAAACCAAACTAATAGTTGATTTAGCAGCAATTACACATAATATTCAACATGAACGTCAAATTTTAGCTGAATCTGTTGAGATGTTTGCGGTTGTAAAGGCAAATGGATATGGTCACGGAATATTAACGGTGGCTAAAACTGCATTAAATGCTGGTGCAACTGGATTATGTGTTGCGATTTTAGATGAGGCACTAGCACTACGAGAAGCCGGGATAGCGGTACCAATCTTGGTTTTAGGGATAACTTCACCAGCAGTGGCTGAGATAGCTGCAAAGGCCAAAATTTCATTAACCGTGGGGTCAGTTGAGTGGTTAAAAGAATATGAACATCAATCAAACGCAACTGAGCCATTAAATGTTCATCTAGGAATGGATACTGGAATGGGTCGTATTGGCTTTCGAGATGTCGAAGAAGTTAAAACGGCTGAACAAATTTTAAAGTCAGATATTTTTAATTTTGAGGGTGTGTTTACGCATTTTGCGACGGCTGATCAACAAGACGCTGAGTATTTTGATCAACAATTTGAAGCATGGTATCAATTGACGGGCGCCTTAACTGATTTACCAAAGTATGTCCATGTTGCTAATTCTGCAACCAGCTTATGGCATTTACCGGTCACTGGTAATATGATTCGACTAGGAATTGCGATGTATGGGTTGAATCCATCTGGATTAGCCATTAAAGATCTGCCGTATGAATTAGAACCAGCTGCTGAATTAGTAACTAAATTAGATTTTGTGAAGCAAATTCAAGCAGGCAATTCAGTTAGTTATGGGGCCGCTTATACCGCTAAAAATGATGAATGGATTGGTACCGTTCCAGTTGGCTATGCGGATGGGTACCCACGTTGTATGACCGGCTTTTATGTCTTAATTGATGGTCAACGATGTGAAATTATTGGTCGAATTTGTATGGATCAAATGATGATTCGATTACCAAAACAATATTCAATTGGTACTAAGGTAACTTTAATTGGTTTCCAAGGTGATCAACAAATTGGCGCTACTGAAATTGCTGAATATGCAGGAACAATTAATTATGAAATTATGACTAGTATTGCTGAACGAGTCGAACGAATTTATAAGTAACTAAGTAAATTAAATTTTGCTATGGTATAATTAGCGGTTGATTAGACTTTTTGAACAGGAGGTCAGGATTACTTGACGAAAGTTGAAATTAAACGCGGCGATATTTTTTATGCGGATTTATCACCAGTAATTGGTTCTGAACAAGGTGGACTAAGACCAGTCGTTATTATTCAAAATGATATTGGTAATCACTATAGTCCAACCGTAATTATTGCGGCAATTACAGCGAAGATGCAGAAACCGAATATGCCAACGCATGTACTGATTAATGCAGAATATGTTGGGATTGAAAAAGATTCAGTGATTTTATTAGAACAGGTACGAACGATTGATAAGCAACGATTGCGGGATAAGGTTACACACCTTTCCGACAACTTAATTCGCAAAGTTGATCGTTCATTACAGGTTAGTCTTGGGTTAACTAATAAAAAATAATTATCGTAAATTAACTACATAATATCGTATTTAAAACTTAGAATAAGCGAACTTATAATAAATAAACGGGTAGGCCATCATGATGGTCTACCCGTTTATTTGGTTAAAATTTAGTATGAAGATCTTCAATTTCAGTGACTTCAAACCCTTTTTTGTGGAGGTTGTGGATAATCTTATCTAACATTCGCTTATTAACTTCCGCTGGTAATGTGAATAATATTTGACGAAATTCACTGGATGCTGTTAAACCCAGGGTTAAACAGTTGTTGATGGGTGTATATTTTGCAATTGCCTTGGTCATCTTAACGAGTGAGCCGCGATCGTCAGTCGATAGAACAGAGATAACGTAACTTCCAGTATGAATGTTCCAACCATCAGCTAACATACTTAATAATTTAGTATGAGTTAAGATACCGCTAAATTGACTATTTTCATCTAAGACCGCAATATATGGTAAATCTTTAATTGCAAAGAAGACAGTAAAGAAAGCCGCGTTGATAGAAATGAATTTAGTCGAATTCTTTAATAACGTTGTAACGGGTAATTGCATATCGCCGCCACGTGATTTGTGTCGATAAATATGCATTTTGTAAATATTACCCCGAAAGAAAGTCCCGGTTTTATCAAGAATAGGAACGCAACGAAAATCGGAATCTTCCAGAACTGACAACGCAGTTTCCAAGGTTGTGTCTTCGGATAAAGTTGTTAATGAATTTTTTTGTTTCATTAGTGTTTTTAATAGCATAATTAAACCCTCATTTAATCTGTTAAAGAACCATTAAATATAATACCATAAAACGAGAGCAAATGAGAAAATAATGAGAAATAAATAAAAATCTTAAGCAGAATAAACCAGTTTAAAAATCGTTAAGCAACGATAACTTCCGTGTGAATAGCGGATAAACGCTAATGATTTTAAATGTTAAGGTTCCCTTGGAATTAGATAATAAAAAACCCATGTAATAAAAATTACATGGGTTAAACAAATGTTTATTTATTTGATATTAATCTAAAGCAGCGATTCCGTCAGCAGTAACTTGGCGAAGAGTAGCAGCTGATTTAGCCATCAAGTCTTTTTCACGGTCATCAAGTTTAACTTCGATAACTTTAGCAAGACCTGAACCGTTAATAACAGCAGGTGTACCGATAAAGATGTCATTCAAACCATATTCACCATCAAGTGCAGCGCCAACAGGTAAAATTGCATTTTCATCACGCAAGATTGCTTTT
Source organism: Paucilactobacillus oligofermentans DSM 15707 = LMG 22743 (assembly GCF_001434315.1). Lineage (GTDB taxonomy): Bacteria > Bacillota > Bacilli > Lactobacillales > Lactobacillaceae > Paucilactobacillus > Paucilactobacillus oligofermentans. The sequence goes on along the minus strand of NZ_AZFE01000001.1, from coordinate 16,064 downwards.
GAAATACGCATCAAGCAAGTAGCGATACCGTAGAAAGTAGCACCTTTACGGTTGATGATTTCGTATGCCTTGTGACGAGTTTCGTCTTCAATTTGTAGTAAGTCGTCGAATGAAAGTCCGGCTTCTTCTGCAAGTTGTAGAACTGGAACGCCACCAGCAGTTGCTGTTGAGTAAGCAGCAAATTCTGAATCGCCATGTTCAGCCATGATGTTTGCGTTAACGTCGCGAGGATCTACGTTAAGCTTCTTAGCAAGAGCAACACGAAGACGTGCTGAATCAAGTGATGTACCTGAACCGATGACACGGCTCTTGTCGAAACCAGAGAACTTCCATACAGCATATGTCAAAACATCAACTGGGTTAGCAGCAACAAGGAAGATGCCGTCGAAACCTGAGTCAACGATTGGTTTTACGATTGATTTAATAATTTTTAGGTTCTTGCCTACAAGTTGTAAGCGAGTTTCGCCTGGCTTTTGTGGAGCGCCGGCAGTGATAACTACAAGATCTGCATCAGCACAGTCTGAATAGTCGCCTGAGTAGATGTTTTTTGGTGCAGTGAAAACTGTTGCATCTTCAAGATCAAGAGCATCACCTTCAGTACGTTCCTTAATAACATCGACGATTACAAATTCTTCAGCTAAACCTTGTTGTGCCATTGCAAATGCATAACTTGATCCAACTGCTCCGTCTCCAACAAGTACAACTTTTTGATGATTAGGTGTTTTAGTCATTTTTATGTCCTTTCAAAAAACAAAGTATTTGATAACGTGAATATTATAACATGAATGTTAAAAAAGTTTAAGGTTTTACTTAAAACTGTTTAAAAACCTTACTCAAAATGGATGAAACTTTGCGAAAAGTCTCACAGTAATTGATTTAACTGTTTGTTTTTCAGTTTCTAGTTTATAATGTTAGAGATTAGCTGACCGGGTGAAGTGCCCAGTACGGCCTTTTTGTATTTTTATTAGAAGGGAAACATCGTAAAAATGAAAATGATTGTTGGTTTAGGAAATATTGGTCCTCAATATGATGGTACACGACATAATATGGGGTTCATGGTAATTGACCAAATTGCCAAAGATTATCAATTAACGTTTAAACATACTAGTAAAATGGAAGCCATGACGGCGAGCGGGATTATTAAGGGTGAAAAAGTCCTTCTCGTTAAACCAACTACGTTTATGAATGAATCTGGACGTTCAGTGAAGCCACTAATGGATTATTATGATGTACCCGTGGAAGATTTAATCGTGATTCACGATGATATGGATCTACCATTAGGGAAGATTCGCTTAAAAGCAAAGGGCTCAGCGGCCGGACATAATGGTCTTAAAAGTTTAATTAATCATTTGGGAACACAAGGATTCCATCGGGTTAAGGTGGGAATTGATCATCCGGGAAAAGCGAGTGTAGTTGATTATGTTTTAGGGAAATTTAAAAAGGATGAACAAGCGGGCCTTTTAGATAACCTTGATCAAGCGGAACATGCCGTTGAAGATTGGATTGAAGGCACAACGTTTGCCCAATTAATGAACAAGTATAATTAATAAGGTAGGAAATCAATTGAAATTAGAAGATTTTTTGGTTGAAATGCCGGAATTTATCAACATTGAAGCTGGAATTAAAGGACGACAACGACAACTGATTACCGGAATATCTGGGTCGGCTGAGACGTTATTATTAAGTTCAATTCATCGTCAATTGCAACAGTCGCAGCTAATTGTGACCGATGATTTGAGTCATATGGAACAAATTACTAATGATTTACTTAATCGGTTGTCTGATGATCAAGTTTTTCAATTTCCAGTTGAAGAAAACTTAGCGGTGGAAGTAGCAACCAGTTCACCGGAATTTAGATTGCAACGGGTCCTAGCTTTGGATGCGTTATTAAGTGACCACCCAGTAGTAGTTGTCACTTCAACCTCGGGCCTCAAGCGATTATTGCCAACGACTGAGGTCTTTAAAGAGGCTCGACTCCAAATTAAAGTTGGTTCTGACATTAATTTAGATCAGTCGCGAACCCAGCTAAGTTCAATGGGCTATCAGCTTGAAAAGATGGTTATTCGACCGGGGGACTTTGCCATTCGTGGGTCAATTTTAGATATTTATCCACTGAACACTGAAAATCCGGTCCGGATTGATTTATTTGATACGGAAGTTGATTCATTAAGATACTTTGACGCCACGACCCAACGAAGTATTGAAAATGTTGAGCAGGTCTCAGTTTTGCCGGCAACTGATTTTGTAATTAGTGAAACCGAATTTAATCGTATTCACCAATCATTAACCAAACAAATGACAGCAACAGCTAAAGACTTGAGTGATGATCAGCGCCAACAGTTAGAACAAAATATTTCACCCACGTTAAAAGCATTGACTCATCAACAAATAATTCCCGAATTAATCGAGTTTAGTAATGATGTTTATACTGATAAAACCTCGATTTTAGATTATTTGGATGAAAATGGGGTAATCGTAACGGAAGATTACCCACGAATTTTGACTAAAGAAGAAGATATTAATGAAGGACAACAGGCATGGTTAGAAGCTCAAGTTGCCAGTCAAAAGTTATTGAGTAGCACGGCGATGGGACACAAGGTATCAGACTTAATCACTGGCGATCAACATGCTCAGTGTTTCTTTGCGTTATTTCAAAAAGGCATGGGTAAAGTTAGTTTTTCACAAATCACCAATATTATGGCACGAAATATGCAACAATTTTTTGGCCAAATGCCAGTATTGAAAGCTGAAATTGAACGATTTAACCAGCAACAACGAACCACGATTATTTTAGCTAACAGTGCCGACCGGTTGGATAAGATTGAAAACACCCTGAATGATTTTGGCATTTCAATTACGTTAGTTGAAAATGATGAGTTAAAGCCAGGCATTGCTCAATTAGTGAATGATGGCTTACAAAATGGGTTTGAATTACCCGAAGCTAACTTAGTTGTAATTACCGAAGCTGAATTATTTAAAACGGTGCAAAAAAAGCGCGCGCGGCGACAAACGCTGGAAAATGCTGAACGAATTAAAAGTTACACGGACTTAAAGCCCGGCGATTATGTGGTACATGTCAATCACGGGATTGGTCAGTTTACTGGGATTGAAACGATCGAAAGTCAAGGCGTTAAACAAGATTATATCGCGATTGAGTTTCAAAAAAATGCCAAGATTTTTGTACCGGTGACGCAACTTAACTTAGTTCAAAAGTACGTGTCTTCGGAATCTAAAACGCCTAAAATCAATAAGCTAGGTGGCTCGGAATGGGCTAAAACGAAGCGCAGTGTCGCGGCCAAAATTGAGGATATTGCACAAGAATTGGTAGCACTATATGCGGCCCGTGAAGCAGAAGTTGGTTTTAACTTTCCTAAAGATGATGATTATCAAAACCAATTTGAAAATGATTTTCCATATACAGAAACGCCAGATCAATTACGAAGTAGTTCCGAAATCAAGCGGGATATGGAAGGTACGAAACCGATGGATCGTTTGTTGGTGGGGGATGTTGGTTATGGTAAAACGGAAGTGGCCTTACGAGCTGCTTTTAAAGCGATTGAAGCTGGTAAACAAGTCGCCTTTTTGGTGCCGACGACCATCTTAGCGCAACAACATTTTGATTCCATGCAGCGTCGATTCGAAGGATATCCAGTGAATGTTGCGATGATGTCACGGTTTAGAACGCGAAAACAATTAACAGAAACTGAGGAACAATTGACTTCTGGTGAATGTGATATTGTAGTTGGAACTCATCGAATCTTATCGAAGGATGTCCATTTTAAAGATTTAGGACTGGTAATTGTTGATGAAGAACAACGCTTCGGAGTAAAACATAAGGAACGATTGAAGCAATTAAAGAGTTCAGTTGATGTACTGACGCTAACAGCAACCCCAATCCCCCGAACGTTACACATGTCGATGTTGGGCGTTCGTGATTTATCGGTTATTGAAACACCACCAGTTGGTCGGTTCCCCATTCAGACGTATGTGATGGAACAAAATGCCGGGGCTTTACGTGATGCAGTGATGCGTGAAATGGGTCGTGGTGGTCAGGTGTTTTACTTACACAATCGGGTGGCCGATATTGAAAAAACGGTCGCTGAAATTTCGATGTTAGTACCGGAAGCACGGGTTGGTTATATTCACGGACAAATGACTGAAGTTCAGTTAGAATCAGTGTTATATGATTTTATCCGTGGCGAATATGATGTTTTAGTGACGACCTCGATTATTGAAACGGGTGTTGATATTCCTAATGTGAATACATTGTTTGTTGAAGATGCTGATCGGATGGGATTATCTCAACTCTATCAAATTCGTGGTCGAATCGGCCGGAGTAATCGGGTGGCCTATGCTTACTTTATGTACCAACAAAACAAGGTCTTGACTGAAGTGAGTGAAAAACGACTCTCTGCAATCCGTGATTTTACGGAATTGGGATCGGGATTTAAAATTGCGATGCGCGATTTGTCAATTCGGGGCGCAGGTAATTTATTAGGTCAACAACAACATGGTTTCATCGATTCAGTGGGGTATGATTTATATTCACAGATGTTAGCGGATGCGGTCGCTGTTAAGCGCGGTGAAAAAGTGGTTGTTAAAACTGATACCGAGATTGATGTCGGAATTGAAGCTTATTTACCATCCGAATATATTGATGATCAACGCCAAAAAATGGAATTATATAAAAGTATTCGTTCATTGGAAAGCGAAGATCGGTTATTGGATCTAGAAAGTGATCTGATTGACCGCTTTGGTGATTTCCCTGTGCAAGTTGAAAATCTCTTAGCCGTTGGTCGATTGAAAATTTTTGCTGATTTAGCGCAATTAGATAAGATTAGACAACAAAATGGCTATTTATATGTAACTTTATCGGAAAATGCCACAGAGAAAATAACGGCCCGTGAATTATTGAAAGATTTAACGGTTACTGGATTTAAAGCAACCATTGGGGATGAAGCAGGTAAAACCCGGATTAAGTTAGTAATTCAACCAAAAATGACGCAAAAAGACTGGATGGAACAATTGACCGTCTTTGTAAAAGCCCTCAGCGAACATTTTGAAGGCCCAGGAGAACAAAACGATGAAGAATCAACGACTGCATAAAGTTTTTCAAGGGGCGATGATTTTATCGTTGTCCTCATTAATTGCTAAAATCTTAGGCGCGGTCTATCGCGTTCCTTTTCAAAATTTAGTTGGGGATGAAGGATTTTACGTTTATCAGCAAGTTTATCCAATCTATGGAATTGGAATGACGATTGCTTTAACTGGCTTGCCAGTGTTTATTTCCAAGCTAATTGCCGAACAAACAGATGACATTAATCGTCGGCGAGTTGCCCAGCAAATTTTAGTATTAATTACACCAGTATCTTGGCTAGTGATGATTGCTTTATGGGTATTTTCTGCGCCGATAGCTAGTATGATGGGTGATCAATCATTGGCACCGATTATTCAAAGTGTCTCAATCATGTTTTTATTTATTCCGATTACGGCGGTTAGCCGGGGATATCAACAGGGTCGATATATCATGACCACCACATCGATTTCCCAGTTGGTGGAACAAATTGTGCGAGTTGTCGTGGTTATTATAGTCGCAATTGTTGCAGCTAAATTGAGTTGGAATGCTTATAAAATGGGAACTTGGGCGATGAGTGCGGCAGCAATTGCTGGCCTGTCAGCAAGTTTAGTTTTATGGCCAACGTTTAAAGCGATTCTAGCAGACCATGTAACAGGAATTAAATGGCATGAATTAAAAATAATTGGTCGTCGTTTGTTTTTTGAAGGTGGCTTAATCTGCTTATTTGCTTCATTGATTGTATTATTACAATTAGTTGATTCATTTACGGTGAAACAAGCGCTAGTTTCATTTGGCGAAACGCCACAAGCCGCGAAGGTGTTAAAAGGGGTCTTTGATCGGGGCCAACCATTGATACAGTTGGGGATGGTTGTTGCGACCTCAGTCTCAGCGACGTTATTACCATCGTTGACAACTAGTTATCTTGAAAAACGAGAAGTTGAATTTAGACGGATTTACCGCTCATTAATGCATCTATGTACGACTTTAGCTTGCTTAGCGACGGCTGGTTTGATGGTATTGATGCCCCAAATTGATACGTTGTTATTTCAAAATAGTCGTGGTTCAGTGGCATTAGCGATCAATATGTTAAGTATTATTTTGATTAGTTTAATTACGACGTATAGTAGTGTGCTCCAAAGTATTAATCAGTTTAGATCAACGGTGATGGCTTTATTGGCCGGGATTTTAGTTAAAGTCCTAGTTAACTTTTATTTGGTAGCTAATTTAGGAATTGTGGGTGCTAGTCTGGGAACGGTGATTAGTCTAAGTGTTACCCTAATTATTATTTGGATCAAGATGCCTGAAGAATTACATTTAGTTACTAATGGTAAGTCATTTGGAATTAAGTTATTATTAATCGTAATACTCATGGCTGGAATTGTGGCGTTAGCAGTTGCTGGTTCAGAAATGATTTTCGGAACTTCACGTGGGGCTATGATTTTAAATGTCTTTTTCCCTGTGATAATTGGAGTTGTAACCAGCATGGTCAGCATTGTTAAATTGAAATTATTTACGGTTAAAGAAATTCTTGTTTTTCCAGGTGGTCGAAAAATATTAAATTTACTGACTCGTAGTCAAAATATGGAGGATTAATATGCGCTTAGATAAATTTTTAAAAGTTTCACGAATTATAAAACGACGGACAGTCGCCAAAGAAATTTCAGATCAAGGGCGAATTTTGATTAATGGTAATGCGGCTAAATCATCAAGTAACGTTAAAGTTGCCGATGAACTAACGATTAAGTTTGGTAATAAAACCGAAGTCGTTAAAATAATGAAGATTATTGAAACCACTAAAAAAGATGAAGCTGAACAGATGTATGAAATTTTAGATGAAAGCTATGAAGAAGACTTTAGAAAATAGACGGGAATGACGGTCGAAATCGGGTAAATAATCTGTTATACTCGTGGTAACGAATTACGAGGGGTATGTACTATGGGAGACAAACGTGACAATAAGATTGCATCGATAAACACAAAACTTGTACAACAAGTTGCGGAGCGAAACCGAGTAATAAAGGTTCGCAAACATCGCTTCTACACTCTTATTGGCTTTTTTGCAGTAATCTTTATTGTGTTTGGGGTTCAAATTATTCAGACGAAGTATAGTTTGAGTAAGGTTAATGATCAAATTGAAGCTAAAAATGAAAGCTTGAGTAAGACAAAAGCTAAGAATAAAAAATTAGATAAACAAGTTGAACTATTGCATGATGATAGTTATTTACAAAAGATTTTAAGACAGAAATATTATTATTCAAAAACAGGCGAAACAATCTATAGTTTGTCTGATTCAAGTAAGTAGAGTTTAACCATAATTGATAATTGTGGCTAAACTCTTTTTTTGTAGAGATGTCGCTTAAAATTATGCTATACTCAAACTACATTATTCAAGGAGGATCTTTTGATTCATGGCAATTGAAGTCGGTACAAAAATTTCTGGTAAAGTGTCTGGAATTACAAATTTTGGAGCATTCGTTAATTTAGAGGATCATAAAACTGGGTTAGTTCATATTAGCCAGGTTTCAAGTGGATTTATTAAAGATATTCACGATGTGCTAAGTGTCGGGGATGCCGTTAATGTTAAGGTCATGTCAATTGGTGACGATGGCAAAATTGCGTTATCAATTCGAGCAGCAAGTGAAAATGCTGATGAGCAACATGAACGATCTAGTCGACCTCAACAATCACGTGAGCAAGCAACGCATGCTAATCATGATTCAAAGCCAAAGTATCAAAGCAGATCAAATAACAGTCGTGGAAACGATTTTGGAAGTAACAAACAAGCTAATGCCGGTGGAGCTAATGATTTTGATAGCTTAATGTCGGGTTTCTTAAAAGAAAGTGAATCTCGTTTATCAACCTTAAAGCATAACACTGAAGGTAAGCGTGGCGGTCGTGGTGGTAGACGAAGTTAGTCAGGTGGAATACTAGCGAATGAATAACTTACAAACAAAATTTGAGCGGGACTTAAGTCAAGACCGCTTTTTTTATTCAAATGAAAAAGTTATTGTCGCCGTTTCAACCGGTTCGGATTCAATGGCGTTGTTGTCTTTACTAATTAACTTGCCGATTGCGCAACAGCCAAATATTATTGTGGCCCATGTGAATCATGAGTTAAGACTACAGAGTCAAGAAGAAGAACAGTTTTTAAAAGGCTTTTGTCAAGCTCATCATTTAACGCTTGAAGTTAAACACTGGCCGCTGGATGACCATCCAACTTCCGGGATGGAAGCAGCAGCTCGTCAATTTAGATATGATTTTTTTGAATCGTTAATGCTGAAATATGATGCGCGGAAACTTTTAACGGCACATCATTTGAATGATCAAGCCGAAACGATTTTAATGAAATTAACTCGTGGTGGTGAACTAACCACATTAAGCGGAATGCAACAACGACGAGAGTTTGGTAGCGGCGAGTTGATTCGACCATTATTGAAGTATCGTAAGGCCGATTTACGTGAGTATCTAGCGGCAGAGCAACTTACTTATTATGATGATGAAACCAATCAAGCACTGGAATTCTCGCGTAATCGCTATCGTCAGCAAATCTTACCGTTGTTAATGAATGAAAATGACGAAGCACTAGAGCATTTAGAGTCATTTGCAACGCAACTTAATGAGTTAGCGGCGTTTGCGGATTTAAAATTAGCGCAAATGTGGCACCAAGTTCAAGCGGCAGACGACTTAAATTTAACTAAATTAGCTGAATATACGGTACTTGAACAAAAACAATTAATTAAATACTGGTTAATCAAGCAACAGCAGGTAACGGAAATTAAAGAGCAACAACTGACAGCAATCATGAAGATGATTCATAGCGAGACACCACAAGCACAACTTACGCTAGGGCAGGGCTTCATATTTATTAAGCAGTATCAGGCTGCTAAAGTAACTCGCGAGTTGAGTCAAAAATTATGCGATTTAGAGATTGAGGATTATGTTTCGGACGATGACCATGAGGCAGCAAGTGTAATGTGGTTACCAAAGTCAGTCCTCCCATTGCGAGTTCGATTGGTTAAGCTAGATGATGAGATTCGCCTTAAAGATGGTCACCATCAAAAAGTTAGAAGAATTCTGATTGATCAAAAAGTACCAAATGATGAACGACAGCAACAAGTCGTAGTTGTAACTAATGATGATGAACCTATCTGGGTGGTTAATCGAAAATTTACCTACTTGCAGCGTCCAGTAGATTATCAATCTAATTGGCAAAAAGTATATTTTATGCCACAATTAAGTAATCATATTAAAGGAGACTAGAAATGGATAACGATATTGAAAAAGTACTATACAGTCGAGATGAGATTGCAGGAGCAGCTAAACGTTTAGGTAAAGAGTTAACCCGTGATTATGCTGGCCGCCAACCATTGGTGATTTCGGTTTTAAAAGGTGCAATTTTATTTACGGTGGATGTGCTAAAGGAATTTGACGTGTATGCTGACATCGATTTCGTTGACGTTTCAAGTTATCATGGTGGCACTGAGTCAAGTGGTAAAGTTGACTTGGTCCGTGAAATTAGTTCGGATATTAAAGGTCGCGATATTATTTTAGTTGAAGATATTATTGATACTGGTCGGACATTGAAATATTTAATTCAGTTACTGGAAGAAAAAGGGGCTCATGACGTTAAGGTTTGCACGTTGTTGGACAAGCCTGAAGGCCGAGTTGTTGATGTAAAAGCAGATTATGTTGGCTTTAATGTGCCTAACGAATTTGTGGTTGGTTATGGTCTTGATTATAACGAACTATATCGTAACTTACCTTACGTCGGTATCTTAAAACCATCTGTTTATCAAAAGTAGCCATGATAAATTAATAGTCAACTTTGGTCAATTATGCTATCATAATTTTCATTAACAAGAGGAAAAATAATATCGATTGGTAGGAGAAAAACATGAACAATAATAACAACAATAAGAAGAATGGCTTTTCGCGTAATGTTCTTTTTTATGCTGTCATTTTCTTATGTATCATGGGGATTGCTTACTTCTTCTTTGGTGGAAATAGTTCAGCAGGTCAATCTGCTAACTTGAAACAAAGCGAATTTGTAAGTCAATTGAAAAATAAGAAAATCAAGAGCTTTGATGTACAACCAAGTGGCGGTGTTTATAAAGTTACTGGGACATACAAGAATGCTCAAAAGAGTGAAGCAAGTAACAGTTTTGCATTAGGTGGAACTAAGGAAGAAACGACGAAGACATTTACGTCAATCGTGTTGCCTAACGAAGTTACGACTTCGACCTTACAAAAGTACGCTGATGCGAATAACGTTAAGATGGGAACCAAAGCTGAAGAATCAAGTGGCTTCTGGGTTAATATCTTAATTTATCTCATCCCAATCGTAATCATGGTGTTCTTCTTCTATATGATGATGGGACAATCTGGTCAAGGTGGCGGCGGTGGTCGTGGTGTGATGAGCTTTGGTAAGTCAAAAGCAAAACCATCAGATTCAAAACAAAACAAAGTTCGCTTTGCGGATGTTGCCGGTGCTGAAGAAGAAAAGCAAGAATTAGTTGAAGTTGTTGAATTCTTGAAAGATCCAAAGAAATTCTTAGCGTTGGGTGCACGAATTCCCGCTGGGGTATTGCTTGAGGGCCCTCCTGGGACTGGTAAAACCTTGTTGGCCAAGGCCGTTGCTGGTGAAGCTGGGGTGCCATTCTACTCAATTTCTGGTTCTGATTTCGTTGAAATGTTTGTTGGGGTTGGGGCAAGTCGTGTTCGTGATTTGTTTGAAAATGCCAAGAAAACTGCACCATCAATCATCTTTATTGATGAAATTGATGCTGTTGGTCGTCAACGTGGAGCCGGTATGGGTGGTGGACACGATGAACGTGAACAAACCTTGAACCAATTGTTAGTTGAAATGGACGGATTTAATGGGGATGAAGGAGTCATTGTAATGGCTGCTACTAACCGTTCTGATGTCTTGGATCCAGCCTTGTTACGTCCAGGTCGTTTTGACCGTAAGATTTTGGTTGGCCGTCCAGATGTTAAGGGCCGTGAAGCGATTCTTAAAGTCCATGCGAAAAACAAGCCACTTGATAGTACCGTTGATTTGAAAATTATCGCTAAAGAAACTCCTGGATTTGTTGGGGCAGATCTTGAAAACTTATTGAATGAAGCTGCATTATTAGCTGCTCGTCGTAATCGCAAGACAATTGATGCGAAAGATTTGGATGAAGCAGAAGACCGGGTAATTGCCGGACCTGCTAAGAAAGATCGAGTGGTATCAAAAACCGAACGTGAAACCGTGGCCTTCCATGAAGCTGGTCATACGATTGTTGGTTTGGTATTAAATGAAGCCCGAGTAGTTCACAAGGTGACAATCGTCCCTCGTGGTCGCGCCGGTGGATATGCAATCATGCTTCCACGTGAAGATCAAATGTTAATGTCGAAGAAAAATGCAACTGAACAAATTGCTGGTTTGATGGGTGGTCGTGCAGCCGAAGAAATTATCTTCGATTCGCAATCATCAGGAGCCTCAAATGACTTTGAACAAGCAACGCAAATTGCTCGTGCAATGGTTACCCAATATGGGATGAGTGATAAAATCGGCATGGTTCAACTTGAAGGTAGTGGGCAACCATTCTTGGGCGCTCAATATGGTCAATCACCTGCATATTCAGAAGCAACTGCAAGCATTATCGATGCTGAAGTTCGTCGTTTTACTTCAGAAGGTCATCAACAAGCGGTGGATATCATTGAAAGTCATCGTGAACAACATAAGATAATTGCTGAAGCATTGCTTAAGTATGAAACTTTGGATGAAAAACAAATTATTAGTTTGTTTGAAACTGGTCACATGCCAGAAAATGATCCGAAGGCTGAAGATACTAGTCATGCTGCAACTTTTGAAGAATCAAAACGTGAATTAGAACGCAAAGAATCAGAACGTCATGATGGAACTGCGGACGAAACACCTACTGATGATTCAAATGATGATAGTGATTCTAATTCAACAATTTAATATTTACAAAAAAGTGTAAGATAGACAAGGACTGCAACCTATTAAACACGTTTGAGTAAAAATAAAATAATGGGTTGAGCAAAAGCGAAAGTTTTTGTTCAACCTTTTGTTATGATTAAAGAAATAAAATTCAAGGAGATTTAAATGGCACACGAAGATTATATGATTAAAAGTATTATTGATGATGGAATGTTTCGGGCATACGTAGTTGATGCAACCGGAATTGTACAAGAGGCACAACGACGACACGATACGTGGAGTGCATCATCGGCCGCTTTGGGACGTAGCCTAGTTGGGACGTTATTATTAGCCTCATCCGTGTTAAAGGGTAATGAAAAAATGACGGTTCGGATTCAAGGAGATGGACCAGTTGGCGGGATTGTAATTGATGGAAACGCTAATGGAACCGTTAAAGGTTACCTACAAGATCCACATGTTCATTTACCATTGAACGAAAAAGGAAAGATCGATGTTGCTGGTGCTGTGGGCACCAACGGAATGCTAGCTGTAACTAAAGACTTAACGGTTGGTGAACCATTTACTGGCCAAGTCCAATTGGTATCCGGTGAATTGGGTGAAGATTTTACTTATTATTTAGCACAGTCAGAACAAATTCCGTCATCAGTTGGTTTATCGGTCTTTGTGAATGCAGATAATTCAATTGAAGTTGCGGGTGGGTTTTTAATCCAAGTCTTACCAGGGGCAACGGACCAAGCCATTACAGATTTAGAAAATCGATTAGCTAACTTGCCATTAATTTCACAACTACTTCAGGAAAAGAAGACACCAGAAGATATCTTGTATGATTTGTTTGAAAAAGCTTCGGTGAAAATCGTTGATAAAATGCCAGTATCATTTAAATGTGACTGTTCAAAAGAAAAATTTAGCGAGATGTTAGCAACGATTGATCGAGATGATATGGAACAAATGATTAATGAAGATCATCAAGCTGAGATTGTTTGTCACTTTTGTGGAAACAAGTATCAATATGATGAAACCGATTTAAAGAAAATTTTGAGTGAAATGAAATAATAGCAGTTGGTAACACGTGATGGTGTGTGCTATGATAGTGGTCGCATATGATTTAATGAGGTGAACAAAATGGAATGGAAAATCGGTAATGTTACAATTCCGAACCAAGTTGTCGTTGCTCCAATGGCTGGGGTAACCAACTCCGCATTCCGAGTAATCTGTAAAAAATTTGGAGCGGGCTATGTGGTCTGCGAAATGATTTCAGATCGCGGAATTATGTATAAGAATAAAAAAACGTTACAAATGATGAATGTTGAAGCAGTTGAGCACCCAATGGGAATTCAAATTTTCGGTGGAACTAAGGAGACATTAGTTGAAGCGGCAAAGTTCGTGGACCAAAATACAGAAGCTGATGTGATTGATATCAACATGGGCTGTCCAGTTAACAAAGTGGTTAAAACTGAAGCTGGCGCTCGCTGGTTGTTGGATCCAAACAAAGTTTATGAGATGGTTTCATACGTGACCGATGCGGTTAAAAAGCCAGTTACCGTTAAAATGCGGATTGGCTGGGATGAAGATCATATTCTCGCGGTTGAAGATGCGTTGGCTGCTGAAAAAGCTGGTGCCTCTGCAATTGGGATGCATGGACGGACGCGTAAACAAATGTATACCGGTTCGGCTGATTGGAACGTTTTGAAAAACGTTGCGAATGAATTGACGATTCCATTTATGGCTAATGGGGATGTAAAATCAGCTCAAGATGCCAAAGATATTTTAGATTTAACTGGCGCTAGTGCAGTTATGATTGGTCGAGCAGCGATGGGTAATCCATGGATGTTAACCCAAACAGAACATTATTTAGCTACTGGTGAACTATTACCGGAAGCAACCGTTGAACAAAAAGTTAATATGGCTAAGGAACATTTAGCCGGCTTAGTTGATTTAAAAGGTGAACAATTTGGTGTTCCGGAATTTCGTGGACAAGCAACCTATTATTTAAAAGGAACTTCACGATCAGCCAAAGCTAAAGCTGCCTTGATGGAAAGTAATACGTTGGCAGAAATGAATGATATTTTTGATAAATTTGTTGAACAGACTAAAGAACGCGAATTAAAACAAGCACAGTAAATATAAGATGGAGGCAATATAGTGGCAAAGCAAGAACAACCAATGAATGATCAACTTCGAGTTCGTCGCGAAAAAATGCAAGAACTTCGAGATAATGGTACCGATCCTTTTGGGCAACGGTTTGAACGGACACATTTAGCATCAGAAATTCACACAACTTTTGGTGAAGTTGAACATGATGACCTGTTAGCACAAGAAAATGAAGTTATTATTAGTGGCCGAATGGTTTCTAAACGTGGAAAAGGTAAAGTCGGCTTTGCTGATATTTTAGATAAATCAGGTCGAATTCAAGTTTATTTGCGTAAAGATGAATTAGGCGAAGACGTTTATCATATCTTTAAGCGTGCTGACATTGGTGATTTTCTTGGAATTACTGGACATGTGATCAAAACAGACATGGGTGAATTAACGGTAAAAGCTACTGGATTGACCTTCTTATCCAAAGCTCTTCGTCCATTACCAGATAAGTTTCATGGTTTACAAAACCAAGAACAAATTTATCGTCAACGTTATTTAGATTTGATTGCTAATCCTGAAAGTTTTCAACGTTTCCAAAAACGTAGCAAAATCATTACTGCAATTCGTAGTTTCTTAGATAGCAAAGACTTTATGGAAGTTGAAACCCCAGTTTTACATAATCAAGCTGGTGGAGCTAGTGCACGTCCATTTATCACACATCACAATGCGCTGGATGTTGATTTATACATGCGAATTGCCTTAGAACTTCATTTGAAACGACTTATCGTTGGTGGATTCGAACGCGTATATGAAATTGGTCGAGTTTTCCGTAATGAGGGAATGGATACTAAACATAATCCTGAATTTACAATGCTTGAAACATACGTAGCTTATTTTGATTTCCAGGATGTTATGAACGAAACAGAAGGAATCTTTAAAGCGGCAGTTAAAGCAGTAACTGATGATGGTGTGATTACTTATCAAGATACTGAACTTGATTTAAACCAAAAATTTGCACGCGTGCATATGGTTGATGCAGTTAAGGCTGAGACAGGTGTTGATTTCTGGAAAGAAATGACACTTGAGGAAGCTCGCAAAATTGCAGATGAGCATAAAGTTCGCTATGAAGAATATTGGCAAGTTGGCCATATCATTAACGCATTTTTTGAAACATTCGTTGAAGATAAATTGGTTCAACCAACCTTTATCTATGGTCATCCGGTTGAGATTTCACCATTGGCTAAGAAAAATGCTGATGATCCTCGTTTTACTGACCGTTTTGAACTTTATATTATCGGTAATGAATTTGCTAATGCCTTTACTGAATTAAATGATCCAATTGATCAACGTGAACGATTTGAAGCTCAAGTCGCAGAACGTGAAGCTGGTAACGATGAAGCCGAAGGAATCGATGAAGACTTTATCGAAGCGTTAGAATACGGTATGCCACCTACTGGAGGGTTGGGTATCGGAATTGATCGGTTAGTAATGTTATTAACTGATAGTGCATCAATTCGCGATGTGATTTTATTCCCAACAATGCGTCCGGAAGATTAAAATAATACTTCAAAAGACTGATGAAAATCAGTCTTTTTTTTATGTTTAAAAAAGTTTTTTTAACTAAATTATTAGTCAAAAAAAGCCAAATAAAAAGCTGTAATCGTAAAATTACGAATGAATTTTTTTAAAAAGCTTTTATAGTTCGTAAATTGAATAAAAAGCTAATAAATTGAGGAACAATCACTGTGGCTATTTGTAAAAAAAACAGTTGACGATTTATAAAGTAATTGGTAGTATAGATATTGCTGTTAAGGCATTACGGATGTTTTGGTTATCTAAAAAAAGTTAAATAAAACGTTGACACGTATTTGCTCAAATGGTAAGATATTAATCGTTGCTTAATTATGAATTAAGCAATCGAGTAGAACTTTGAAAACTGAATAAAGTTTCGACAAATCAAAT
>NZ_AZFE01000019.1 GCF_001434315.1 Paucilactobacillus oligofermentans DSM 15707 = LMG 22743 | reverse complement strand
ATGGAACCTACACATTTAGTCGAAACTTTATTTAGTTTTGAGAGGTCTACTCTCAATTTAATCAATGGATATACATGGGCCTATAGCTCAGCTGGTTTAGAGCGCACGCCTGATAAGCGTGAGGTCGATGGTTCGAGTCCATTTAGGCCCATTTTTTGGGGAATTAGCTCAGATGGGAGAGCACCTGCTTTGCAAGCAGGGGGTCAGCGGTTCGATCCCGCTATTCTCCATTACCAACGTTTGTTGGTGATTTGTACTTTGAAAACTAAATAATATCAAAATTTTTTATTTATTAATTGTTTTAACA
>NZ_AZFE01000018.1 GCF_001434315.1 Paucilactobacillus oligofermentans DSM 15707 = LMG 22743 | reverse complement strand
ACGAGCAATATAAACGGTTTCGTCTTCGTCATTAACTTGATCTAAATATTTTTTTAGGTTAGCGCGAAAATCGCTCTGTGTTAGTGCTAATGTCATATTTACCACCCTTTCATTGTACTTAATATTGTACTTTAATTTGTACTAAAAATCAATTTTTTAAGGAGCTAAAACTATGCAACAAGTTGTCTTACCCATCAAAGATTCAAACGTTCTCAAAGAGGTTCAAGATACCTTACTCAACAACTTTAAAGCTGGCCGGCGTAACTATACAGTTTTTCAAGTTGGCAAAGCGACACTGCTGCGAGTCAGTGATGTCATGCGCTTAAAACAGGCCGATATTTTTAATCCGGACGGTTCTATTAAACAAAATGCGTTTATTCACGACCGAAAAACTGGTAAACCTAATACCTTGTACCTTAAACCTGTTCAAACAGAGCTCTTATTGTACCGTCAATGGCTACTTGATCATAGACTAGCCTC
>NZ_AZFE01000017.1 GCF_001434315.1 Paucilactobacillus oligofermentans DSM 15707 = LMG 22743 | reverse complement strand
TAATTATACTAAATCAGAGTCTCTATTTAACTTGTACACTTTTTATTCTAGGCCCAAGCACAATTTTTTCTTTTAGTTTTGGATAGAATTTATCAACTGCACGTTTCCAAGTAAATGAGTACTTATTTGCATCGGCTTCAATCTTCGTACCATCAATAAATAAGGCCTCATCTTCAATCATACCGTTGTCGGCTAACAACTTGGTAAAGTAAATAAAGGAAATCTTGATTAAGTTAGAAACTTCTTTACTGGATCGAAAATTATTGATTGTTTTGTAAGAAATTGTGGCATCTTGACTCAACCATTTCATTGGAATATTTTCGGTATTCATTTCAACAATTCTACGTCCAGAAAATACTTTGCGAGAATACGCGAAAAGGAGCATTTTTATTAACATAGCCGGATGATAAGCAGGACGACCGGTGGTCGCCACAGAGGTTTCAATAATATTATGCGGAATTGTCTCAACAAACATATCAATTAGTCTCGCAATATGGTTATTAGGAATATCAAAATTTAAGTTTAAAGCGATGCTAGTTTGTGCTGTGTTATAATTCTTGTACATGGAAGGAAACTCCTTTACTGTTTTGTTGTTTGGTTTGGTCGCTAACATCATAACAGGAATTTACTTCCTGTGTACATAGTTAAAGGGACTTTGGAGTGTTTTTCCAAAGTCCCTTTATTTTTTATAGTCTGGAATTAGTTTTTTCCCAGCCACCTTTTTTCTCATTTTAAAATGAATTTATTCTAGTCTTGTTCATTAGGATCATTACGTGCATCATCATGTGTTTCATGTATAGTACCTGGAATATGATCTGGACCTGCATAAATCGTGTATAGTTTTAAAGGTTTATCACCTGTATTCAAGATATTATGCCACATATCAGCTGGAACAAAAACAGCGTCATCATCTTTAACTTTTTGTTCAAAATTCAAGTTGTCTTCTGTAGGGCCCATTTTACATAGTCCGTTTCCTTCTTCAATACGAATAAATTGATCAATACCATGGTGAACTTCTAACCCTATATCATCATTAGGCTGGATAGACATAACGGTGACTTGTAATTTTTCACCCGTCCACATTGTTGTCCGATACATCTCATTTTGGACAGTAGCCTCTTCGATATTCACTATATAAGGTTTTTTTCCATATTTTTTATCGTTGATTTCCATTTCTTCTTCCTCCTTATAATAAGTTTCATTTTACAATCATTACAAACTACCTCTGTGATAACTTTACTAATAACTAAGTTAAAAAGCAAATATTTAATATTATATTCACATGTTAAATAGATCTTAAATATTTATTTTTCTCTCAATCTCGTAAGGTTGAGAGGTTAGCTTTCTTTACCTAGGGAACCATCAGAACCAACTAGCAAAAAAATGACGAGGATATTACCTATAGAACTATACAATATGAGTTATCCTATCTTACTATTGATAGATACATGAAATTACATAGAATCGTGTATCAATAAACTCATTGTATCAAGATTATTTTTGTTTTTTAATCACTTTGATTTTGTTTGATATTAAGAGAATTGCTGAAGAAATAAGTCCGGAAAAACCAGTGTATAACAAAAATCTGCCTAAATCATAATTTAAGGATAGTGCTCCTATGTCAATAAATGGCACATCTTTTTCTAAACACTCGTTCTAATTCTGTC
>NZ_AZFE01000016.1 GCF_001434315.1 Paucilactobacillus oligofermentans DSM 15707 = LMG 22743 | reverse complement strand
AAATCAGAATCTGTTTCCGCAGAACAATCAAAATCTGAATCGGAATCAGGTCAAGGATCACTGAGTGATTCGTCAAGTGATTCAAGCAGCGATTCACTGGATTCAAACAATTCAGAAAGTAAGTCAGTTTCAAATTCCGATAGTCAATCGACTGATAGTGAAAACAGTAAATCTGGTTCAGCTTCAGATTCTGACTCAAACTCAACCAACACATCAGATTCTGAATCTGGTAGTGCTTCAAAGAGTAATTCAACATCAAATCAAAATTCCGATTCAGTGGTTACTTCACAAAGTGCATCAACTTC
>NZ_AZFE01000015.1 GCF_001434315.1 Paucilactobacillus oligofermentans DSM 15707 = LMG 22743 | reverse complement strand
GATGCTTCAAGTGAACCGTGAAATTCTGATCAGTTGTGTCATTATTGTCGAATGTCAAATCTGCTGGATAGCCATCAGTAACCAACTCATACCCTTGTTTCTTATAATCCGCAATGTTGCCACTAGTACTATAACTCGATTTCGAGCCCGTTGTTCCTGAAATTGAATCCGTCTTTAAAGTTTTTCCGGTCGTATCATCAACGTA
>NZ_AZFE01000014.1 GCF_001434315.1 Paucilactobacillus oligofermentans DSM 15707 = LMG 22743 | reverse complement strand
TTCACGGTTCACTTGAAGCATCGGTTGACGCCAGTGAATCCAACGGATCCACAGACACCTGGAACGCCAATCAATCCAGATGAACCAGATGGACCAAAGTGGCCAACTAGCACCAACTATGATAAGACGGTCAATGAGACCGTCAGCTATGTTGATCAGAATGGACACGGAGTGGCCAAGCCGCACACTGATTCTGTCAACTTCACACGAACAGTCGTTGTCGATAACGTTACTGGTGAAGTTATTACAAGTGGTGCTGGAACAACAGCCTGGACAGCGACAAATGGTGATACGACCTTTGATGCCGTTGTTAGCCCAGTGGTGCCAGGATCTGTAGCTGATAAAGCACAGACAGCTGCCGTAACTGACCTGAATGCCGATTCAGCAGATGTTAATGAGACCGTGACATACACGAAAGTCGGATCATTGGTACCAAGCTCAAGTGATGGGAACTTCCCTGAAACACCAAAAGTAGTCTATCCAAATGACCCAAGTGATGCGACAAAGGTTACACCAGCCGGTGTACCGACGGTACCAGGTTATACAGCACATGATCCAGAAGGTCATGTTTTGACACCAGGTAGCAGTTATCAGCCAAGTGATCCAACGAAAGATACAACGATCACCTATACAGCAGATAAGCAAAAAGGTAGTGTCAG
>NZ_AZFE01000013.1 GCF_001434315.1 Paucilactobacillus oligofermentans DSM 15707 = LMG 22743 | reverse complement strand
AGTAGAACTTTGAAAACTGAATAAAGTTTCGACAAATCAAATGTGTAGGGTCTTTTAACACAAGTTAAAAGCAAATAACATTTGCGAAGTCAATTTCGTGAATACAAACAAAACAAAGAGCTACAAACTTAAATTATATATGAGAGTTTGATCCTGGCTCAGGATGAACGCTGGCGGTATGCCTAATACATGCAAGTCGAACGCATTCTCGTTTTCGATTGAAGGTGCTTGCACTAGATTGAAAAAACATTGGAATGAGTGGCGGACGGGTGAGTAACACGTGGGTAACCTGCCCAAAAGTGGGGGATAACATTTGGAAACAAATGCTAATACCGCATAATAGTTAGAACCGCATGGTTCTAATTTGAAAGATGGTTTCGGCTATCACTTTTGGATGGACCCGCGGCGTATTAGTTAGTTGGTGAGGTAATGGCTCACCAAGACAATGATACGTAGCCGAACTGAGAGGTTGATCGGCCACAATGGGACTGAGACACGGCCCATACTCCTACGGGAGGCAGCAGTAGGGAATCTTCCACAATGGGCGAAAGCCTGATGGAGCAATACCGCGTGAGTGAAGAAGGGTTTCGGCTCGTAAAACTCTGTTGTTGGAGAAGAACGTATGTGATAGTAACTGATCATGTAGTGACGGTATCCAACCAGAAAGCCACGGCTAACTACGTGCCAGCAGCCGCGGTAATACGTAGGTGGCAAGCGTTATCCGGATTTATTGGGCGTAAAGCGAGCGCAGGCGGTTTTTTAAGTCTGATGTGAAAGCCCTTGGCTCAACCAAGGAAGTGCATCGGAAACTGGAAAACTTGAGTGCAGAAGAGGACAGTGGAACTCCATGTGTAGCGGTGAAATGCGTAGATATATGGAAGAACACCAGTGGCGAAGGCGGCTGTCTGGTCTGTAACTGACGCTGAGGCTCGAAAGCATGGGTAGCGAACAGGATTAGATACCCTGGTAGTCCATGCCGTAAACGATGAATGCTAGGTGTTGGAGGGTTTCCGCCCTTCAGTGCCGCAGCTAACGCATTAAGCATTCCGCCTGGGGAGTACGACCGCAAGGTTGAAACTCAAAGGAATTGACGGGGGCCCGCACAAGCGGTGGAGCATGTGGTTTAATTCGAAGCAACGCGAAGAACCTTACCAGGTCTTGACATCTAGCGCCAATCCTAGAGATAGGACGTTCCCTTCGGGGACGCTAAGACAGGTGGTGCATGGTTGTCGTCAGCTCGTGTCGTGAGATGTTGGGTTAAGTCCCGCAACGAGCGCAACCCTTATTATTAGTTGCCAGCATTCAGTTGGGCACTCTAGTGAGACTGCCGGTGACAAACCGGAGGAAGGTGGGGACGACGTCAAATCATCATGCCCCTTATGACCTGGGCTACACACGTGCTACAATGGACGGTACAACGAGTTGCGAACTCGCGAGGGTAAGCTAATCTCTTAAAGCCGTTCTCAGTTCGGACTGTAGGCTGCAACTCGCCTACACGAAGTCGGAATCGCTAGTAATCGCGGATCAGCATGCCGCGGTGAATACGTTCCCGGGCCTTGTACACACCGCCCGTCACACCATGAGAGTTTGTAACACCCAAAGTCGGTGGGGTAACCTTCGGGAGCCAGCCGCCTAAGGTGGGACAGATGATTAGGGTGAAGTCGTAACAAGGTAGCCGTAGGAGAACCTGCGGCTGGATCACCTCCTTTCTAAGGAATATGGAACCTACACATTTAGTCGAAACTTTATTTAGTTTTGAGAGGTCTACTCTCAA
>NZ_AZFE01000012.1 GCF_001434315.1 Paucilactobacillus oligofermentans DSM 15707 = LMG 22743 | reverse complement strand
GCCTTTGCTGCACTGCTACTACTTGCACTGGTCGTTTCAGCCTTTGCTGCACTGCTTGAGGTGCTGGTGGCTGTCACATCAGCTGACACTGGCTGGCCGGTAACTAGCATCCCTAATCCCAGTGAAAATAATGAAATCCCCATGACAGCCCAATTCTTACCGCGTTTATACAGTTTATAATGCGTTTTAGTCTCTCCAAAGTAATTATTCCTTAACATAAAAAACCTACCTTTCACACTATTTCAAATAAAATGTTGTCATTAAAATCCCGGTTTATTAAGGCTATCGGTTTTTTAAATTATAATAGAAACTACTAATATCCCCTTATATCCCTTAAATGGGGCCTATCTTTCGCACGAAAATATTTGAAATCATGCTAAAGTCCTATTATTAATTAAGTGGTCTTAATAAATCACGTTTATATTATAATAGCATACTTAAACTTTAAATTTAAATCACTGGCATCCCTCTCGTCTGTTCAGTGATCCGCCACTTATACAACTTTTTCGTATTCAACACATGTTTCGCCCAATCATCGGGATCATGCACAATATGATAGGCCATTAACACATTATCAGCCATGTTGATTCCTCCTATTTTGGTCATCAGTCATTCCTTAATGTGTTTAGTACACGTGCTGAGCCCTCAGACTAGCAATTATTTGAACCAAGCCACCAATCGATCAAATTAAGTTTGGTGATGACCAGTCTGGATCATCTTAACTACTTTAGTAACCGTTGGCTTAGGCGCTGGCATCGTTGGTTTTGCTGGGTTACCAGCATACTCCGCGGTTTTATCAGCTTTTGGCGTTACGGTTAGCTTACCGTCCTTATTGCAGCGTTGATGCTTGTCAAAAACTTGGCAACCTTCTTTCGTGGTGATTATTGAAACAACCCTGCTCGTCGTCTTGGGTCCGGCAGACCTGGAACTGAATCTGGCTATTCGGGGCTGTGACCTCTGTGTGGTGACAGCAGCATGTATATCAAACCTTTACCATCTTCAAGCACGAAATTAGCTTGCATACTGTTTGATAAATATCGCCTAATTTGGACAATCCTACTGAACTATTGCAGGTGGCATCAGTTCATACAGCCAAGTAAAGCCAATAAGGTATACCCTAGTGGCCAGGTTGGTTTAGTCAAATAAAAATTTTAATTGGTTTCTTATAAGTGCATATAATTTCATCATCACTACCTGTCTGCTATAATGATGGTAAAGGTGGTGATGATTTGCGATTTATATTTAAGGCTTTAATAGTAGTTGTTATTATCCTTGCATTTCCTTTGTCCATAGTTCTTGTCTTTAAAAATTGGTCAACGGCCATTGGCACTAGCACACCCATGCAATTAAAGTTTGATTGGTTGGATCAGTACGAACCGATATACCTTTTTTGGAGTGGGATAATTCTGGCGGCGGTGTTAATTGTTTTATTGATTATCACACTTTTTTGGCCACGGTCACAGTCATTATATCTTCACCAAAAGTCTGATGGTCAAGTTACCATCAGTAAGAAAGCTATTGAGCATTTTGCTCTTTCAGCACTTCAACATGAACCCTTTATTGGTAACCCCAAGGTATCAGCTAAGTTATCACGAAAAAGGATCACACTTAAAATATCGGGTGATCTACTAAATTCAGTCAATGCCAAGAAACAGACTGCAAATTTTCTCAATCAATTAAAAAAAGATTTGCGTATTTGTCTTGGAATTTCTGAACAGAAAAAAATAAAAATCCGACTCGTTGATTTCAATGAGTCGGACGCTAATGTGCATCAATCTCGAGTTGTCTAGGAGGTGATAACGTGACCGAACTCATTAAAGCCTATTTTTGGCCACTAATTGGTGGAATTATAGGATTGCTCTTAGCGGTCCTTATCATCACTTTTGGATTTTTAAAGACGCTTTTTGTTTTGATTTTTATGGTAATCGGGATTACCGCGGGTTATTATATTCAAAAAACTGGTATCTTAACAAATGTTTTTAAATAACTGTTTGAATTATAAGGAGGAAAAATTATGCAGAACGGAACGCCAAGTGAAAAAACAACAACTAACGAAAAGTCTGGTATTAAAGGCAATTTAACATTTGATGATAAGGTTATTCAAAAAATAATTGGTATTGCACTTTCTGAAGTAGATGGCTTATTAACCGTAGATGGCGGTTTTTTCGCAAATGTTGCTGAAAAACTAGTTAATACTTCCGATGTCACATCAGGAATTGATGTAGAGGTTGGAAAAAAGCAGGTTGCAGTGGATCTCGACATTGTTGCTGAATACGGCATTGATATTTCTAAACTGTATGACAAGATCAAAAATGTTATCGTTCGGGAAGTAAAGAATATGACCGACTTAGAAGTAATTGAGGTAAATGTGAATGTTGTTGATGTCAAGACAAAGGAGCAACATGAAAAAGATTCGACTTCTCTGCAAGATCGCGTGAGCGATGCTACAGACAAAACGAAGGAAGCCGTCAGTAAGGGCGCAAATAAATCGAAGGAAACATTAAGTGACAGCGTTGATAAAGTAACGTCTGACAATAAATCTAGTCGTGTTAACTAAGGGGGTGAGTAAATATGGGACTTATTTGGTCATTAATCGTCGGGGCAATCATTGGTGCCATTGCTGGCGCAATCACTAACCGTGGTGCTGCTATGGGCTGGATTGCAAATATCGTAGCTGGTTTAATCGGTGCGTGGATTGGCCAAGGGCTCCTTGGCACTTGGGGCCCTTCGTTAGCTGGCATGGCATTGATACCATCGATCATCGGGGCAATTATTTTAGTTCTGATTGTTTCATTAGTTGTTGGTCGAACCAGTAAAAAGTAAGGGGGAATTTTATGGACGTCTTGAAAAGTGTATTTAAGTTTATGATTGCTTCTACGCTCATTGTAGGTGGTGTCCTCATCGGTGGCACCGTCTTGGCTGCTAAGAAAGTAGATGGCATTGGTGATACATTGCAACAAAAATTACATGGATAATTAGCCAAATTTATCTGTATTAGGCTTCTTAGAACGTAAATGATTGAGCAATTGAAGATCAGTTAATCAATATTTAAATTTGCAATCTACCTTATAAGTGTCATTCACACTATCTCTTGTAGGATCTCCTTATTAGACAAGCAAATTAAAATGTGGAATAATACTGTTGTAACAAATACATTATGGGAGGTTATATTATGAGTCTAGATGACAAAATTGATAGCACCAAAGATAAGGTAAGTGGAAAAGCTAAAGAAGTTGAAGGCAAGGTTACGAACGACAAGGCCCGCGAAGCTGAAGGTAAGGGTCAAGGTATTCTAGGTAAGGCTAAAGATAAACTGTCAGATGCCAAAGATGCTGTTAAAGATACGGTTGATAACGTAAAGGAAAAGTTAGATAAAGACGATAAATAAATTATCATTTTTAAGAAGACCAAAATCTGGTCTTCTTTTATTTTTTCACGCTTGTTACCTTGTTTTTTCTCCACACTGTAATACGCGGCTTATGTGGTCGCTGCGGCTTTTTACGTTACCACCGTCCATCTTTAAGCTGATGTTCTAAGTCACCCAAGCAACGTGTCTCTGTGCGACTGACAAGGCCAAATCTGCTATTTACCATCTGGCCCATGCCGGCCACCTCCAAATTTTGGGCAAAATAAAAACGCCACGCTATTTAGCACGACGTCTATTATCCTTACACCATCTTATCGAGCCGAGCACCCGCCTGTGCCCACTCCGGAAACTCATACCCGTATTTACTATGAATTAATCATGATATCGCCACCTCCTGACCATATGCAAAAAAAACAGTGATTAGCTGAACTTTTCGATAAATCTATTAAAAGTTTCCGTAGTCCCATTTGCAATTAGTACAACTAAAGCTTCATAGCTAATTTATCAAATTCTTGTATATCAATACCCGTTGCTCCAATTAAATCAAGAATAATCTCCTTTGCTAAGTCTTTACTATAGGAATTTAATTGTTCTGTGAAATCTGGCTCTTCACTTTCATACAGGCCATTGAGCAGTGGAATAATGTAACTATAGATATACACTATTAGTGGATATTCGGTAGATTGCAAATTTAATCCGAATTTTTGGACAAATTTGTCAGCATAACCTGATACGGTGTTTGCCAGTCGAGTATTTTAAGCGGTCGCTGGTTAATTTGGAGTAACGTCGTCGTTAAATCTTGAGCACTAATGTGCTCAAAACGAGTCCCTTTAGGATAAAAATAACGTAAATTCCGATTAAAGCGTTCATTACTACCACGTTCAGCTGGCGTATAAGCATGGCAGTAATAGGTCTTAATACCATATTGTGATTCAAGTGATACTAGCCCACTAAACTCAGTGCCACGGTCCACAGTAAAGCTGTGCACCGGACCATTAAAAGTGGTTAGGAACTTAGTTAGTGCTTCATTAACAGTCGCTGTCGTCCGATCTTTTAACCGGTATGCCCAAAGGAACCGTGATTTGCGATCGATTAAAGTTAATAAAACTGCCTTACTATGCCCACGAGGACCAACGACTGTATCTAGTTCAAAATCGCCGATGCGATTACGTTGATTAATCATCATGGGACGCTGTTCAATTGATCGCCCCAAAGATTGATTATATTTGGATCGTTGGTCAACGTTACGCCGTTGGCGTACGCCATGTTCAGGTAGATCATTCAAGGAGAAATCAATTCTCCCCTGATTTAGCCAATTATAAATAGATTTAGTAGCTAGTTTAAATTCGTGAGCAATCATTCCTGGTGACCAGCTTAGTTTTCCGACCACATCGTGATCGCTTGTATTCGGCATCTGTTTGTGCTAATTCAGCCTGATAAGGTTGACATCGAGATAATTCATAAGAAATTGTTGACGGTGATCGGTTCAGCCGAACGCCCATTTGGATATTGGACAGCCCTAGTTCACAAAAGGTTTCGATTTTAATTCGTTCGGAATAGGTTATACTAGACAAAAGATCAGCTCCTAAAAGATGGGTTTGTGGTAAACACCATTTTAAAGGAAGCTGATCTTTTTTGTCCGAACAGCGTTCGTATTAATTTTACAATCTACCAAATTATGAAGCCTAAACGCTAATCTGTTCGCGTATAATAAACTAGTGAGTAATTTAAAGGTGGGGGAAGGAATGTTTTTATGTTGGAACTGTCATTCGAAAAAGAAGTTGTTAAAACTTTAACGACTGGAAGCAATCAATGGGTGGAGCGAAAAGACCTGTATGGTGCGACGCCGGATCAATTATGGGCTAATTTTCGCGATAAATTAAATAACAATAACTATGCTAAATTGCAGGGACACCCTTTAACTGATACCGAATTTAATCAGGTTAAACGGGCGATTGAGGTCCGGACACCTTACGAAGCAGCTAAGTTACTAGCCGCCGAAAATGGCATTGGCAAAGTGGAAGTTGAACGTGATGATGCTAAGCTGGGCACGGTGACGCTTGAGTTGTTTTGGAAAGCGGACGTCGCTGGTGGTAAATCTAGTTATGAAGTGGTACGGCAAGCGGTACGACCACGGCTAGCTGGTACTCAAGACGTCGACCCTGATCGCCGTTTTGACGTAACCTTATTAATTAATGGGTTACCCTTAATTCAATTGGAACTAAAAAAAGCCACGGTCGAACTTAACCAGGCTTTTAATCAAATTGAAAAATACGCACAGGAAGGTAAATATACGGGAATTTACTCGCTGTTGCAAATGTTTGTGATTATGACGCCGGATAGTACGGCGTATTTTGCGAATGCCGAACCGGATCATTTCAATAAAGCTTTTTTGTTTAATTGGCGGACACGGGATAATCACCCCGTGGAAAACGGCTTAGCGTTCACGCGCCAAGTCCTTAATATTCCCATGGCCCACAAAATGGTCAGTGAATATACGGTCATCGACCAAGAACGTCAGAGCTTAATTCTCTTACGGCCTTATCAGATTTATGCGATTGAAGCCGTGATGCACCGGATTCACGACCATCAAGATGGCTTTGTTTGGCATACCACGGGTTCTGGTAAAACACTCACCTCATATAAAACCGCTAAATTAGCTGCGCAAGATCCCGGTGTCGATAAGGTCATCTTTTTAGTTGACCGGCGGGATTTAGATGAACAGACAACTAGTAACTTTAGTGCCTATGCCGCCAATGATGACATTGCCATTAACGAAGCGCAAAATACCGGTGATTTAATGCGTAAATTGCAACAAAATGACGGTAAGGTCTTGGTCACCTCGATTCAAAAACTTCATCGGGCGGTCAAAAAAACGCAAGCCCAGTTGGCAACCGGTAAGCAATCCCGCTTTAGTAAGACTTTAAAGCAACGGGTTATCTTCTTTGTTGACGAAGCCCACCGGTCGCAGTTTGGTAAGATGCAAAAGGAAATTCGAGCAGCGTTTGTCAATAGTAATTGGTATGGTTACACCGGCACCCCCATCTTTAATGAAAATAAGAAACAGCTCAAGGGTGATCTAGCGGTCACGACTGAGGAGCTATTTGGTAAAGTCTGTCATGTTTATAACTTGCGAGACGCCTTAGAGGACCAAGCCGTGTTACCGTTTAACGTCGAACATGTAACAACAATTGGCAAAGATACGTTAATAACCCGGGCCCTCGAGAAAGAAAACCAGCGCGTCAAAGCACGTCGCGATAAGCAAGGCCGCCTGCTGAGTACAGCTGATGAAGCAAAAATTCAAGCCAATATTCAAGCGATGTCAGTAAAGGACTTGGAAGAAACGTATTTAACT
The DNA here is from genome assembly GCF_001434315.1 of Paucilactobacillus oligofermentans DSM 15707 = LMG 22743. Classification (GTDB taxonomy): domain Bacteria; phylum Bacillota; class Bacilli; order Lactobacillales; family Lactobacillaceae; genus Paucilactobacillus; species Paucilactobacillus oligofermentans. The sequence continues at coordinate 4,517 of NZ_AZFE01000012.1, read as the reverse complement.
CCGGCTGACTTTGAGACCGATGAACATATTAACCAAGTTGTTCAATATATTTTACAAAAAGGCCCACGTAAAACCAGCTTGGGGCATGGCAACTACAATGCGATTTTAACCACCAGCTCCATTGAAATGGCGCAACGCTATTATCAAGCCTTTAAGACCGCGAAAAAGACTACTCACAATCAGCTAGATCCTGATTGGCCCCGAATTGCGATTACTTATTCATTAAGTGAAAACGAAGATCAGAGTGCGCACAAACATGACCAAATGGCCACCATTTTAAAGGATTATAATCAGCAGTATCACACTAATTTTGATTTAGCCGATTTGAATCTCTATAACGAAGATGTCGCAAAACGGGCTGCCCGGCGTGAGGCGGTCTTTGCTCATTTGCAACCCGATCAGGAAATTAATTTAGTGATTGTGGTGCGACGGTTATTAACAGGTTTTGATGCCCCTCGGCTAAACACGCTCTTTGTTGACCGCACCTTAGCTTATCAAGAACTCATTCAAGCCTACTCACGCACCAACCGGCTCCAAAACCGGGAATTAAAACAAGAAGGCCAAATTGTGACCTTTCGGGTGCCAGCAATCATGGAAGCGAATGAACGTGAAGCTTACAAGTTATATAGTGGCGAAGGCTCTTTTAATGTCATCATTCGTCCCACTTATCAGCAGGCTGTCTTAAAATTTCAAAAGGCCGTGGTCGCTTTAAAAGCCATTGCTCAAACGCCGACGGCGGCCGATGACCTGAAAGGAACCACTGCCAAGGTACAGTTTGTGAAAGCCTTTCGCCAAGTGAATCAGCAATTGAATTCCTTATCCATGTACAACGATTTCACTTGGGAGAACAGCGAAAAGACTTTTGGTATTGCTCAGACCGAAGTAGAATCCTATACGGGTAAATATCTGCGGATTAAAGCGGCGGTTACTAACCAAGAGCCTGAGAAAGTCCCCGAAGAGTTGGCCGCTTTAGACTTTTCCTTAGCCGTTGGTTCAGTAGTCTTGGTGGATTATGATTATTTGACGCAATTAATTCAAGATTGGATTGATGAACAGCAACAGTACTCGACGCCTGATCAAGCCCAAGCGCATATGACGGATTATCTGCAAAATAGTGCCAAAGTACAGGCTAGTTTGAATAAATTAGCGGAAACGCAACCGCAACAGGCTCAATTAATTCGCGAAGCCATGCCCTATATTGAGCAACAAATGCAACAGTTTCAGCAACAGAGTGACCAAAATCAAGCGCCAGTAGCGTTGAATGCTCGGGAGTTGGTGGCTGATTATGCCCAGAGACAATTGGTCAAAAAAACGTCGGTATTCGCCCACACGTGGGGCTTAGATCAAACAGCCATATTGCGGGTGGCGCGTGAACACACCGTGGGTACCGATGAATGGCATCATGAACAAGAATTAACGCAGTCAGCGAATTTAGCAGCGGCCTTACAAGCTCAAACTGCCGCTGGGCCGAAGATTCCAGCTATTTTGCCACTATACCGGATTAAGTCCCAGGCCGCTTGGCGGCAGTTTATTGAACACGATTTAGCAATTTATCTACAAAAATAAGTGAGGTTAAACAATGTCAGAAAAAACAACTCAAGCTAGTCAACTTGAAAGCGCCCTATGGAATGCGGCCGATGTCTTACGCGGGAAAATGGACGCTTCCGAATATAAAAATTATTTATTAGGGTTAATTTTTTATCGGTTTCTATCCGAGAAAACCTTAACGACTTTTAGTGATTGGGCAGGCGAAACTGAAAATGTCACCCAGAAATATGCTCAGTATATGAATCCTCAGTTTGAGTTGGAAGGCGTTTCAGTGCAGCCCAGTTTAGTGGAGTATTTGCAAAACACGCTCGGCTATTTAATTCAACCACAAGCGTTGTACACCACCCTGATTGGCAAGATTCAAGCCCATACTTTTGCGTTAGACGATTTATCTCAAGCGCTTCATGATCTGGAACAGTCGACACAAAATCTATCTTCAGCGCAAGACTTTTCGGGCTTGTTTGCCGATGTGGATTTAAGTAGTAATAAATTAGGCAGTTCTTTACAACAACGGAATCAAACTATCAGTGATACCATGTTAGCTTTAAATACGATTGATCTCGTCCATCATCAAGGCGACGTCTTAGGTGACGCCTATGAATACTTAATCGCGCAATTTGCCAGTGATTCTGGTAAGAAGGCGGGTGAATTTTATACTCCACGGCAGGTGTCCGACATTATTGCCCAGATTGTGACTTATCAGCGCAATGCAGGTGACAAACAAGTTCGAACTATTTATGATCCAGCGGTTGGTTCCGGTTCACTGCTATTAAATGTCGGACAGCACGTGCAAGACCCCAATTTAGTGAGTTATCACGGCCAAGAATTGAACACCACGACCTATAACCTGGCCCGTATGAACCTCATGTTACATGGAGTCTCGTATGACGATATGCACTTACGCAATGGTGATACGTTAAGTAAAGATTGGCCGGTTGACGAGCCTTACTTATTTGATGCCGTCGTTATGAACCCGCCCTACTCGGCGCACTGGGATAACAGCGACAAACGCTTGTCAGACCCTCGATTCCGCGACTACGGCGTCTTACCGCCTAAATCTAAAGCCGACTTTGCCTTTCTGCTACACGGCTTTTATCATTTGCAGGAGCAAGGAACTATGGGCATTGTCCTACCCCATGGCGTATTATTTCGGGGGGCTAAGGAAGGCAAAATTCGCCAAAAGCTTCTGTTAGATAACCGGATTGATGCCATTATTGGGCTACCCGCTAATATTTTTCATTCCACCAGTATTCCAACGTTGATCATGATTTTAAAGAAACATAAAACCACTGATGACGTCTTATTTATTGATGCGTCCCGGGAATTTGAAAAGGACAAGAATCAAAATAAGCTAACGGCAGCCAATATTCAAAAAATTGTGACCACTTATCAAAACCGGCAAGATGTCGATAAATATGCCCATGTGGCCTCACCGGCGGAAATCAAGGAAAATGATTATAATTTAAATATTCCGCGCTACGTCGATACGTTTGAACCGGAACCCGAGATTGATCTGAACCAAATCAAAGCTGATCTAAAGCAACTAGACCAGGAAATCAGTCAGAATGAACAAGCCTTTAATGAATTAGCTAGCCAGTTAGTGACCACCCAGGTGAATGACCAGTCAAAACCGGAGGCCCACAATGAAAGATAACCAAGCTAAATATCCGCAATTAAGATTTAAAGGTTTCACTGATCCTTGGGAACAGCGTAAGTTGGGGAAAATGGGCTATACTTTTACAGGATTAAGTGGAAAAACTAAAGAAGACTTTGGGCATGGGAATGCAAAATTTGTTACTTATATGAACGTTTTTAGTAGTCCTGTCTCCAACTCAGAAATGGTTGAAAATGTTGAAGTTGATTCAAAACAACATCAAGTTGAATATGGCGACGTATTCTTTACAACATCATCAGAAACACCACAGGAGGTTGGAATGTCTTCTGTATGGCTTGAAACCGCTGAGAATATCTACCTAAACAGCTTTTGTTTTGGATATCATCCAATGGTTGAGTTTGACCCTTATTATCTAGCATTTATGTTACGTTCACCAGTGATTCGTAAGAAGTTTATGTTACTAGCTCAAGGTATTTCACGATATAACATTTCCAAAAATAAAGTTATGGAGATGTTATTGCCAGTTCCTGAAATAGTCGAACAACAAAAAATTGGTTCTTTCTTCAAACAACTTGATGACACTATTACCCTTCATCAGCGTAAGTTAGCTATGCTTAAGGAACTTAAACAGGGCTATTTGCAAAAAATGTTCCCCAAAAATGGTAGCAAGTTCCCGCAATTAAGATTTGCAGGGTTTGCTGACGCTTGGGAACAGCGTAAGTTAACTGAAATTGTGAACCGAGTGAATAAATCTTCAAATTCTGATGTTTTACCTAAAGTTGAGTTTGAGGATATTGTCTCAGGAGAAGGTCGCTTAAACAAAGATATTTCATCAAAACTTGATAGTCGAAAAGGCACGTTGTTTGAATCTGAAAATATTTTGTATGGGAAACTTCGTCCGTATTTGAAAAATTGGTTATTCCCTGATTTTGAAGGCGTTGCATTGGGTGATTTCTGGGTTTTTGAAGCTACTGATGTTAGCGTTCCGTCCTTTGATTATTACCTAATTCAATCAGATGATTATCAAAAAGTTGCAAACGATACTTCAGGTACAAAGATGCCGCGTTCTGATTGGAAAAACGTTTCTTCAACAGACTTTGCAATTCCAAGCAAGGATGAACAAAAACAAATCGGTACCTTCTTTAAACAGTTAGACAACACTATCACTCTTCATCAGCGGAAGTTAGATTTACTCAAGGAACAGAAAAAAGGCTTTTTACAAAAGATGTTTGTTTAGGGTCTATAACTAACATAACCCCTCAAAAACATTGAAAGAATAGCCCCCAATATCTATAATGTAGATATTGGGGGCTATTTTAATTTATTTTTTTATAAGTGCCCCTAAACTATAGCT
>NZ_AZFE01000011.1 GCF_001434315.1 Paucilactobacillus oligofermentans DSM 15707 = LMG 22743 | reverse complement strand
TGGGCCTAGAATAAAAAGTGTACAAGTTAAATAGAGACTCTGATTTAGTATAATTAAGGAAGTAAATTGGAGGATCAAATAATGACGAAGCACAGTTATGACAAGGAATTTAAGGAACAGGCCGTTCAGTATTACTTAGATAACAAGGATCACATGACCATGAATGAAATAAGTAAGAATCTAGGTATTGGGGCTAGTACATTACATAAATGGATTAAGCTGTTTACTGAGACTGGGGAGTTTGGCCGTGGCTCTGGTAATTTTGCCAGCGATAAGGACAAGGAGATTGCACGACTAAAGCGTCAACTTCGTGACGCTGAAGGAGCGATCGAAGTGTTAAAAAAATCAATCGGGATTCTGAGCAAGTAACTACCGAAAAGGTATACCAAGAAATGGACGTTCAGCACGCTTTGGAATCCCACCCTTCCATCAATGGTATGTGTGATTATGTTGGAATCTCAAGAAGTGGTTACTATCAACGAGAAAAGCGTCATAATCACCAATCACCGCGAAAGCTTCGGAAGAAGTTTATTCAAGGTGAAATTAAAGCAATTTGGCTCAAAAGCCTTTGTATTTACGGTGCCGGCAAAATCACCCAAGAACTTCGCTCAAAAGGATATAAGATCGCTGAACGAACTGTTGGTAAGTATATGCGTGAACTTGGCATTCACGCCGTTTACCTAACCCCTTGGACGACTACCACTCGCAATTCTAAGTTTGATAAACAGCTAATAAATATTTTAGACGAGCAGTTCAATCCATTGCGACCAAACGCCGTTTGGTGCATTGACACCACTTATATTCCAGTTCATGACGGATTCGTTTATTTAACCAGTATTATGGACTTGTACTCCAGACGGATCATTGGTTGGGACTTATCTGAAACCTTGGAGGTATCGAATGTCATCCCACTTATTGAAAAGACTAAGCACAGTCGCCATATTAGCAAGCCATTAATCATGCACAGTGATCGTGGTAGTCAGTTTACGTCTGAAGCTTACAATCAAGCTACAGCTAACATGACATTAAGCTATTCAAAGAAAGCTTATCCTTGGGATAATGCCTGCATTGAGTCGTTTCATGCCTTGATTAAGCGTGAATGGATAAATCGGTTTAAAATCCATTCATACTCCGAAGCTAAACGACTAGTTTTTCAGTACATTGAAACGTTTTACAACACAGTTAGAATTCACAGTCACTGTGGATTCAAATCACCAAAGCAACTTGAAGATGAGTATCAAACTCAAATTCAAAATTTAGTCGTGGCATAGGACAAAAAAGTCTCTATTTAAATTGTCTATTTTATTGACAGGGGACCAA
>NZ_AZFE01000010.1 GCF_001434315.1 Paucilactobacillus oligofermentans DSM 15707 = LMG 22743 | reverse complement strand
CAACAATTACCACCAGAATTTGAAGATCATGAGCTTAATCGGCGAATGAGCGGTTATAATGAATTTCACTTACGAGATACCCCGAAAAACAAAACACCAAGCGAAACTAACGATGTCCTGGTGGTTTATACGATTGATAAAGATGAACTAGTCTTAATTGGCATTCGAGTCGGATCGCATGATCGTTTATTTCCTGGTCAAAA
>NZ_AZFE01000009.1 GCF_001434315.1 Paucilactobacillus oligofermentans DSM 15707 = LMG 22743 | reverse complement strand
TTTTTTAAAGAGTTATCGCATATACTCAATTAATCTGTTGTCAGCCAACACGTAAGTGTTGGAATCAACAAGGTTAAGTTATAAAGGGCGCATGGTGAATGCCTTGGTACTAGGAGCCGATGAAGGACGGGACTAACACCGATATGCTCCGGGGAGTGGTAAGTACACTTTGATCCGGAGATTTCCGAATGGGGGAACCCAGCTGATTTAATCGTCAGTTATTGCTTAGTGAATACATAGCTAAGTCAAAGGTAAACGCAGTGAACTGAAACATCTCATTAGCTGCAGGAGTAGAAAGAAAAATCGATTCCCTGAGTAGCGGCGAGCGAAACGGGAAAAGCCCAAACCAGAGAGCTTGCTCTTTGGGGTTGTAGGACAGAGCATCTGAGTTACAAAAGTATTACGTAGTTGAATCAGCTGGGAAGCTGAGCCAGAGCGGGTGATAGCCCCGTAAGCGAAACGTAATACCCTCAGTTCTGTATCCTGAGTACGGCGGAACACGTGAAATTCCGTCGGAATCCGGGAGGACCATCTCCCAAGGCTAAATACTACCTAGTGACCGATAGTGAACCAGTACCGTGAGGGAAAGGTGAAAAGCACCCCGGAAGGGGAGTGAAATAGTTCCTGAAACCATGTGCCTACAATCAGTTGGAGCCCGTTAATGGGTGACAGCGTGCCTTTTGTAGAATGAACCGGCGAGTTACGATTGCATGCAAGGTTAAGACAGAAAAGTCGGAGCCGTAGCGAAAGCGAGTCTGAAATGGGCGTATGAAGTATGTTGTTGTAGACCCGAAACCAGGTGACCTACCCATGTCCAGGTTGAAGATGCGGTAAAACGCATTGGAGGACCGAACCCGTGTCAGTTGAAAATGGCTGGGATGAGGTGTGGGTAGCGGTGAAATTCCAATCGAACTTGGAGATAGCTGGTTCTCTCCGAAATAGCTTTAGGGCTAGCCTCGGACTTAGAATCATGGAGGTAGAGCACTGTTTGGACTAGGGGCCCGTCATGGGTTACTGAATTCAGATAAACTCCGAATGCCATTGATTTATGTCCGGGAGTCAGACGGTGAGTGATAAGATCCATCGTCGAAAGGGGAACAGCCCAGACCGTCAGTTAAGGTCCCAAAATATATACTAAGTGGAAAAGGATGTGGAGTTGCTTAGACAACTAGGATGTTGGCTCAGAAGCAGCCACCATTTAAAGAGTGCGTAATAGCTCACTAGTCGAGTGATTCTGCGCCGAAAATGTACCGGGGCTAAGTATATTACCGAAACTACGGATGCAACCATTAGGTTGTGTGATAGGAGAGCGTTCTAAGGGCAATGAAGTCAGACCGTGAGGACTGGTGGAGCGCTTAGAAGTGAGAATGCCGGTATGAGTAGCGAAAGACAGGTGAGAATCCTGTCCACCGAATGACTAAGGTTTCCTGGGGAAGGCTCGTCCTCCCAGGGTTAGTCGGGACCTAAGTCGAGGCCGAGAGGCGTAGACGATGGATAACAGGTTGATATTCCTGTACCAGTTAAATGCGTTTGAACGATGGAGGGACGCAGGAGGCTAAGCAAACCAGACTGTTGGATATGTCTGGCCAAGCAACAAGTCTTGAAAAGAGTGAAATGCTTTTTTCTTCAAGGACAAGTTGTGATGGGGAGCGAAATTATAGTAGCGAAGTTGCCGATGTCACACTGCCGAGAAAAGCTTCTAGTGAGTATTTAACTGCCCGTACCGCAAACCGACACAGGTAGTCGAGGAGAGAATCCTAAGGTGTGCGAGTGAACTCTCGTTAAGGAACTCGGCAAAATGACCCCGTAACTTCGGGAGAAGGGGTGCTGTACGAAAGTACAGCCGCAGTGAATAGGCCCAGGCGACTGTTTATCAAAAACACAGGTTTCTGCAAAATCGTAAGATGAAGTATAGGGGCTGACGCCTGCCCGGTGCTGGAAGGTTAAAAGGATGGGTTAGCTTCGGCGAAGCTCAGAATTGAAGCCCCAGTAAACGGCGGCCGTAACTATAACGGTCCTAAGGTAGCGAAATTCCTTGTCGGGTAAGTTCCGACCCGCACGAAAGGCGTAACGATCTGGGCACTGTCTCAACGAGAGACTCGGTGAAATTGAAGTACCTGTGAAGATGCAGGTTACCCGCGACAGGACGGAAAGACCCCATGGAGCTTTACTGTAGCTTGATATTGAGTGTTTGTACAGCTTGTACAGAATAGGTAGGAGCCGTAGATACCGGAACGCTAGTTTCGGTGGAGGCGTTAGTGGGATACTACCCTCGCTGTATGACCACTCTAACCCGCATCACTTATCGTGATGGGAGACAGTGTCAGGTAGGCAGTTTGACTGGGGCGGTCGCCTCCTAAACAGTAACGGAGGCGCCCAAAGGTTCCCTCAGAATGGTTGGAAATCATTCGCAGAGTGTAAAGGCACAAGGGAGCTTGACTGCGAGACAGACAAGTCGAGCAGGGACGAAAGTCGGGCTTAGTGATCCGGTGGTTCCGTATGGAAGGGCCATCGCTCAACGGATAAAAGCTACCCTGGGGATAACAGGCTTATCTCCCCCAAGAGTCCACATCGACGGGGAGGTTTGGCACCTCGATGTCGGCTCATCGCATCCTGGGGCTGTAGTCGGTCCCAAGGGTTGGGCTGTTCGCCCATTAAAGCGGTACGCGAGCTGGGTTCAGAACGTCGTGAGACAGTTCGGTCCCTATCCGTCGCGGGCGCAGGAAATTTGAGAGGAGCTGTCCTTAGTACGAGAGGACCGGGATGGACATACCGCTGGTGTACCAGTTGTTCCGCCAGGAGCATCGCTGGGTAGCTACGTATGGATGAGATAAACGCTGAAAGCATCTAAGTGTGAAACTCGCCTCAAGATGAGATTTCCCATCTCCTTCGGGAGAGTAAGACCCCTCAAAGATGATGAGGTAGATAGGATGGAAGTGGAAGTGCAGTGATGCATGGAGCGGACCATTACTAATCGGTCGAGGACTTAACCACATAGTGGTGTCCGGTTTAAAAAATTTTTGATATTATTTAGTTTTGAGAGCGCAAG
>NZ_AZFE01000008.1 GCF_001434315.1 Paucilactobacillus oligofermentans DSM 15707 = LMG 22743 | reverse complement strand
GTCTGTGGATCCGTTGGATTCACTGGCGTCAACCGATGCTTCAAGTGAACCGTGAAATTCTGATCAGTTGTGTCATCATTGTCGAACGTCAAATATGCTGGATAGCCATCGGTGACCAACTCATACCCTTGTTTCTTATAATCGGCAATGCTACCGCTGGTACTATAGCTGGATTTTGAACCCGTTGTTCCTGAGATTGAGTCCGTCTTTAAAGTTTTTCCAGTCGTATCATCAACGTAGCTGACACTACCTTTTTGCTTATCTGCTGTATAGGTGAT
>NZ_AZFE01000007.1 GCF_001434315.1 Paucilactobacillus oligofermentans DSM 15707 = LMG 22743 | reverse complement strand
AATAAATGGCACATCTTTTTCTAAACACTCGTTCTAATTCTGTCGGAATTAAACCAGCTGATGTAATTTGAGGTTCGGATTACCAAGTCCTCAAAATTGGAAATAATTTAAAATATCCTTTTTCATGATCTTTCACCTGTCTTAGATTTTAGAAGTATCACTTGGTTTCTCAATTAACTTAAACCGTCGCTGCTGCGTGCGTTTACTAATCCCCGTTTTTCGTTCAATCATCTTGTAGGTCATGCCTTGTTTTCGCAGCTCATAAGCAAATCTGATTTGTTCATCAGAATACGTTTTCGGTCGCCCTTCCCGAAACAACGGATCATGTTGCTTGGCATACAATTTACCTTCTTGTGTGCGCGTGACAATCATATCGCGTTCAAACTGCGCAAAGGCGCTAAATATTGTAAAGACTAATTGGCCAGTCGGCGTATTGTCAATTAAGCCCATATTCAAAATGTTGACTTTGACATTTTCTTTAAACAACTCTTGGATAATGGCTAATGCCTCGCTAATGCCTCGCGCGTGTTCCGCGCAAACCGATCCAGCTTAGTGACAATCAAAGTATCACCTGTTTTTAGAGTGCGCAACAGTTTTTGAAACTCCGGTCGTTCAGTAGTTGTGCCGGTAAACTTTTCCTGAAAGATTTTTCCTGCTCCTGCCAATTTTAGTAACTCAATTTGATTTGCTAATTTTTGATCAGTGGTACTGACCCGCGCATAGCCATATTTCATCTTTTTATCTCCTTACTTATGTCATTAAGTAATGACACGGTTCTAACCCTTTAATTATACAGTATCAAAAAAGAGGCCACAACTGTTAAGTTATGGCCCCACTTTACTCTATCTAAACACTTTAATCATTATATATCAAAAACGTCAAGAAATATTTTTATCTAATCCTCTTTAACAGGGGAATGCTTAGCCACTTGTAGTGCCTGATTGATTACCTTGGCGTATAAAATATCACCAGCCCGAATGCCACCGAAGTGTACGCCATCTATCCCTTTGAAGACTTCTGGATGTTGCGCCGCAATCTTGCCCCAGTCGGCAATCGTAATGAACTTATACTTAGCTGGCAGATGCCGTTCCAAAACGGCCAACTTTGATGAATTTCAGTCAGCATCGGCCCGGGCATTATAAGGTGTCATCAGAATCAACTTGTGCCCCGGCTCCAAGTCATGAATGATCTTCATGGTTTGCTCTTCGTAATCATCCAGCGCGTTGGTCCCAATACAAATCACCGCGTACTGCCGTAACGTATAGCTTCGCTGCTGGTTCATCATGACTTTATACGCCAAGTTCATCGTCCGATCGCCCTTAATCTTTAAGCTTTGCCATTTTTTTAATAGCATGCCTAAATAGATGGTACACATCGCCGCAGGGCAGTGCTTTTCTAACATTCCAGCTACCAAGTGTTTTGGTAAAAATGTCCCTTATTCAGATAATTATTATTACAGGCAAAAATAATCTTAATGTTTAAATTTGCTTCACTTCAATAAAAGACCGGCCTGCTCAACCCCAAGGGTTTTAACGGACCGATCTTTATTTACATTAAGGCATCTTTACTTACTTTGAAAAACTTTTAATTTATCTTAGCCAGTTGTTGTGACAAAGTTTCCACTTGTTTAGTCAACTTCTCCAAATCGTGACTTTGGTTGAAAGTTTTTAAATTTGCTTGCACTTGCCGAACGCTCCTTTCGACAGTTTCTTGACCATTAGTAGTCAAGGTTAGCCGCACAATTCGTCGATCAGTTTGATTTACTTGTGATTGAATTAAATTATCTTGAATCAGTCGCCAAGTGTTTCTGGAAATTAGTGTGCGCTTAACCATGAACGCATCAGCTAATTCACTAGCAGTGGCTTGTCCGTGTTGTTCCAGATAGATTAATATTCCCCACTCACGCATTGAGAAAACAGTTGTGGTCAGCCCTTGCATTAACATCTGGTATGCTTGTTTCTGAATAACCTGTAGGGTTGCTAAGCTCTCAAACTGGATCTTAGTTTGCCGATGATTTAGCATATAATATCATCCTATTCTTTGCGCTGCCGCTTAGTCATTCCGAAGAGTCCTAACACACTACTCATTGCTAATAGTAATAAGCCACTCAGCGTCATGTGTTGTTGATCAGTTTCACCAGTTTGAGGCAACCGTTGGTCCACAAAATTAGTAGCCGCCGCTTGACCAGCCTGAACCGGTTTTGCTGGCGTCGTTGGTTGACTTGGATTAACTGGTTTTGTTGGCGCATCCTTGGTATAAATCACCGTGAAGTCAAGATCACTAGCGTCACCACTCACAGTTTGTGCCCCAATTTCAGCTTGATCTGGCGTATAACCCTTAATAACTGGGCTAGTCACTGCCGCAAAGCTTTGATCAGCTGACCAAGACCCATAGGTCTTTTCACCTGTAACCGTATCAGTTGAGACTTGACGCGTAAAGGTCACTTGAGCGGTGTTATCAGCAGGAGTTTGATTACCAGCGCCTTGATAATGAATAGTTTCTGTAACGGTTTTGGCCTCTGTAGACTGAATGTTTTGATGCTTCAAGTGAACCGTGAAATTCTGATCAGTTGTGTCATTATTGTCGAATGTC